>NZ_JAECZB010000085.1 GCF_016056295.1 Atlanticothrix silvestris CENA357
AGCCTCCCCAGCTCCCCCAGCTTTTCTTAGTGACATTCCCCCCAATAGTCCAGAGCTTAATCCCATTGAGCGTTTATGGGAACACATTAAGCATGAATTGTCTTGGGAACATTGCACACACTTGGATCAATTAAGACACAAGCTCAAACAGGTTCTTGACTCTATTTCTACCGAAGCAATCGCATCGATTTGTGGATGGGATTACATCACAAGAGCTTTATTAAGTGCAACTTCATAGAGAATTGGTATAAGCTTTGGTGGCGTAATCGATACACTCTTGGCAATGGCCAACTATCGTCCCATGCCTGAAACTAGCATTATCCATTTCGTTGCTTATCCTGCCGATACACTCTACATTCTCACCGAAAACCAAGATACAAAGGTATCTCAGCTTTTAGATTTGGGTAAAAAGTGGTGCGCTGATTCGGTAGAAGTCACTGATGGCACGAATGAGGAGTATAGTTTTCGGCTCAAACGTCAACTGAGAACTCGATTTGAAGGTAATGATCTTCAACACCCCCGTGATGCAGTTGTTGTTTGTTATTGGTGGGATTAAAGTAGTACACAGCTACGGCAACCGTTAAGTAACCCTGACTTGAAAACTTTCAACTACTAGCATAATTCAGCACTCGTTCCCATTCCCAACGCCATGCTGTCTCTACCGTTATTTCTTTGCCGTTGGTAAATTTGATAAATTCTGTACTATGCTCCTAGCCGAGGTTGTAGAGTGGGCAAACACTTGTCCAGCTAAAAGACTTAAACAGAGATAAAGTTATTCTGAGTCAGCGTAGTTGTATCAAAGTTAGTCAGGATAGCTAAAGTTTGATTACCCAAACGAATTTGATCATCAGAGAAAGACAACTGATTAAAACTTAAACCAGACAAGCCGATTTTGTCGCTCTGACCTAAACTAAAGTCAGTAATAATGTCATGCTCGGCGGCTTTTGCCAGAACGAAGATATCACTACTAGCACCGCCATTCAGGTTATCATCGCCTTTGCCACCGATGAGGAAATCGTTACCTGCACCGCCAACTAAGATGTCTTGACCATCACCCCCCAAAAGCGAATCGTTACCATTAGCGCCAAAGAGCTGATCATCACCATTATCACCTTGGAGATTGTCATTGCCAGCATTACCAGTGAGCGTGTCTTGACCGTCACCCCCAATTAGGCGATCACTGTCAATACCGCCGAAGAGTAGATCATCACCATTATTGCCTTGGAGATTGTCGTTTCCAGCATCACCAGTGAGTGTGTCTTGCTCGTCACCGCCGGTTAAGCGATCACTGCCAATACCGCCAGCGAGATTGTCATTGCCAGCATCACCATTGAGTATGTCTTGACCGTTACCGCCAAAGAGTAAATCGTTACCGTTAGCGCCGAAGAGTAGATCATCACCATTATTGCCTTGGAGATTGTCATTGCCAGCATTACCAGCGAGTGTGTCTTGACCGTCACCGCCAATTAGGCGATCGCTGCCAATACCGCCAAAGAGTAGATCATCACCATTGCCGCCAGCGAGGTCGTCGTTTCCAGCATCACCAGTAAGTCTGTCTTGACCATTATCGCCAAAGAGATGATCATCACCATTATCGCCTTGGAGATTGTCATTACCAGCATTACCAGCGAGTATGTCTTGACCGTCACCGCCAATTAGGCGATCACTGCCAATACCGCCAAAGAGTAGATCGCTGCCAGTATTGCCAGTGAGATTGTCATTGCCAGCATTGCCAAGGATGGTATCTTGCCCATTGAGTCCATCAATAATGTCATTACCTGGAGTGCCGTTGAGATTGTCATCATTGTTAGTGCCTTTGAAGTTTGCCCCGACTGCGACTGTTACCAACCCCGTGTCAGTACCACCGTTGCCATCATTGATGGTATAATCAAATTTGCTATTGCCAGTGAAGCTTGTAGTCGGGGTAAAGACAATATCGCCGTTGTTATTCAGAGCGACACTACCGTTAAGCGCATTACTAACACCAGTGATATTTAAAGTTTCACTGTTTACATCGGTATCGTTGGCGAGGAGGTCAGCCGCTAGCAGCGTCAGGGGTGTGTTTTGATTAGCGCTAGCACTGTCATCACCTGCTACCGGTGGATCGTTGACACCGTTGATGGTGAAATTAACTGTTGCTGTATCTGTGCCGCCTTTGCCATCGCTAATAGTATAAGTGAAGCTGTTGCTGGCGGTAGCCCCCACACCTAAAGATTGAAATTGTCCGTTGGGGTTGTAGGCAAAGATGCCATTGCTATTGAGGGTGAGCAAAGCACCAGAAGTTAATTTAATCTGATTGCCGACAGCCGCAGGATTGCCGTTCACCTGTGTCACCGTTAAAGTATCGTTATTTGAGTCACTGTCGGCGGTGGTAGGATTAGCAACTAGCACATTGCCATTGAAAACCTTGTCTTCATTTGTGCTAAATGCATCATCAACTGCGATGGGGGCTTGGTTGAGGTTAAAGCCTAAGGTGGTTTTTGCTACCGCACTGGTGTTACTGAAACCTTGTCCGTCATCGACGATAAACTCAATTACCCCATTGGTGGTATTGACAGTGTTAGCTGTATTACTGTAAATGATACTGGCGAGAACTTGGCGGTAATTGGCAACTGTATCTGTGCCGCCCAGGGTGAGAATGCCTGTGGTGGGGTTGTAGGTAGCGGTGATGTTGCTGATGGCAGTAGCGTCCAGACTTTCGGCTGCGCCATCCAAGAGATTGGTAATCGTGATGGTGGCACCAACTAAGGTAGTGCTGTTGTCGCTCAGGCTGAAGTCGCTGTTGACGATGGAAACAGGAGTGCCGCTAAAGGTGGTGCTAAAATCAATTCCAGAAGAGTTGCCATTAAGGTCGAGTACGGGGGCAGGGTTGCCATACACCACGTAGCTCTGCCCGGAATAAGTGACGCCGTTGGGGTCGGCACGAGATGCCCCGATAATTAGGTCATCAATGCCGTCGCCGTTGATGTCCCCGGCACTGCTGACAGAGGAGCCTGAAAAGTCACCCGCATTAATGCCATTAATCAAAAAGCCATTGCTGCTATTGAAAGTAAAAAGTTCGAGGCTGGCACTAAAGCCACTGCTTTTGCCAAAGACTATGTAGCTCTGCCCGGAATAGCTGCCGTAGGAAGGACTTACTGCCCCGATAATCAGGTCATCAATGCCGTCGCCGTTGATGTCCCCTGCGCTGCTGACGGATCTGCCTGAGAAGGCAGCGGCCGCGAAGCCGTTAATAAAAAAGCCGTTGCTACCATTAAGGGTGGAGAGGTTAAAGGTTGAATTTGCCATAATTATTGTGTTTGTTTGTTGTTTCTATTGAGTTGATATTTGGGATTGAGCAAGATTTGATGTTCTTGGTCTCTCTTGTTTTCTAAACTTTTCCCTACCCAGGGAAAAGGTTTAAAAAGCTTGTGTTGCCAGAATCGGCGCAGTCAAACAATTTGTAGTGCCAATGGTGATTACTCTCCTAATTTCATCAGAGCGAAATCCAATCGCCATTGGGCGGCGAATTTGTGGTAATATTGCAATGTCATATAATTCTATGACTACGCCTTCGATGTTGAGAGAGTGAACAAGATCACCGCTTTTGAGGTCTATAACTAGTAACCCGCATCTTGCACTGGCATCTTTTGCCGCGAGCTTGTCATCTAGGGGTAAGCCACTGAGGGTTTTAGTGTGGCGAGATTCAGAAATACCCACAATGGCAAAGTTGTTATGGAATGCCAGTCCTCTTTGATAGCCTGGACAAAAAGCTACGGCTTGAAACTTTCCACTTTCTAAATCTGCATAACCAAATTCCCCTGTACCAGAGTTGAGTAACCACAATTTGCCTTGATACCACCGAGGAGAGTGGGGCATGGATAGCCCGTCTACAATTATTTTGTTGCTGTCAATATCAATAATGCAGCCGCCATTAACGCGCTTTTGTCGCCAACCTTCAGCCACATCAGATTTACTAATCACGCTGACATATTTGGGTTTACCATCTTTTATAGCCAAGCCGTTGAGATGACATCTATCTTCCGCCGCTGGTTGCCATAGGGGTACAAAACTATGGGTTTGGCTGACGGTGGCAAGGCAGCTAAATAGGGTATTAGCAAAGATGATTTGTTGGTTGTCATCAATTACAATATCGTGAATGTCTAAATCCCCTGTGATGTACCCAATCTGGGGTAAATATATGGCATCGTGCCCATTGTGGCTTTCTCCTGGTGCAAGGGTGTTTTCAAATCGCCAAAGTTGGTATAAGGTGCTGATGTAGAGGCTGTTACCTGTGGCGTATAAGCCCATGCAACGGTCTAAGGTGCGCTCAAACACCGCTAATTTGCCATCTGGTTGTAAACCAATAAAAAATACTTTCCCAGCTTGGTAGGTAGTGAATACTAGACTCAGGTTTTGTTCATATAGCCAGGGGACAAATTGCCGAGAAGCACTGATTTCTAGTTTGGGTGTTGTTGTATTCATGGTGAAGTATCAGGGTTGATGGGATAGGAGATAGGGAATGTTTTTTACTCTTTAGAGCTTCTACTACTGGCTCTACTATCTAAAAGAGCAATTATTAACATACTAGTTGCCTTACACTTGCAGTACAAAGTTAAATTTTCACCACGCCTCATCCTCCTTTGGGAATGAGTTTTTTATTTGCCGTTAGAATAACCTGCCTCGCCAACTGCCTTTGCCCCAAGAAATATTTGAGCAGTTATTAAATTTGTTTGCTAAGAATTTGAAGTATAATTTGTAACTTAATGACAGGTTGAACTACCATATCTCTATCTAATGTATGTTAAACATACTGTTATATGCACTATATTAACCTTGCCTTTTTTCTGGCTACTTTTTGTCTAAGTCTCATTAATCGAATATTTCAGGCATTGGACAAACTGGAAGATTAAGAATCACCGTACCTCTTGGATTTATCAGCCACTCAAGCGTATTTATGCCGATTTGATGGGTGAACACAGTCTCCATGTGATCCGAAGTGCGATCGCTCTACTTGAGGAAATGGGCATCATCGAGAAGAAGAAGAACCCAGGCAACGGTCAAGATAGAACATGGCAGTATAAATTGCACTTTAATGTACTGAATCGGCTGTTAGAACATGGCAAGTGCAAAACTGAACATTCCAGATTCAATGCAGAACAATACCACAGATCCCATCCAGAAGCTTCAAAGCCACAATAACACTCTGCTGTTGAGCCTCAAAAAAATGAGGAAGTGGAAACCGAAATTTCTGACTGTGACCAGGAAGGGGCTTGCCAAACCCCAGAGTTAGAGCTATCTCAGACTACTTGCTTCGTTGATGAGCCAGAACAGGTTGACTCGACTAGCGAGACAGATACTCATGAGGATCATTCTTCCGCCGCCCCGGCTGGGTTGAATTTTCAGTTAGGAGACGCTGGTGATGAGGATTACGCCGAGTCACAAGAAAAATCAATTCAGCCCAGCCATCAAGAGGTACAGTTCGTTTTGCAGCAGTTACGGGAAATACCTTGTACTCCGCAGTTTCGGCTTAATGCAGAGATTCAACGTACAGTTAAGCGGTGTTGGGAGAATGTACCGGGTGCGATCGCTTATTTGAAAGAAGCGATACGGACTTGGAAAGGATCAAGTCACCAGAAGCCGTATTCGTTGCTGCTTGCAAGGAAGGAAGGAAACCGGAGTCCGCGCAGGCTAAATCGGACGCGATCGCTTGGTTCGAGTGGGCGAGACGGCATAGGATTGTGATTGCGATGTCAGGCGAGGTAGTCTACACACCGGAGGGTGAGGCTGTGGCGTTGAAGGAGATAATGCGGCGGTTTCCGGTGCAGGGATGAGTAGCTTCAGCTATTGATTCGTGACATATCCCAGCACTCTTTCCCATCCCCAACGCCACGCAGTATCTACCGTTATTTCTTTGCCATTGGTGAACTTGATAAATTCTGTGCCTTCATCACAAATGACAAACATCGTCTGACCATCGAAGGAAAAGCAGACCCCAGCGAACATCACCCTCTTCTAAAAGCCTTTTGGATGACAATTAGAAGCATTCCAATTCCTACAAACACAAGTGCTAAGATGTGACTTGCCCCAGAAGCAAAAGCAAACAAAACAAGATTGAGGAGTAACGCGATCGCCGGAACTATATAAGGAACCCGAAACCCGTTAGTTTCAATTTCTCGGCGTTTGATGAGTAGCAACGAGAGGTTGACAAGACAAAACATTGCCAGAATCAAGGTAGCGGTGGTTCCTGCTAAAAATTGCAGCGTTCCAGAAAGCGCCAAAAAAATGGCAATTGGTAAAATGACCAACAGCGTTCGATAAGGTGTGGCTGTGCGTCGATGTAATTTCCCTAACCAAGCACTTAGCAACCCTTCACGTGACATCCCATACAACAGCCGCGATGCCGTAACAAAATTTAACAGTGCCGTATTGAGTACGGCAAATAGAGCAATAATTGTAAAAATGACCTGGGGAAAATTGGGCTGCGCTCGACGTACTACATCGAGTAATGGCGCACCTGAAGCAGCAAGCTCGGAGGGATTAAGTACGCTAATAGCAAGCCAGGAAACGAGTATATAGATTACGCCAGCGATCGCTAAGGCAAGTAAAATAGCCTTTGGCACGTTACGTTCGGGATTTTTAACTTCCTCCGCAACATTGACAATATCTTCAAATCCAATAAAGGCATAGAAAGCCAGTGCCGCTCCCTGAACGACTGCACTCCAACCTATGGCTTGCTCGTTAGGGACAGCAGCAAGACTAGCCGCGCCACCACCACTCAAAAACAAGGTTGAAACCAAAATCACAATCAAAAGACCAGAAACCTCAATAGATGTGCAAAAAATATTCAGAGCCGAGGACTCCTTCATGCCTCTGAAATTGACAAATGCCAGCACCGAAAAAAGCGCCAGGATAATTAGCCAAGCTGGAATCGCTGGTACAAAAGCATTGAAATAGCCAGCAAATGCTTTCGAGAGCGTCGCCATCGAAACTAAGCATGTACAAAACATTAACCAGCCGACCAATATTGAGAGCCAGTCGGTGCGAAATGCCTGATGGACAAAGTAGGCTACGCCACCGCTTTTTGGAAATCGACTGCCCAGTTCGGCGTAGCTTAAAGCCGTGAATGCCGCTACAATCATAGCAATCAAGAACGAAGCCCAAACCAAAGTGCCAGAAAGCCCGGCAATTTTTCCGATTACCGCATAAATTCCCGCACCCAAAATGTCACCTACTCCGTAAATCACTAGAGTTGGCAATCCAAAGACTCGCTTGAGTGAATCTGCTTCTACTTCATTTGTTTTCATACAACGCCTGAGAGTTTTTTGCTCAACTGCTAACTTTCAAACATCTTTATTCTGACTATGAGAGCTATTTCTTCTCGTTAGTAGTATTGTCTCATCCATCTCGGCTTGCAAAGAAAGCAGGAAGCCAGAAGCACAATTAGGGTGTTTGAATAGGGAGGCGGTGGCGTTGGCGGACATGATACGGCGGTTTCCGGTGGGGAGTGATAGCAAAACTGAGGTGCGATCGCAGTAAAGTCAAAGATGCACCAGGGCAGATGCAGAAGCTCAAGATGGCGGAACAATGGCGCGAAAATCCAGGGGTTGAGTTTTTGATGGAGTGTTGGGCTGACGATCCTGCTTTGCAGATTGTGATTAGGAAATTGGTGGTGAAGTTTCCGCAGTGGGGGATTGCTTGCGTGGATGGGGTGCTGGTGAAGTGGAAGGAGTAGCGATGGCTGAATCACCACTTTGTAATTACTGTCAATTTATAATCTGACTCAGCTAAATGCTTCAAAGAGCGCCCCATCATACTAAAGGTTAACGGGAAAGAACTTCACATTGACCTAATCCAGTTCAAAAAATAAAAAGTTTTGTAACAATTGAGGCTGGTTTGTGTAAAAGTTGCGAGCAACACATGAGATATATATAAATTCGCAACTTGATGGGTTCTGATTAGAGGTCTTGTATGACTAATGATGGGAGGAAACAACTAGATGCACAACTTAAAGAATTAGCGATCACAGCCCAGCAATACACAGAGCTAACTAAGGCAAAGCGGATAGCTTTAACACGTTTGATGAATGACATCAAACCCTTATCCTGCCGTCAATACGCTAAAAAACTCTTGTGGGAAACCTTAAAGGAATTTTTAGAACTGATTGTTTTTGCCAACCCTCAAAAAAATGGGAGTTAATGGTTCAAGTATCATCCTTTCACCTTCGTAAATTGGCGAAGGTATTGTTCTACTTAGCTGTTTTATTCGTTCACACAATTCTTACCAGAGAAAGTCATAATAGAAGCTGATGGCAATCAAAGTCAACTCCAAACCATTTTGGCTGGAAGTGAAAGCAATAAAATTTAATCTACTCAAACCAAAACGTATTTTTTGGGTGAGTGTCTTTTCCTCTGTCATCTTTCTTTTCCCTCTTTCTGGCTTGGCTGTAACCGTACAAGAAGTTCCAAATCCCCGCAAAGAATATGGTGGTTGGGTAACTGATATGGCAGGAATCCTCAGTGACGATACAGAAACCCAAATTAATCAGATGATTTCTGAATTGGAGGCAAAAAAAGGCACAGAAATGGCGGTAGTAACCGTGTCAGAAACAAGTTCTGCTGCATCACCGAAAAAATTTGCCACCCAATTGTTTAATTATTGGGGAATTGGTAAAAAAGGACAAGATAATGGCGTATTGTTTTTGATTTCCGTAGGAGATCGCCGCGTAGAAATTGAAACTGGTTATGGTGTAGAAGCGATTTTACCCGATGCCAGAGTAGGCAATATTATCGATACCCAAATCATCCCCCAGTTCAAAAAAGGAGATTTTGCAGGCGGTACGCTGGCAGGAACCAGAGCATTAATAGCAGTTTTCAAGTCTGCTCAACCATCATCTGGAAGTCAGGTAATACCACCAGACACTCAAACAACCCCGAATAACACAGGTGGTGGGATTCTATGGGGAGTTTTAGCAGCAGGTGGAATATTAACACTGGCAGCAGGAAGTGCTGTTTATCTAAATCGTCGTCCTCGGAAAATCTTCATTGCACCAGAAGGTCGCACTCATAAGAGTGAAGGTAACTACACTTTTTTGTGTGCTGATTGTCAAAAATCAATGGAACAAGTAGACGATTTGACAGTCCAATCCTATCTGAACAAAGCAGAAACAACAGCACAAAAACTAGGAAATATTAAGTTCCTGGGTTGGAAATGTCCTAGTTGCATTTATAAAACAACTAGTAATGGCTTCCATATTGTTGCCCAACAGTCCCCTTCTTCCAGATTTTGCCAGTGTCCTCAATGTCATGAGTTGACTCTCACCCGTGACGAAAAAACTGTTCAAGTGCCTACACAAGTTAAGACTGGAAAACGACTAATTACTGATAAGTGCCACTATTGTTCTTACCATCATCAGAAAGAGAAAATAATTCCTCGTCTACCTCCCCTATCGCCGCCTCCCCGCAATTCTTGGGGTAGTAGTGGTGGTTCCTATAATGGTGGTGATAGCGGTGGGGGCTTCGGTGGTGGGGGCTTCGGTGGTGGTGATAGCGGTGGCGGTGGTGGTGGTGGTAGTTGGTAAATAATCCTATGAGCAATCAATATAAAACAATTCCCGAAGATATTGTCCCACAAGTGTTAAAGTTAGCCTCGCGCTATTATGCCAATCACACCCAAAGTTATTCAGCTTCGAAGTTAGTAGCCGCAGGCAAAGAAGTTGATATTCCGTCCGAGTTTATTCAGCAAGCCATCTGGGACGTACAAGCACAATACAAACAACAGCGACAACAACAACAGCGATTAGCCCACCTGCGTCAAAGACTACTAATCATTGCCGCAGGCGTAGTAGCTGCATTGACTGTTTGGAGTGCCTTGATTTATAACTCGATCCAAAGCAGTAACTCCAAAGTAGAAGCAGCTTGGGCACAAGTCGAAAATCAACTCCAACGCCGCGCTGATTTGATCCCTAATCTTGTGAATGTCACCCAAGCTTACGCCAAGCAGGAAAAAGAGTTAGTCTCTTTATTAATGCAATCACGCCAAGCTTTTTTGCAAGCAACGAATCCTGATCAAAAGGTTGCTGCAACAGTGCAAATCAATCAAGCAATTGACCATTTCCGCGATTATGCCAGCGTCAATCCCCAATTACAATCAAGCCAACTATTTACCAATCTTCAATACGAACTTACGGGTACTGAAAATCGCTTAGCTGTAGAAAGAATGCGTTATAACCAAGCGGTGCAAGCTTATAATCAAAAAATTCAAAGTTTTCCTAACTTCTTGATTTCTAATACTATTGGGTTTGAGAAGAAAGAATTTTTCCAGGCTACAAATACTGGTGTTCCCAAAATTTAAATTCTTAGGGACTAACTTTGCAAACAAACTACCAGCGTAAAAGCACGGATGTATGGGAGTAGATAAGAAAGATTATTAGCGGCAAGTTGCTAAAGTTTTGCATTTTTCATAATTATCCAAGTTTCTCCTGATATAGGATTAGAGACTTAACTTGGAAAAAGATTGTGAAAACTTACTGCCAAATCGGCTTTCTCAATAGGTTTCATAATTTGGCGTTGCTGAATTTGAATATGAAATTCAAAAATCAATAACTTTAATGCTCATTAACTTAACATATTCTCAAACAGAATTTAGGAGCAAAGCGGAGACGTTGCACCTCTAATCGAAATAAAGTCATGAATTATTTACACTAGTAAATGAATAGGTGAGTTCAAGACTTTCACTAAATTTCCAATTTTGTAATCAACACATAGTATATAGCAAAAAAATAACTCCTTACCAAAACTATGCTTAATAAGCAAACAGATAATTTTAGCGCTTCCTTAAATAATTCGTTTCAAAGTTTAACAGCGCAAATAGCTAGGAATCCATTCGATTTTGATAGTTCGATAAATACATATCGCAATGCTTCCAGTTTTTTGAGTGAATTATTTAATAACCGGAAATCTATAGTTTTTGGATCTGATAGCACCACAGATACTTACAATTTTGATAGCCAATATCTTGGTAAACCTAACAATTGGTTTGATAATTCCATTACAAATAAGTTTGCTATCAATTGTAATCAAAAAATTATTGATTACAATACAGGTCAAGTTATCGATGATAGCAATAAAGAATTTAACACTAATAGCTATCTAGCAAATTTTCTGGCAAATAACAATGACATACAGCCAAATAATCCTAATTTTGGTAACACTGAATTAACTCAGTTAAATAGAGATACTTACTCAATTGAACCAGCCCTCACTGTACAATCTTACCAATTCAGCGAAGTCTATGGCTACGGCTTAGTGAATGCCGCCGCAGCAGTTGCACAATCTATTGGACAATCGCCTTTTATAGATGTTGCTAATCAAAGCAGCTACTATGATTGGGGACTAGATGCGATTAGTGCGCCGGAAGTTTGGACGCAAGGATACACAGGCAATAATATTGTTGTTGCAGTGGTTGACACGGGAGTAGATTATACTCACACAGATTTAAATAATAATATTTGGCTTAATTCGGACGAAATTTTTGGTAATGGAATTGATGATGACGGCAACGGATATGCTGATGATGTCGTTGGCTGGAATTTTGTCGATAACAATTACAACCCAATGGATTATCAAGGACATGGAACTCATGTTGCTGGAATCATTGCTGCTGAAAATGATGGATATGGAACAATTGGCGTGGCTCCTAACGCTAAAATAATGCCGATTCAGGTGCTGGATGCAAATGGGATAGGTAGTTCGGACAATGTTTCTAGTGGAATTATTTACGCAGCTAACAATGGCGCAAATGTAATTAATGTCAGCTTGGGTGGTAGCTACTCTCCTTCAATTGAACAAGCTATTCAATACGCAACGCAGCGAGGTGCAGTTGTTGTTATGGCAGCGGGAAATGAGGCTGCATCCCAACCTACATATCCAGCAGCTTTAGCGACAAATTGGGGGATTGCAGTGGGTGCAATTGACTACAACGGATATATGGGGAATTTCTCAAACTTGGCAGGTAACAATAGTAATCTAAGTTATGTAGTTGCCCCAGGTGTTGATATCTATTCGACAGTTCCTGGTAATAACTATGAATTCAAGAATGGGACTTCGATGGCTACACCTTATGTTTCTGGTGTAGCAGCGCTAATGCTGAGTGCTAATCCTTATTTAACTCCCGATCAAGTACGTCAAATTATTGTGGAAACTGCTTAGGGTGTTAACTCTGGGGTTTTAAGGTGGTAAATTCTTACACAAGAAGTATGTAGCTGCATAAAAGTTAATATAACAGCAATTCCAAATTCAAAAATTTAAGAGGAATCAGTCGCCGGAGAGAGTGGTAAGTCGTTGAGCATGAAGTGAATCAAATGCTGCCAACTGTCAAAGAGTAAATATTTGGTGAGGGTGAGAATATCTTGAAAGAAACCTTTGCGAGTGCCGCGCTGCAAGCGCGGATTTGTTGGTAGGGTTGATCAACGAGGTGCAAAACGGTGTGGAAGAGAAAGGCCAAGAGATTGAGGGTAAGCAATAGGGAGGCTAAATGTGTTGCCCGTGCCCAAAATTGTGTTTTAGATCAATACCTTAGCCAAACTACGAAGGTTCAAAGCCTGTAGAGCTGGGATGAATACGCCCTAAAGAAGTGAGCTTGGCAAAAATTTGCGCTAATAAAATAGGCTCAGGTCTTTGAGGAAGCATTTTTAAAATTTCACGAACATATCGAAAACTACGGTAATAAGCTTTCAGGTCAATAATGCCAGAGTTAGGATAATGTTTACGGAAATCAGCAAGAAGATGATAAAATAAATTGACCATAAAAAATGTGCGCGTTAGCAGCATTAGTCACAGTAGTTTGGTTCAAATTTATAAAATCTTCCAACCCCAAAAATTGTTTAGCATCCCGAAAATTAAACTCGATTTGGAAACGCAGATTGTAATAGTCGATGATTTTTTCGGATGTCAAATCTAGGTCGCTGGAAAATAAAACGGTATTGATAAAACCATGAAATTAACTCAAGAGGATATTGAGGGATTGGATGTTGCATTGAATGAAGCAACTGTTCTTGGTTTTGAAGTTTCTGCCCAAGATAGAGTAGCCGCAGCTACGTTTGAAGTTCTAACGCTTCCTGAACAAGGTAATCCGCCATCCGATTCGAGAGTGCTGTTTCTATTTGCACCGATAGGTCGTATTGCAGCTTCTTTCAGACTGGGAAGATGGGATGATGGTACAGCTCCAGTCGTTCCCTTTAGCATTGACCAATTGCCTGGTGTAGTTCAGGATTTTGGTGGACAACCCATCTATGGTTGGGAGTTCTTTGATATTCAACAAAAGAATTTGTGGCAGCAGACTGAACGTTTAAGTTTGGATTGCTCATGGGAGGCAGGAGGTAAAAGCCATACTCTCACTTTATTTCAAGGGGGATATAATAAACATCTTGATATTTGTCTTTGGTTTGATGACTTCATCATCTATGACCCAAAAGGTCATGAAATTGAGTTAGCGAACTTGATTGCTGCTGGCAAAAGGTGGTGGGATGGTTTATACAGTGGCGATCCACGAACAGATGGGCATGGTATATTGCCTCTCACTAAAACTTCGGCCGCTCCCCCACATTCATGTGGATGAGCAAGTACATATAATAAGTATTTATGCCCCATCTGCTTTATGCCATCGTTTTGGTTAGTGTTGATCTCAATCGTACTCTTGAGAGCTTTGCTAGCTAACTTGACGTAAGTTTTCACCGTCTCAGGTCTCATCTCCAAGTTAAAAGCACGACCTCTGCGTATGGAAAAACTGAAGTTGGCGGAGGTGTTAAGGGCAAAATCTGATTTTGAGTTTCTTGCGGAATGTTGGAATGATGATCCAGCTTTGCAGATTGTGATCAGGAAGCAGAAGAGCGAAGTTTCCGCAGTGGGGATTGGTGGTGGCGGATGGGGTGCTGGTAAAGTGGGAGGAGTAGCGATGGGCGAAGCACCGCTTTTATTTAATCTAGTTCAAGAAATCAATAAAAAGTTTTGTAACAATTGAGGCTGGTTTGTGTAAAAGTTGCGAGCAGTACATGAGATATATATAAATTTGCAACTTGGTAGGTGCTGATTAGAGGTCTTGTATGACTAATGACAGGAGGAAACAACTAGATGCACAACTTAAAGAATTAGCGCTTGCAGCCCAGCGATACACAGACTTAACTAAGGGGAAGCGGATAGCCTTAACACGTCTGATGAATGCTATTTGGCAGTCAGGTAAGCTCGTTCGTCCTTATAAAGGTCAATTTCAACTACTTTACGAAGATATCTATGATGAGGCAGTACAAAATTTATTTTTCTATCTTTGTCAAAATAACAATATTAATAGGTATGACCCAGAACGCGGTGAAGTTATGACTTGGGTAAATATGCTGTTAACTAAACGTTTTTTTCCAGAAGCTATCCCCAAAGTTATCGGCAAAGAGAATGAAATAAATCTGGAAAGTTCTCACTGGGAAACTATACCATCCTTTCAACCCATATCTTTATTTGAACAAGTAAGAGAATGTATAGAATCAGATCCCGAATTAATTTTTTGTAAGGAACATATTAAAGGTCATCCGGAGGCGAATTTTCAAGCCATAGCTCAAAGAAGATGTTCTGGCATTTCCTGGAAAGATATTTCGGCAGAATGGGGTATTAAAATTACATCTCTAAATACGTTTTACCAGCGGTGTCTGAAAAAATTTGCTGATAAATTGCAAGAGTATTTATATATTTAATGTTTAATAGAGTTAATTAGCTAGGCAAAAAAACTATGAACAAATCCATAGACATTTTAACATTTTCTGCTCCTATACCTATAGATGGGAAGCAGAGAGCAGAAGATTTACGTAGACAACAAGCCACGCCAGAAAAAGGTGAACAAGTTTATCTCAATACTTTGTCTGTGTATTTTGTAATTTCTTATCTACGTTGTATGGGATTTGAGACAGACTTGCATAAAAGTGACAGTTGGGATGTCATAGAACAGACACTTATGGATGTTGCTGACTTGTCTCTAAAAAACTTGGGATTATTAGAATGTCGTCCAGTATTAGAAAATGCACAATTTGTTTATGTGCCACCGGAAGTACAATCGAATCGAATTGGCTATGTAGTTGTGCAGATCAGTAAATCATTTAGAGAAGCGAAGTTACTAGGATTTGTCAGGCAGGTGCAAACTGATTGGTTAGCTATTAATGAACTACAACCTTTAGAAGATTTACTAGAGTATTTAGATGAACTATCTCAATTACAACTTACTACAATAAATGAGGATTCATTCAATTGCAACCAAAACTTGGTTAAACTACAGCAATGGTTAGAGAACATATTTGAAAATGGTTGGCAAGAAGTTGAGACTCTTTTAGGTATTCAAGGTGTCAAACCAGAGTGGAGTTTAAGAAGTGCTAATAGTGCTTTTATTAGTAGAGGAAAACTGATTGATTTAGGAAAGGTTTTGCGGGAACAAGCAGTAGTTTTAGTCGTTACTCTGCCTCCAGACAAAGAGCAAGAAATGGATATTCTTGTAGAAGTACACCCGACAAATGGACAAGATTATTTGCCACCAAATCTCCATTTAATGGTGCTGGATTTTGAGGGCGCATCTGTAATGGAAGCCCAAACTAGAAGCAGCAATAAAAATATTCAATTAGAGTTTAGTTGTGAGATAGGAGAACGTTTCAGCGTTAAACTTGCTTTGGGAGATATCAGCATTACAGAAAATTTTGCCATTTGTTAGGAACAAGACCAAGGGTACTGCCAATGAGAAAGTTAGTTCTGCTAAAGCTAGATGGCGATCTGCATTTAGGTGTACAGGTAATGCTGGAAATTGGGGAAGAGGGTAAACGTCCTACTACAGAAATTAATGGCAAACTGCCTTCTAATCTAGATTTGGCAACAGCAATTGACCAATGGCAGTCAACATATCATAGCTTGGGGAAATTTACCCGTATTAAAGCTAAAAAAATTATTTACGATGGTTCTATCTCTCAGCGACGCAAAGAATGTGATCAAAAAGCTCGTGAAGTGCGATCGCATCTAAATAACTGGTTACTGTCAGAGTCTTTTCGTCCCGTGCGAGAAAAATGGCTCAAACACTTGATGCCAGATGAAGAAATACGAGTATTGATTCGTACTCACTGTTTACAACTTAAGAAACTACCTTGGCATTTGTGGGATTTGATAGATCGAGAGTATCTCAAAGCCGAAGTTGTTCTTAGTATTCCCGATTCAGAAGCCGTAACAACCTCATTGCAGACATCTACCAGGAAAAATAAAATCAGAATTTTAGCGATTTTAGGTGATAGTGACGGTATTGATGTGGAACAAGACCGTCAATTATTAAAGAAGTTGCCTGGTGCCGCTACAACTTTTTTAGTAGAACCTCAATATTCAGATGTTCATGACAAATTGTGGAAACAACCTTGGAATATCTTATTTTTTGCAGGTCACAGCAAGAGTGAAGATAAAGCTAGCTGCATTTATATTAATAAAACCGATAAATTAACAATTGATGAACTTAGACATGCCTTAAGAAATGCTGTTGCCAACGGTTTACAATTAGCGATTTTCAACTCCTGTGATGGATTAGGATTAGCGCAAGAGCTACAAGATCTACAGATTCCGCAAATTATTGTCATGCGAGAACCAGTGCCAGATTTAGTAGCTCAAACATTTTTAAAGCAGTTTTTGGAAGTTTTTTCATCAGGACAATCTATATATGCTGCTGTTCGTACTGCCAGACAAAGGCTTAAAGGCATAGAAAAAGAATATCCCAGTGCAACTTGGTTGCCAGTGATTAGTGAACATCCTGTGGTAGTGCCGATAACTTGGCAGGCGCACCGAAAAATGTTTGCTCTCAAGAGTGGAATGGCAATATTGCTGACAAGCTTGTTGGTAACAAGTTTAGTGATGGGAGTGCGGTATTGGGGTTATCTGCAAACTTCGGAATTGCAGGCTTTTGACAATTTTATGCAATTGCGATCGCAACTTATCACCGAACAACCTGACGAACGGATTTTAATTATCACTATTGATGAAGCAGATATCCAGTACCAACTCAATAAAGGAATGCAAATGCGATGGTCGTTATCTGACCAAGCCCTCGCTCAACTATTAGAGAAATTAAATAAGTATCAACCAAGAACTATCGGTTTAGATATTTATCGTGATGGTATTTTAGACCCCAAATATCCAAATTTAGCTACTCGTTTTCAAGAAGATAATCGTCTATTTTTCGTGTGCAAAGTTGCTACAACTGATGATGATGGTCATACTGATGGAATTCCCCCACCTCCTGGAGTTTCCAGAGAACAGTTAAGTTTTAGTGATTTTGTGGCAGACGCAGAAGATATTGCTCGTCGCCAGCTTTTACATTTAACTCCTCCCTCAAAATCTTTGTGTACCACAGAATATGCTTTTAGTCTACAACTAGCACTTCATTATTTAGATAAAGAAGGCAGAACATCAAGTGTTACAAAAGAAGGTTATTTACAAATTGGTAACGTTGTGTTTGAGCAACTAAACGAACACACTAGTGGTTATCAAAAAGTGGATGCATCGGGTTATCAAATATTATTGAATTATCGTTCTCTCTCCTCTGTAGAAAAAATTGCCGAGCAAATTAGTTTGAGAGATGTGTTAGATGACAAAATCCCATTAGAATCAGTTCAATTACTCAAAGACCGCATTGTTCTTATTGGTCTTTCTGCCCCCACCAATACAAACGATTATTGGAAAACACCTTTTAGTTCTAATGCAAAACCGAAGCAAAAGCAAATACCAGGGATATTCGTACAGGCACAGATGCTAAGTCAAATCCTAAGTGCCGTTTTAGACCGCAGACCTTTGTTGTGGTGGTGGTCTGGATGGATGGAGGCACTTTGGATATGGGGATGGTCATTAATAGGAGGTATTACAGCATGGTATTATTCAAAACCCCTGTACCTTTGCTTGGCGGTGATAGTAACACTTTTAATATTATTTGGGTTATGTTTTGGCATTTTTACACTGACTGGATGGGTGCCACTTATCCCTCCAATATTAGCATTACTAGCGACCCAAATAATGATAATTTTATGGTTTAAACATTTCCATCTTGGTAATAGAAAACAATTAAATTTTGGTCATGATTATAAAAAAAATAATTAAACATACCTGTGTAATTGCGTTGCTAATTGTTAGTACAACAATTTACTCACAATCAGTGCAAGCACAGCTGAATAATTCGATTCAAAACACTGTTAAAAATTCGCACTTCCAATCTTTTCGCCAACCGAAATTGCCCAGAAATGGCGCACCGACAGGTCGGCGCAGAGCCGGGGCTGGGCGTAATCCTGAGTGTCCTAGCTCTCTGACACGTCTGACTGCTTTAGTACCTGGCGATGCAGAGGAATCATTTTTAGCATCAACAGTTGTAGAGAATCCAACATTTTGGTTTTATGTTCCCCAATTGCCACAAACCACGCGTTATGGAGAATTCGTGTTACAAATGCTAGATGGTAAAGATGTACAAAATGTCTATCGAACACCTCTTACTCTCTCTGGAAAATCTGGTATTGTTAGCATGACTTTGCCATCGCGATCGCAATCCTTCTTCAAAGCAGATCAAAAATATCGCTGGTATTTTCATATTTATTGTGGCGATCCGCAAAAAACATCTGACAATTTTTATGTAGATGGGTTTGTGCAAAAACAGGTGATAACTCAGACCCTTGATAATCAATTAAAAACAGCAAAACCAAAAGAGTACATTGCCTATAGTGCTAATAATATTTGGTATGATGCTCTAACTAATTTAGGTCAACTGCGTCGTGACAATCCGCAGAATGCAACTATTAATAAAGATTGGATTGACTTATTAAATGTAGTTGGCTTGCAAGATATTGCTAAGGAGCCAATTGTACAACATTACAACTTGGAAAAATAAGACTAATCACACGGTGAAGTCACTGATTTATCGTATATTCAAGGGTTTAATACGCCTACGTTTACACGTAGCATATTTTGAGTCAGGATTTAAATCCCCGACTCAAAATGTCTTGAATTTTGAATTTTGAATTTTGAATTGTTAATGGGGGTGCTATGTCGGGAATAACTCAACGTTGGAGATGCTGGTGTGGTAGTTTTGTAATGTGCGGGGTGTTAATTGCTTCTTGGCAAGAATATGTTTTTGCTCAAATTACCCCGGATAACACCTTACCTAATAACTCCATTGTTACACCAGATGGCAGCACCCTCAATATCACTGGAGGAACACAAGCAGGAAGTAATTTGTTTCACAGCTTTGGTGAATTTTCTGTACCTACTGGTGGCACTGCTGACTTTAATAATGCTGTAGATATTCAAAATATCATTAGTCGGGTAACGGGCGGATCAATTTCTAATATTGATGGGTTAATTCGTGCTAACGGTACAGCTAATTTGTTTTTGATAAATCCAAATGGAATTATTTTTGGACGTGGGGCGAGACTAAATATTGGTGGTTCATTTGTAGGGACTACAGCTAATGCTATTGGCTTTGGCGATCGCGGTTTTTTCAGTGCTTCAAATCCAGAAAGTTCTCCATCTTTGCTAACGGTCAATCCTTCCGCTTTACTATTTAATCAAATAGAAACCGCATCTATTCAAAATAACTCAGTTGGTTTGCGCGTACCAGATGGCAATAGTTTGATGTTGGTAGGCGGTAATATCAATATGAATGGTGGAGGATTGTTTGCTTTTGGTGGGCGAGTCGAGTTAGGAGGATTGGCAGAACCTGGTGCTGTAACACTAGGTGTAAATGGTGATAATCTTAGCTTGAGATTTCCTGAGAATGTTGCACGAGCTTCGGTATCCCTTACCAATCAAGCTGCAATGTACGTAGAAGGGACTGGTGGCGGTGATATTGTAGTCAATGCCAGGAATCTAGAAATATTGGAAGCAAGTATTTTAAGCGGTGGTATTGGGCAAGGTTTGGGGACACCTGAAACTGTTGCAGGAGATATTACGCTTAATGCTACCGGGGAAATCAAAGTGGCTGGTGGGAGCATAGTTTTTAATGATGTGCGTTTGGGGTCACAAGGCAATGGGGGTAATATTACTACCGATTCTGGTTCATTCTCCTTACGAGATGGCGCTCTAATTGCTGCCTCAACATTTGGACAAGGGAATGCAGGGAATGTAAGAGTAAGTGCAAAAGATGCTGTTTCCCTTGCAGATGCTTCCATCTTCAGCACAGTGGAAGCAGGAGGTGTCGGGAAGAGTGGCAATATCGACATCAATGCTGCAACACTATCACTTACTGATGGCGCTCAACTTGCTACCTCAACATTGGGACAAGGGAATGCAGGGAATGTGAGAGTAAGTGCAAAAGATGCTGTTTCCCTTGCAGATAATGCAAACATCTTCAGCACAGTGGAAGCAGGAGGTGTTGGGAAAGGTGGCAATATTGACATCAATGCTAGTTATTTTTCACTTACCAATGGCGCTCAACTAGTAACTATTACTCGTGGTGCATTTACTACCCAGCCACCAGGACGGGGAGATGCGGGGAATGTCAATATTCATGTTACTGGCGCTGTTGACATTGCTGGACAAAAAAATGGTCTTTTTAGTTCGATTTTCAGCAACATACAACCGGGGACAGTTGGCAAGGGGGGTAACATTACTATAAATTCTGCGTCTTTTTCACTACGAGATGACGCTCAACTTACTACCTCAACATTGGGACAAGGGAATGCAGGGAATGTGAGAGTGAGTGCAAAAGAGGCTGTTTCCCTTGCAGATGCTTCCATCCTCAGCACGGTGGAACCAGGAGGTGTCGGTAAAGGTGGCAATATCGACATCAATGCTGCAACACTATCACTTACTAATGGCGCTCAACTAGTAACTATTACTCGTGGTGCATCTGCTACTCAGCCACCAGGAAAGGGGGATGCAGGGGATATCAATGTTAATGTTACTGGCGCTGTTGAAATTGCTGGGGAGAAAAACGATTTAAGGAGTGCGATTTTCAGCTTCGTGGATACAGGGACAGTTGGCAATGGTGGTAATATTACTATCGATTCTGGTTTATTCTCGTTACGAAATGGAGCTAGACTTTCTACCTCAACTTCTAGACAAGGGAATGCAGGAAATGTGAGAGTAAGTACAAAAAATGCTGTTTTCCTTGCAGATGCTTCCATCCTCAGCACGGTGCAAGCAGGAGGTGTCGGGAAGGGTGGCAATATTGACATCAATGCTGCAACGCTATCACTTACTGATGGCGCTCAAATGGCAACCATTACTCGTGGTGCATTTGCTACTCAGCCACCAGGGCGGGGGGATGCGGGGAATGTCAATGTTAATGTTACTGGTGCTGTCGATATTGCTGGGGATAAAAATGGTATTGTTAGTGCGATTGCCAGCTTCGTGGATACAGGGACAGTTGGCAATGGTGGTAATATTACTATCGATTCTGGTTCATTCTCGTTACGAAATGGCGCTAGACTTTCTGCCGAGACCCTTGGACAAGGCAATGCAGGCACAATCAAAGTTGATGCGGCTGATTTTGTCACCATTTCTGGTAACAGTTTAAACTTTAGCAGTGGCTTGTTCGTTTTCTCTGAAAGTATGACGGGTAATGCTGGAGATATTATCGTCACATCACCTAGAGTTACCTTAGACAACGGTGGCAGACTCAACGCCGAATCTGCATCAGGTAAGGGTGGCAATATCAACTTACAAACTGATTTACTCCCTCTCCGTCGTGGCGCTCAAATCTCTACTACCGCAGGCAGGGCACAGCAGGGTGGAGATGGTGGCAACATCGTCATCACCGCCACTAATGGCTTCATTATCGCTGTACCTGCTGAAAATAGCGACATCACTGCCAATGCTTTTACAGGCACAGGTGGGAAAGTGGATATCGAAGCCTTTGGCATTTATGGTATTCAGTTCCGTGAAAGTCCAACTTTGTTCAGTGACATTACTGCTAGTTCAGAATTTGGTACACAAGGCACTGTGGAACTAAACACATCTGAAATTGACCCTAACAGTGGCTTAGTTGAATTGCCAACAATACCAGTTGATACTGAAGTAGCCCAAGGCTGCTATAGTCCAGGTTATGCTCAAAGCAAGTTTACGATCGCCGGACGCGGCGGTTTACCAGCTAACCCAACAGACATTCTCACTCCTGATGCAACCCAAATAGATTGGGTGTCTCTCAAACCCAGCAATAACAACCGTTCCCTACCACCTATTACTACTAAACCAACTATCTCCACTCCCGAACGTATTGTTGAAGCCACAGGTGCAACGCTAAACGCCAAAGGGCAAATAGTCCTCACTGCTAATTCATCCACCGCTAATCCTCCCACTTCCAGACAGAATCCAATTCAATGTCATGGTAGCTAAAGTTAGAGTTACATGAAACTTTTAAAGCATTTTTTAATAGCATTGTTGACTGTATTACTGTGCATATCTTTACCGCATTTTTTTGAGTCATCTAATTATTTAACGGCGGCGTTTGCAACCTCAAACCCTTCTGATGTGACCGTCGTTACGGATAGCCCAAAATCTACAACCCTATCGTTTCCTGTTTTAGCAACAACGTCTACTGCCAACCAAACTGAGACTTATAGCCTAGTGCAAAAAAGTCAAGCACTTTACGAAGCGGGACAGTTGATGGAGGCGGTACAACTTTTAAAAAAAGCAGCTAATGAATTTAAAGCTAATAATGATGTGTTGAACGAAGCTATAACTTTGAGCAATCTTTCTTTAGTCTACCAACAACTAGGACAATGGCAAGAGGCAATTGAAGCGATTGCACAAAGTATTAAACTATTACAAACTCTCAAAAATTCCGATTCTTCCCAACAGCAATCGCAAATCTTTGCCCAAGCTTTAGATGTTAAAGGAGGTCTAGAATTAGCACAGGGGCAAACTGAAGCTGCCTTGAGTACTTGGCAAGAAGCAGCTAAAATTTATCAACAATTAAATGATACATTGGCATTAATTCGCAATCGGATTAATCAAGCTCAAGCAATGCAAGCTTTGGGAAATTATCTGCAAGCACATAAAACATTAATCTCGGTACAAAGAATTCTCCAAAAACAACCAGATTCTTCTCTTAAAGCCACAGGATTGCACAGCTTAGGGAATGTGCTGCGAAGTTTGGGTTATTTAAACGATTCACACAAAATTTTAGAAGAAAGTTCTTCTGTGGCTAAGCGAGTGGGAGATGCGATCGCTCAAAGTAATGCTTTACTGAGTTTAGGTAACACAGCCCGCGCTCAAACATACGCTCAAGTTAGTTTAGGTAACTCAAACAGCGCCGATAATTACACTAAAACAGCAATTCAATACTATCAACAGGCGGTGCAAATTGCATCCGCAACACCTACTGTGCGCCTCCAGGCTCAACTAAATCTATTAAGACTATTAGTAGAACAAAAAGAATTTAGCACAGCAAAAGCATTATTATCCCAAATTCAATCTCAGATAAACAATTTGCCTCCAAGTCGGACGGCTGTTAACTACCGGATTAACTTTGCCCAAAGTCTGAGCAAAATCATCCAGAACGAAGTTCAGCCAAAAGATGTTGCTAAAATGCTAGCCCAAGCTGTAGAAGTGGCTAAGAATTTAAAAGATGAACGAAGCGAATCTTATGCACTTGGTACTCTTGGCCAACTTTACGAACAAAGCGGACAGTTATCTGATGCCAAAGGACTTACGCAGCAAGCCTTGGTGAAAGCTGAGTCTATTAATGCTCAAGACATTGCTTATCAATGGCATTGGCAGATGGGACGGATACTTCAAAAGCAATCTCATATCCCAGCAGCAACAGCAGCTTATAATCGAGCTTATAATGCCCTTAAATCCCTTCGTAACGATTTAGTTGCAATTAATCCTGACGTACAATTTTCTTTCCGCGAGAGCATAGAACCAGTATATCGACAGTACGTTGATTTATTGTTGCAATTGGAGGAAAATACAAATCAAAAGTCAGACAATCTTCTGCAAGCCCGCCAGGTAATTGAATCTCTTCAGTTAGCAGAATTAGATAACTTTTTTCGTTCGCCTTGTTTGCTACCAAGAGTTGACCTCGATAAATTAGTTGAAAAGGAAAAATCCACGGTTGTTATCTATCCAATTATTTTAGATAAACGACTAGAAATCATTACTAGATTGCCAGGGCAAGATACAATTTATCGTAATACTACTAAAATATCTAAAAATATCTTAGAAAACACTGTAGAACAACTACAGAAAGATTTACCCGTTGCTAGTCGAGAGCCTGATGTTAAGCAATACTCACAACAGTTATATGATTGGTTAATTAAACCCATTGAGGCAAATTTAGCAAACAAAAATATAAATACTTTAGTGTTTGTGCTAGATGGTGCTTTGCGTAATATTCCAATGGCGATTCTCTACGACAAACAACAGCAGAAGTATTTAATAGAAAAGTATGCTATTTCTTTGGCCCCTGGTTTGCAACTTATCGATCCGAAACCTTTACAAAACATCCGACTAAATGTTTTAGTTGCCGGAATTGAGCAAGAACGCTTCATTGAAGGTCAATCCTTTTCTGAACTCTCAAATGTGACCCAGGAATTAAAACAAGTCCAGTCTGAAGTTAAAACAAGTAAAAAACTTTTAAATCAGGATCTCACTGAAATTAATTTGGAAAAGCAAATTCAATCTACTCCGTTTTCAGTGGTGCATCTAGCAACTCACGGGCAATTTAGTTCAGATGTCGAACAAACCTATATTCTCACGTGGGATAACCTACTGAAGGTTAGAGAATTAGATAATTTACTACGAACTAGGGGGGAAAGCCGACCAGAAACAATTGAATTACTCGTCCTTAGTGCCTGTAAAACTGCTACAGGAGACAAACGAGCTGCTTTAGGATTAGCTGGTGTGGCGGTACGGGCGGGCGCACGCAGTACGCTAGCAACTTTGTGGACAATAGATGATGAATCTACTAGCGAGTTTATGGGTGAATTATATCGGCAGTTGGATGCTGGGGTAACTAAAGCCCAAGCTTTGCAACGCGCCCAACTGGCAATTTTAGCTAAAGAAAATCGCCCATATTTTTGGGCACCTTATGTTCTTGTGGGCAATTGGTTGTAATTATCTTACTGAATAACTGCGATCGCCACATCAATTTCTTCGCGTAGAGTCCAACCTCCAAAGCCAACCTTTTCTTGCTATGCCAACGCTATAAAGTTTTCCACCCCAATGGTGCTAGCTTGTATTCCAATAAGTTCTGCTAGTTTTTCTTGTGTATTTGTCACCTGAATTGAAGTGCTAAAACTGCCTTGCGTAATTGTGAGTTTCTCAAATGTTAGATCCTCTAAGATGAAAAAGTCCTCTCCAGGATGATAGTCAAGTATTTTATCTTGTCCGTAAAGCGATCGCAACACAAAGCGATCGGCTCCTTTTTCACCAATAAGGATATCGTTGCCTTTACCGCCATCGAGGACATCATTGCCCTTACCTCCTAATAAAATGTCTTTCCCCTCTCCTCCTACTAAATAATCTTGCCCTCCCCGTCCAATTAGAATATCAGCGCCTTTATTTCCATAAAGATTGTCAGCAGAATCTGTCCCATTGATAAAATCGGTACAGTCAGACCCTATCTTTTCTGAAACGAATGACTCTATAACAGCTCGATCTGCCTGTACAAGTCCTGAACCTTCTTTTATAGAAAGCGCAGTATTTTGGACTTTAGTACGAATCTCTTCAGGAGTAAGATTTCCATCGGCTCGATCTAACATTAGAGCTACTATACCTGCTATGTGAGGAGCAGATGCTGAAGTACCAAAAAATTCAGCAAACGAAGAATCAATTGGGAAATTGGTTGCAACGCCGTCTGGGGCATAGATTTCTGGTTTATTTCTCAGGATGGGATTGGCCAACCTATTGCCGCCAGAATCCAGCAAAATAGGAGACCCGCCCTGGCTTGAATAATCCCTGATTTCCGTAGGGTTTTCGATATTCGTGGCACCAACGGTAATGGATCTGGGTGCATTACTGTGTCCGTAAACTGATCTATTATTGGCATCTTCGTCTATGTACTCATAGTCAATTGTGCGGTCTGCCCCATTAGCGTTACTAACCCATTTAATAAACGTTGGTTTTTCAGATATGTCATCACCAACCTTCGCAACTACAAAGTAAAGTTGTTCACCATTTTCAGGGGCATACCTAAGTCCTTGAAGAGGCACATCTACAGCAGACTCGCTAATCACCCCTGAGATTCCAACAATATTATCTAGGTTCGGCAATTCAGGCGTATTCACTAAAAACTGAACATATTCTGTTTTGATTTCCCCAATCGGATCGTCCCATCCCAAAAGAGGGCTGATTATTGTATTACCCTCTGGGAGATTGATGTTTTGAAAGAAATCTACACCATCGGTGGAATCAAAATCGTGGGCTTGAAATTGAAAACCTTCAAGCTCAAACTCAGCGCCTGGACGAAATACGCTTTCGTATGAAATTCCGCCATTATTCCCAGCCGAAGAGACAACTACTACACCTTGATCAATAGCTGCTTCGATAGCCTTAGCTGCTTTACCGTCTTGCAGAAGAGAAGCAGGAACTATAGCGTCTTCAACGATTATATCGACCCCGGCAGCAACAAGGGTAGAAACTGCTTTGGCAAAAGTTTCTTCATCTGCAAAGAGGCCGTCTTGGTTCTCTTCAACGAAGGTATGAAAAAATAGCTCTGCCCCTGGTGCTATATCGTGAACTATCTGACCTAATGCCCTACCTTCATCTAATAGTGGCTCATCAGTATCTGCGAGGATAGTCACAGGTTGCTGATATCCAAATGGATTCGCTTTTCCAGGCAAATCTCCACTTTTAACATTTTCACTTAATCCAGAAAGCGAATTAAAACTATCCGAGATGATGCCAACTTTAATTCCTTTACCGTCAAGACCAAAAAGCTGACGTGCAATGTCCGCTTTGAGGATCTGATCGCCTTGAGTTGTTACTTTGCCTACCATAAATCTGGATATTCAATGACAACAATCGAGATGCTTTATTTCGTATGAATTGATTAAATCCTCTGAAAGCAAAGCAAGTTTATTTTCAGAGGATTTCGTATTATTTAATGCTTATCTGAAAGGTACTAAACAACACAGTTATGCTCCTAGAACTCAGATTTTATTTGGTCTCTAATCTGAAGTAGATAAAGAAGCCGCCCAAGCTAACACTCTACTACCTGTTCTAATCAAAGTAATATCGTATGCAACACGAGCAGCAATAGGATTTTTAGTAGCATACAATGTAGCTGCGTATCCTCCTCTAACAATATTGATGTCCTCGCAGCTTAATTCAGATAGCGAGCAAGCATTATCTAAATCTAGTACTTTAATGTGTGCCATTGTTTTCTTTGTCCTTAATAGAGTTGTTTGTTGAGATTAACTTTTACTTATTAACCTCAACTCAAAGATATGATTTTTTATAAACAATTTCAAGAATTAAAAACTTCTTTTTTATGCATAAATAAGAGTGTTTTGTTTCTAAAGTAAAGCATCGTTTTCTGCATTGTCAGTTACAAACAAAAAACTCTACCTGCATCATTAGTAAATGCAGGTAAAGTCTCTATTTATTGACTAATTAACAAAATCTATTTACACGGATTGATTAATCCACCGAAACTAAATCAAGTTCAGCTCAGGAATTTTATATCATCTAATACCTATCTGAAAGGCACTAAACAGCACAGTTATGATACTAACACTCAGATTTTATTTGGTCTTTAATCTGTAGTAGATAAAGAAGCCGCCCTAGCTAACTGTTTATCACCTGTTGTCATCAAAGTATATGCGTATGCAGCATAAGCAAACCCGGCATTTCTAGTAGCTGTAAATACAGCTATGTATCCTCCTCTAACAATATTTATGTCCTCGGAGCTTAATTCAGATAGTGAGCAAGCATTATCTAAATTTAGTACTTTGATCTGTGTCATTGTTTTCTTTCTTCTTAATAGAATTGTTTGGTTGAGGTTCTAAAGTTAGTTTGTACAATTTTTAAGTCTTTGACTTAATAGTGAGTGCAAGTCATTTGCGGACAGACTAACTCTACTGACATTTAAAACTGTTGATGTCAGTAAAGTTAGTTTTTATTAGCTAGCTATTATCTTGGATTAGACAAAGAACCAACTCCCCAACCTATGGGATTACTAGCTAATAATGCCGCTCCTGCAACAGTGCCAAGTCCAGTTATAAGACCAGCTCCAACCGATCCCCCCAAGGATGCGCCAGTTACAGCCGCAGCTCCTCCACCAGTAACAGCCCCAATACCAAATAAAGCAGCACCTCCACTGATATTGTTTACATCATCATTAGTTAAATCGCTGATGGAACTTTGAGAATTTAGATCAGAAATATTAATGTTAGCCATTATTTTCCTTTGAGATTGAGCTATTGAAAATATGATTAGCTGCGTCGTGCTTAATCACATTTCCATATTCTGAGATTAAATGGTTTATTTCAAGGGTTAAAATCTCATTGTTTATGCATAACTCAAAGAATTATGTTTTCATCTTTAAAACTTCCATTTTAAGCAAACATGGGAATCTAATCTGCTAATTTCAAGTGCAGTGACACGTTATCAATAATTGGAATCATGTAATTTTAAACTAAGGTTATATCTGTAGTCTTAGATTGTGCTGCTTTTACCTTGTGACAACACCAAAGCGTAAAAAGCCATATTTCTAATCTTTCACGCGATTCTTGTAAAGCTTTGTAACGAGATGTGGAATACCCGGAGTTTTGATTCAGAGAAGTAACAGAGGTTCTCAGGAAATATCCAGATTAATTTCTATCTGGGCATTGCAAGTTATACCAGGAGGAATTGCTGTGGACAAGCAAGGTCTATACTTAACAACTTTTCAGCGTAAGCTTTTGCTCAAGAGTCTAGAAACAGATTTACGTCCAGAATACCGCCGTCGTATTGAAATTATGCTGCTTGCAGATGCAGGCCAATCTCAAACTCAAATTTGCGAAGCGTTAGGATGCTCTCAGGAGACAGCACGGCACTGGATGACGATCGCCCAAACAGGTCAAGCTCACCACTGGAGCGATCGCCCGATGGGTCGTCCCAAAGCTGTGAATGAGCAATATCTGGCTCGTTTACAAGAACTGGCAAGCCATAGTCCGCGTGAGTATGGCTATTCATTTGAACGCTGGACAGGACAATGGTTAAGTAAGCATCTGACAAAAGAGATGGGAATTAAAGTTAGTGCTTGCCACATTAACCGCTTGCTCAAGGAAATGGGACTTTCGACTCGAAAAACAGGCAAAACTGCCCAGAAAGAAACTGATACAAAAAATTCTCGGATTACTATTAGCAACCTGTCACCAAATCCAGAGCCTGATTTTCGCTGGTCATTGAATTTCGCTAAAACCAGTAACTAATTCTGCCGTTAAACTTGCAACAAATCATGGTTCAGAACAAAACAGAATTTTCCACTCAACAGCTTGCCCAAACTCTGGGTCAGACTCTTTCAGAACAGGAATTTTCAGACTGCATCAAACAAATTGAAATTCTCCAACCGGGTGCAGGTAAACTGTTCTGGCAAACAGCAGACGCAAGTGTTGGCATTTATATAATTCTGGCAGGTAAAGTCAGATTGCTCGATAGCACCGATAATTTAATCGCCTCCCTGAGTACAGGAACATCATTCGGTGAACTAACGCTATTTCCAGAAGAACAATTTCAACCTTACGCTGCTAGGGCTTCGGTAAATCTCAAAGTTGGTTATATTCCAGGAAATTATTTGCGATCGCTTATCCGCAAATATCCTTCTATTGGGCAGCATCTTCACCATCAAGCATTACTTTGGGATTTACTGCTGTTATGTCGCCAGAATGCAGCGCTGAATAATGCTACTTACGAAGGCGTAATGCAAATACAACCTCTTCTAGAGCAGCATAATCTTCAAATTAACAAACTTCCATCTTCTTTACTCAAAGACCAGCAACTCTGGATATTGCGTCGCGGCGAACTACTGCATACATCAAGACTCAAACTCACTGCGGGTAATATTTACACTTTATCTCAGTTACCTAAAGAGCGTGGTTGGCAGGTAACTCAACCAACACAACTCTACAGCCTCAGCCGTTCGCATTGGGAAACTGCATTACAATATTTACCACAACTGGCTGAACTCGATGCTACCCCATCAGCTAACAACCATTCAGTTGCAGCATCTGAGCCTGTTATATTTCCCCAATTTACTGTTGAGCCAGAAAACCAATTCAAGAAAAAAATTAATCAAGCCTACTTCCCTAGCCCAACTGTAAAAATCGGTCATTTATGGCAACGCATCACTCGAAGCTATCCTTTCTTTGAGCAACAAAGTGCGTCTGACTGCGGTGCGGCTTGCTTAGTCATGCTTGGTCGCTACTGGGGTAAACATTTTAGCGTCAATCGACTACGGGACATTGCCAACGTTGATCGTAATGGTTCATCGCTGCGAGGTTTAGCGGCAGCAGCAGAAAGCATCGGCTTTTCAACTCGACCTGTAAAAGCCAGCCTTGATAAACTTGCCCAGCAAAGCTTACCTGCTATCGTGCATTGGGAAGGCAAACATTATATTGTCGTCTACGAAATCACAGGCGATCGCGTTATTGTGGGAGATCCTGCTATTGGTCAGCGCACCCTCACTCATACGGAATTTAAAAAAGGTTGGACTGGCTATGCTTTATTACTTCAACCCACAGCCTTACTCAGAGAAACAAAAGAATCTAGCACTCCTTTCTGGCAGTTTTTTGAGTTAACTAAACCTCACTGGCTGGTTTTATTGGAAGTTTTCATTGCTTCCATCCTAATTCAAATTTTTGGTCTAATCACACCCTTATTTACACAATTATTGTTAGACCGAGTAGTTGTGCAACGCAGTGAACTGACATTAACGGCTGTAGGTATAGGCTTAATCATTTTTAGCCTTTTTCGAGTTGCCATCACTGGACTACGACAATACCTTTTAGACCATACAGCTAACCGAGTAGATTTAGCCTTGATTGTCGGTTTTATTACCCATACTTTCCGCTTACCTTTGAAATATTTTGAGTCTCGCTACGTTGGCGATATTATTTCTCGTGTGCAGGAAAACCGCAAAATTCAACGTTTTTTAACTGGCGAAGCATTATCTATATTTCTCGATTTACTAACAGTATTCGTCTATGTAGGATTGATGTTTTGGTATAGCTGGAAGATGGCATTAATGACCTTAGTAATTGTGCCGCCATTCGTATTATTGGCGCTGATTGCTACACCTTTTTTACAACGTGTTTCCCGCGAGATTTTTGGCGCACATAACGAGGAAACTGGGTATTTAATTCAATCTCTCACTGGTATCCGCACAATTAAATCGATGGCAGTTGAGCAAACAGTACGCTGGCAATGGGAAGAACTTTTTGGGAAGTCAGTGAAAAAGAATTTTTCCGGGCAAATAATTGGCAACACACTGCAAATATTTAGCTCTGGGATTGAAGCTGTAGTCACGGCAGCATTACTGTGGTTTGGGGCATGGCAAGTGATTCAAAATGAACTCACCATTGGGCAACTGATTGCTTTTAATATGTTGCTAGGTAATGTGATTAATCCCTTCCAAAGGCTGATTTTACTGTGGAATGAGTTGCAAGAAGTACTAATTGCTGTTGAACGAATTAATGACGTGATTGATGCTGAACCAGAAGAAGATTTACAACATCAGTCTCATCAATATTTACCAGCAATTCGTGGTTACATTCGCTTTGATAAAGTTACTTTCCGCTATCATTCAGAAAGCGATATAAACACCTTAGAAAACATCAGTTTTGAAGTCCAACCGGGACAGACGATCGCACTTGTCGGGCGCAGTGGTTCGGGAAAGACAACGATATCTAAGCTGATATTAGGGCTGTATCCGCCCACAGAAGGGAAGATTTTGATTGATGGCTATGATATCACCAGTTTGTCGCTGCGATCGCTCCGCCAGCAAATTGGTGTTGTTGACCAAGATACCTTTCTGTTTGGCAGTACAATTCGGGAAAATATTAGTTTAGGTCATCCTGAAGCCTCTTTAGAAGAAGTCATAAAAGCCGCTGAACAAGCTGGCGCACATCAATTTATTAAAGAATTACCGATGGGCTACGAAACCCTGATCGGTGAGGGAGGAGGAACACTATCGGGTGGACAAAGACAACGATTAGCGATCGCTCGCGCCCTTGTGGGAAATCCTCGACTACTGATTTTAGATGAAGCTACCAGTAGCCTTGATGCTGAATCTGAACGCATCATCCAGACTAACCTCAACACAATTCTCCAAGATAGAACAACAGTAGTAATTGCACATCGTCTATCAACAGTACGCAATGCTGACAAAATTTTGGTACTCGATAAAGGCTTGTTAGTTGAAAGTGGCACTCACGAGGAATTAATGGCTAAACGCGGCCATTATTTTTACCTCAATCAACAACAACTGACTGTAGCAATTTAAATTAATAATTAGAGAAATAACCATGACAAACGAATTTATTCCACAAGAACAATTTAGCCAGAATGGTCACTACCATAATAATCAACTGGATTTAAAACCCCAGGCAAAATCTTTTACATCTATCAATGAAGATTGGTCATCTTTAACTAAAGAAATAATTGATACGTTACCACGAGTTTGGACACGCGGATTGCTGTATTGGTTATTAATATTTGCTGTGATCATTTTACCTTGGGCAATGCTATCTAAAGTAGATGAAACAGGTAGTGCTAGAGGACGACTTGAACCTCAAGGCAAAACTTTGAGATTAGATGCGCCTGTTACGGGAAAAGTTATAGGCATCAATGTTAAAGAAGGACAGATTGTCAAAGCTGGACAAATTTTGCTGGAGTTGGAATCAGATTTAACTCGCACTGAACTACAACAAGCTCAGTCCAAGCTTGAAGGTCAACAAAATCAAATAAATCAGCTTCAGTTACTAAAAAACCAACTCACAATGTCTTTGCGTACTCAAAAATTACAAAATCAAGCTCAAGAGTCTGAACAACTTGCTCAACTTGACCAAATTCAGCAACGGCTTAATTCCAGCAGACAATTATATATGCTAGAAAAAGGTCGCTTGGAATTAGCTAATAATGAAATAAAACGTTATCGATATCTTTGGCAAAAAGGCGCTATTTCTAAAAGTAAATTAGAAGAAGTAGAAGCCGCTATGTTTGAACGTCAAAGACTTCTAGAACAAGCTCAATCAGATATTCAACAAGCTACTACTGAAATTACTAAACAACAAAGTACTAATCAACGTATCAGCCGTACAGGTGAACTTGCACTTTTAGATGGACAAAAACAAATTCAAGAACTTCAATCTCAAGTTGTTGATTTACTCTCACAAATTGATCAAACTAAAAAACAAATACAGTCTTTGCAATTTCAACTACAACAGCAAACTCTTCGCACTCCCATTGATGGCACAATCTTTCAGTTATCTATAAATAATGCTGGAGCAGTTGTACAACCGGGACAAATGCTTACACAAATTGCACCTCAGGGAGTACCTTTAATATTTAGAGCCGAAATGCCCAGTCAAGAAAGTGGTTTTTTACGTGTAGGAATGCCTGTAAAACTAAAATTTGATGCTTATCCTTTTCAAGATTATGGAGTAATAGAAGGCAAACTCCGCTGGATTTCGCCAGATTCTAAAGTTGTCGAAACTGCCCAAGGCAAAGTTGAAAATTTTGAACTAGAAATTGAATTACCAAAAACTTATATTGAAACTAGAAATAAACGGATTTTATTAACCCCAGGTCAAACAGCGACTGCTGAGGTAATTATTCGAGAGCGTCGTATTGTTGACTTCGTATTAGATCCATTTAAAAAATTGCAAGAAGGTGGCTTAGAGCTTTAATCTTTTTAGTTGTATTAATCAGGAGTCGGTTTATGTCAGAAGTTTTGTTTATCTCTCAAAATGACATCATTCACGAAATCAAACTTTCTTACCAAATTCCTGCTATTGTTGATGGCATTATCAGTCGCAAAATTATTAGAGGCACAGCACAAGGGGCAGGTATAAAAGTTGAAACAGAGGAACTTCAAGCAGCAGCAGATAGCTTGCGGATGATCAATAAGCTTGAAAACGCTGAAAATACTTGGTTTTGGCTACAGAAACACAATCTTTCTTTAGATGATTTTGAAGAGTTAGTTTATTACAATGTTCTTTCCTCAAAGTTAGCAGAACATTTATTTGTTAACAAAGTTGAAAAATTCTTTGTTGAAAATCAATTGGATTATACCCAAGTTGTCATGTATGAGGTTGTTTTCGATGATTTGGATTTGGCAATGGAATTATTTTATGCAATTCAAGAAGGTGAAATTAGTTTTTTTGAAATTGCACATCAATATATCCAAAATGATGAAATACGCCGATGTGGAGGATATAAGGGAATAATGAATCGTATAAATTTAAAACCAGAAGTATCAACATCTGTGTTTGCAGCAGCTCCACCCCAGCTTCTTAAACCAATTGTTACATCTAAAGGAGTACATTTAATTAATGTTGAAGAGATTATTCCACCCCAATTAGATGAAAATTTACATTTTAAAATTATTTCTCATCTCTTCTCAGAATGGCTAAAACAGCAATTTGAGCAAATTCAATTTGAATTAGAGGATGTTAATTAAATTTAATTAATGAACTAAGAAACATAAAGAAATTAGTAGCAGAGGTTGTCGTGGGCGTTAGTAAATTTTTACTTCAAGTGATCGCCGCAGGAATAAGCAGTACCGTGGCTCTAACCACTATTACTGGTAGTTATTTATTTTGGCAGGCTCAATTAAAACCTGAAGCTACAGAGAAAAATCTGCTAGCTCAAGTAAGTGAGGTTCCTAGAGGAATATTTAGATACGGAGGTTCTACCAGCTTTGCACCCTTAAGAAATCCAGAAATAATAGAACAAATTCATAAATACCACCCAGGATATGAGTTAGTTTATACCGAACCACCATTAGGAAACATGCCTGGCTCTGGCATTGGTATCAAAATGTTGATAGATGGTCAATTAAGTTTTTCTCAATCTTCCAGACCTGTCAAACAAGAGGAATACAAGACAGCAAAGGAGCGAAATTTTCAGTTGGAACAAATACCAGTTGCTATTGATGGTATTGCTATTTACGTCAATCCTAAACTTGATATCCCTGGTGTGACAGTAACCCAAATTAGGGACATTTTTACTGGCAAAATTACTAATTGGAAACAAGTAGGTGGCCCCAACCTTGCTATTACTCCTATAAGCCGTGATCCACACGATGAAGGTACTCCTGAATTTTTTCAAGAAACAGTTTTAGAAGGAACAGCTTTTGCGGCTTCGGCACAACCCTATGTCAGAGATACTACAAATGGAATTAGAAAAGTAGCTAACACTTTAGGAGGAATAGGTTACGCTACTGCTTCAGAAGTCTGCAATCAAAGTCTCATCAAGTCTCTTCCCACTGGCAAGAACATAAATCAGGATTTAGTTTCTCCTTGTAACGCAAAGGAAGTCAATAAAGCTGTGTTTGCCAAAAATATTTACCCAATTACCAGACGACTGTTTGTAGTCATTAAGCGAGATGGCAAATTAGATGAAAAGGCAGGTGTAGCCTATGCCAATATGCTGTTGAGTGATGAAGGTCAACACATAGTCAATCATGTGGGTTTAGTTCCTCTGTATGATCTTTCTTATTCAAGTCCAAACATGCAAGATTAATGATGTTAGATAAGTAACGGTGTTTGTTCAAAACTCAAATAGGAGTCCTATGTTAGCAGTCTCAATATATTTACGGCAGTAGCTACGCTTAAGCAAATTTAAACTTTCTAATCAATTTTCTGCTATCAGTTCTATACTCAAGCGATAATCTGAATAAAATATACCGACTTCACACTCTAATCTCGCAGCAACATGTGCGTTTTAACCGCAAAAACTTTTGATTTTCGCAATAAGCGTGTAAAATTGTGAGAAAATTGACCTCATAATTTATACCAAATTTTAAATTGATAAAAGTCAATTTTATGAAAAACAACCATGTTTTCTTGACCTTAGCCCTATTGATTTGCACTGCTGCGCCTCAAAAAGCTCTAGCAGATGAGGTTTGGAAAACGGAAGAATATAAAGTGGTTTATCAAGAAGATCGCAATAAAACTGCTGTGTGGCGCTATGGTCGCGATGGAGTAATCTTTATTGATGGTTTGGCTGGAGTGGTTAATAACCGAGGTTCATACAACGGCTATTGGGTACAAAAGTCTTCATCGGTACGTTGCGATACCTATAGAGAAGGGGCAGATGGTAAACCTACTTATCATTGGGGCAGATTTAAAGTCACTTTCATTGATCCTAAATTTCCCTCCCGTTGGAAAGCTGATATTAGTCTTTGCGATCGCGATCCTATGATGACTTTAAACGGTACACCTGTTACACAGTAATCACCAGGCTAAAACACCTAGAAAAGAAAAATATATTACTGCATTTTTGCATTAATGCACATTTGCAATGTTGCACTTAGACCTGTCCAGCCGTTAATACTTGGGTAGCGGTCAAATCCAGCACAGGAAAAATCACTGATTTGATTGGCTCTGTCCCCTGAAACACAGATTCTTCATATAGTCCATCTACAAGAATTAGCAGGGTTATTCGGGCTTTGTAAGCATCAATAATCCAGTATTCAGGGATACCCCGTGCTGCATATTCAGAACGCTTGTAGCGGTAGTCTCTATCCTCATTCACCTTTCCTGGGGACACAACCTCAACGACCATTGCTGGGGAAGGCATATCTGGGGTGATGGTTGCGCGTCTGCCGGCGATCGCCTCGAACAACTCTTGTGT
>NZ_JAECZB010000086.1 GCF_016056295.1 Atlanticothrix silvestris CENA357
GATTTTATTAATTGCTATCGCCTATACTTGTGCTGTTTTAGCAGGTCGTAACTCTCGTCAAATGGGATTACAAAAATATATTGGTCGTCTGAAGGAATTAAACCGACTACATCGCCGACATAGCGCATTTTGGGTTGGTTTGTATGGCCAATTATGGGTGGGTGCAATGGAGTTTTGGGCTGATTTAGCTCATGATTTAATGCGTTTAAAGCCCAGTAAACTACCCTATTTTCGCAAGGGTCTACGTGCTATGTCTCTTATCCAGTCTGCTTTGTAGCTTCTTTGTCACCCCTTCAGCACCCCAAGTTAATCCAATTGAGCGATTATGGGAGGAAATTAAAAGGCATTTAGCTTGGGAAAGCTTTGGAACTTTAGATGAGTTAAGACAATTTATCTGGAGGCGTTTGGAAAAATTAAACACATCAATCGTTGCTTCTATTACAGGTTGGGATTTTATTCTTGATGCTTTATTTGAATCAAATTTTTCGTGAATTGGTATCACTCCCTACCTCTCCGAAACGAAAAGGGAGGAGCAACGAAAAATTAAGACCAATATTTAAAATTATTGCATGGCGCTGGTTTAAGAAAAATTGTCCTCAGTTAATTACGAAATGGCTGCAAGGTCAGATTGCTTTCAAAATAGTAGAGAAATCAAAAACGCAAGTAGTTCTAGAAAAACAAGACCCTAACCTCAATTCTCTTGCTAAATCTCAATATCATGTTCAAGAAGTTAAACTTTTGCGATCGCAAGTGAAATTACTCACTGGAATTTTAGTGAGTATAATTACTATATTTGGTGGTAGTTTTATTTGGTTAAGTTAACGTGAGTTCGACGGATTTTAGAGGCTAGAAGCCTTGTCAACAAAGGATTACTGAGCTATGGCTAAAATAAACTATCAACCATTAGTTGAGAATAAAGTCAATAATTGACTGATATAGAAGTTACTGATTTTATTCTCAATAAGCTCAACTATTTTTAGGAACAGCTATTTACTGGATACTATGCTAGTCAAAGGTTTTAGAGTTTAAAGTTCATCGAACTCACGTTAAGTTATTCACTAGAGCGATCGCATCTGCAAACAGTCGAAGAACTACAAACCCAAGTCAAAACACTAGAGGCTAGCGTTAACAAACGCTAGTCAGGTTTGTAACTCGTAACTCGTAACAATTACGAATTACGAATTACTTTAACTGCTACTTAGGACTAACTTTGTCAATCGCCGTGATTTTGCCGTCTTCGCCTACTGTCCAGACATCGTAGACACCAAGTACATCGCCATTAGCATCAACGTCTACATTACCGCTAGCTCCCTGGTAGTTAATATCTTGGCCTGCTTTAAGTAACTTCAACCCCTCACAAACATCAGTCACTTCTTTACCAGGTGCATTGCTAACTTCACGGATTTTGCTAGCTATGCCAACACCTGTGTTTTCTTTAGCAGCTTGAGATGCTAAAACTAACAACGCAGCAGCATCCCAAGTTTGGGGAGTGTATTCCCCTGGTGAGCCACCTTTTTTCTCTTTCCAGAGCTTGTTAAAAAAGTCTAATGCTTGACCATCAGAACCCGGTACTGTACCCAAAGCTCCAGTTAAGATATACTGACCATCGCTTCCTTTTCCAACTTGTTCTGGTAAAGCAGGCGATTTCACTCCATCTGTCAGCATAATCTGCACTCCCTTGGTTAAACCTTGCTGATAGGCAGCTTTGAGAAGCAAACTACCGGTTTCTGGGTAAAGCGCGGCAACTACTGCCTCAGGCTTACCAGCAAAAGCAGTGGCAGCTTCGGTATCAAATGTTTGAGCTTTGGGATCGTAGCGAACTGGCTTGTTTTTATTGATTACTGTTCCACCCAATTTTTCAAAAGTTTCTACAAACGCTTTTTCAAAGCCCACACCGTAGTCGTTGTTAATTACAACTGTCGAAACTCGCTGAAAACCTTTTTTCCTAGCAAGTTGGGCTAAAGCTAGCGCTTGATATGTATCAGGGGGAGCAGTACGTGCCCAAAAACTTTTAAAGTCACCATTTTTTGCTTTTTGAGTAAAGACGGGACTGGTACTACCAGGAGAAACCAACATGACTTTATTAGGTACGGCAACTGAGACAGCCGCAGTGGAGACGCTACTAGCAAATGAACCAACTACACCCGCAACTTTATCTAGAGTTGCTAGCTTAGTCATGCCAGCAGCGCCAGCTTTGGGGTCTGTTTGGTCATCTACTTGTACTAAGGTCACTGGTTTACCATTCACGCCACCGCAAGCATTTACCTTATCGACAAGCAAAGGCGGTACTGATACCATTTGCTGCCCTATGGAAGCCGCATCACCAGTTGTTGGTAATAAAGTACCAATTTTTAGACCTTCAGTATTACTGGTTGTAGTAGTTGAGTTGACTGGTGCAGTAGTACCTCCATTATTAGCTGTGTTATTGGGGGTAGTGGTATTGTCACAAGCTGCTGCCAGGAAACCAGCTGCTAAAGTGCTTATACTTAAAGCTAAAGCAGTACTAATTTTTTTCATAAATTACTTTCACTCCTCTGATATTCAGGAGCCTCAAAGTAAGATGTAAACTAGGTTTTCAGGATAGTTTAATCTTAAACAGACTCTAAAGGATAAATGATAACATCCACCTTGAGGAATAAAATTGTTTACTCCCAAATAAGTATTTATTTAACTTATAGAAAGTACTTTTTTGTATATTTAATACTTGAAAACGGAGAGGGAGGGATTCGAACCCTCGGTACGGAGTTACCTGCCGTACAACAGATTAGCAATCTGTCGCTTTCGACCACTCAGCCACCTCTCCTGGGTCACGAATAAAGATGTTAGCAGATTTATTTGGGGAAGTCAATTGTCAGTTGTCAGTTGTCAGTTGTCAGTTGTCAGTTGTCAGTTGTCAGTTGTTGGTTTTTTTCTTAGTTACTACTGACCACTGACCACTGACCACTGACTATATTAACTTCTTCAAAGCACTTGCGATCGCATCCAAGCCGCGGGCAAAGAACGTAACTTTTGCCATTGGGGCACATAAGCACGTCGAGTAAAAGCATTGTAATCGTTGCGTTCAATTACGCTTAAAATTCCACTGTAATGCATGAGAGCTGCCCAGACTGGCCAACGACCATCAGCAGATAGGTAAGAAATCCCCCTTTCGGCCTTGCGATAGAATTGTCGTGCCCGATCAATTTGAAAGCGCATGAGAGAACGCCAGCGATCGTCCACGACACCCTCTAACAAATCTTGCTCGGTGTAGTTGAATCGTGCCAAATCTTCTAGAGGGATATAAATTCGTCCGCGTCGTGCATCTTCTCCCACATCCCTCAAGATATTGGTCAGTTGCTTAGCAATTCCTAAGGCAATCTCTTCTTCTATGGGAATGTATGGCTGTTGTTCACAGTTCCACGGAGCCGTATTTTTGGTAGTATCTAGCCCCATCACTGATGTTGACATTAAGCCTACAGTGCCAGCGACACGGTAACAGTAGAGGTATAATTCCTCAAAAGTTTCATAGCGACTACGATATAAGTCCATACGCTGTCCGGCAATCATATCCCGAAAGGGCTGAATGTCCATAGGGAAGCGTTGAACGGTATCTACCAAAGCTACGTCGAAATTATCTAATGGGTGTCCAGCAAAAATTGATTCTAACTGATGTTCCCATAAGTCTAGAGTTTCTGGCGTAGTAATAGCAGATGCAGGGCCATCCACTAGTTCATCTGTACGGCGACACCAAGCATAAATTGCCCAGATAGCGGGACGCTTTTCTTTGCTCAGGAGCAAAGTACTGAGGTAAAAAGTTGTGGAATACTTGGCTATGAGATGACGACAAAGTTCATAGGACTCGTCCACAGAGACCAGCGTTTTCATGCGCGGGGGGGATTCAGGCAGTTGCAGCATTCGTTGCAGGCGGTCGGGTTAGCGTTTGCAGGCTGGAAGAATTTGCTACCGGTAGGGATTCAGAGATCGCCTGCGATGTCAGCTTACCAGAAAGTACAGCACCTTCCATACTTCCTAAGTAGCGTTGCATGGTGTAACTTCCTGCAAGATAGAAGTTGGCAATGGGCGTAACTTGTGCGGGACGGTATTGTTGACGACCAGGGGTAGCTTTGTAAACTGAACGCGGTGTTTTCACCACATGATATTTCAGCAACTTTGCTGGATTGTCTCCCATAAAGTGTTTTGGGAAAAGTTTTTCCAGTTCGGCAACTGTTGCGGCAATAATTTCCTCATCAGATTTGCTAATCCAATCTTTTGCAGGAGCTAGAACTAGTTCTAGCATCGAGCGATCAGGGTTAGCATACTCACGGCAAGTATTGCTCATATCAGCATAAACGCTGAGGAGGGGTGATCGCGAAAATAGCAGCTGATCAATTTCTGTAAGTTTTCGATCAAACCACAGATGTAAGTTAATCACAGGCACTCCTTCCAAGCCATCCAGCTTTTGGAAATATTCCATTTGTTTCCAAGGCTTTGGTAACATTGCTTTGAGGATATCTACTGACATTGCGGAGACGTACAATTCGGCAGTTTCGATGTAGTCTGGCGCGCCATTCAACCCCCGGATGACAAAGTGCTTTACTGTCCCATCGTCATTGAGTACGATTTCTTTGAGAGGTGCATTTAGACGAACTTCGCCACCACGTTCTGTGATGTAATCGACAATAGGCTGACATAGCCTTTCCGTGGGGGAACCATCTAAAAACGCGATTTTGGAACCATATCGTTCTTGCAGAAACCGATTTAATGCAGTTAATAAAATGGTTGCAGAAACTTCATCAGGATTGATAAAGGTGAGTGCCTTACATGCGGCGATAAAAACGTCACTAGTTACTCGCTCACCAACACCTTGTCTTTCCAACCACTCTAAAAAACTGTACTTATCCATATCTTCAACATACTTCTGACCCCGAACCACTGCTGGTAGCAGGCCAATTGCAAACCTAATCTTCTGCTCCCAAGTCAACATGTCTTTGTTGCGAAGAATTGACGCAATGACGTTGAAAGGAGATGGAATATCCGGAACATCAAAACGTGATAAGGTTCCAGGCTTTTCCGGTTGATTAAAAATCAGTGTATGCTCTTTCCACTGGAGTCTGTCCTCAATGCCTAATTCCTTGAGCAATTGGAGCATATTGGGGTATGCACCAAAGAAGGCGTGTAAACCGGTTTCGTACCAGTCACCGTCAGAGTCTTTCCACGCCGCAACAAGACCACCCAGTACGTCCCGGCTTTCCAAGACAATGGGAGTGTGACCAGCGTCTGTGAGATATTTCGCGCAGGAAAGTCCTGCTAAACCAGCACCCGCGATCGCTACTCGCATTTAAACTTACTGCCTTTCAATATTTCTTTATCATTTTGCCGTTCTCATTATACGTTGCAATCCGTTACATTTGGCAGCCGTTGTGCGATCGCTTTACCAAAAAACTCTCAAATAAAGGAATTGTGCCTGACATGCATCTACCGAAGCAAACTACCAGCACTATTGACACTACATATAAAATGTATAATTTTTATACTAAACATATTTACGTATATATATAAACCAGTATACTCTTTGACTGCAAATTGACATTCCTTCTCACATAAATACAGAGAAAATGGAAAATATTTTAACTTTTAGATACGTTGTTATCAAAATAAAACTTTTAATTTAAATGCCTGCAAACAAAAATTAGCACTGTGTAATAACTCGTTTTTAAATTAATTTGTATACATTTTAGCTTTAAAATTTCCTAATTATAAAAAAGATTGAAATCTAAGTAAGACAATAAAAAGAAATAAAAATTAGAAAAATGGTTTCAAGCTCGCTTTCAGTAAATAAATGTTGCTAATCTATGTAAAAGCCTGTCTCAATTTGCTTTTGAGTGTATCTAAATAACTTTTTTCAAACCATTAATTTGGTATCTATACAGAATAAATTATCTAAAAAAGATTCAATCTAGGACATCTAAATAATCAGCGGCAGAATCGTACGCTAAAGTTAAAATATTAATTTTTCTTGTATCTTCTTGTGCAATTTTTAGTGCCGCAGCTATATTTGCTCCTGAAGATATTCCAACTAATAACCCCTCCTTTTTCATCAAATTTTTCATCATCATTACAGCTTCATCAAATTCAATACTAATCATCTTATCAACAATATCGATATTTAAAACCTTAGGAATCATTCCCACAGCAAGACCTTGAATTTTATGAGGAATAAACTTATTACATAGTAAGTCGCAACCTTTAGGTTGAACACCTGCTATAACTATATTTGGTAGTTCTTTTTTAAGAACTTCTCCTATGCCTGTTATATGTCCTCCAGTACCGATACTGGCAACAAAATAATCTATCTTTTCATCCTTAAAGTCTGCTAAAATTTCCTTAGCAGTTGTTAAACGATGAGTTTCTGGATTCGCAGGATTTTGGCTTTGATTTAGCATTACATAGTCAGGATGCTCTAACTGAATTTCTTGGGCTAGTTCACCATGAGAATTATTTCCATTACGGCTGTCAGAAAGGACAACTTCTACGCCAAAAGCCTTTAATAATTTTTGCTTTTCTGTAGCATAATTATCCGGAATAACGAGAACAACTTTGTACCCTAAGACAGATGCTGCAATCGCTATTCCTATTCCAGTATTTCCTCCAGTAGGCTCAAGAATTGTTTGACCAGAGTTAGGCTTTAAAATTTCCATTCTTTCAGCGCTTCTAATCATATTGAATGCGATTCTTATTTTGTGGCTACCACCTGGATTAAACGTTTCAAGCTTTACAAAAATGGAGGAATTTGTGCCAAATGTGGCTTTATTTAATTTTACTATTGGAGTATTACCAACTGTTTCCAAAATAGAATTATATATCACTTGAAATTTTTCCTTCAAAGTATAAATTTTTTATATTTTTTCAAAAAATCTATCAAATTTTTAAATTTAAGTTGTTAGCTATATCCTCCAGCAGCGGCAATAATAATATCGATAGAGTCTCCTTCGTTTAAGACAGTTTCTGAGCCCACTTGATTCCCATTTACTGCTAACAATATATGTGATTTTACTATTCCATTTGGGTAGTAAATATGAGCTTTCAAATTTTCGTATGACTCACAAAGGTTGTTTAGTGCTTCATCAATAGTAGAGCCTTTTGTTTCTATTATCTCCTGATAATTGGTTAATTTTTGCAGTACTTTGGGTATGTTAATTGTGACCATTTATAACTCCTAAGTTTGTGAAAAAATTCAATACATTATTTAAATTTCTTTACCATCAAATAACTTTACAAGTTGATAATCGCCATTTACAAACTTAAAAAGCTTCGCACACCCAATTCGAGTAGATTGAACATCAATAACCAAGTGCTTAACTGGATAAATAGGTTCACCATCAATGATTGCATGATTCCTGTCCTCATCACTAAAGTATGCTCCCAGATCAGGATGAGAATGGTAAATAATCCGAACTGGATTATTTGAATTGAAACTTCTATCTAGAAAAAGTAGATCCTCGAAGGAAAATGTAAAAGCAGTTCTAGCAGTCCTCGGATATTTAAATGGATCAAGTTTGTGCAATTTGTTCTGTACATTTTCACATTCTTTAACACCATCATTTAAAATAAAACCACAGCACTCTTCTGGATAACTATGCCTCGAATGCAAATAAACTCTTTCTAGTGCTGAATCTGAGAGTATGTTTTCATTGGTAAAATTCATATTCAAGGCAAACTCATCTAAAATAATTAACAAAACAAACTTTATTTTTTAAAAGGTTTAGGGTTTTTATTTTGCTTATTAAGTTGGTATTTTTATTTTAGTCAATGTAAAAGCTCCAAGTAAACCAAGAAATAGGATAAAAAATTTATAGCTAAGTATCTCATTTTCAATTAATAAAGATATGCTAACAGCTATGACTGGAAAAAAGATAAATACATAAGATAGCATAACTGTATTCATTCTCTTGAGTAGATAAAAATATAGTGCAAAGCCTATTACAGAAGCCACAATAGCAAGATATAGAATAGCAAAAATAGAACTATAGGAAAAACTTGAAACATCAGGTTTCTCAATTAAAATACCTAGTAGTAAAAGTAAAAGTCCACCTATGCCCATAGGAAGTGTATTTAATGTCAAAACGTTGATTTCAAATCCGTATTTTTTAATCACAACATAACTTAATGAGTGACATATTGCAGCGCCTAAAATTGCACATATACCCAAGATATTAGTTTCACTAAAGGTTTGTTGCTTCTCCAGAATTATCAAGATAAGAAAAATAAAACCTAATATAACTCCAAATAACTGATTTATGGGAACTTTTGTACGGTTAATAATAATCGAGAACAAAATCATAAAAATTGAAACTGTAGAAAATAGGATTGCTGTAAATCCTGAAGATACAAATCTTTCCCCAAAATTTAGAAGAAAATACGGTATACAAAAGTAGCATACTGTAACGAATACAAACAGCATCTTCTTATTATTCTGGTAAAACAAGCTTTGTTTCTTTAGTTTCAGAATACTTAAAAGAAATGGAAATGCAATCAGAAAACGTAACCCAGCAGAGGTTAAAGGAGGTATTGTTTCAACTGCTGATTTTATTGCTATCCAAGTAGTTCCCCAAATGAAGCAAACTACTATATAAAATATAACAATCCAGTTATTTTTTATTGTTCTTTGCATACTTTGTAGTCGAGATACAAGGTTAACTTTAAACAGTATGTTTTCTGTAATTTACGAGTATTTTAATACATTACAAAAATGCATTTTATGTATATTTTTACTAAAACTTAGCTTAAATTTCTAAATCATTAGCACTGTCTTTAAGTATGTCAATGACAAAAGCAATATGATCTGATAAATCTACCCCTAACTCTCTTGAACCTGCATGGATTTCATCACGATCAACTTTGGCAGCAAAACTCTTTGTTTTGAGTCGTTTTAAAACGCTCGATGGATCTAGAGATTGAATCCCATCTGGTCTAACTTTAGAACAAGCTATAACAAAACCTGTAAGCTCATCACAAGCTAATAATGCCTTGTCAAGTTGGGTAATGTGAGGAACTCCCCACTTTGTATTGTGAGCAGCAACAGCATAAGCAATTTCTGGTTCTTTTTGTTCCTCTAACCAAGCAACAATATGCTTAGGATGTTCTTCTGGCCAAAGTTCATAATCAGCATCATGAATTAGTCCAGCTAAACCCCAGCGCTCTTCTTCTTGCTCATTACCTCCATATAAGTGAGCTGCTCTTCTCATAACTATTTCAACGGAACGAGCGTGAATAAATAGTGAAGGATTTGATGTCCATTCTAATAATTTATTCCAAGCTTGCTGACGACTGATGACCATGTTTTTTACCTCAAAACTTCTTAAATAGCTTAAAAATTATCTCAATTTATTATCTTGATCTATTTTTATTGTGCGCCGACTAAATGGGCTAAATTAATCAAATATTTAAGTAAATTTTTGACTGCTAGTGAATTTAAAATAGTAATTGATGAATTATTTTTAGAAATAGCTATTTTTATATCTTCTGCTTTTAATTGATTTTTATTTGCGATTATTTTTAGATATAACTTGATTTGATCATCTTCTTTTTCTATAACCTGAATAGCTATGTTTGTAATTTCGTTATTTTCGCCATCGATTAAAGACAAGAATGTATTTCTCAAACCTTTACCAAAAATATTCAGTTCTTTATTTTTTTTTAAAATTACACCGTAGATTTCTATATTGCTTGGTTCCTCTGTTTTAATAATCTGATACTCATTGGTAACTATGACTCTTGCCTTAGATGGTATATCGCTGCGAATAATACATCCTGGACTTATTTTCACATTGTCTCCAATTTGTACAGAGCCTAAAATTTTTGCAAACGCTCCAACTTCGACTTTATGACCCAAAGTTGGGTGGCGTTTTCCTGCTTGATTAGCTGCAATTCCTGTAGATCCTAAAATTACACCCTGTAATATGTAACAATCGTGTCCAATTTCACATGTTTCTCCAATTACAGTACCTGTACCATGATCAATTACAAATCTAGATCCGATTTTAGCCCCAGGGTGAATTTCTACTCCAGTTAAGACTTTTGCTTCCTCTGATATTCTTCTGGCTAACTGTTGCAATAAAAGCGGTTTTTTGTATTCATAATCCCCCGTATGATAATACAGTGTGTTTGCTATACGGTAATACATAACTGCTTTAAAACAGGTATACGTTCTAAACACATATTCGATAGACCTTCTAGCGGCTGGATCTCGCTCTGTGAAACTACAAAGATCATCCCAAACTAAAGAGTATATTTGCGCGGTAATTATTTCTTTTTCAAAAGTACTGAACAAGCTGTTGCTTGGCATAAAATCATTCAAAACTTTGTATATCTCTTTACAGACTACCCAACTGAAATCATTCAAAACTTGCATGATTTTACTTTATCTCTAAACTTGCTTGAGTTACTGAATGCTTTAATACCAAAGTCAAACGTAGATATTTGGCTATAAAAATATTGCTTTCAACTCTAAACACTATTAACCATGAAAAATTGGTTAAAAAATTTTTTATTTTTAAGTATTAAACATCATAGCTTTTCTTCAAGTCAGGATTTTTGTTCGCTTAAGACTTAGTTAACCTTTGCTTAATTAAATCCAGATTTAACTTAAACAAAACTTAAACATAATTGGGTGTTAAGAAAAACCTTTTAAGCAAAATTCACAGTTGAATACTCTCATAGATAAGTAGGGATTGTCAACTTAAATCTATGTTGAGATAATATGCTAAATTATTTTGTGAATATTTGGGTTTTCAGTACCTGTTCTACCAAATATTCAGTTTATTTATCCCATAAACCCCATAAATAAAGGGTTTTATTATATGTAATGTCAAATCAGCAAATGAATTTACTTAAAACCCTTATCTAACAAGGGATTAAAAAATCATCAGAGCAATTTAGCGTAGTAATTACCCAAGAGGGAATATTCTTTTCTAATAGTAAATATAGCGATTCCCGGTCTGGTGAGGCTTTCAAGGGTAGGGAATTAAAAATCAGGCAGTAGAGAGGGTAATTTGAAACACATTCATTTGTGGAGTCAAGCTTGGCCAAGGTTCAGGGAAAAAACAACCGATTGGTAATGGTAGGCGATTGAGAATGGCAGCCTTAATCACTAAAAACCCACGGCGAAAACACGAGAGACAACGATGAAGGAAACTATTTTTAAAATTGCGTCGAGCAACATGGGTCGATGGTAGCTCATCTAAACTACTAATGGGTAAATTTGCATCAACTTCACCGCCAACACTCACTTGCCACAAAGTAGCAACAGCAATAGCTAACCAATGCCTTTCGGCACGTTGAGGATCTGTAATTTTAGTCCGATTTATTTCTAAATACTGTTACTTACACCACTTAAATATATTGGTATTTATTTTCCTTTAATAAGGAGAACGCAACGTTAAAAATAAAGGTTGACCACACCAAAATATTAAATACATTTCAATAAAGAACTTTTTCTGAGATCATGCTGCATTTGATAGTCAGTTCTAGCAAATTCTATTTGTAAAATTAAGCGGTCTTGATGAGTTGGTGAAATTCCTTTATGAAAGCAAAGTGGATCTTCTGCAAATCCAAAACCAGCTTGTCCACAAATTTCTACCAAAGATTCTTGACCATAATAATCGATAATTTCTTGGTCTGTTTCTCGTTTACGTAACCAAAGATGTGAGCTTTTTTTCTGATTATGACTTTTACGAACACAAACATGAGGCCCACTCTGATTGTCTACATTAGTCAAATAAAAGAAAAATTTGATAAAGCAATAATCATCTATATCGTAATGAAAAAGTTGAGCCGCTTGACTTTGTTCGCGGTAAGTCATATTTCCCGCAAAACTCCACCACATTTTATTTCCTTGATGTACTGGTGGAGCATTTAAATATTTTGCGGCTATTGCTAATAACTTTGGGTCAGTTTGGAGTTTTTTAATGGCTGGACAAAATAAAGCGGTGTTGAAATAATAACCTGTAATAAAATGTTTGCCAGATTTAATTTGTGCTTCTGCTTTCTGATGATAATAAAAACCATACTCTAGCTTTTGATTACCATAACAAGCTGTAGATTGAGCAAATTGAACTATTTCTTGAACGACATCTTGAGGTAAATTAATATCCAAATATAAACCTTCGTTTTTGAGACTGTTAATAGCATCGTCTACATTGACATCTGCAAAACACGAATTATTTTCATTTAACAGTGATAAATATGAATTAATTGAGCGTTGAGAGAAGTATTTGACTAGCGATCGCACAATCCGAAATCGGGCAACTTTACGCATTAACAGCCATCGAGGATTTTTAGTCAATCCTTTATAGCATTCATAAGAAATATCATAAAATTTTGCGAAGGTTTTTTCAAAACAGTTATTAAACAAACTTATATGCATAAAACTCCTGAAATGAAAACAGCAGTATGCGATCGCCACTTTGTTGGCGTAAGTATAAATATGTAAGTTATGTCATTAAATCTTAATTGATCAAAATTAATCAGGCTACCGTACCACAGTAAATTCACTGTTTCTTTGTACGAAGTAGTATTTTTTTAAAGAGTTAAAAATATGGATTTGAGGTTGTAACCGATAAAATTAATCTCCACAAAATTACTGAGATGCTCACAGATAATTGTGTAGATTGTTGACTGTCAACGGTTAACAATCTTTATCGATGATGATTAAAAGTGTAGGATAAAAGCTATTTCCTTTGGATTAAAAATCTGAGTTGTTAGTATAGGTAAAACTTTATGTCAATCTCACGACAGCTAGAACGCTTTGGACACCACCTGATTATCGGTATTTCTGGTACTACTTTAAGTGATGAAGATAAACGTGTACTGAGTGAACTGCAACCGATAGGGGTGATTTTTTTCGCGAAAAACTTTCTAGATGGGACTCCCTATGAGGTTTGGTTGGAAAACTTCAAAGATTTGAATGATCAGATACGCGAATATGCTAAACGTGACTCCATGTTTATGACTTTAGATCATGAAGGAGGGCGTGTAGTTCGCACACCGCTACCAATTACCCGATTTCCTCACGCTTTGTTGTTGCGATCGCGCTCACGCGAAGTAGCCAAAGCCACAGCAAGAGAGCTAAAATCACTGGGGATTAACTTATCTTGGGCCCCTGTCGCAGATATTTTTTCCCATCCTCAAAACCCTGTCATTGGGCCGCGGGCCTTTGGTAACACTCCCGAAGCTGCTGTTATAGGTGCATCTGAATATTTTCTCGGACTTCAAGAGTCAGGAATTTTGGGATGCGCTAAGCATTTTCCTGGACACGGAGACACCAGTAAAGATTCTCATATTGAGTTACCAACACTCAATCTCACTTTAGAAGACTTGCGAAATCGAGAACTTATACCTTTTCAAGCGCTGATAAAAGCTCAAATACCTTTGATGATGACGGCGCATATTTTATTTCCTCAGATAGATGCTAAATTACCAGCAACCCTTTCTCAAACTATTCTCAAAAACATACTGCGGGATGAACTGGGTTTTGAAGGAGTGGTTGTATCTGATGATTTAGATATGAAAGCTGTGTCAGATATGTTTATGAATAGTGGGACTGTAGCGCAGGCGTTTCAGGCTGGCTGTGATTTGTTTATCGTTTCGCGCAATATTAATTCTTCATCTATTGAACGTACTTATAAAATTGCTGAAGATTTCGCCGATTCTTTGAACAAGGGTAATTTAGATGAATCTGTAGTGTCAGCTGCTAGAGACAGAATTGAGAAATTACTAGCAGTCACACCGCAATATATTGTCCATCCTCTCGATAAAAATACATTACTGCAACATGGGGAATTAGCGATCGCTTGTGCTTTTTAAGTAATACCAACTCTCTGTAAACTTGCACTTAATAATGAAATCCTCAACTGATCTCTTTCTTTGCGTACTTTGGGTACTTTGCGGTAGCCTCCGGCAAGCCGCTTTGCGTCTACGTTTAATAAATATTAAATGCATCTTCATGGAGAATTGGTATAAGAAAAAAAAGAGGACTAAAATCCTCACTACGACTTTGCAGCGGAAATTATAACTTTAAAAGATGTCAAGTCAGTTTAAGTCCGCCTTGATAACCAGTAACGATGCGACTACCGTCCTTAAGGACGTGAATCTCTATTTGGTCACTGGCCCAAGTAATCTGGTCAGCGAAAGCCGGGTTGAATACACGAACCCGTTGATTACTCGAAGAAACAGGAGAATCAGGAGAATTAATTGCCAAAGACTCCACAAAAGGGCCGTCAATCAAAATATCCAGTTGTTCTAACAGAGTTTGGGAATCTGGGGGAGCAGATTCCGACTGTAATTGCTTTAAAGTGAATCCTGTAAAAGACATGACATTTAAACCAGCAGCTTTTACTTTGCGTGCTAAAGATGCTAATGCAGATGCTTGCCAAAAGGGTTCTCCACCAGAGAATGTCACACCCGTATTGTGAGGTTTACTCAAAATCTTTTCAACTAGGGTATCAACAGCAATCAGTTGGTTAATCTCAAATGGCCAGGACTCAGGATTAAAGCATCCAGGACACTCACGCGGACAACCTTGTACCCAAATAACAGCACGAGAACCGGGGCCATTCACCTGTGATTCATCAACATAACCCATAATATTTAGATAGCCAGGAGGAATTTCTGTGAGTTCTAGCGATGGGTTGGTTGGCTTAGTTTCCATCTGTTTCCTTCTTTTAACCTTACCTGTTAACCGTTAACTATAGCGAAGTTCCAGCTAACAATGCTGTTACAAGTATTTCCCTTTAGCTGGCTACTCATTTGCTACTCAATACAGCTATTTTTACTATAGTGAAAAGCCCCGGCGTGTAGGTTTGAGAGTCGCTACCTTGACTTGAAAATTTACTTTGTCACTCATTTGGCCACTTCTGGCCTCCAAAGTCCAGCTACCAGGGCGCAAATGCCAAAATAAAGAATTAGCTGATTGAGTAGCTAATTTTTCATTATTTAGCCACCACTCTACAGGCTGAGATTTAGTTCTTGCTAGTTTCAACTCTAGTTTTTGCTGTCCTTCTTCACCGGGATACAACAAAAATAAATCGCCATTATGGGGAGACACAATTCTCAAATTGCTAAAAACCAAATTCGATTGTGGTTGTTTGGCTAACCAATCATCATATTCGGATGGTAATTTGAAATCGTGCTGATTTGCGTAAGCAATTTTATCTTCAGGGTAAAAATATTCCTGGACTACTGATGTACAATCTGGCGTTGGTTGTAATCCTGATATTGCACAGATTGGTAATTGCACTAAATTCTCTGGAGACGGAAAAGCTGCGGGTTCTTGATGTTCGTGCAGGTGTAGCATAATCCGATTCCATAAAGGTGCTGCACCTGTAACTCCAGAAACTTGTCGCATTGGTTCACCATTAAAATTACCCACCCAAGTCGCTACTGTGTAATCGGTAGTAAAACCAACAGTCCAAGTATCACGAAAGTTAGAAGAAGTTCCAGTTTTAACGGCAGCAGGGAAGGGTAAATTTAACACCGAGTCTACACCAAAAGCTGTGGCACGGGCATGACTGTCACTGAGCATATCAGTGATTAGTTGCCATGTTGTCCGGTTGGAAAATAAAGAACCGCAGATAGATTTATCGGCACGGCAGTTGCTACAAGTCGGGGAACCCGCCCAACGCACTGCCTCGTTTATCTGCGTATATCGGCGGTAGCAATTTTCTTTTGAAGAATCGCTCAGAGTAGTTAGTAATGGCGTAGCTTCTCCTTGTCGCGCCATTGTCACGTAAGCTCTAGCCAATTCCCAAAGATTTACTTCACCACTACCGAGAGTCAACCCCAAACCGTAATATTCTGGAGTTTGATTGAGGTGGGTAAATCCCAACTGATGCAGACGTTCTAAAAAAGTCTGGACACCGACTTTTTCTAAAACCCTTACTGCTGGCACATTTAAAGAATTTGCTAAAGCCACACGCACCCGTACCGGGCCTAAAAAGGTTTCGGTGTAATCTGTAGGGCTATAAAGTTGTGCGCCGGGAATAGCGTAGTGAGCAGGGACATCTGCCAAAATGGTATTTGGGCGAATTACACCTTTTTCTAAAGCTAATTCATAGACAAAGGGTTTTAAGGTAGACCCTGGTTGGCGTAAAGCTTGTACTCCATCATTGCGTCCTAGTTTTGCTTCATTAAAGTAATCAGGCGAACCAACATAAGCCAAAACTTCGCCAGTATGGTTATCAATTACCAAAGCTGCTGCATCATGGACGTTGTTAGCAGCTACAGAAGCAATTACCTGTTGTACTTGGGTTTCGACAAACTGCTGCAAAGGACGATTGATAGTGGTACGAATTAAAGATTGCTCTTTGGTAGAAGAAATCTGATTGGCTAACCAAAATAAAAAGTGTGGTGCAGCAATAATTCCCTTTTGGTGGGACTGAAACACTACTTTTTCTGTGGATATTTGTTCTGCGATCGCCTGATTTATATACCCATCCATTACCATACGATTAAGGACGTATTGCTGCCGTTGTTTCAACCGTTCCCAATGTTCATAAGGATTAAAATAAGTGGGATTATTGGGAATAGCCGCCAAAAGACTAGCTTGGGCGAGATTTAAATCACTAGCTGGTATGGAAAAATAAGTCCGGGCTGCGGCTTCTACACCATAGATATTTCCTCCCATTGGTAAGCGATTAATATAAGCCGCCAGAATTTCATCTTTGTTCATCCCGGCTGTTAGCCGCCAAGATAACCAAATTTCTTGAACTTTACCTAAAAGATTGCGGGGAACGGGATTTAACATCCGCGCCAATTGCATAGTAATTGTAGAAGCACCGGAGACAATTCTTTTGGCGTGAATGGCTTCTTTGATGGCGCGGATAATAGCTTTGATATCCAACGCGCCATGCTGATAAAAGCTACCATCTTCGGCGGCTAAAATAGCTTGAATAAACTGGGGAGAAACTTGATTGAGTGGTACTACTGCTGTATGCTCTTGGTCACGAGTGAGCAATGTGCCTAATGGTAAACCATTGCGATCGCTAAACTGCATTGCCAGCTGATTTTGAACAATATCTGCGGTGCGAATAGGTGCAAAATAAGGCAGTAGGCGCACAGAAAGACATATTAATAGCAAACTTAAAATAATTTTACTAGTTTGAGAATTTAGCTTAATTTGGAGCAGCGATCGCAATTTTATTTTCATCAGCTACTTTACCCATATTATTAACCCTTATTTCCTAGTTTATCTATTGCTGATTGCAAAGTTGCTTGTCTTTATTAATTAAGTCGTTAACATCATGACAAACTTACATTTCTCAAACCTAACAAGCGATGTCTAACGACAAGCCACTTTGCTTCTACGCGTATCATTTTATAATTTAGCTGGGACGATCGCCCTCATAATAAGAACGTTTTCGTACGGGAATACATCACAAGCAATGCAATTAGAATGACCACACGCTTTATTCTTAGTGATTATGTTGAGGAAGCGATCGCACAGGCGGTTTCTGACAAACTGGAAGATGGGACTTTTGTGTTTACCTCTTCGTTTCCCATTTTTTCTTATCCCCGTAGACTTGCAGTATGGACAATGCACAGTAGTAAATCCTAATTCATCCTTCTATTATGCAACGCCGGATTTTACGAACGATTCCGGCCGACAGTTGCTCAATGGTAAACACCTGCAAGGTAAGCTGATGGCTAAAGTTGCCAATTTACTTTTTAACAAGTTGGTTGAAGCCATCGCCTCCGGCGGGGCGTAGCCCATCGCAAAATCATGATCATAAACACCTGATTTCAAAACCCCTACACTAAAAGTAGATGTTTTGAAATCAAAGGAAGGTGACTAGAGTGAAGAGCAAGAATCAAGTTGTTTTCACTTTAATTTTAAAAAGCGCTATTGTCTTTTCACCTTTGCTGGTGCCTGCTGGTATTACCAGGGGACAACCTACGCCATCTGTCTCTAGAGAATTGACACCTGCTCAAGTAATATCGAATCAGCAGCAGGAAAAATTGGCGCAAGGGGCAGTAGAAAATCGCACTCCCGAACCAGAGCAATCTGATTTTGAGCGTGCCTTTAATCCTACAACTATCCTAATGAATGTCTGGTTAGTCATATTGAGTTTATTTCCAGTTGCAGTGATTGCTTTATTTTGGCTGTTAAGACGCGTGGCAATCCGTGAAATTGTTAACAGAGCAATGGCACAGTTAGAGGGAATCGAAAATTTACAAAACCAGTTAATTATTGTTAAGCAAGAAGCTGAAAATACTATTCAAGATGCTAAAAGCCTCAATCGTCAATTAGAAAAAGAAGCTGAGTCATTACAAGAAAAAATAAAAAGACATCAAGAAAATTTATCAAAATTAACATCTGAACTATTACAATCAAAAGACAATATTTTTGCAGGAATAGAAACTGATGTCAAAAGTGTCCAACAAAATATAGAAAAATTAGAATCTGAATTTGCCGGGCAATTATCTCAATTACAATTGGATACTCAACACCAAAGAAATTTCACAGTAGAGAATATAGCAAAACTAGAGTCTGAGCTAGCATCTCAACTATCTGAATTAAAATTAGGTGTTGAACAACAAAAAAATCTAGCTTTAGAAAGTATCGAACAAAATAAAGACGATTTTATTGCTCAATTTACAAATGTGCAAAGTGATGCTCAACAGCAAAAGGATAGCATCCTTGAGAATTTAAGCAAATTGCAGACAGAATTTGTCGCACAATTATCTGAATTAGAGGCAGATGCTCGAAAACAAAAAGATATCACATCAGAGCATTTAGGAGAATCAGAAACTTTATTTCAATCTCATTTATCTCAATTAAAGTCTGAAATTCAAGTACAAAAGGACAACATTATTGAGAGTTTCACAAAATCGCAAGCTGAGTTTGCATCTCAATTATCTCAATTACATTTAGATGCAGAACAAAACAAAAATAGAATGCTAGAAAATCTAGGAGAATTAGAAAACACATTGAAATCTCATCTATCGGAATTACAGTTAGATACGCAGCAGCAGAGGGATAGTATCTTTGAGAATTTGATCAAACTACAAGCTGAGTTTGCATCTCAATTATCAGAATTACAGGTGAATGCTCAAAATCAAAAAGAGCTAATAATTACAAATTTAGAAAAATCAGGTTCGGAGTTTGTGTCTCAGTTTTCAGAATTGCAATCGAATGCTCAACAACAAAAGCTATTGATTCTAGAGAAGCTAGAAAAATTAGAGACGGAGTTTGTCTCTCAACTTTCGGAATTACAGTTAGATGCTCAACAACGCAAGGATTCGATTTTGCATGAATTGGTTGAAGTAAAATCTGCCTCAATTCCTGAAGAAAAGCACACTCAAGAACCACAACCACAGCCAAAATTATTAGCAGATGATTATATTCAACAGGGAGATGCTCTGTTTTCTCAAAAGCAGTATTTAGATGCGATCGCAGTTTACAATAAAGTAGTTAAACTTCAGCCGAATGAACCTGTTGTTTGGTTAAAACGAGGTCTGACTTTAGTCAGATTAAAACGCTATCAAGATGCGATCGCTTCCTATGATAAAGCTATTGAGATTCAGCCTGATTATCACCAAGCATGGTGCGATCGTGGTGTAGCTTTTGGTAACTTAAGACAGCATCAGCAAGCCTTTGCCTCTTTTGATAAAGCCATACAAATCCAGCCGGATGATGCCATTGCTTGGTTAAATCGTGGTCTTTCATTGGTAGAATTGGAACAATACGAAGAAGCGATCGCAAGCTTTGATCAGTCACTACAATTTAAACCAGATTCCCCTAAAGCCTGGGATAAACGCGGTTATACTCTGGTAAGATTGGGACGTGATAATGAAGCGATCGCTAGTTTTAGTAAAGCCCTAGAAATTAAGCCAGACTATGCCAGTGCTTTTTACAATAGAGCAGCTTGCTATGCACTGCAAAGAGAAGTTGAATTAGCCTTAGAAAATCTCCAGCAAGCAATTCAACTAAATCCTAGATATAAAGAAGACGCTGCAACTGACATAGATTTTGATGAAATTGCAGATGATGCAGAATTTAAGCAGTTGATTGCTGTTTAAATCATCTCAAATTCTAAATGATGACTTTGAAGAAAATCATGAGTGAAATGATCTACCACATTCGTATCAGCAAGTTCTAAATTGTAAAAATCTACAACCTCATGCTCAAAATATGGCCCAGCGTGCCAAGTACCTTCATTTAATTTGATAAAACAATTTCCTGGAATCCGGAAAGCGGCGATTTCTTCTAAAACGGGTTCATTTAGATCATTATGAGGAGGACAAACCGCAATCAACCAATCTTTTCCTGCCAAAGCACCTAAACATTGAGTACATTGCAGATGGCGAGTAATTTTATGAAACTTTCGCCCTCTTTTGTCTAACCGCATAATATAAAATCGCGGAGTCCCATTTTGTAGATTTAATTGAGCATCTTCTGCATCAAAACTCTTACCGTCTTGACTTGCACAAATTACCTGTCCATAACGTCGAAAGTTTTCTGAATTTACCAACTCTGTTGGCAATTGTTTTAGTGTTTGTGATGTATTCATACAATTTTATTGAGTGAGAAAATTATTTTGATTCTTCTAGTTCTTGGGGAATAAGTGATTTAGGAATTAGAGAAGCTTGCTTTTCTTGAACCGAAGGTTTTGTATACCACCAAGCCCAAGCAATTACAACTGCTTGAAATGGAAGTCTAATAACTTGAAACCAAGGTGAATCTGAGTATGGAATATTTTCAATTCTAATATGATTGATTGCTTGGTTAATATTAGCAGGAAACACTGCAATAAATAATGCAATTAGTCCCCAAGCAGCAGCTTGACTTACAGGTGGAACTAACAACCCAATACCACCTAAAATTTCATAAAACCCACTGAGATAAACTAATTCTAAAGGATAGGGAAGTTGGGGTGGTACAATTTTTACATATTGTTCTGGCATAATAAAATGTGTCACTCCAACTATAATAATAGATACTGCAAGGATGACACGTAAGAGTTCCTTATACTTATTCATGGGTTTCACCTCATTTTATATTTGCCTCTAGTAGTTCAGTATTTATTGCTTAATATCAGCCTGTCTTCAATCAATAGGGAGAAAATTAGCTAACTTTTGCCAAAATACCCCTTACGACTTTAAAGTATGTTAATAACTCAAATGACTATCCATCTTCAGACTAATGTATGACGGTAAATTTTAATCGGCGTAAATTTGTTTTGTGTGGTTCAGCAGTTCTTGGTGTTAGCCTTCTGCTAAAAGCTTGCAGCAATAACCAAGCGACGACACCAACAACAGAAAATAGTAGTGAAGGATTTAAAATAGCGATCGCACTCCCTGGAGTCATTACAGATCAAGCTTGGAATCAATCAGGGTACGAAGGAATAAATCAGGTAAAACAAAAGCTTTGTGCAGAAGTAGCTTATGTAGAACAAGTAGCACAAGCAGATCAAACAGAAGCATTAACAGATTTTGCCCGTAAAGGCTACAATGTAGTTTTTGCCCACGGTGGACAATTTGATGCAGCAGTAGAACAAGTAGCTGCACAGTTTCCCAATACATTTTTTGTTGCTGTTAACGGTTCTGTTAAAGGTGAAAACATCGCCGCTTTGCGAATAGATCACCTCCAAGGTAGCTATTTGTGTGGAATTATTGGCGCTTCTATGACTAAATCCAACAAATTAGCTTATATTGCTGGACAAGAATTTGCAGCTACCCAAGAAGAATTACGTGGGTTTGAATTAGGGGCAAAATCTATTAAACCAAATATTCAAATTACCTCTACCTTCACAGGTGATTGGAATGATGTTGCCAAAGGCAAAGAAGCGACACTTGCATTGATTTCATCTGGTGCAGATGTGATTTATCAATGGTTAGATAATGCTTCAGCCGCAGTTTTACAAACTGCTAGCGATAAAGGAATTTATGCTTTTGGTAATACCAAAGATCAATTAGATGTTGCTCCTAAAGCGGTTTTAACTAGCGCTGTGAAGCGATTAGATTTAGCAATAGTATATTTGGCAGAATTAGCCAAACAAAAACAACTCAAAGGTCAAATATATACGATTGGGCTAGAAAGACCAGATATATTATCTGTAGGAAAATTTGGTTTAATGGTTCCAGAAAAAGTTAAACAACAGACATTAAATACAAAACAAGAGATTATTGATAAAAAAATTATCTTTGAAAGTTGCAATGAAAACGGTAAAGACACACGTTGTTTGAAAAAAGTATCAGTTTAAAATTTAGATACTTACTAATGTCATATTTACGTTTAGAAAACATTACTAAATGCTTTGGTTCCTTTATTGCTAATGATAACATTAGTTTCAGTGTCGAAACTGGTAAAATCCATGCAATTTTAGGTGAAAATGGAGCAGGTAAAACCACTTTAATGAACATCATTAATGGTCTTTACCAACCTAACAGTGGTCAAATGTACCTAGAAGAAAAACCAGTCAAGATTAATTCGCCTCATCAAGCAATTAAACTAGGAATTGGCATGATTTACCAACATTTCATGCTTGTTCCCCAACTGACTGTTACAGAAAATATTATTTTAGGAAGTGATAATCAGTGGCATCTCAATCTACATCAAAAGCAACAAGAAATAGCTGCTTTATCCCAAACTTACGGGTTAGAAATCGACCCAACTGCCAAAGTAGAAGATTTACCAGTAGGAACACAACAGCGTGTAGAAATTTTGAAAGTTCTCTACCGCCAAGCTAAATTGTTAATTTTAGATGAACCTACAGCAGTTCTGACACCACCAGAAGTCAAATCATTAATCGCTGTTTTGCGCCAACTTGCAGCAGATGGTAACACAATTATTTTTATTAGCCACAAGTTAGAAGAAGTCATCAACCTTTGTGATACTGTGACAATTTTACGTCGAGGCAAAGTAGTAGCAAATACGACAACTCAAGCAGCCACACATCAAAAGCTAGCAGAATTAATGGTGGGACGCGAAGTTGATTTACAGATCCAAAAAGCCCCTACTTTGCGAGGAAAAATTATATTGTCGGTGCAGGGTTTAGAAGTTGTAGATGACCGGGGTATGACTGCTGTAAATAATGTATCCTTTGAATTGCAGGCAGGGGAAATTTTAGGAATTGCTGGCGTTGATGGCAATGGACAGCGAGAACTAGCAGATGCGATCGCTCTTTTACGAACTTCTAAACAAGGCAAAATTGAGTTTGCAGATTCTACCCATCAAATTATTGGTTACATCCCAGAAGATCGGCAAAAAATGGGTTTAATATTGCAATTTAATATTGCTCAAAACTTAATTTTAAAAGCTTTTAAAAGCTTGCCATTTTGTCGTCGTTTTTTGTTACAAAAAGCAGCGATCGCCAATCATGCCCAAGTCGCCATGCAAGAATTTGATATCCGCGCTACAGGGGAAGATGTCAAAGTCAGTCAACTGTCCGGGGGAAATCAACAAAAGGTGGTGTTAGCACGAGAACTTGCAGGGGAACCAAATTTAATTGTGGCGATGCAACCAACGCGGGGATTAGATGTCGGCGCAACAGCAGCAGTACATTCTCGGTTATTGGCAGAACGCGATCGCGGTGCGGCAATTTTGTATATTTCTACTGAATTAGAAGAAATCATGGCCATGAGCGATCGTATTGCTGTAATGTACAAAGGTGAATTTGTCGCTATTTTAGACGCACAGACAGCGACAGTAGAGGAGATTGGTTTATTGATGGCTAGAGGCAAGACATAAAACAATACCAACAAACCTCATGTAGAGACGCGATTTATCGCGTCTACTTTAATAATTTTTGCAATTCTGCATCTGTAAATGGATTCTTGCCAGCTTTAAGGTCTTTCACCCAGCGTTGCACTTGAGCTTTACCATCTTTATCATCAGTCGAGGCGATGTAGGCTTCAAAGTCGGCGATTGCGCCGGGGGTGTCGCCTGTTAGCGCCCTGGCTAAACCACGACTTTCACGATAAGGGGCATAATTATCTGCCAGGATAACGCCTTTGTCACAAGCAAATAATACCAACTTGGCTTGTTTATGCAGACTACCTTGGCGACAGAGTGTAAGCCAAGCTTCGGCGGAGATTTCGATTTTGGGGTCTAACTTTTGGGCATCGGCGTAAGCTGTGACGGCTTCTTGTACTTGATTCTTGATAGCAAGTTCCTGACCTTCTTTAAGTTTGCGTTGCGCTTGGCCTTTAATAGCAAACTCTTTTGCTTTTGCTTGGGAGTCAAATTTTAATTGACTGTCCCATTGTTGTGCTTTGCGAAATTTGGCAACGGCAGCATTAATATCATCATTTTGAGCTAACTTTTCACCTTGAATAACTAACACCATAGCTGCTGGCATTAACCGAGATGGCGTTTGACATTCTGGCAACTCTTCTAGGGTTTCAGGATGGGCAATGAGGTAACTATTCAGCGAGGTGCAACCACTGTCTAATAAATTATCGAGATTCAAATCCCAGATTTTGATTGTGTTGTCAGTACTGCCAGAAGCAAGTTGTTGCCCATTGGGGCTGAAGCCGACGCTAATGACCTCATTGTTATGCCCAGTTAGGGTTTTGAGCAGTTTGCCTGTGGTGACATCCCAGATTTTGATTGTCTTGTCACCACTGCCAGAAGCGATTTGTTGCCCATTGGGGCTGAAGCCGACGCTATAGACCACACTATTATGCCCAGTGAGGGTTTTGAGCAGTTTGCCTGTGGTGGCATCCCAGATTTTGATTGTTTTGTCTAAACCGCCACCAGAAGCGAGTTGTTGCCCATCGGGGCTAAAGCCGACGCTATTGACCCTATCGTTATGCCCAGTTAGGGTTTTGAGCAGTTTGCCTGTGGTGACATCCCAGATTTTGATTGTGTTGTCACCACTGCCAGAAGCGAGTTGTTGCCCATTGGGGCTGAAGCCGATGCTAGAGACCCAACTGTTATGCCCAGTTAGGGTTTTGAGCAGTTCGCCTGTGGTTACATCCCAGATTTTGATTGTGTTGTCCCAACTGCCAGAAGCGATTTGTTGCCCATTGGGGCTAAAGCCGACGCTATTGACCCTATCGTTATGCCCAGTTAGGGTTTTGAGCAGTTTGCCTGTGGTGACATCCCAGATTTTGATTGTGTTGTAACCACTGCTAGAAGCGAGTTGTTGCCCATTGGGGCTAAAGCCGACTCTATAGACCGAATCGTTATGCCCAGTTAGGGTTTTGAGCAGTTTGCCTGTGGCGACATCCCAGATTTTGATTGTATCGTCACTACTGCCAGAAGCGATTTGTTGCCCGTTGGGGCTGAAGCTGACGCTATTGACCAACTCTTTATGCCCAGTCAGGGTTTTGAGCAGTTTGCCTGTGGTGACATCCCAGATTTTGATTGTGTTGTAACCACTGCTAGAAGCGAGTTGTTGCCCATTGGGGCTAAAGCCGACTCTATAGACCGAATCGTTATGCCCAGTTAGGGTTTTGAGCAGTTTGCCTGTGGCGACATCCCAGATTTTGATTGTATCGTCACTACTGCCAGAAGCGATTTGTTGCCCGTTGGGGCTGAAGC
>NZ_JAECZB010000087.1 GCF_016056295.1 Atlanticothrix silvestris CENA357
CTCCTGAGATTGTCTGCTGTTTTTAACCCATCTTTTGAGTAATGGAAACCAGATGTATTGAATTGATAACTCTGGCAGTAATAAAAATCTTTGGATGCTTCGTCGCCGACTCTCAAATTTTATCGGTTGGGGAAATACTGTCGCCAGCTTCTCAATTGTCACAGTTTTATGAAATTGTAACAGCATAATCAAGATTTCCAACATCTTGTACTGTGCGGGTGTCAGTACATTTTGAAAGCAGTTTTGGTAGAATTTAGGTAACATTATCATTTGATAGGTCTTGTTGAGAATACCTGACCTATCTTTTTTTACCCCAAAACAGTCACACTCTTGTATTTCCTGAGCTTCAGCCTCTTTGTCACCCCTTCAGCCTGAATCCTTACGTTTTGCATTTGGAATTCCAGACTAAGCCTGATCCAAATATGCCCTTCCGCATGGCTGATTATCGTTTGCGGGTATATCGACGTTTTCCTGAAAAACGAATGCGTCAAGTAGTAGTGTACTTAGCACAAACTGAATCAGAAATGGTGTATCAAACTACTTTTAGTATTGAAAATTTGCAACATGAATTTACGGTAATTCGCTTGTGGGAACAACCAGCAGAAATATTTCTACAAATGCCAGGATTATTGCCGTTTGCTGTCTTGAGCAATGCAACCAATAAAACTGGTACATTGCAGAATGTGGCAGCTAGAATTGACAATATTGCTGATCGACGAACACAAAGCAATCTCACAGCATCAGCAGCAATTCTAGCTGGGTTAGTATTGAACCAAGAGGTAATTCAACGTTTGTTGCGGAGAGATATCATGCAAGAGTCAGTCATTTATCAATCGATTTTATCCGAAGGTGAGGAAGAAGGGAGCAATAAAAAAGCCCGTGAAATCGCTGTCAACTTATTAGCAGAAGGCATGACTATTGACGCGATCGCACGGCTCACCGAATTATCAGTAGAAATGGTGCAACAGTTGCAACGGGATAAAGCACAGGAACAAGAATAATTAATTATTCCGTAAGTATTAGACGACCTCATCCTTATGATGGAGACAATAGATACTCAGTGCAGAAGATAGTTAAGATTACATGTTTTGAATTCGGTGGGCAGTAGTTAAGTCCACCTTCTTTTTATATCTTACCCACTACTGCATCCCTTGGCTTGGCATACCTGATTTTGTCTATATCATTCGCCCAATGGTTTAAGTGCTGAAAAACCACACCCAGCATTGAATCATTCCTGTACACGCGATAAATCCTGGGGCAAGCTCCTTTCACGTAGACCAGCTTGTAACCAGATACATCTAACACCTCTGCATGAGGATCGGTTGGAGGTAGCAGAATCTTGTCTTCGGATTCTTCCTCCCAATTCTTTGGTAAGCGTTTATTGGCTGCACAGTATGGCATACTTGTTTTATCGTAAATATACTGACAGGCGAGTGCGATATAAGGGAATTGCACTTGCCTTTTGTACATTCGGGGCTACGCCGCCACAGGCTGCCTTACTCCTAGCGCAGTAATAGCTGCATCAACATTGTCAGTTATGCGGCTGCTTCCCAGTTGATTACGTCTGCTGTACCATTTGTCTTCCAGGTTGTATCCAACGAAGCCCACTAAATCCTTACCCTGAAAGACTTTCGTGCTAAACGACAACCAATCAATCTCACCGTGCCATAGACCAAACTTGGTGCAAGCTGCTTCCAGTTCTGCGCTTAATCGTTCGTTGCGTTCTCGTGGTGTTTCGGGTAGGTTGGCTTTAACTTCTGCCACTGCTGCCTTAAACGGTTCTTTGTGGAAACGAGCGAAGCCGTGGGTCATCTTCACCCACACGATATTATCCTCGTTAATCCAGATGGTGACTACATCCTGCGGCTGGCAATCGTGAGGATAATCGGATTGGTTGACGATGGTTGCAATGATGGTACGATCGCGGTCGGTCAATGGGTTTTGGGCTATTGTTATTGTTTGTGGCATAATTTTGAAATAGAACGAATAAGTTTTTAGAGGCGATCGCAGACTTCGCAGGTCAAGCGATCGCTTTTTATTGCACGAAACAACGTTGTGGTTTAGCACAACGCTCTCAAAAAGTTTAAGCGCAGCTTCTCTTTTCTACTCCCAGCCAGTGACCAGGAGCATTACCAAACAGGAGAGCGATAATCTCAGGCGACAACTTCAACGCTTCAAAGGCAGTCGTCCTGCTGGTAATTCTTATTAACCGAATCCGTTCCCCCAATGTGTACCTCTCCCCTTCTCTGGTTGTGCCAGTGCCTCGGCTACCCCTCAATTGGTACTTCTGGTTCTCTTGTCAAGGTTCTGTGGTAAGTGCATCTTTATTTATTAAGAGGCGTTGCGCTTATTTCCTCTGCTGTAATTAATATCCTACGCCAGGCGTAGGGTAAAGTCAAGTATTTAAAATAGTTTTTACTACTCTTAACGTAGGTTATTTTAAAGCAGTCGTAGTTTAATTTGTTTGTGGTATCGTATATTAACCAGATTCCAAAAGTCGATTTATCTAAGCAAGGCGGAGATTAAACTAATGGAGGTGTTATATGGGCAAGCGAATGATTGCTTGGAGGTTAAACGAAATAATGGCAAAGAGGCGAATCAAGAATAAAGATTTAGCAGCAGCTTTAGGAATTGACGAAAATTCTGTTCACCGATTGAGAAGAACAGATGAAATGCCTCGATTAACTGCGGAAAGGTTGAATGGGCTTTGCATTGCACTTGAATGCAACCCTGGAGACTTAATAGTTTTTATCCCAGATGACGAAACAGATACTACAGCAAAAGGAGACAAAAAAAAGGTTACACCAATTCCTGTAAGGGAATATTTAAAGTCTAAAGCTGATAAATCCCAGGTACAGGACATAGCAGCATAAAGCGATCGCCGCCGGTCAAAGCAACGCGATCGCTTGCTCAAATCGTTCAGGACAAAGTGAGCCAATTATAATGCTGACATACTTTCGGTATGACTTCCATATCAGCTAAATACTCACTTTGGTTAAATTGCAAAACTGCAACGTTCCAAGCACTACCATAGTGGGCAACAAACATGCTGACACTAGAACCAGAAGCAATCTCAACCCTTGACTACAACAATCTCAACATCAGCATCCATGAAACCTTCGCTGCCATAGATCGGTTCGAGTGGCAAGCATCCGACGAACTGCGGCTGATGCGAGATAACGGCTATTTCCAAGATGGTGCATACACCAGCTTTGAGGATTACTGCGAAAGCGAGTTGACCAAGCATGGAGGATATCGCAGGGTCAAGGATCTATTCGCAGCAAAGCGAGTAGTTGATATTCTGCCCGACGAGCTGAAAGACAAGATCACCAAACCTTCCCAAACTCGCCCATTACTCAAACTGGTCAAAACACCCGACAAATTACAACAAGCTGTAGCGATCGCAGCCCAAGAAAAACCTTTTCCCACTGCTGCCGATTTCGCTAGAGCAGTTCAGCAAGTTGCTCCAACAGCTAAACAAATCACAAAAAAAGAAAAAAGTCAAACGCAATTGCGTAATTCTGTCACGGTTTCATCACAATTCCATCCTCGTTTTGGGGAGTCGGGAATGATTGAAGCAGACGCACCAAACCACTGGCAGCAGATTGTAACTTTTGCTGATGGTGAAAAGCTGCTGATCAACAATACAGATCTAGATGCCCCCAGTGTTCCATTCCCCAAAGAAAGAACCTATCCAGCCGAGTATGCCGAGGCGATCGCGGCTCTCAAAGAGCAACACCAGCAAGAGCTTGAACGACTGGAACAGGATTTGGGAATTGGTTTGCACATAGAAGCCACTGCCAGAGCCGAGGAACAAGTACAAGAACAACTGGCCGCTTTACAAAACCTATTTCAACAACAAAAGGAAGAGAACATCCAGCTACAACAACGGCTTTTCGAGTTAGAAGGATTGAGGCAGTTAGAACTTGAGAACCAACGATTACAAGGGCGTATTCAAGATTTGGAAAACGCTGTACAAGAACGTCCTAGCCAGCAGTGGGAAAATACTCTCACCCAGCAGGCAACCAAGGCGTTAAACAAAGAAGTTAAGCGATCGCTGGAGAAAACTATTGATCTGCGATCGCTTGCCCAAGAACCACCCAAAGAAAATGCCACCGAATGCTTACGTTTGATGGGTATGGCTTTGGGGAATCTTGCCACTGCTATGAACAATACCCAAGCGCTGGAAGCTGCGGCGTTAATTCTGGGCAGTGAGCCAACACCAATTGCGATCGCAAAAAGGGCAGAGCAATTGCAACTACTACCCCAAGCAGTGAGCGATATTCGGGCGGTGTTATCCAAGCCTGAACGTAGCTGGTGGGACTACTTAGAAGTCGCTCAAGAGTACGAGGTTATCAAAGCCGACTATTGGGCAGAGTTAACCACCGAAGAGACAGAACTAATCACCGCTTTGGAAAAAGCTGAATCCTCACTCATTACGGAACCGATGGTTCCTAGCGAAACCCCTGCCGAGTCCAATTCTTCTAATTGCGAATTGCGAATTGCGAATTGATTGGCGTTGGTTCTATCGTCTCTCATGCTGATCCTTACCGCACTTTGTATGTAGAACGGGGTGAAGTAGTGGAGGACTTGGGCGAAGAGTTGGTAGTCGCTTGGGATTGTTGGAAAGAACGCTCAAAGAAGACTGACAGGTATTCCAGAGAGGAATTGCGGTTCTGGGAAGGATAACTAATTTATTCTCTCTACCAGTAATTTTTTAGACACGACTTTATAAATACATAGACAATGCTAGGCCTCGCGCTAACAGTGGGGGAAATTTCCGTGCGTCAACAGAAACAGGAGAGTGAATTATGACGAACTATAAAGGTATTCCACCAGAAGATTTAATTTGGGCAGTCAAGCATTTTTCATATTGCGCTCTCAAACTCTACAGCTATGCTTGGGCTGTACATCCTTATAAGCCCAAATACGACAAATACTCTACTACCTACATCCCTAGAGTGACCTTACTCTCTGATTTGGAAATGAAAGCAAACGTCTTAAATAAGGCGATGACGGAAGTAACCGATAGCAAATTGTTTAAGATATTTTATCTTCCCAATAGACCCTGCTATGAAAAATATGCTGGTATGGTCTGTTTCTGTGAAAACAAACATGGTATTTACTTGCCTGAACCGACGGAGTACAAATTCAGCGCTTACGATGAGTTTTTAGCATCAGAATACTGGCAAGACTGTAGAAGACTAGTTCTAGCTAGAGATAATTTTAGATGTGTAAAATGCAACGCTAATCAAAAATTACAAGTTCATCATTTGACTTATGACCATCACGGTTTCGAGATGGAATACTTGGATGATTTGATTACTCTGTGTCGTCGCTGTCATGCCTCTGCTCATCATGGAGGTGAGAAATGACTACTAAATTTAAACAGTCCACTGGCTCAAAACTAAATCATCCTCACATGATCATCCCGTCAGAGGACACCACATGGGCAATCAGTCAAAAACCATCTGTACTGAGATTTTGGCAACAGTGTTGGCTAGCTGACCCATTCGGCTCACGCTGGATGAAATTGGTGACTAATTTGAGTGATTCAGCTTTTAGATTGGCCAGAAGAGTATTGGAAGCAGCTGGTTTGTTTATATTTCGTCGTCTCAGCTGTGGCAGTGATGGCAGAACATCAGTTTGGGAAGTAAAAAATCTGCATGGCGCGCGAGTTAAAGATTTTTGGCAGAGCGAGAAAAATGAAGCGGATACCGCCTCAAATAAAGCGGATAACGTTTCAATTAAAGCGAATACCGCGACAATTGAAACGAATATTGCCACTCAAAGCCGCTCAGAGCAAGGGTTTCAGGAACCCTCACGAACTTCTCAGAAACACCTCACGAACTCTTCAAAAGAGATCGTGAGGTGTGATTCTTCCACGCAATACAAAAATTCGCGTGATGAGGCGACGGCTGACGCGCCTTTTGGGGGCGCGTCGCCTCAGACTCTCGAAAGCGTGGAAGAAGAAGAAAAAGAGTTGCCTGCGGTAACGGACTGTACATCGCTAGCGCTCGTGGATGCTGTACAGGATGAATCTGCTTCGTTGCTGGGAGAAAACCAGGATTGTGGTGTTGAGCCGATAATCCCTCATGAAGGCACTTTTTCCGCCGCGCCCGTTGCTCCCAATTTTGAAGAATCAGCCCAACCCAGTCTTTCCACTGCGTTGATAGGTGAAAATCAGATTTCGGGCAATGAGGACAAAACTCTTCATGTTGACCAAAATTCCGCCGCGCCTGCCCCCAGTGATGAAAAATGGTCACACGAAGCGATCGCAATTCGTTCAAAAATGCGACCTCTGCGTATGGAGAAATTGAAGTTGGCAGGGATGCTGGAGGAAAAACCTGATTTTAAGTTTCTTGTGGAATGTTGGAATGACGATCCTGCTTTGCAGATTGTGATCAGGAAGCTGCTGATGAGGTTTCCGCAGTGGGGGATTGCCTGTGTGGATGGGGTGTTGGTTGAGTGGGATACTAGAGTAAAATAATGCTACAAGACTCAAGAAAACCCAAGTAAGTCTGTATTGTCCCTAATCAACTCTCAGTCACACCAAACAAAAACTTATGACTAGAGCGATAAATCGACAGTTTCTATTAGCTGCTCGTCCCGTTGGTGACATTAAAGAAAGCGATTTTGAATACCGAGAAGAGCCAATCCCCAGCCCCAAAGATGATGAGGTGCTGGTACGTGTTATGTATCTGTCACTAGATCCTACCAATCGGATCTGGATGAGCGATATGGAGCAGTATATGCCTCCTGTTGAAATTGGGGAAGTTATGCGTGGCGGTATTATAGGTGTCGTTGAAGAGTCCAAAAATCCTAATTTTAAAAAGGGAGATTTGGTATCAGGGATGCTAGGCTGGCAAGATTACGCGATCGCCCTTGGAAACAGTGGCTTTTCGCTCACGCGATTACCTGATCCTCTACCTTGTCCGCTTAACGCATTTACCGGCCCATTGGGAGCTACTGGTTTTACAGCTTATTTTGGATTATTAGATATAGGACAGCCAAAAGCTGGAGAAACTGTGGTCGTTTCAGCCGCATCCGGAGCAGTTGGTTCCATTGTTGGACAAATTGCCAAGATTAAGGGGTGTCGGGTAGTTGGTATAACTGGCAGCGATGAAAAGTGCCGTTGGCTCACAGAAGAACTTGGCTTTGATACAGCAATTAATTATAAAACCGTTGATTTGGAAAGCGCGATCGCTCAAGCCTGTCCCGATGGGATTGATGTTTATTTCGATAATGTTGGTGGTTCTATTCTTGATGCCGTCCTAACTAAAATTAATCTGCACGCACGTATTCCTCTATGCGGTTTAATCTCAACTTATAATGCTTCAAAGCCTGTTCCTGGCCCATATAATTACAACCAAATTCTCATGAAACGCGCTCTCGTTCAGGGATTTATTATCTTGGATTATATTCCCCGATTTCATGAAGCGATAGCGGAGATTGGACAATGGCTAAACCAGGGGAAAATTAAATATGCTCTTGAGATTGTCGAAGGCTTAGAAAATGCACCCAAGGCGATCCTAAAACTTTTCGACGGTAACAAAAAGGGAAAACTGGTTATTAAAGTCTCAAATGAACCTACCTGAAAAATTTATGGCAAATAACGTTGATTCTGTTGACCAACCTGCTTGCTTTAGAGGTTGCCCTAACCTGTTATGATGTTTTTTGACTTGACAGCGACTCAAAGCTAATTCTCACTCTTCCTCATAACAAGCATGAAGCATCTGTCAGATTACAACTTCTTCGATCCAGAACTGCTTATATGTCCTTATGAATTCTACAAGCTGGCTCAGGAGCAAGCACCAATTATGGAGCTACCGAGTCCAAGGTCTGATGCCAAGCTCTTTCTCGTTACCAGCTACGACTTGGTGAGCGAAATTCTTAAGGATACAAAAGTATTCTCTAGCAATTTCTCTACTTTACTGGCTGGCAAAGAAGAACAAGATGATGAATTGCAGAAAATCTATGCTCAAGGTTGGCCGCAGATAAACACTCTGCTCACAGCAGACCCACCAGAACACGAGCGATTCCGAGCGTTAGTAAATAAGGCATTTAGCTCGTCGCGTGTGAACAAAATGCACGATTTGATTGAGCAGATTGTTGATGAACTTATTGACGATTTCATTGCCCAGAGTAAGTGTGAATTCGTCAGTGAGTTTGCCGTACCTTTACCAGTCAAAGTTATTGCTCAACAGTTAGGTGTGCCACAGGCAGATTTGCCAAAGTTCAAACAATGGTCGGATGCTTTTATTGCGCGTCTAGGACAATTACTTTCTAGAGAGCAGGAGATTGAGTGTGCTAAAGATGTTGTTGCTTTCCAGCATTATTTTCATGATGTCATCGAGTCACGCAAAAAACAGCCTCAAGATGATTTAATAACCGACTTGGTACAGGCAAAAGTGGCTGGAGAACGAGAACTTGACACGGCTGAATTACTAAGTATAATCCAGCAAATACTAGTGGCAGGCAATGAGACAGTCACTAGTGCGCTAGCAGCTGGGATGTTGTTACTGACAAAAAATCAACAGCAGATTCCGTTGCTACAAGCAGATCCTTGCTTGCTAGAGAATTTAGTGGAAGAAGTTTTACGGATGGAAAGTCCGACAGCCGGAATGTGGCGAGTTGTAACGCAAGATACAAAACTCCAAGACATCGATCTCAAAGCTGGGTCTTTAGTGATGGTTCGCTTTGATGCTGCTAACCGCGACCCGATAAAATTTCAGCAGGGGCAACGTTTCGACGTGGGTCGGCAGAATGCAAGCAACCACCTATCTTTTGGTCAAGGTATTCATTTTTGTTTAGGTGCGATGCTTGCTCGTAAGGAAATGCACATCGCTTATCAACTGTTGCTGCTACGGTTGAAGAACATCCGCTTGGCACAACAAGGATACCAATACTTACCGAATGTACTCATGCGTACACTGAAGTATCTATACATTGAGTTTGACAAGTGATGTAAAGTTCTTTGGATCGTGTTAGTTACTTTATCAGCAAACATTATAGTTGCTGCTGATTAACCAAGAGCCATGTTTGGGGGTGGTTAATCAGCATTGGGCAAATGTAGCCGGTGCGATCGCTCTTATGTTGGTGCGATAATCCCACTGGACTGTTCATCAATTCTTGCAAGAGAGGGGCAAAGGGCAACAATACGGTAACAGCAGATGTCAGTGCATGGTTTGAGTGGGCGCGGCAACAGCGGATTGTGCTGGCAATGTCGGGAGGGGTGGTTTCTACACCAGAGGGTGAGGCTATGGAGTTGGTGGAGATGATGCGGCGGTTTCCGGTGGGGGAGTAGGGTTCTGCATCCATCCAGATAGATTTTTGAAAAATGGTCGAGTGAGGCATTGTTTACCACCGAAGGCATCGCAGCGCGGTCTAAGGCACGACCAGGGCGGATGCAGAAACTTAAACTGGCGGAGGTGTTGAGGGAAAATCCAGGGGTTGAGTTTCTTCGTGAATGTTGGAAAGATGACCCTGCTTTGCAGATTGTGATCAAGAAATTGCTGGTGAAGTTTCCGCAGTGGGGGATTGCTTGCGTGGATGGGGTGCTGGTGGATTGGGATGCTAAAGTAAAATAATGCTAGAAGACCCAGAAAATCCCAAGGAAGTCTGGACTGATTATGTTTGGGCTGACACTGAAGCGGAAGCTATGCAAAAATGTCAGTTAAAAGCACAAGAAGCCACTGTTCAAGGAAAAACAGTTGTGCGACTTGTAGGGCAACCCAAGAAAGTAGGTAAAGGAAAACGGTACGAATGCCAGTTTGAGGGAGAGATTTATGACGCTTGAACTTCCAGTAATTCCACAAACAGGGGAAGTATTTTTAGCAGTAGAACTAACTGCTGTACAAAATATGACTATTGCACAAACCCTCAAATTATTAGAAGACATGGGCTACAACCCATCTCTGCGGTATCGACAATCTTCAGATGGAAAGGTTTGTGTCTACGCTTTGCTCAGGCATGATTTTGTCAATCCTGAAATTTTGCAAAACTCCGATTATCTCGGAGAACAACTAGACGCATTGGCAGAAGTAATTAAACCTGCTGATGCTATCACATCACCACGCGGAATTAGTAGCGCCAAAACACCTGTTGTTGTGTAGTGGCTCTAATTACCGTGAACAACTACGGCAAATAACGTTGACCTTGCCCACCAATCTGCTTGTTAAGCGAAACTTTATCCCCCAGGGCGAACACATCTAAAGTATACTTAGTGACTACCGAAATTGAGAATCAACGAAAAAATCAGCATTTATCATTTGATCCATTGTCCAAACCTCAAAGCGATCGCCTAAATACTTGTCAATAAGCATGGCTTAATGCGATTATTTTTGAGCTTATTGAGAATAGTCTAGCCTTATTGACATGATGCGGCCGCCCTGTATCCTACCTGTGATCATAATGACAGAATGCTTGCTGATCTTCACTTCGCGCTTTTTTAAGACATTCGTTATATTTGTCATACTCTCTTTCAGCTTGGTTAGTTGTTAGGTAATTGATTATTCTAGGGATTATTAGTGTTGACCCCACTACTGCTGCTATTATCACCATAATCAAAAACAATATCAGATCACGATCCCTACGAATCTGCTGATAAGCTTTCTTATTAGCTTTAACCAATACCTGATTTCTTTTTTCTGCTGCTTCCCTATCCTTTCTCTCACGTTCCAACTCAGCTTCTTTTTCCTTTGCAGCAATTTTTTCTTCTCGTTCCTTTGCTTGGCTAGCTGCTAGAAACTGCCTATCTTCATAATTTAAACTCTTACCCTTTGACCATTCCAACGCATCTTGTAACGCTTTTCCACGCAACAAGCGAGATTCATCATTACCGTCAGAAGCCACCCAAAATCTAAAACTTTTAGAGTAAGGACGCAGATTATTTAATTGGTTTTCAATCCAATCTTCCTCAAAAACTTCTTTATAAATAGGGTTGTAAATTCTTAATTTATTATTTTGTCTAACAATTAATCCCGAAAGCTGTAACTCACTCTGCTCTAAAGTATCATCTGCTATGACTTGCGATCGCTCCTCAGCCAAACGGACTTGTTGGTACAGTTCTAGTAAGTAACCTGCCCGTTGTTCATCCCGTAAAATTCTGGCTTGAATTGTTCGCAGATGTTCAGGCTCATCCTGTGATTCCCAACTTTCGATAATCCGCGACCTGACAACTTGCTCTACTGAACGAGGGTTGTCTTGCTCTGATTCCTCAACCATGAACTGACACAGCTTTTGAGTTAGAAATGGTTGCCCCCCAGTCCACTGCAAAATCTCCTGCATTACTGCTTGAGGATTATTAAACTTTCTCTGCAAACCTTTTTTTAATGGTTCAGCTTCATGCAGTTGAAAACCCTTAAGGGAGATAGCCTTACCAATGTTAAACGGAGTACGCTGTTTATCTTCAATCAAATTGCTGGGTGATGCTACTCCCAGTAAACAGAAAGTGAGACGGTTATATTCAGGGTTATCAACACGCTTGTTATAACAGGCGCGAATCAGTGCAAAAAAGTCATCTGTAGGAAAATTTAGACTGAGTACGCTATCAATTTCATCAATAAAAATAACTATACTCTCTTGAACTTCAACAAGTAATATTTCTTCCAAAAACTTGCGAAATCTTGTAACTAGCGAATTTAACTGATTCGCCTCCCACCAATCACCAAAGTCTAAATCTAACCCAAAACTATCAACGAGCGTATCGATTAAATCTGCATACCATTGTTCAGGAGGGACATTCTGAATACCTCCAGCAGAAAGGTCAATTGCCGCACACTCTACCCCTTCTAACCGCAATCGCTGCATGGTTCGCACGCGCAAACTGGATTTACCACTTTGGCGCGAATTCAGTACATAACAAAACTTTCCCGCTTTTAGCCCTTCATACAATTGTGTATCAGCTTCTCGTGTGACGTAGGTACTGGCATTTTCAGGTAAACTTCCAGAGAATATATACTGGTCAACCATGATTTACCCACTCCAAATGAGTTGAGAAATACTGACGATACAAATCACAACTAGGAACGCAATCATTACTAACGAGTTTGACTAACCCCAAGCTATGCAACTTAAACGCAACTTCAGTATCTAACCTCACAGGTGCATTTGTCATCACTACTTTTTTATACCCTGCCGCAAGCTAGGGATTGTGTTGTAAATGCCACAGTTGTTGCCGCAGGTGATCGCTGAAGATTCCCTGTTCTGTTGGTGCAAGCCTCAACAGTTCTTCTAACGTCATCTGCTGGCTTTTGAGATGAGCGAGCGCCTGTTGCACCAGATAAGGATGTCCCCCAACCATCCCCATTAATTGACTCAATGGTTCCTCTTTCAGCATCTCTAACCCATTTTGATTAGCCAGCTCCACCACTTGCTGTAGGTTAAATTCTGGTAACTCAATGGCCAACCCAACATTAAACGGGGAGTGATTAGTATCTAAGGAGGGGTAGGATTCAGTAGAGTGAACCACCACAAGGCGCAGTTTCTTCCAGATATTACCAATCTTGTCTCCCTGTTTCGCTGCCTCATACCATCCCCGCAGTAATAAGCAAAATTGGGGAAAAATCTCTGGATGTTCAAACAGTCTCTCAAAATTATCTATGGCTAAAACGAGGGGGGCATCAGTTACCGATAATAAATATTTCTGAAAATAACGAGTACAGTTTTTATTCAGTCCAAAGACATCCTGCCAATGTTTATCTAGTTGTGGTTCTAGCTCCAGGCTATCTGCAACATCAACGCACAACCATTGCAAGAATGTTTTCAGGTTAGCCAAAATGCTAGTATCAGCTAGTTTTAAATCAAGCTTTGCTGTTTGATAACCCTGGACTCTAGCATGGTCTAATATTTTCTCTAGCAAAAGAGTTTTACCCATTCTCTGCGGAGCTTTAAGGCGAATCAACGCCCCTGGCTGCACTATTGCGTGGTAACACTTCTCTTCAATAGGCGGACGTTCAATATAAATTATCCCTGCATTCTCTGAAGAGTTTGATAATGCCATCTCCTCTTTTATGATCAGCTTCGGTGTCAGATTTTCAGCTATCCCTGCCACGCGAATTAGGCTACAACCTAATTTATAAGCAAACTCGTAACCTTTATTTGCACCCAGCCCATCATAAAAACCCACCGCAAACTCAATTGCTGCTCTATCGCCAATCTCTTGGTTCATTCCCACTACATAATTAATATGTTGAGCTATTTCAACAGCTTGGCATTGGGAGTAGCAAGCATTCAGAACCACGCACTCCACTTGGTAAGAAAACAATTGAAACAGTCCTGCTAATGCTTCTGCATCTACTAACTTTGCTGCTCCCGTTTCATCCTCAAATACTAAACCTTCTTCTCCTGCCCCATGTCCAGAAAAATGAATTATCTGTGGTTTGTGTTCAAGTATTGCTCTATGAATATCCCGGTATCTTACTGCTTGGGCTGTAGCTAGGGAATACCGTTCTCGGTTCATTGACCTTTTCAACCCCTCCTCAATCTCCCGCATCTCTTCACCCAAACGCAGATATTTACTGCCGATGGGATTGGCAGCTAACAGTAGGATTTTCTGAGTTGCTTCACTATTCATTAATTTTGGCAGGAGTCGCTCAAAACACGAGTTTCTATGGCATATACATCAAGAGTATGTGCTTTTACGGACTTTAACGTAATTTTTACTGGGGTATATGAGGTATCACCTTTTAATCAAAGGAACGTTAGAGCCAGCAAAGTGAATTTCTTTAGCAGCGTTAAGCCCAGACTCTAATGCTCCTTGAAGCCATCCTCTCGCCTTGGAAGTATGATCTCCAGCGAAATAAATTTGTCCCTCTGACTTCCCTAAGTCTGAAAATAGTTTCTTCTCCTGTTCATCTGTTGGATAGGCCCAGCCTCCTTTTGACCAGATATCTTTTGTCCATGAATAAAAGTGCGATTGGACAGAATAATTAGTTACCCCAGGCAAAATTTTCTCCCAATGCTGGAGTAATTTTGTCTGTTGAGCTTTGCCCTGAAAAGTATCTATCTCAAGAGCTTTTTTTCCTTTTAGATAGGCATGAAGAATACCTGTCTTTTCGGGTTTATCCCAAGTAGTATGCCACAGTTCTTCATCCTCCAAAAATCCCCACCCATTTAAGTTTTCACTTTCCCAGAACCGATTAGGGAATTTAACAAAGCAACGAGTTGCTGCTCGATAGTTATATCCTCCTGCTGCCGCCTGTTTTTTTGCCGGAGATAGCTCAGGTGAAAAACTAATTTGATCTAAAACAGTTAATGGGACAGTACATAATACACAATCACCAACATATCGTTGTCCTGATAAACACCGCACTTCAACACCATTAGATGTTTGTACGATCTGAGCAACAGCATCGTCAAGTTTAATTTTCTCAGTCAATACTTGAGCAAATGCTTGGGGAAGTCGATCAAATCCATCCATCAGTTTTTGAATCTCTTGGGGACGGATTTGTGGTTGATTTTGAAATAGTTGTTTCGCTGGAATTAATAGACGTTTTCCATCCTTCATCGTGAGATATTTCCCCGATGTCGGCCCAAACTGTGAAAGTCTTAAACCAAAATGTTTGATGTAACCAAGGGTTAAATGATGATTAGGTGGGATTCTGGCTGCTCCAAGCTCTACTAAATCCTCTCCTTGGAAGGCTCCTCGCAGGGTTAACACTCTACCACCAACACGTTTCCTGGCTTCTAAAATAGTGACATTATGACCAGCTGCTGTTAATTCATAAGCTGCCACTAAACCGGAAAGACCTGCGCCGACAATTAGCACCTTTCGACGCGGCAATCCTTTGGGCAAAGCGCCGGGGGTAGTTGGTTTTTGAGCTTGTACTTGATCGTAGGTGACGGTTGCGGCGATAGCGAGAGTACTCTGCAATAAAAACTGACGGCGATTCAGGTTGAACATAGAGGCAGAACTAGTGATTGGGGAAGGATAGCAATTTAGGGTATTCTTAATTTCTCGGCTAAATAAAGCTACAAATGTACAATAAAGGATTCCAGACTGATATTAACAGTCTCAGTAGATTTACGATAGTAGTTCACTTAAGCAAATTTAAACTTTACTAGCAGAACTTAAACATTTTTGATACAAAAACTAACCTTAAACCTACAGGATAAAGGAAATACACTAAAGGCTCAAAAATACTTGAAACCCAGATATATCAAGAAACTAAGCAAATCGATGTCAAAGTTTTTCCATATCTGCATTTAAGGTATTTTTTTTGCTTATTTTTTGTTTAAGTCCCGCTATGTATCGAACTTACACAATCCCTAAGTTTAAACTAGTTGAATGTCTAAATTAGCTTGAAAACCAATAGGTTTATTTTCAACAATTGCGAATCTAGATTCTTGGAAGAACAAAGAACCATTTAGGGGATCATAACTGAAGTCACTCAGGTCAATAGCACCAAATCCTGCTTGAGATACTTGAATTTTATCACCTTCAACAGCCTTGAAGTCTTTGATAATGTCAACACCCTCTAATACATTGGTAAAAATGAATTTATCTGCACCTAGTCCACCAGTGAGAGTATCTGTACCTAACCCACCAACGAGTGTATCATTGCCACTTCTGCCAGAAAGTGTATCGTTACCGCCATTGCCAAATAACAGATTATTTTGCTTATCTCCAACAATGGTGTCACTTTGATTTGTACCTTTAACATTATCAAAGTTTATAAATCTGAATTTAGCTGTATTTCCGCTAGGAAGATTATTAATTACGAAACTTTGAGTTTCCAGGTTAACGTTGACTGATGCGTCTCCAATTATAAAGGGCGATGAAGAAGCAATTGAGGCATCTATAGTGTTATTTCCAACGCTAGCATCAACAACAACGTTTTCAAAATTAAAAAGTAAATCTGTACCTAGTCCACCACCTTTTTTAAGAGTTCCATCAATGAAGATGGTAGAACTTACACCTATTTTGCTGTAATCAGCCGTATCAGTACCAGAGCCTCCATTTAAGGTATCATTGCCTGCACTACCTCTAATAATGTCATTGCCCCCGCTGCCAGATAATTGATTATCCTGAGAATCACCAGTAATCGTGTCATTTTGATTTGTACCAATTACATTTACAAAATTTTTCACACTGACTATTATTGGCGGCGAACCTACAACTCTGATTTCTAGTCTTTCTCTAGATAAATCAGCTATTATTGATACATTTTTGTTGTTAGTAGTTGCATCAATGATATTAGTCTGTCCTCTAGCACCAATAACAGTTTCCAAGAAATCTTTAAACGTATCAGTTCCAATTACGCCTTTTTGAATTACTACTGGTTGGAGTGTTACAGGTTGTTCTAAGTCACTGTAATCAATAATATCGCTACCATCTCCACCAGTAATCGTATCGTTACCTGCACTGCCGATGAATCTGTCATTCTCAGCAGTTCCCACTAAAATATCATCTCCATCAGTACCTATAATTGTTGCCATAATCTTGCTTTACCTGTTTTTGAGTAACTGCTGTATAGTAACTTGTTATTGACTGTGCTTTTGATGAAAAAATGTTGCAGAATATGTCTTCATCGGTACGTTGTGATACATATAGAGAAGGGGCAGATGGTAAACCTACTTATCATTGGGGCAGATTTAAAGTCACTTTTCTTGATCCCAAATTTCCCTCCCGTTGGAAAGCTGATATTAGTCTTTGCGATCGCGATCCTATGATGACTTTAAACGGTACACCTGTTACACAGTAATCACCAGGCTAAAACACCTAGAAAAGAAGAATATATTACTGCATTTTTGCATTAATGCACATTTGCAATGTTGCACTTAGACCTGTCCAGCCGTTAATACTTGGGTAGCGGTCAAATCCAGCACAGGAAAAATCACTGATTTGATTGGCTCTGTCCCCTGAAACACAGATTCTTCATATAGTCCATCTACAAGAATTAGCAGGGTTATTCGGGCTTTGTAAGCATCCTGGAGTTTAGACTAAGCAGCAAAAAGTGATTACTGACCTTTCACAGCATACAGATTTATGGGTAAGCTTTCTGTTTACGAAACCAATCTTTGCACCAGATGAAAACGGTCTAATACCAGTTCTCCATGAAGATGCACTAAATTAGTAGAAGCAGAAATAGGGTGTAAGGGTATGGGCAATAGCTTCCAAGTAGAAATATCTGAAAGTCAAGAAGAACTACAACATCGATTGCGCCATGCAGTAACAGCAACAACCAAAGAAAGGCTACAGATGCTCTACTGGATTAAGGTAGGCGCGATCGCAACCAGACAGGAACTTTCACAACGCTTGGGAAGAGATGAATCAACAGTGTATCGTTGGCTGCAACGGTATAAACAAAGCGGGATGAATGCATTGCTCGAAGTCAAAACACCCCCAGGG
>NZ_JAECZB010000088.1 GCF_016056295.1 Atlanticothrix silvestris CENA357
GGGGATTACATTCCTATGCAATGGTAGGAGCAACAGTGTCTCAGGGGTGCGACTATGTAGGCAGAATCCCAGCAAATGTAAAATTTATGCGGGAAAAGCCTTTAGAAGATGGCTCTTATTTGTCATATATCAATCCTTCAGGAAAACTCCGGAAAAAAGGTTGTCAGCCACTCTTAGTAAGAGTTATTGAATACACAATTGAGCATCCGGAAAACGCTGCTGAACAACTTACTTATCGCTTAATCACTAGCTTATTAGACATTGAAAAATTTCCGGCAGAAATGTTAGCCAAAGAATATCATCAACGATGGAAAGTCGAAAATACCCTTGATGAGTTAAAAGTTCACCTGTTAGGGCGTAAAACTCACGTTCGTTCTCAAAAACCACGAGAAGTAGTGCAAGAAATTTATGGTTGGTTGTTAGCTCATTGGTCAGTACGAGTGTTAATGTTTCAAGCTGCAACTAATGCTGGGGTTCCACCATTACGCTTGAGTTTTACAGGTACATTACGAGTTATTCGTCGTGCTATTCCTAAATTTCAAGGCTTACAGACCGAAGAATTACCTTTTTTTTCGATTGGTTAATTGTCGAGATTTTAGATACGTTGCTACCTGAACGTGTTCACCGTATTAATCCCAGAGTCGTGAAGAAACCTGTATCAAAGTTTCGCTCTAAAAAGCCTCAACACAGAGGTACCTGACAAAGAGTAGAAGCTCCGAAATTTCACATTACTAATCAGCTTTCTAGCCTTAACTGAACCGTATTGTACCATAATCAGTATAAGAACAACCACTAACTCGCATTTCTACCCTTTGCCCAGTCTTGACTTGTGGAATTTTTTCAGATGTTACTAAAGCTTTAATTACCAGAGATGATTCACTAGGAGCAATTTTGGCAACTACATCACCAGGGCGTAGTATTTGTTGAGAATTACGCAAATTGAGTTCTTGGATAGTGCCAGAGGCAGAGGCACGAATAATAGTATGATTAATTTCTTGATTGACTTGTTGAATTTCTTGTAAGTTACTGCTTAATTGCTTTTGAATTTCAATCTTTTGTTGTATAACTTGCTCTTTTTCTCGGTTTAATCTTGCAAGGTTGATGTTACCCGTAGCAACTTGTGCTGCAATTTTTTCTTTTTTTAAAAATACTGAATTTTTTCAAAAAGCAAATATGAACCCTAAATTCTAATTTAGAAGTAAGTTATATATTATTCAAATTTATTCTTTACTTTAGTTTAAGGTCGGTCAGGTCTTGCGTTCCAAGGAAAAAAGAATTGTCTGATTGTTAATCTGCTATTCTCCTTTGGCTTAGAATTATATGCAGAATACCAAAGTAAAATTTATAACTCTTGCACAATCATGCTGTTTTTGCACATCCTTGCTATAGTTTGCTATTAAGTTAGTTAAGTTTTAGGCATTACCTCAGTTCATCGTTTGAAGTGGCAATTGAGATGGTTTTGATGGTTAAAACCACAGGCGATCGCAAAAAGCAGGTATCTTTTACTAATAAGCGCGCGATCGCACTGTTGAAACTTTTTGAGCCAGATTCTTGCTGTAGCTAATATTCCCGTCGTGCTGGGCTAGTTTTTGTTGACTTTTAGTAACTTTAAAGAAAAGAAGGCAACCGATTCTATAAATCGCTGCCTTCCTCTATAACTACCTCACTATTTCAGTAAAGATAAAAACCAGTTAACTTACAGGATGCCCCAGAAGTGTAAAACTCCTTTGCCAGAAAAAACTTCCAATAGAACAACAGATAAAAAACCAATCATTGCAAAACGACCGTTCCAGATTTCGCTTTGAGGAGTAAAGCCCCAAGGCGCAGTATTTGGAGTCTGTGAAACCGAAGGTGTAGTCTTTTTAGCGTCTGGCATAAATAATACTCTCAGTTTCTATGTGGTGACAGTTATAACTGCATGTAAAGTAATGTAACAGATTTTCCGGAGATTGCCACATTAAGTAATAAGCAAAAAATTGTCATAATATTTAGTGTATTTGTTAATCAATGCAGCAAAAAATTTTGAAAAATCGCAATGTTTCAATTTGCTCCTAGAGTTCTCAGTGTTCTTTCCCAACTTGCAACTAATACCATTTAACTTTAAAAGTTATACAAATACGTTGGTAGGGGCACGGCAATGTTCCCTACGAGAAATCTATATGTATCAGGATTTTTGTGAATTGGTATAACGGCACAACAAGTTTTTGGGCAGAGAGCATAGGGCATAGGGCATTAATTATTTTTTATTGTCCCCTGCTCCCTACTCCCCTGCCTAAAAGTTATCTACGTGCTTTAGAAATTGAAGGTAGTTCTTAGCGTGCCAATGATTGCATCTTCGTTGTTGCCACCACTTTGACCAGGATTGGTCAACCAAATCACCCCAGGAGTAATGGAAATGTTATCGCTCACACGATATTTATAGAAGCCTTCAAGGTGATACGGTCTATAATCGCTGACACCGCCCAGATATGGTTGTGCGCCTGCGAAAATTCCTAAAACGTTGCCCTGCTTACCAAAGTCTGGCAAGGCTACCCCAACTCCGTAGCTCCAAACCTCACCGTTATCATCAGCACCAAAGCCTGTGATATCGCTATAAAGTACAAAGCCACTAATCGACAGTTTGTCGCTAGGTCTAAAAGCAGCTTCCAAACCATAGGAATTACTGTTGTAGGGGTTGCCACTACCAACAACGTTAGGGTTGGCACCAGCAACAAAGTTGGCTTGTGAAGTGCCGACTACGCCAGTTGTTGTACTTGCCGAGCCTGCATCAAATAAAGCGCTACCCGCACCATGATATCCGTGGACGTAGGTGGCAGCTAAAGTGAGGCGATCGCCTACATTCAAATTCAACTGTCCTAAAGCAGCATAATTACCCTCGAATAAACCTGAACCTCCAAGAGGGTTATTCGCTTCAGATCCAAAATAGCCCAAGGATAATGAAGGTTTGAAGGTACCACCACCACCAAAAGCTAAGTTAACACCAATCCCTGCACCACCACCAATCCGATAGATTGGGCTTTCTGAGGCAAAGGTAGACAAAGCACCGTTACCGCCATCAAAATCTTCAAAGTATGGGTTAACGGTAGGAACGTAATCGCTATGAATACCTCCTGTAGCAGCAATATAAACTTGGGAGTTACCTACGGGGAAGTAATATGACAACCAATCGATGATGGCGTTATTATCGCCAGGAGACAGGTTAAAGGTTTGGGTTCCCTCAAATGTGCCGTTTGGCAAAGTTAATACAGGTGCGTTACCAGCGGCAATCCGAGTGTGTAGAACGTCTTTACCCGTGAAACTGGTTTGAAAATCTAAACGTACCCTATTTTGGAAAACAGTATTGTTGTTGTCGTTATCGCCAAAGCTATCAGTAACAGCAAAAATTGCCTCACCAACTAGTTTCGTTGTAGTGGAAAACTGATTTGCTTCCAGTTCAGCAGTCCGTACTTCTAAAGAATCTACTCTACCGCGCAGAGTAGCTAATTCGGCAGAAAATTCTTCTTGCAAACGCTGTAGAGTTGCTAAATCTTGTTTTGTGACCAAATCACCAGTGGCTGTTGCAATCAGTTCATTAACTCGATCTAAACAAGCATTCAAACCAGCGGCGAATTCATAACGGGTTAATGCTCGGTTGCCACGGTAAGTACCGTTGGGATATCCAGCAATACAACCGTAGCGCTCAACTAGAGATTGCAACGCTTGGAATGCCCAGTCAGTGGGCTGTACGTCAGAAAACTGAGAAACTGATGTGACTTGAGACAGTGAATTTTGGTTTTGAGCTTCACTGCTGTAGTTTTTAACTTGTTCTAAGACGTTATTTTCATCAGGTTTTGCTTGGGATAGCAACTGCTGATTAACTTGGGGCTGTTTTGTGGGGTTAGAAGCAACTTCAGAAGAACCTGTGATTTCAGCAGCCATTGCACTAGCCGAAACAAACACAGTCGCTCCTAAAACTAATGGACTTAGCCCTAGGGTTTTCCACAATAGATGATGAGACATTTTTCCGCTTTCCTCACACACTTGTTCATAACCGTTGACGCGATCGCTGTTGATGCCACACTCCGTGCGATCGCTTGATCTTAATAGAGTCTTATTTCATATTTTTACTATGATGTCAAATCTGCTTTTCCCTTGGAGTAGCTATATTTTGGCGATTATCAGGTTTGATATGACGATTTCCTCCTTAAATTGCACTTTTCTAAGTAATCTCAACCAGCAGTCATAGACGCTGCTTTTTATACTCTAATGAACTTAAAAATGCATCCTAAGATATAGCCTATAATCATAAAAGTAACAAAGGTAACAAAAAGTCATTGCTGTTCCCTGTTCCCTGTTCCCTGTTCCCTATTCCCTTTTAAATAACAATGACAATCTGGTTTCTCAATTAATGACTCAACTAAAGCATTTAAAGAAGTAGCAGCTAGCAAACCACCGCCCAAAGTCCCTTCAATGGTGATAAATGGTATATCTTGTTGCATCAACTGTCGCTTGGCTGCGGGAGCATGACTAAAACCAATGGGCATCCCAATTACTAGTGCTGGCTGAATTTGTTGCTGTTTAATAGCTAGACACACTTCTAATAACACCGAAGGCGCATATCCAACCACCAATATGCAACCTTTGGTGACTTGCTGTAGTTTTTCTTCCCATTCCTGATGCTGCCAAAATTCCAGTTCTGCTTCTACGGCTGTGGTGACATGGGGGTTATCAATCAAAGTTGTAACTTGACAGCCCAAGTGAACTAATCTAGTTTGATCTAAAGCTGCTGCAACTGTAGGGATATCTACAAAAATTTCACAGCCTGACGTGAGGGCTTCACGACTAGCAGCGATCGCTCCTCGACTCAATTTAATAAAAGACACCAAACTCACATCACCACAAGCTAAAACTAACTGCGAAATCAAGTGTTGCTCAATTTCTGAACGATCAGACAAGTCAGGTAGCAAGCGTTGTAAAGATTCTGCGAAAGCTTCTGAATGACTATGCACTTCTGCATCCAAGCCACTCCACAGTTTATCTAGCCCTCCCAATCCGACTTGGGTTTCTACTTCTAATAACTTGAGTTGAGCTAGTACCTCAGCCTGCATAATTTGGCAATGGCGATCGCGTCCTAATAATCCTTCTAAAGCTGCGGCTGTTTGGCGCAGTTGGGCAATTTGCTGGATTACTGCTCGATATTGCTGCTGGAGTTGTCCCATCAAATTTACAGTTGTGTCTGCTTCTGGTTCAACTTCCAAAATGTGGCGAATATGGTTGAGTTGGAACCCTTGCTGTTTCAGTGCCACAATCCGTTGCAACCTGATGACATCCTTTTCTGTATAAAGGCGGTAATTGCTAGGCGATCGCACTGGTTGTGGTAGTATCCCCAATTGATGGTAATGCCTCACCATCCGCGGAGTTAAACCGCCACCTACTGCGTCACTAAGTTCTTTAATGGTTAAAGAATCAGTATTCATGATTTATTCCCACAACAGCAAAAGTCTTTGTAACTCTTCGCAAGCCACCTGAAGCGATCGCCGTGCATTTTCCTTTTTTCGGTACAACAGAATTACTCATTGACATAATATGCTAGTTTTAGCATAATTAATATTACATGAGTCAAAAACCAAAAAAACCCCTCAAATGGATTGCTAGCGCTCTTGATGATTTAAAGAAGTTTCCTGAAGATGTACAGGATGTAATGGGTTACGCTCTTGATCTAGCACAACATGGTCAAAAACATCCTGACGCAAAACCTTTACACAGTTTTCCAGGTACAGGTGTTTTAGAAATTGTAGATGATTTTGATGGGGATACATACAGAGCAATTTACACTGTTAAATTTGCGGGGTTTGTCTACTTATTGCATTCGTTTCAAAAGAAATCAAAACATGGTATTGCTACACCAAAACAAGATATAGAGTTAGTAAAAAAGAGACTGAAAATCGCTCGTGAAGACTATTTGCAAGATAACGTAAAAAAATGAGTAAAAAATGGACAAAGAAAATAATGTTTCCGTTAGTAGCGGAAACGTATTTGCTGATTTAGGATTACCTAATCCTGAAGACCGTCGAATTAAAGCACAACTCGCACGAAAAATCAGTGAAATAATTACTAATCGAAAACTAACACAAGTTCAAGCTGCTGAAATTTTAGGAATCGATCAACCAAAAGTTTCTCTACTTATTAGAGGACGATTAAGTGGCTTCTCAACTGATAGATTGATGGGCTATCTAAACAATTTAGGTAATGATGTAGAAATTATAATTAAACCTAAACCTGAAAATCGCAAAACTGCTCATACAATTGTAATTTGCTAGTTATTACTAAAAACAATTTCTATTTAAAGAAATTAAGTGCATCGTTTATAGTAGGCTAAGTTCCTGCTTAATGTCGATTAAATGGTATTTCCTAATGTGGGAGTGATTGTTAATTTTTGGATGCTTACTTTCTACTGTTCCCTCTTGGATGTCGCCTAATTAATTTTTACTGAATTTACCTATTTCATAGTTCATCTAAATTTTTTCGCAATGCTTCTAACTGTTCATCAACTACTTGATTAGGTGTGTAGCTAGATGTTAGCCCAGCAGTTCCTAAAGTGATCTGTGCTTTTAAAGCAGTCAATTCATCATCTACTTTGCTACTAAATTCTATTGCTGCCAATTGACTTTCTAGGTCTGCACCTGCTAACTTTACCAACGATTGATACTGGGCTTCTTGCATCAAAATTTTTGCTTCCATTCTCTCAAATACTGTCATTGCACTGTCGGTATTCATATTACACCCCATATCTTGGAATCGCTCTTGAGTCTTAGCATTTATAATCTGGGTCTTAATCTGAGCTTTAAAAACCTTAGCTTCAGAAACTTTACTTTCAAAGGCTGCTAACTTACTCTTAAAAACATCTACTAAAGTGGTTTGCTCATCTAGATTGGCTTTAAGGGCATTAGCTTTTTCGATAAAAGTCTTTTTTTGCCTGATTGCTTCTCGTGCTAGTTCATCAAAGTCATTTTGCACAGCAAGTTGTGCGCGTCTTTGCCACTTGCTCACTTCAGATTGAGCTTGTTCATACTGTTGCAGCACATGTTTTTGAGTAACCATAATTGATATTACAGCTTGACGTAAATTTAACAACTCTTCCTGCATATCCTCAATGACTAGGTCTAATAGTTTTGTATCTCCCTCTGTCATTACTCTTATAGCTTCATACAAAGCAAGACCAGTTAAAGCATCTATAGTAGTCAAAGGAACAGCACTAACGCTAAAATCAGTGCCCTGTGTAAGTATTTCTACAACTGATATACCTGTTACTACGTCACTATACTTATCTGTGTTAATTTTCCCCTTGGAATAGTTGAGTTCTGCCTTGACAAGTCGGTTAATTCGGCGAAACAGTTATCCCATAGTGCTGTATTTCCTTAAATTTGTTGTGCGTTTAAAAATTGGTTTACACCGTATCAGCTTAAACTAAGTGAATTTTTCCTACTTCGTAGGAATTAATGAAAACTTACTTGCCCTTCTTAAATTTTGTATAAAGTCCAACCTGCTGTGTAAGACAAATCTATGCAAGTATAGTGAGGCATTAACGAATGAGAAGACGCAAAACCTCATCCACCTATGAAGTAGGGTACTTAACACTTTTATAGGCTTGACATTGACATTAATGTCAAGGTTTAGCGTGAGAGAAGTCCCAACTCAATCAACTCTCATGCTCTACCCCCAGCGCTTTACCCAATTCACCAAAGAACATGCAGATACCTTAGCAGCCATACTTTGTGGATTTTTGCTATTTTTTGGCTGGTTTGCCTTGCATCTAGGTTGGCTAGGATGGGCAATGCTGCTGTTACCTGCGGCTTATGTGATTGGTGGTTACGAAAGTGCCCGTGAGGGACTAACCACTCTGTTCAAAGAAAAAGAATTAGATGTAGACTTGCTGATGATTGTGGCAGCCCTTGGTGCTGCTGGCTTAGGTTTATGGCGCAGGGAATACTATTTAATTATTGATGGGGCAATTTTGATTCTCATCTTTGCCATTAGTGGCGCATTAGAAGGCTACGCCATGCGACGGACTGAGCGTAGTATTCGCAGTTTAATGAGTTTGACACCAGACACAGCCAGGGTTTTACTTGAGGGACAAGAAGAAATGCTGCCCATTAACCAGTTAAAGGTAGGGGATGAAATTGTCGTCAAACCAGGCGAACTAATTCCTACTGATGGGTTGATTATTTCTGGTTACAGTACCCTTAACCAAGCTGCGATTACTGGTGAATCTTTACCTATAGAGAAAACCATAGGTGATGAAGTATTTGCAGGCACACTCAATGGCTATGGGGCGCTGAAACTCCAGGTACACAAGCCAGCATCAAGTAGTTTGATTCAGCGTGTGATTCGTTTAGTAGAACAAGCACAAACAGAAGCACCGCCTTCCCAAGAGTTTATCGAACTGTTTGAACGAAAATATGCACGAGTAATTGTGATAGCTGGGGTGTTGCTGGCCATATTGCCCCCCTTTATTTTGGGTTGGGACTGGGAAACCACAATTTATCGCGCTTTGACTTTTTTAGTTGTAGCTTCTCCTTGTGCGCTGATGGCTGCAATTATGCCCACATTACTTTCGGGAATTGCCAATGGTGCAAGACAGGGTATTTTATTTAAGAATGGCGCTCAGTTGGAGAAGATTGGTAAAGTGCGAGCGATCGCTTTTGATAAAACTGGTACCCTGACAACAGGACAGGTGCAGGTATCCCAGGTGATTGCTAGTGGTGATTACTTGCAAGCAGATGTATTAAAAGCAGCAGCAGCTCTAGAAGCTTCTTCCGAACATCCCATTGCTCAGGCAATTGTACAGGCAGCTGGCGATTTAGATTGGGTGCGTGGAACTGAGGTACAAGCTATACCTGGACAAGGAATTACAGGAATTGCCAATAACCAGCAAGTAATTGTGGGGAATGTAGGTTTTGTACAGCAATATGTTAGTCACGTACCAGGAAAATTAAAAGACTTAGTTGAGTCTTTGGAACAAGAAGGGAAAACCGTTGTTTGGATAGCGCAGAAAAACAACAAAGATGAATATGAAATAATGGGTGCGATCGCTATTGCAGATATGTTACGCCCAGAGGCAGCATCAACTATTGCTCGTCTGCGGCAAATGGGAATTGCAGAAATTGTCATGATTACAGGAGACAACCAACGAACTGCTGACAGTTTCGCCCAAGCAGTGGGAATTGATCGAGTGTATGCAGAACTTTTGCCCGAAGATAAGCTAGATGTCATTCGTAGTTTGCAGGAACAGTATCAAACTGTCGCAATGGTAGGGGATGGAATTAATGACGCACCCGCCTTGGCTCAAGCATCTGTAGGTATTGCAATGGGAATAGCGGGTAGTGATGTCGCATTAGAAACGGCAGACATCGTGCTGATGGCAGATAAATTAGAGAAAATTGCCGCAGCCATCAAATTAGGCAGGCGATCGCAAGCCATAGTAAAACAGAATATAGTCGTAGCCCTAGGATTTATTATGGTACTTATATTGGGTAACTTTTTAGGGAATGTTAACCTACCCATTGGCGTAATTGGGCATGAAGGTTCTACAGTATTAGTTACTCTGAGTGGTCTGAGACTGCTGAAATAACTTTTAAGATCAATCAATGATTTGTTGTGTCTGAGTCAATAATTCCACTGATTGAGAATCACAAACTGATTTTTAAGAGCATATTCTGCTGCCTCTAAATTTGCGATCGCCTTTACGATTAACTGATAACTCATGTTTTTAGCAGCATCAGAATTTTGATAAATAGCTAAAATTCCTGAATGTGTTGGGTTAGCTTGATGCAACTCCAGGAAATCATTACAATTGCGTGTAAGTAACACTCGCTGATCTTGTCTAGCCTGATCTAACACAACTGAATCAGGACGATTCATTAAACCCACTGCATTGACTGTGACTACATCATGACTTGCTACTTGAAGAAGATTTACCAAATATTTTGCTTGAGAGTCTTCGTCAAGCAGCATTCGTAGACTCAATTGAAACTCCTTTTGCTTCCAAGCGATGGCGTTCTTCGTCAGCTTCTAATTTGAGTAGTTCTTGATGACTCTCACAGTAGCTAATCGTTTCAGAGATAGCAGAGATGGGTAAATCCCAATTTTCAGCTGCTTCCTCTGGCGACATTTGATTTATTATCATGTCTTGCCAAACAGTTGAAGCAAGTAGTTTACGCCCTTTAATGTAAAGTTGTTTATGCCAAGGGTGAGGACGTGCAACCAGGTATTGCCAGTTTTCCATCTGAGGCATATCTTGAAGGGATTGAATTACAGCACTAATTAGGGCAAGGCGATCGCTCACAGGGAGTTTACAGGCTTGTTCCTTAAGCTCTCGTAAAGACATAGAAAAAAGCTACAACTGAGGTTGGTATCTCAATTTTAATATATTTGAGTAGAGAAATTGCTGGTATAAAAACTAAACAGGGCATAGATGATCACATTAATTGTTATCAAAGCTGAGGTCAATAGCAGAAGTAGTAAAGTTTGAGTAGAAACAAGTGTTGAGTCTACTGGTATCAAAACAAATTAGATTGAAGACCAGCGATTACTAATTTGATCATAAAATTTTTCATCGTAAGATCGTGTTTGTAATACTACTGGCGCAGCAATGCCGTAACCAAAGATAAGAGCTTGTTGGCTAGAATTTAACCTGGACATCATAGAACGTAAGCTTTGATTGCCAGCAACATCAGTAAATATTGCATCAATATCTTCAGGATTAAGAAAACCAGTCATACGAGTACCAAGCTCAGACATCACTTCTTTATCAATCCTTGAGGGATATCGCTCCACAACAAATAAAGTGATGTATAACTTCCAAGATTGACGAATAAGAGTGTGAAAAATAGTATGGCGAACTGTGTTGGAATTTAGCAAGTAATGAGCATCTTCAATAGTTATTACTAGTCGGCGAGGTGCATCGTTCTGATTCTTTGTGTGCCAAAACTTCTCAGTTTTCTTGACATAGTAACTGTGAATGCGCCTACAAATCATATTTGCGAGCAATACATAACAGAGCATATCCGATTGAGGACTAAATTCCACCACAACATTCTTACCTGCTTCCAACGAGCGTAAAATTTGATTGATATAATTCTGTGGTACAACAGCCCTCATATTTTTTAGAGTATCCAGTCGCAGTAACTTGCGCTGCAATGCCATAATTGAATCTTTGTCTCCCCGTTTATCCTGACAAAATATCTGGATTTCATCATTAGTCATATTCAATAATTGGGTAATCCAAGACTTGCCAAACTCCGTATACAAGATGTTAGCGTTATCCAGATTATCTTCAGATATTCCTAATTCATGACTAACTAACTTTATATCTTCTAATTCAATTTGATCGTAACTGAGATAGAACTCTTGTATATCAAGTACACCTTGGCAAAGTACAGATTCAGTATCAGTAACGTAAATTTCTACTTCATTAGGAAAAAGATGACGCAAGCCTTTTGCTGTACTGAATTGTTGATTCTGCAATGCAGTTTCCCTTCCATATTCCGAGTGGAGGTCGAAAATTAAATTCACAGATGCTTGTTGGTGAATCAGACCCGATAGCAGCAATCTAGTCAGGAATGTCTTGCCTGTTCCTGAGTTACCAAACACACCAATACTATTTTGTAAAATACTATCCAAATCTAAATAAATAATTCTGTTTGTATCAATCTCTGTTCCTATTGCAAAGCTGCGCTGATGAATATTATCTACTCTACTAAATACAGACTGATAACCATCATCAGTGGCATTAGTTTTTTTTAGTTGAAGCTGCTTTTTATGCTCTAATTTTTTCGATTTATCAGTTTTCCTATGTTGCCATTCCTTGTCAAACTCCCTTAGATTTATTTGCTGATCTTTACTCCAAAGTCTTAAAGCAAAGTACCAGTAGTCTTTTCCTCTTTTATGGAAGCGTCTGTCTTCAAAAATATTCAAGTCTTTAAGACGATTTATAGCTTCATAAAAATGACCTTGTTTTTCAAAGTGAGCCAGCTGTTGTATAAATCTTCGCTGTGTTTCAACAATTAGCTTAGGTCTATTACTATCCTCATCCTCCCACTTATATTGCAACTGGAGGTCTTCACGATAATTCAAAACATAAGATAGTAATTCTTGCAATAAATCTCTGACTCGATATTGAACATCTAAACTCCAGCTACTTTTTGGCATAGGTAAAGTAAAATAATTATTCTAAAAAGTTTGGGAACGTCCCAAACTGAAATAGATTCCTAAATTCTCTATCCTTTATTCTAAAAGACTTTAATCCTTTAGCTAATCCCTTATTCCATTAGGAAGTTCCCAAACTCTAACCTCAAACTATTGCTACTGAGGTTAAGTGAATGAAAATAGAAACTCAATTTTTAACTCCTACAGAGATTGGCAGAGAATTAGAAAAACTTATCAGTCAAAAAATGAGTGGGATGCAAGTCAATAAACTACTACAAGAGATCAAATTGCAGCGCAAGGTTGCTAATTCATGGGAACGGGAGCAACGCGAAAAAGTGAGATCGTCGTGAAATGAGCAGGGGAAGCGGGGGTAGCTGGGGTAGCT
>NZ_JAECZB010000089.1 GCF_016056295.1 Atlanticothrix silvestris CENA357
ATTCATCGGTAAACTCTTATTTTTTCGTTCTCACGCTTCCTAACGAGAGGTGGGGATGAGAGGCGATAATAGTTATTGAACGAGTCAAGGTAACTTTGATATGTCGTATAAAGTTAGCATTGTGATCGAAAAAGATGAATATGGATATTATGCTTATTGTCCTGAACTTCCTGGTTGTCAATCTCAAGGTGATTCCCTAGAAGAAGTACAGGCAAATATCAAAGAAGCAGTTGAGCTTTATATAGAAACCTTGTCAAATTCAGAAAAACAGGCACTTCAGAACAAGGAAACATTCACAATAACCTTGGAGTTAAAAGTTGCCTAAGCTGCCACGTTTGACTGCAACAGAAGCGGAAAAACTTTTATTAGATGCAGGCTTTATTCAAATTAGAAGCAAAGGAAGTCACAGGATTTATTTTCGAGAAGAAATGAGAGTAGTGATTCCTTTTCATTCAGGAAAAATATTGCACCCAAAAATAGTTAAACAGGTTCTACAAGCCATTGACATTTCTGAGAATGAAGCGACAGCAGAAGAAGTGATACCTGAGACTGATGAATAAAAATACAATCTCCCAAGCGCCGTTTTGATATCCTCCACCAAAAGACTGTTAAATACCACAATAAGGTAAACAGCTATTATTTATCGACCCCAGTTACCCGCCGCACGACTATTGGTAAAGCTTGGGTTGTGGTTCTGGTTTCTGTTTTTATAACGAACTCATCAGTAAACCGATCCAAAAGATACCGTAGTTCTGGCTGCGGCTGTTGCGGCAAATGCTGAAGCAATTATTACTGGTGATTTAGATTTATTGGTGTTGATAGAATTTAACGGAATCCCAATTTTAACTCCACAAGATTTTCTTAGTCGTTACTTCCCAGATTCAAAATTATAATCTTACTGCCTGAGTGCGATCGCCTGCACAAGATCCCCGACTTTTTTAAAAAGTCGGGGATCTGATTGAGCATTAAGACTGACTCGTCAAACTCACGTCCCTATAATCCAAGCAAAAGCTAATTACGTAACCAGTTTAAGACGAATAAGCCTCCATTGGCAGACAAGAACAAACAAAATTGCGATCGCCAAAAGCAGCATCAATCCGACCAACAGCCGGCCAAAACTTATGTTCGCGAGTCCAAGGCGCAGGGTAGGCGGCTTGTTCACGAGAATAAGGATGATTCCATTCTCCAGCTATGAGGCTTTCTGCGGTATGGGGTGCATTCTTCAAGAGATTATCTTGAACATCCATCTTGCCTGACTCTATTTCCGCAATTTCTTGGCGAATAGCAATCATCGCATCACAGAAACGATCCAACTCTTCTTTAGATTCGCTTTCTGTCGGTTCTACCATGATGGTACCTGCTACAGGCCAAGAGACAGTCGGCGCATGGAAGCCGTAGTCCATTAAACGCTTGGCAACATCATCGATTTCGATATTTGCAGATTTTTTGAGCGATCGCAAATCTAAAATGCACTCATGGGCAACTAAATCATTTTTCCCTTTATATAAAATGGGATAGTACGATTCAAGTCTCTTGGCGATGTAGTTAGCGTTGAGAATTGCCACCTTAGTTGCCTCTGTCAAACCAGCAGCACCCATCATAACGATGTACATCCAAGAAATTACTAAGATACTAGCACTACCCCAAGGCGCAGCAGCAACTGCACCAATATGTTGGGTATGAGAAATATTCTCCTCTCTCCTTCCTACAAGAGGATGTCCAGGTAAGAATGGCACAAGATGAGAGGCGACACCAATTGGCCCCATACCAGGGCCGCCACCACCATGAGGAATACAGAAGGTTTTGTGTAAGTTCAAATGACAGACATCTGCGCCAATATCGCCAGGGCGACAAATTCCTACTTGGGCGTTCATATTTGCCCCATCCATGTAAACTTGTCCGCCGTGGCTATGCACAACAGCACAAATTTCCTGAATTGCCTCTTCAAAAACGCCATGAGTTGAGGGATATGTCACCATTAAAGCGGCGAGTTCATGGCTATGTTTTTCTGCCTTGGCTTTGAGGTCATCTAGGTCAATGTTACCTTCCAAATCACAAGCAACGGCAACTACCTTCATTCCACACATCACCGCACTGGCGGGGTTAGTTCCATGTGCAGATTGAGGAATTAAACAGATATTACGGTGTTTTTCTCCACGACTTGCGTGATACTGATGAATCACTAAAAGTCCTGCGTATTCACCTTGAGAACCTGCGTTAGGTTGTAGAGAAACTCCTGTAAACCCAGTAATTTCAGCTAACCATGCTTCAAGTTGCTGAAACAAAATTTGATAACCCCGTGTCTGGGTTGGGGGGGCAAATGGGTGTATCTTCCCAAATTCTTCCCAAGTCACTGGAATCATCTCAGATGTCGCATTCAACTTCATTGTGCATGAACCCAAAGGAATCATTGATGTAGTTAAAGATAAATCCTTGGTTTCTAGCTTGTGTAAATAACGCAATAACTCAGTTTCTGAGTGATAGCGGTTGAAGACGGGATGGGTGAGGTAACTACTTTGGCGGGGAAGGGAAAGATGAGAAGATTGAAAGATCAGTTCTTCTAAGGTAAAAGGTAGGTCATCTTTACCTGCAAAAATCTGCCACAGATCAATTAAATCTTCTGGGGTAGTAGTTTCGTCTAAGGAAATGCCAATCGCAGTTGCATCGAAAATCCGTAGGTTAATATTTCTGGCTTGGCAAGCTACGAGAATTGTTTCTAAAGAGTGTGTTCCTAACTCTAAACGTAATGTATCAAAGAAAGATTCAGAACTGAGCTTGTAACCCAGACGCTGTAATCCTGCTGCCAGGATAACAGTTAATTGGTGAATATTCTCAGCGATCGCTTTAATGCCACTAGGGCCATGATAAACAGCGTACATACTCGCCATCACTGCTAGTAACACCTGGGCTGTACAAATATTACTGGTTGCTTTTTCGCGGCGGATATGCTGTTCGCGGGTTTGTAAAGCTAGACGCAATGCAGGCTTACCTTGGGCATCTTTTGATATACCTACAATTCTTCCTGGAACCTGCCGTTTATATTCTTCTTTGGTAGCGAAGTACGCTGCATGAGGCCCCCCAAACCCCAAGGGAATACCGAAACGCTGGGTACTACCCACAGCAATATCAGCACCAAATTCACCAGGCGGTGTTAATAAAGTTAAACTCAATGGGTCTGCTGCTACCGTCACCAATGCACCCTCAGCATGGGCTTTTGCGATAAAAGCGCGGTAGTCGTAAATAGTGCCATCTGTGGCAGGATATTGCAGAATTGCCCCAAAAATCGGTTGCTCAAAATCAAATGTTTGATGCTCACCGATAATAATCTGAATCCCTAAAGGTTTAGCTCGTGTTTGCAAAACATCAATAGTTTGCGGATGACAATCACAAGAGACAAAATAGGCATTTGCTTTATTTTTGCAAACACCATAGCTCATAGTCATGGCTTCTGCTGCGGCTGTAGCTTCATCAAGTAATGAAGCATTGGCAATTTCTAAACCTGTGAGGTCGATAATCATGGTTTGAAAATTGAGCAGCGCTTCGAGTCGCCCTTGAGCAATTTCTGGCTGGTAGGGGGTGTAGGCAGTATACCAACCAGGATTTTCTAAGATGTTACGCCCAATCACAGCCGGAGTGATGCAGTCGTAATATCCCATACCAATGTATGAACGGCACACTTGATTTTTAGCAGCAATTTTTTTTAACTTTGCTAGTGCTGCGTATTCGCTTTGTGCTTCAGGCAACTGTAGCGGTTTATTCAACCGGATTGCCTGGGGCACTGTTTGGTCGATGAGGGCATCTAGGCTAGCAAATCCCAATACATCAAGCATTCGCTGGATGTCGTTGGAGTTTGCTCCAATATGTCTTTGTGTAAAATTACTTAATTTTTGACTTCTTTCGTCTAGCATTGAGCGATCGCTAGACTGAGGAATAGAAGCATAAATTACCACAGATTGCTCTCCAGACGCTACTGTTTAATATTTTGCAATAATTACTCCTAATAAGACGGAGTAAATTATCTGATTATCTAAAATTTCATAAATTGGAATTGGGGCATGGGGAATTGGGCATGGGGAAGAAGGGGTAAGGG
>NZ_JAECZB010000013.1 GCF_016056295.1 Atlanticothrix silvestris CENA357
AGCCTCCCCAGCCCCCCCAGCTTTGCCACTTCACAAAATCGCGTTGCTCCCACTTTAGCTCTGCGACTTACGCTCAGGGCTAAAATCCATAGGAGCGCAAAGAAGATTGGCGATCGCTCTTGGTTCTTTGACTTCATGGTGGAACTGCGTTCTGAATTTGACACTCTCAAGTCGCTCCAAAACAAGATGCAAGAGTATATGGAGAACGTATGCGCTTAAACTAGCTGGTTGATCTTAAAAGAAAGCAGGTAGAGATTTACCGACAAGACAAAGATAAGGAAGTACTAATTTCCCCAAGCCAATTATCAAAACAGGAAATATTACCAGGTTTTATATTAGATTTAAGCGGGATTCTCTGAGAAATTATTATGTAAGTATATTAGTAAAATTATTCTATAAATTCGTATACTTTTACATCATATATTCATAGAATATCTTTTTAAAAAATTAGTCAAAATAATTCTTTACAGCAAATTTCTTATGGATGAGTTACATTACGCTCGCCTGTCTCTAGCCCCTTTCTTTTTAATAGGTATACTATACCCAACCGATAAACGCTGTATATTTATATTCAGGGAGGGATAGAAGAAGAAGGGTTATCCCTATGATTTTTCTGCTGCCTATTCTTTGAAATTAAATTTTCAAAAGAATATAGATGACTACATAAACGTTCTCAAAACTTAATTGCTTATGAGTTAACTTTATGTAAGTCTTCCCCTCCCCTTTGAATTGCAAAGTAAAAACTACTGGATTACCCAGTCAGTAAGCTTCGCAAAGTTAGCCACGGTAACGGTAACAGTCGTAGCAGTACTCACATTTGTATCTGTCTTTGTATCTATCTCTATCTCTGTCTCTATCTCTGTCTCTGTCTCTGTCTCCGCCGTATTGACCACCAGCTAGAAGCTGCTGCTCTTGTGTAGATAACTCCACAAATAAACCCGATGCAATGATTTGTTCGGACATGATTTTTTGCCTCACTTACTTTATATAGGTGTTTTCCACCTATGCTTCTACTTATAAATATCCTTTTTAGATATTGAACTAACCTATGGTTAGATATTAAAGAGCATAAATTCAGACCTTGAGTTAAAACTAAAGTCATACAACTATTAGTTGAAAATTTTTGGTATCTACAATACAAAATTGCACTTTGATTATTGGCAATTAATTTACAGTTTATTGATACTAAGAGTATGGCTCAGTAAAGAGGTGAAAAATGAAAAAAAAGCAATTTTGTCTAGAATAACTCTGAGACAAAAGTAAATATTTAGCTATTTATCTACGAAAGTAAATAAATGGGTGAGATCATTGCAGTCCTCTCATATTTTTATAGTCGGTCAATTATCTTGGCATTTTCTGGTAGTTGAGCCTCCTGCTGCCCAGAATAACGCGCTCTGGCAGTAAACAACCCAATAGGAGTATTCAAGATATCTACAAGGGTGGCTTTACCTGCGATCGCCTTCATGCTATCTTTGGGCACTTCCTTCAATAACCAACGTATCAAGCGATAACCGCATTCTTTCAGTGTAATTTCCCGCATTAATTCTACGCCGTGTAACTCATGCAGATAGCGGTTTGAACGTCCATAACGCCGCCATTGGCTTTTTAGTTCTTTGAATGTGGTGCGGTGACGGTGCTGCACGATCGCTTCTGGGGCAAATTCACAACGCCCAAGATTTTCTTGCAAAATCCGCCAGCAGATATCTGCATCGCCGCCAGTAGTGAGATAGGGGCGAAATAAACCCACTTTTTCTAAAGCAATGCGGCGAATGGCTAAATTAGCAGTCTGACCGTAGGGACAAAAGGAATGGCCAAGAGTATGCTTTTGTGATAAAGTCTCTTGGCTATTTGCGTGTTGTTCTAAAATAGTGTTACCTGGTAAGGCAACAATTTCACCTGCGACGATGACCACATCTGGCTTGACAAAAGGCTGGATTAATGAGCTTATCCATTGTGGTTGGGGACGACAATCAGCATCGGTAAAAGCGATAATTTCGCCGACAGCAGCACGAATACCAGTATTTCGAGCCGCATAAGAGCTTTGAATTTTGTTTTCACTCAAAGGGCGAATTGTAATTGAGCTATTTTCGGCAGATGCTTTAAGGTAGGTGAAAGTGCGATCGCTACTGTTATTGTCTACAAGTAAGTACTCTACTCGGTTTTTTGGGTAACTTTGAGACAACAGACAACTAATTAACTCTGGTAAATCTATTTCACCGTTATAAATAGGAACAACCACCGAAACCATTGGCAAGAAGCTGTTGGCGGTGGTTGTATTGCTTAGCTGATGATTCATAGAAGTATTAAGGATGAAGTATGCAGGATGAAGGATAAAAATTTTATACTTCAGCCCACCCTACGAAAAGCCGCCTTTAGGAGCGTCTACATCTTTTATACTTGCTTAAACCTGAATTTGGGAATGCTGATAGATAAACACTTGGTCAGAGATTACTCTCAAATAACATCAATCTAAAATTTCAAGTCGTTGGCGCGAGCGCTCACAGGTTGACTGGGTAGTATAACTGGAGATTCAGCGAAGTTGTTACCAGATAAAACTGCGATCGCACGGGCATATTGTGGATCATTTTTAGTCCCAACTAAACTTGGGTTGGTTGCCAATTGACGCTCTTGAGCCTCTGTCAAATCTAGTTTGATATCTGGTGTAATTCCCTTATGGTTAATATCCGTTCCCTTGGGAGTGTAGTAGTGGGCAATGGTGACAGCTAAACCAGAACCATCTGACAGTTCATGAACTGACTGTACTAATGCTTTACCAAAGGTTTGACCCCCAATGACTACAGCCCGCTTATTATCCTTGAGGGCCCCTGTTAAAATCTCACTAGCACTAGCTGAATTACCATCAACCAATACCGCTAAGGGAAGTTTTGTCAAGGCAGTGCGATTGGCTTTACTATCCTCAGTACCTCCTCGGCGATCAACTGTGCGGACAATCCCGCCATCATCTAGCCACATCCGAGCAATTTCAATGCTTGCCTGCAATAAACCACCAGGATTGCCGCGCAAATCTAACACAAAAGCATCGACTCTTTTGCCGTTCAAATTGCGGATGGCTCGACGCATTTGATCAGCAGCATGGGCATTAAACTCGCGCAAACGAACATAGCCTACGCGTCGATTTCCTTCTTGCTTGAGGGTATAAAGTACTGTTGGTACTTCAATCGTTGCCCGTGTCAGCTTCAAATTAAAAGCATTCTGCCCCGTCCGTCCGAGGCGTAATGTGATGGGAGTACCTGCTTTGCCACGAATCAGCTTGGAGGCATCATCCACTTTCATATCCAGGGTGGACTTGCCATCAATTGCCAAAATTTCATCGCCTGCTTTGATCCCACTTTTCAGCGCTGGGGAGTTTTCTATGGCTTCCACAACAGTGAGCCGCTTGGTTTTGTCGTTCACTTCCATGCGGATGCCAATCCCAGAGACTTCCCCAGATGTTTGACTGGTTAAGGCTTCATACTGTTTGGGGTCAAGAAATCGGGTATAAGGATCACCCAACTTTTGTAAAGCTTCGCGAATGGCTACATAAGCTTCTTCATTAGAAGAATAGTTTTTGCTTAATAGACTTTGCCTAGTTGCTTGCCAATCTTGTTGATTAAAGTTGCCGTCAACATATTCACGATTTACCACTTGCCATACTTGGTCAACTAGGGCTTTGGGGCTATCTTTTAGGGCAGCCCGAACGCTGCGAGTCCAAGCAGGGCCAAATACGGACATGGTGGCGGTCGTGGCGATCGCTCCACCAATCAAGGCTACTTGGAGTGGCGAGTAACGTTTCGCAGATTGGTTCATGTACATCAGCTGGATTAATTGTATTGTTGACAGTCTAGCAATCAGGCTTTTGAGAAATTTTTAAGTTTTTATACTCAATTTTCAGTTATGTTATGCTCATCACTTTCCCCTCGGAATTATCCTAAAAATTTTGCAGTATTTTATTACAAATAATTACTGCGTCTGCAAACTTTTTGGCAGTCTAATCTGACACTATTAAGTTACTGTGACAATAATGTGACACTTTTATCAGTGTCATCTTTACACCCTATATTATTTTTATAAGATAGCATTTCGTTGACTTAATAGCAGGTCTTTTTGCCATGATTTAACCAAGCTTTGATTACCAATGTCATGAGACATAAATTTACTAAAACTTCATCAATTCTCGGACGTGGAAAATTTCGTAAAACGTGGCAATTGTTACAAAAATTAGCTTTTGTTTTATGTCTGATCTTTGTCATTTGGATGATTTGCATCACTACAAGCCTAGTTTTCGCTTCCTCAAAGCCAGTAAATGCGTTTTTTGTATTAGGTGGTAGTATTCGCCGAGAAATTTATGTTGCTCACAAAGTAACACAATATCCGCAGACCCCAATTTTAATTTCTCATGGTTCCCCAGACCCTTGTGTATGGATGATTTTTCAGCGGGAAGCGGTAAAGTTGCAAAATGTTTGGTTAGAAAATTGTGCAAATTCTACCTTTGAAAATTTTTATTATGGTATTCCGATTCTGCGACGTTGGGGAGTGCATAAAGTCATGTTGATTACGTCGCCAAGTCATTTACCCAGAGCTAAATGGATGGCACAAATTCTTTTAGGCGCTCATGGAATTTGGGTAGAGCCAGACATTGTTGAGGAGTTGGGTATTCCTGGTAATCGTGAGTCTTGGTTGAAAACTGGACTCGATTTAACGCGTAGTTTGTTTTGGGCAATGTTGAGTCAAATTATTCAACCACAATGCTCTCAAGTGACTAAATTGGCTGAGGTGGATATACAAGCTTGGCAAAATCAAGGTTTTAAATGTGAGCGCCAAGGGGGGTTGGGAAGATGAGGGGGAGCAGAGGAGCAGGGAGCAGGGAGCAGGGGGAATTATCCTCTTTTTTGACCATTGACCTTTAAAATAAGCCTGGAAATATTCGCAGGGAAACTATGGCAGTAGCTCAATTGGCGATCGCAGGTGAAGATGCAGTTGTAGCAACAAAGGCGCTTTTAGAAATTCCCGGTATATCGGGTAACTATAGCGTTAGTTCAGATACAGCCGAAAGAGAGGGAGTAACAGCAACAGTTGCTACTATCGTGGGGATTGTTGGGGGTACAATCGCCATTGCTGAACAAATCCGTAAGTGGTATCAAGATTACAAGCAGCAAAAGTCTGGTAAAAGAATAGAAAAGGTGTTGATTGTTGGGCGTAATGGTCGGCGTTTGCTGCTGGAGAATGCAACGTTAGAGGAAATTAGGCAAATTTTGGAAGGGTAAGAATAACGAACGAACCGCCAAGTACGCCAAGTACGCCAATAAAGAAGAGTTTGAGGGAAATTGCGGGCGGATTCCTTTGAAAAGCTCTGGAATTCGGGGTGTTAGACTTGGGGAAATGCTGAAGTCTCAGGATTCGGAATGTGCAAATCCTCCACCTCGATCTGAAGGCAGTTGATGGTAATTACGTAGAGTTACGTTATTTTATTGATAATCCAAACCAGTATGAAAAGCGATCGCTTCCTCTATCAGAAGTCGCTGATTTGATTGAGTTGGCGGAACGAGATTATTATGTTTCGGTATTCCCAGAGGATTATACGGTAACTGGGCAGCGGCTGTATAACTGGTTGGATGGGAGCGATCGTTGGCTGCAACCTTTGCTAGATAAGTATCGGCGAGAGGGGATTGTGTTAGCGATCGCGGCGGCGGAAAATCTCGCTCATCTGCCTTGGGAAGTGCTGTACGATGGCGTTAGCTTTTTGGTTGAGCGAGTCCCGGCTATTGTCCCGGTGCGTTGGGTGTCAGATAGCACGGTAAAAAAATTGACCATTGACGGGGAAGCAGAAAACCGGGCGCTGCAAGTTTTGTTTATGGCGACTTCGCCTTTGGATGTCAAACCTGTGCTGGATTTTGAGGGGGAGGAAGCACGGATTTTAGAGGCGACAAAGCGGCAACCTTTAGCATTGACAGTGGAAGAAAGCGGCTGTTTGTTGGAGTTGGGTTATTTAATCGATGGTTATGATAAAGATTATTTTGATGTTTTACACCTGACTGGTCATGCTACCTTACAAGATGGGCAACCCCGCTTTGTTACAGAAACGGCAACAGGTGAGGCTTACTATGCCAGTGCTGGAGATATCGCCCAAGAATTACAATTTCGGTTGCCAAAACTTATATTTCTCTCTGGTTGTCGTACTGGGCAAGCTGGCAATTCCGGTTCTGTGCCGTCAATGGCTGAAGAATTGCTCAAATCGGGTGCGAAAGCAGTTTTGGGTTGGGGTCAAAAGGTTTTAGATTCTAATGCTACAGCCGCGGCTGCGGCATTGTATCAGGAATTATCGGCGGGGAAGCAAATCACTGAAGCTGTTGCTAGTACCTACCAAGCATTAATTAAGAATAAGGCGCGGGATTGGCATTTGTTACGGCTGTATGCAGCAGGCAATTTACCAAGTTCGTTAGTCACACCTTTGCGGACTCGTGGACGTAAACCAGCGCCACCGCTTTCTGTTTCTACCCAGTTTTTAGATGCTGCGGGTAAGGTGAAAGTCCCGACGCGGGAGAGTTTTGTTGGTCGTCGCCGTCAATTGCAAAATTGTTTGCGAGTGCTGAGTCAATCAACCGATGAAATTGGGGTGTTGATTCATGGCATGGGCGGTTTGGGTAAAAGTAGTTTAGCTGCTAGGCTTTGTGACAGACTGGCGAATTTTGAGCGTGTTGTCTGGGTGGGGAGAATAGATGAAGCTAGTTTAGTAAGTCGCCTAACAGAAAAGTTGGATGACAACGAACAACGCAAAAGCTTACAAAATTATGATGAAGAATTGAAATATCGGCTGCGGCGAGTTTTCCAGCAGTTGCATGAGCAAGGAAAGCCGTTTTTATTAGTGCTGGATGACTTTGAAGTGAATTTAGAGACCTCACCCCCAACCCCTCTCCGAAGCGGAGAGGGGAGTCAAGTCCCCCCATTCCCTCGTAGGGAAGGGGGGCTAGGGGGGTTAGGTCGTCTGCAATCAGAAGCAGCAGAGGTAATGAAGGCTTTAGTCTGGGCAATTAGAGAAAATTCCACTTCCCACCGCATTGTTATTACCTGCCGCTATGATTTTGAATTTACCCAGTTGCAGCATTTCCATAAGCAGCCGTTGGAGGGGATGCGAGGCGCAGATTTGCGAAAAAAGTGTAATCTACTCACAGCCTTTGGTGCTAAATCTCAGGTGGATGAGGCTTTAAAATCGCAGGCGCAGAAGTTGGCGGATGGTAATCCCCGCTTGCTGGAATGGTTGGATAAGATTTTGCAAAATACAACTGTCGATGTGGCGGCAATTTTGAATCGGTTAGCAGCAGATCCGGTGGAGTTGCGAGAGCAAGTTTTGGCAGAGGCGCTGCTGCAACAGATGGATGTAACCATGCGGGAGATGTTGTCACGGGGTTTAGTGTTTGAGTTGTCAGTACCGAGGGAAGCTTTAGCCGCAGTTTGTGAGAATATCCCCAATTTGTCACATTATATTAGTCGGGCGGTGGCGTTGGGGCTGTTGGAAGTGAGCCATGATCAGGCGTTACGAGTGCCGCGTATTTTGCCTGTGCAGATACGGTCAGATGGAGAAGCTTTGTATGAGCAAGCGGCTCAGGTGTTGTATCGCCTTTGGTGGGAAGGGACAGCAATCCCAACCGAGGAACAAAACTTAGAAATTCATCGGTTAGCGTTGCGAGGAAAGGTAGACAAGGTTGCGTTAGAAATAGCAGGGAAGTTAGCAAGTCACTGGAGAAATCAAAGCCGATTTCGGGAAGCTGTTCAATTGTGCAAATCTACTCTAGAAATTGCTGAAGATTACGTACTATTACATGGATTAGCTGCTTGTGAACAAGAACTGGGTGATGTAAGTAAAGCCCAAGAGCATTATCAACAAGCCCTAGATAATTGTCCAACAGAAGACAAAAAAGAAAAAGCAGGAATTATTCATAACTTGGGTTATCTCAAAGCCAGTACGGGACAAATCAGCGAAGCGATCGCCTTGTATGAACAATCTCTTACCCTCAGTGAACAAATCGGCAATGTCCAACTCAAGGCAGTGACATTGCAACACTTGGGATATATCAAAGCCGATAGAGGAGAAATCAATGAAGCGATCGCCTTGTATGAAAAATCCTTTGCTCTCAATGAACAAATCGGCAATGTTCAAGGACTGCCAGGTATGTTGCACGAAATGGGGAGACTCAAAGCCGATAGAGGAGAAATAGAACAAGCGATCGCCTTGTATGAAAAATCCTTTGCCCTCAATGAACAAATCGGCAATGTTCAACTCAAGGCGGCGACGTTGCACGAAATGGGGAGACTCAAAGCCAATATAGGAGAAATAGAACAAGCGATCGCCCTTTATCAACAATCCTTTGCTCTCAGTGAACAAATCGGCCATGTCCAAGGTAAGGCAACGACGTTACACCAGCTGGGGGCAATCAAAGCCTATGGAGGAGAAATTAACGAAGCGATCGCCCTTTATCAACAATCCCTGGCTATCAAAGAACAAATCGGCAATGTCAAAGGCAAGGCGGCGACGTTGCACGAATTGGGAAACCTCAAAGCTAATACAGGAGAAATCAGCGAAGCGATCGCCCTTTATCAGGAATCCCTTGCCATCTGTGAACAAATCGGCTACGTCAAAGGTCAGGTGACTGCTTTGTTCAGTTTGATGAAACTCAAAACCGATAGAGGAGAAATCAATGAAGCAATCGCTTTTTATCAGCAATCTCTTGTCATCATTGAACAAATCGATGATGTCAAAATTAAGGCGACAATGTTCAACAACTTAGGATACCTCAAAGAGAATACAGGAGAAATCAACGAAGCGATCGCCCTATATGAAAAATCGCTTGCCCTTGATGAACAAATCGGCAATGTCCAAGGTCAGGCAATAACGTTGTGGTGCTTAGGGGAAATAGCAGAACAACAGGGCGATTACAATAAAGCACTAGATTATTTGCAGTCAGCCTTGAAGATATTGCAGCGTCTCAAATCTCCTGATGCTGAAGCAGTTAGACAAATGATAGTGAGAGTGCAAGATTTAATTCGTAGTTCGTAATTCGTGGTTCGTCATTTGTCATTTATTATTTGTCATTAAGAAACATCGCTGATAAAACGTCAATGCGATCGCAACAGAGTTGAGCTTAGCTACAGATGTAGCGACTGTCGTATTCTTTAATTTAATTGGTATCCACTCGATTGTCGTGTGAGCGATCGCTCCTTTTGCGTTAAGCTGACTCATCTACAAGTCTTTGATACTCATGCGAGAGCCTTTGATATTCGTGGGAGAGTCTTTAATACTCATGCGAGAGCCTTTGATATTCGCGCGAGAGTCTTTGATATTCGTGGGAGAGTCTTTAATACTCATGAGAGAGTTTTTGATATTCGTGAGCGAGTCTTTAATACTCATGAGAGAGTCTTTGATGTTCGCGGGAGAGTCTTTAATATTCATGAGAGAGTCTTTGATATTCGTGGGAGAGTCATTGATACTCGTTCACCAGTTTTTTAGACTTGTGGCTTGGTTGTTGGAGATTGCATCTGTCCTAATTCAGCCCAAAGCAGATTCTAAACCAAAGAATCTGGATCTACACCCAGCGATCTGAGACGTTCAGCCAGCATTTGGGCGCGTTGTTCTGCTTGTTGAACTCGTTCTTCTGGTGCTAATAAACGCTTGCCTTGCTCGTCATACCAGTAAAGCCACTCGCGTGTAATACCTAGATATGTACCCCGTTCGTTGCCAATTCCTAAACCGATTTCTGGTAGCCAAACGGGATTTCCTGGCTGCAATTGATACTTGCCATTTACCAAGCGATACACTTCTAAAGTCGGTTTTCTCCGCCGCTGGGGATTATAAACGACATAATATAAAACTTCTAATTGGGCATAAAATTCTTTCTTCGTGCTGTATTCCCCGCGCCGTTTCTGAGAAACCACCTCTAATGCCATAATTGGTGCGCGCTGTTCTTCCCAAAGCACATAACTTAAACGCAGATTCTGATCAAAAATCCGTTCTACTCCCAGACTCAAAAACCCATCTGGTACAATCGCTGGCTGATTGGGATCATAATAAATGCCCATATCAACCTCAAAGAACCAGTCCATGCGATCTGCCCATGCCATAGCTAATATAGCTTTGAGTAAACCGGGAATCAAATCTTGTAATTCATTATCCACAGGGGTATCGTCAGAGTCAGGCAAATCCTCAGCGGAGGGTAAGCAGTCTAGCGGATCGTACTTTAGCATGATCTGATTGCCATTCATCTAATATTGTGATCATAGAGGCAAGAGCAAAAGCCTAGGGCATGTTTCCCCATTATTGTAGAGACGCGATTCATCGCGTTTGATAAATCCATTGAGAAAAGGCGATCGCTTGTCGCAAACCCCATGATTTCATCGCGTCTGATAAATCTCAGTGCGATCACCTGTGGTAAACCTCATGACCTCATCGCGTCTGATAAATCTCAGTGCGATCGCTAACAATCTTTGCCATAATATTGTGCCGCTTGCGACATATTTAGTTGCAATAGCTTTTCATCTCCTAGCTGCTGACGAAAATGAGATTTATTAGGCAATACCTGCAATTTACGAATAATTTCTGCTGCTACAGCTTTTGCTAATAGTGGTGGTACAGAGTTACCGACTTGGCGGAATCCATGCCATTTAGTGACATGAAATCTAAACCAGTCCGGGTAAGAATGTAGTCTTGCAGCTTCCCTGACTGTAATGCAGCGGGGTGTCAAAGGATGAATCGGTCTAGGAGAGGTGAAAGAACCTCTATATTTGTCTGTTCCTGCTCGTAAGGTGTTACAGACACCAGCCGGATGTAGTTTATGAAAACGGCTAATCGGCTCTCTCTCTCCCGGAATCGTTGCAGCAAAACGTTGAATAGTTGTAAGTGAGTGTTTTGTTCTCAGACTTGAAGAAAGGATGCGGGAATCAAAGTCACGCTGATATGCATAGTCATCTACTAAAGTATTAATCCCGCGAAGTGTCAAAGCGTAATTACTCGGTTTGCCATACTCTGCTACTATCCAATCTCTCTTTAATAACTCTGAGTAATTTTCTACTTCTGGTATATCTCCAATTGCTTCCCAGACTGTTGGGCTATTAGGAAGAATCGATAAATTCTGATCTGTAAAATTATTTGGCAATGCTTGTTTAGTAATTGGCTGGGGATATGGCGGTAACTCTACATCTTTTCTTGCACCAATGAGAAATAATCTCTCGCGAGACTGTGGCACACCATAATGTGCTGCGTTGAGAATTCGATAATTTTCTGCTATTTGATAGCCATGAATTTTAAAATCGCTAATTAAAGTTTGGAGAATTTTTTTATGTTCACCAACTGTAATTCCCCGAACATTTTCCATTACAAAAAACTTTGGTTGTAGCTCTAAAACTAATCGATGGAAGTGAAATACTAAAGAATTGCGCGGATCATCAAAAGCTCGTTTACCCATGAGTGAAAAGCCTTGACATGGAGAGCCGCAAATCACTGCATCGATTTCGCGATCGCCAATTTCAGAACGCTGCCTAATTTCTTCTCCTGTAGTACCCACAACACTTTGACACAACACAGAGCAGAAAGGAAAATTAAACTCATGTGTAGCACAGTGAATCGGGTCTATTTCCACAGATGCCAACACATCAAAGCCAGCTTGTTCAAAGCCAAGGGTCATGCCGCCAGCACCGGCAAACAAGTCAACTGCGATCGGTCGTTGTTTTCTCAAATCATGAGCCATGACACCTCTAAGCTGACTCTGAAATCTAACAATTAACCACCAATTTAAAATCTAAACTCTCAAACTTGGTAGCATTTGCAAAATTTCTTGAGCAGCGCGATCGCATACTCCCACTTCGCCTAAACACTGGCGCATTTCTTGATAATCTGTCAAAGTTTGCTGGCGGCGTTCAGGATTTAGCAATAATTCCATTGCCGCTTGGGTAATATTCTCTGGTGTGGCTTGCTCTTGTAAAAACTCTGGCACAATTGGCTTCATCACGACTAAATTAGGTGGCGATGCAAAGGGTATGGAACCTTTGAGAATTTTTCGGGCAATCCATACCGTAATGGGATTCAGGCGGTAAACCACAACTTGCGGCACATTTAATAAAGCTAGTTCCAAATTTACGGTGCCAGATTTAGTAATGGCAAAATCGGCAGCGGCAAATACTTCTTTTTGTTGACCTGATACAACACTAGCCCGCAAACCGTAACGTTCAATTGCTGCTTCAATTGGCTGTCTGTAGACTTCTAAGGACAGAGGAATCCAAAAATGAACTTCAGGTAGCTTGGTTTGAATAGTTTGGGCCGCTGCAAAAATAACTGGTAAAAGATATTTTATTTCTTGGTTGCGAGAGGCAGGGAGAAGAGCGATCGCTGTTTGTTCTGGCGTAATACCCAATTTTGCGCGGGCTGCTTCACGACTGGGAGCGTTTTGCATCCGGTCAACGAGAGGATGCCCTACCCAACTAACTTTTGCGCCGTTATCGCTAAAATAACGGGCTTCTTCTGGGAAGATTGCCAACAACTTATCTGTAAAGCCGACAATTCGGGCAGTGTTACGTAAACTGACTGACCACACCCATTCTTGGGGAGCAATGTAATACACCACAGGCACTTGGGGTAAATGCTTTTGCATATAAGTGCCAATGCCGAGATTTGGCCCCATGTAGTCAATTAGCACTACTAAGTCAGGTGGATTTTGTTTGAGAAAGGCGATCGCTTGTCGTTGTACTCTGAGAGTAGGCAAAATATAAGGCAGAGATTCAACTAGACCCATTGAGCCAATACCACTGGTATCACCCAGAATAGTTGCTCCTGCCTCTGCCATTCTTTCGCCACCCAGAGCTACAATCTCTAATTGCAAACCAGCAGCAGCAGCTTGACGCTTCATCGCTACAATCAGCAGCGACCCTTGCAAATCGCCAGAAACTTCGCCAGTGCTGATAAATATCCGCATTTGGTAATTGGTAGTTGGTAAAAATGTATTAAATACTGAATGGTTAGAAGTTAGGAGTTACAAGTTTAATTCATAACTCACAACTTCTAATTGATCATTCATCACTCACGCTTGGTTTACTCTTTCCGGGAATTAAACCACGTCTGCCTGGCATCTGAGAAAGTAGCAAGAAGCGACGTAGGTTTTGTAGTTGTTCGGTTTCTCCCAACTGTTCGAGCTGTTCTAAAGCATCTTTAAAAGTTAAGCCAGAACGATACAGAATGCGGAAGGCTTTTTTGAGGATTTGTAAGTCGGTTGAACTCATGCCAGAACGCTTTAATCCCACAAGATTAAGGGTTCGTACTCGTGCCGGATTGCCTTCCACTAGCATATAAGGTGGTACATCCCGATCAATGCGTGCCATACCTCCAACCATCGCGTGTTTACCAATATGTACAAATTGATGCACACCCAAAACTCCGCCTAGCCTTGCTCGTGACTCTATATGGACATGACCTGCTAGTGCTACTGAGTTGGGAATAATCACGTGGTCTTCAATGATGCAGTTATGAGCTACATGTACATAAGCCATCAGTAAGTTGTTATTCCCGATTACCGTTGCTTCACCAGCACCAGTAGCGCGGTTGATGGTGACATACTCACGAATCGAGTTATTATCACCAATTTTGACCCAAGTAGGTTCTCCCACAAATTTGAGATCCTGGGGTTCCATACCGATCGCTGCACCTGGAAAAATCTGATTTTGCGCCCCAATTTCACAAGGCCCTTCTAGCACTACATGAGCGCCAATTATTGTTTCAGGGCCCACTTTGACATGCTCTCCAATCACAGCATAGGCACCGACTTGCACTGTATGGTGGAGTTCCGATTTAGGATGAATTACAGCAGTTGGATGAATAAGCGTTTTCAAGGGTGAATCTCCAGAACTGTCTTGAGGAGCCAGTGTCCTTTGGGTTTGCCAATCCTTAAGTTCAGTTAAACCGACTTGAATGACTGACTCACTGTGCGGGGGTAATCCCCCTTGAGGCTACTGGCATTGCTGAGTGTGTAAGTTTTCAGTTGCCGAAAGTGTGAGGAAAAGCAAGTTAAGTGTGTTCGCGTAGCGGACGCACCAGAGGGCATCGAAAATCAAGAAATTATAAAGTGCTATTGTGGATTGTTTTTTTACTGCTATCCTTATTCAGAATGAAGTAAGGGTATTTCACGGATATACCCGTACCACGCAAGCAAATCTTTAATTAATTAATCTAATTAATTAAAGAGAACATCAATTCGCCTTCCGCAGCGAGTTTACCGTCAACTTCGGCACGAGCCTGCATTTTACCGAAACGACGTTGTTTTACACATAACAGTTCCACTGTCATTACCAGTTGATCTCCTGGTACAACTTGGCGGCGGAAACGGACTTTATCGATACCAGCAAAAACAAACAGTCCGTCTTCAAACCCAGGCAGCTGCTTCAAAACAATCCCCCCGACCTGTGCCATCGCTTCTACAATTAGTACTCCCGGCATCAGTGGTCTTCCTGGGAAATGACCTTGAAATTGAGGTTCATTGAAAGTAACATTTTTAACACCTACAGCCGACTTTCCTGGGATGTAGTCAATTATTTTATCTACAAGTAAAAATGGATAGCGGTGAGGTAGAAGTTTTTGAATTTCTTCAGATGAAAAAGTCTTTTTAATTTCATGGGTAGCCTGTTTTTCGGTAGATGTAGGTGCGATCGTCTCGGTGCTATTCACTTGGGTAAGGGTTGACATTAGCAGTTTGGTTGATTTTCAATCTGGGAAATGGAAATTAAGTGGGTTTATATTGAAACCCCTTAAGGATTTTAGATCCAATCCGTCTTAAAAGTTTGCTAGGCAGGGAAGCCTTGCTGGCAACTTTCCGCAAAATCTAAAATTTTCTGAGCCAGTTGAATATGTAAATTGTGGCTAGCTTTATACGCTAAAAAATGAGCTTGCGGAAAAGTTCCTAGTAAACTCAAATCTCCTACTAAGTCCAAGATTTTATGACGGACTGGCTCATTTGCAAATCTTAATGGTGGATTTAGCCAGCCTTCAGAGCCACAAACAAGTGCATTATCCAAACTACCACCTTTAATTAGTCCTGTTTTTTGTAAGTGTTCAATTTGATGCAGTAAACCAAAAGTCCGAGCAGGAGCAATTTCTTCAGCAAAGCTGGTAGAAGCGTTGTTTAATTCGGTAGCCTGTGACCAACTGTGCCATTGATTACCAATAGCTGGCGGGTCAAAGTCAATGCCGTAACTAAAGCGAATTTCTGGGGCTGGAAGGGCACAAACAAAGGCATCACCTTGATAAACCCATATTGGCTCTGTAATAACTAGAGGAATTTGATTGTTATTAACTGGTTGTGATATTAGACCGACTTCAGCGATACTTGCTGTCCATACCTTGGCTGAACCATCTAAAAGTGGTACTTCTGGGCCATCAATTTCAATTCGAGCGTTATCTACACCCATGCCCACAAGCGCTGCTAATAGATGCTCTACCGTGCGAACGCAGGCTTCATTTTTACCCAACTGAGTTGAAAGTACAGTCTGACTAACTGCTGCAACTTGGGCTGGAATTATCGGTAAATCAGGTAAATCCACCCGCACAAAATAGCGCCCACTGCCTGCATCGGCGGGTAATATCCGCACATGAGTAATTACACCACTATGCAGTCCCACTCCGGTTTGGGTAATTTCCGCTGCTAAAGTGTGCTGTTGCATAGATGAAAAGTGAATATATTTTGATTTGTATCATTTATGTTAAGTTTTGGCAAAGCCCCTGTTCTGCTCCCAACAATGTAACTGATACCTTTAAAGGTACAGTATTGAGGCAATGGTAAAAATTAGCAAGTTAAATTGGTCAGTTGTCAGTTTTTATTTGCCACTGACCACACTTTGACAAGCTCAATGCATCGCTGACCACTGACAACTGACAACTGACCCTTCGGGTTCGCAGTCGCCTGCGGAGGGAAACCCTCCCGCAGCGCTGCCTCACAACTGACAACTTAAAACCTTTCGCCAATACCAAAGTTAATGCGGCTATCACCGTCATCATTGATTCCGTAGTCAATGCGAATTGGCCCTAGTGGGGATTGTACACGCACACCAAGACCATAACCGTAACCGCTACCATTTTTGTTCAGTACCTCAGCGGTCTCAGTACTAGTTCCCAAATCAGTACCAACATCTAAAAATAGTGCGCCGCTAACTACTGAGAAAACCGGGAAGCGATATTCGACGGATGCTTGTACGTAACTGCGTCCGCTGGTTAAGGCTCCTTCTTCGTAACCCCGAACGGAGTTACTGCCACCAAGGGTAAAAGCTTCGTAGGGAGGCAAGTCACCAAGGATTGTTCCGCCTTGTAAGTTAAATGCTAGGGTTTCTGGCCCTTGGGTGAAGTTAGTAAAGTTGACAGGTACATATTGACTGTAGCTCCCTCGTAACCTGGTGAGTAAAATACTGCCTAACCCTACTGGTACTGATTGATCAAGCCCAAAACGTAAGTAAGATCCACTGGTGGGTTGCAAGGGATTATTACGTAGGTCGCGCTGTGCCCCTAATTGCAGTAGCAGCAAATCGTCTTCACCTTCGTCAGAGAAACTGAGAGGAACTGTGTTAGTACCAACACGGGTTTCATCATCAAATACAGCACCTAGCCTTCGGACATCGCCATCGCGATCGCGGGTGGAAACTCGTTGATACTGTAAGCCTGCTGAAGCTGTCCACTCGGACTTGTCGTAGGGATTAGCACTCAAGGGACGAGTAAAGGTGACACCGCCGCCTAGACGTAAAACACGGGGGCGATCGCCTTCCGTCCCATCTGTGTCAATGGTTCTAATATCACCATCTTGACCATCAAAAATCAATGAAATCGAACTGCGACGGAAAATATTGGTTGTATAAGAAGTTCGGTAAGGATCTCCCGCGATCCAAGGGTCTGTAAATCGCAAGTCGAACAGCAGTTCCCGCACTCCTACCTGTACCTCTGCCCCTAATTTTTGGTTTCTACCGTTGAGGTTTTGCTGTTGATAGCTAACAGTACCAAATAATCCACTGGCAGAACTGATACCAGCCCCAGCGGCAATAGAACCGCTGCTACGTTCAGCCACATTCACTACTACATCCACCTTACTGGGGTCAGTACCAGGGTCAAGGGAGACATTTACATCTTCAAATAATCCCAATCCATATACCCGCTGTAAATCTCTTTGTACTGTGTTGCGGTTGAATACTTGTCCTGGCTTCAACTCCACTTCGCGCTTGATCACATACTCTTGTGTCCGACCGCGAATTGGTTGTCCCTTTTCGTCTGTTTCTTGACCTTCTTTATTGCGGAACCGGATTTTAATATTCTCCACTACTCCTTCTGCCACTTGCAGAGTCACAACACCGTTTTCAGAAACTTTGGGCGCTCCAATTACATTTGCCAGCACATAACCTTGGTCTTGATACCGCTTGGTTAACTGTTTAATACCCTCTTGCAATTCACGCAAGTTGAGGATTTTGCCATACTGATTGCGAAAAATTTCATCCACAGTACTAGTAGGTAGTACAGAGGCAACACCTGTACCAGGATTGGCTTGTATTTCTACTTTCGACAAAACAGGATTAGGTTGCACAATAAAACTCACCCGTACCCCTAAAGGAGTATCTTCTGGAACTGCTTGGACATTGGAGAAAAAGCCAGTACCAAAGATGGCATTAATATCTTCTTGCAGTTGGGAACGGGTTGTTGTGCGCCCTGGTTGGGTGCGAATGACTTGGTAAACTTGGTCTTCCAGTTCTGGTGCTAGCTGTCCAGCCTGGGGTCTAACCACTACTTCTGATACCAGTACACGGGGTTCAGCCGCTTCTGGGGCTGCATCAGGAGATGGGGAAGGTGTTTGTTGCCCGGCTGGTGGAGGTGAAATTTGTGGAGTTTGTTGCCCGGCTGGTGGAGGTGTAATTTGTGGAGCGGAATTAGGCTGTTGAGTATTTTCTGGCAATACAGGTGTTACCGCAGGGGAGTTTAAATTTTCCTGTAATGGGGAAGGTGTTTGTTGTTCAGTTGCTGGGGGTAAATTCTCTGGAATGGAATTAGGCTGTTGAGTTGGCGGATTTGGGGTTGTCTCCAGGATTTGTGCAGTTGTTGGCTTTGTGAGACTGGGCAATATGACATTTGATGGTGTCTTTGCTGGGAAAACTGCGACGACAGTAGACTGGGGGTCTTCAATTATCTCAACTTCTGTCGAATTGGAGTGGGACTTTAAATTCTCGTGAGTTAGAACTTGACTTAAGTTCTTTTGTGATTGTTGATTTATTACAGGTGCAAGAAGTTCAACGACTTCAACTTCTGTCGAGTTGGATTGAGATTTTAAGTTCTCAAAAGTTAGAACTTGATTTGAGTTTTTTTCTAATTGTTGATTGGTCGGAGGTGCGAGAACCTCTGTTATCTTTTTAGAACTGTTAGCGCTTTGTGCATTTGCACTCAGTGAACTGCTTAAGGGCGCTGTAATTGCTACAACTGCCACCAATACGGGAGATAAACGCATTTTATTTACATTCCTCTTCACATCCACACACCATCACAAACTGGTCTATAGCCATAGTCAGTAGCAAATGACAACTGACAAAAGACAATTCACGCGAGTTTAATATATTTTGCCCAGTTAATTTTTACTTTCTACTAGTTGTAGTACTCTTTGTAAAACCTCCTGGTAAGCATCTTCTACATTCCCTAGGTCTCGGCGGAAGCGGTCTTTATCCATTATCCGGCGGTTAGGGTCTGCTTCTGCGGTGTTCCACAAACGACAGGTGTCGGGGCTAATTTCATCTGCCAAGAGTATTTGCTGTTGTGAGTCCAAACCAAACTCTAGTTTGAAGTCTACTAGGGTAATACCACACTGCTGCCAAAAGCCATTGAGAAACTCATTGATTTGCAATGCTAGATTGGTAATTGCATCTACTTGTTCCACAGTAGCGAGTTCTAGCAGTAGTAGGCGATCGCGTGTTAATAAGGGATCTCCCAATTGGTCATTTTTGTAATAAAACTCTACCAGAGGTTGTTTCAGAAGTGTACCTACTGCTAACCCTGTTTGTTGAGACAGACTACCAGCAGCAATATTTCTCACCACTACTTCTAAGGGCAAAATCTTCACAGACTTCACCCGCATTTGATTCGGGGATGGATTATCAATAAAGTGAGTTTTTATACCATATACCTCTAGTTGTTTAAACAACTGGCTGGAAATGCTACAATTAATTTCTCCTTTGCCGATAATACTGCCACGCTTTTGAGCGTTGAAAGCAGTGGCATCATCCTTAAAATCAGCCAACAAGACTTCCGGATCGTCCGTTGTATAGAGAATTTTTGCTTTGCCTTCGTATAGCTTGGAATGAACAGACATGTTGGGAGGTAAAGTTATGGGCGGTTGGGAGCTTTTGTCCTTTCGGGCTTAACCATTTTATCTTTAGTTACTGGAGATTAGCCATTGGTGGTTAGTTTGCCGTATGGAACATAAGTTTGTGATCAAAAAATTACATTGAATATCTAACTCATGACAGAAGATATAAATGTTGGCTGATGTTATGGTTTCTTTGAAGACTCAGTATTTTTTTACACTAAATCATAATAAGGATCATTAATAAAATAGTTATAATAGAGAGTATCAAATAATACTAACTTCATAATTATCATCTTCAAGGGAAGTCAATTACTGTCTGAATTTCATAAAACAGCAAAATAATGTGGCAATGGGAAGTAAAGTAAACTATCGTCTCTCATTGAGGTTTACAAAAATCTTCTTTATTAAAGCATTGTTGTAACTCTTGCCATAAAAGCATTTAATCATTTATCTTTTGGTATCAAAGTCAGAATTAACAAATTCCTGGACAACTCTAATTGAAGCGGTTATCAATGATTTAGTTTCTCCAACTTTCATAAACACACACAGAAGAAAGTTCTTAGTTATTCCGCTTCAATTGATCAAAACAGGAGGTGAATTTAATAATTATGGAAAACAAAATAATGAACAAAGATCAATTTCTCTACCCTCGCGGTCGCTACTACGGTCAAGTAAAGCCAGAAAACTTAGTTTTTAACGCCAATCTACAAGAATTTGCCCAGCGAGTGAGTTACATTTGCAACTTAGAGACAGGTGGGAAGTTACCACCAGGTGAAGCTTACGAACAAATCAAAGCTTTGTGGAAGCAATTGAAAAGAACAAAAAAACAACTGCAAATTGGTGAAGACCCATTTCAAGATGAGGATGGGGAAGCTAAAGAATGAAAGACTATATAGGAATCCGCTTTGATTTGGAGAACTTACTTGCGTAGGTAGGGAACTCTTAACAGGAAGCAGGGGTAGCAAGAATAACAACTGACAGCTGACAACTGACAACTGACTACTTTGCAATTATTGTCCATGCACCATCCCATGAGTCTAAAGGGGGTGTATGTTGGTAATTATGAGCGCGTTCTAAGTGAATATTAACGCCTTGGTCTGAAGGTCGAATACGTTTGGCAGCCTGAAAGCAAGCGATCGCTTGGAGGAAGTTACGAGACAAATAAGCAGCGCGTCCTGCGTGGTAATGAAACAAAAACTCTTGGGTGGTAGCATCTAGAGGGCTGCTGCGATCGCCAATTAGTTCATAAATATTTACGGCTTGATGTTTACCTTTGACGCGAATTTTATCTAACCGCCGCACCCAAATTAAATCGCTACAAAGTTGGTAAGTAAAGTCACTCAAAATAATATCGCAACCGTATTCTTTAGTTATTGCTTCCAAGCGCGAACTTAAATTTACACTGTCGCCAATTACCGTGTAATCCATGCGTTTGTGGGAACCGATATTCCCCGAAACTATTTCCCCAGAACTAATTCCTATACCTATTTGAATTTGGGGCTGTGCCTGAATAATCCGTCGTTGGTTAAATTCCTTCAAACGTTGGCGCATATCTAACGCTGACTGTACTGCTTGCCAAGCATGATTTTCGCTTAGAGGTAAGGGCGCACCAAACACTGCCATTAAGGCATCACCCATAAACTTATCTAGTGTGCCTTCGTAGTTAAAAACTGCCTCTACCATTGTTTCAAAATACTGATTCAGCAGTGTTACAACTTCAGCCGCACCAAAATTTTCTGTAAGTGTTGTGTAACCTCGAATATCGGAAAATAAAATAGTGACTTCCTTGCGCTCACCTATCATCAAGGCATCTTCACCCAGCATCATTACTTGTTCAGCAACATGGGGAGTTAGGTAGCGGTACATGGTAGATTTCATCCGTTTTTCTTGGCTGATGTCTTCCAAAACCACCAAACCACCACGCACCCCGCCTTCTGGGTTGGTTAGAGGATTAACGGTAAGATTAATACTGCGTTCTAATATTTCTACTTGGCTTGAAGTGAAAAACTCAGATTGAGGAGTCAAAGGCAAATTCCAGGGAATAAAAAAATCTGGATTAGTGCGATCGCGCAATGTCAAAATTAAGTTTTCAATTATCGCAGTTGACCCAGAGGAAAAACCATCTTGCAACTTCTCACTGAGTTCTAAGTCTTGAAATTCACTCGAAAGTTGGTACAATCCCAACGTCAAATTTTGCTCTGGGACATAATGCTTTGCCCCAGTATTTAAACTGTCTTCCAAGCGCATTTGTAAATTTTCAATAGGTACAACTTCCCAAACGAAACGACCTATTAAATTTTGTTCCCATAAAGGCTTGTTAATTTTGGTATTAATTCCCTCTAATGGGCAACCCAGTAAAGTTAGTGCCGCGTCATTAATTGTGACAATGCGACCTCCCATATCTGTAGAAATTACCGCATCTGATAAACTTTGTAAGATATCTTTTTGATATTGTTTTTCTAGTAGGACATTTTCAAACAAACGAGCATTTTCTAAGGCAATTCCAGCCTGGATATTAAACGCCCGCATAAACTCTTCATCAGAAGCGGTAAAGCTACCTTGTTGTTTATTAATTAACTGTGTCACACCAATCAGTTCATTTGTGGAATTAAACACTGGCAAACACAAGATATTACGAGTGAGATATCCGGTCTTTCTATCTGTAGTCGGGTCAAAACGGGGGTCTTTATAGGCATCTGGAATATTCAGCGCTTCCCCAGTAGAAGCCACATAGCCAGCAATGCCACGGTTAGCTGGCATACGAATTTCTATCAAGTTTGTGCCATCTGCCGCCGCTGCTACTTTTGTCCAGAGTTCGCCCATTTCTTTACGATACAAAAATAGCGTACTGCGGTCTGCTTGCATTAAAATCCGGGCTTGTTCCATGACTATCTGCAAAGTTGCTTCTAAGTCTAAACTTTGTCCTAAAGTCTGGGTTGCTCTTAAAAGAGCTGTAGCACCTCTTTGATTACGAGCTGCTACATAAAAAGACTGACAGCTTTCTAAGATAATGCCAATAGAAGCAGCAAAGTCTCGAAAACGTTCTTCATCATCATGGTCAAAGGGGGTTTCCCCTCCTTTGTTTGCCAGTTGTACTACTGCTACAGTCTGGTTTTTACTACTAATAACGGGCACACATAAAATATTGTTAATTTTATAGCCCATTTGTTTTTCTAATTCTGGGCTGAATAGGGGATGAATAGAGGTGTCAGGTATATTCAAATATTGACCAGTACTGGCAACATGACCTGGGATACCAACCTTAATAGGAATACGAATTTCTAAAAATTTTTGTGTATTATCCAGAGGCACTTTTGACCACAGCTGACCTTTGTCATAATCCACTAAGAAAATTGCTGTGTGTTCTGCTTGGAGAATTTGACCTATTTTGAGTGTAATTGCTTCTAGAACTTTTTCTAACATTGTTTCTAGAGCTTCATTATTAATGAGTTCAATCGCTCTAAGAAATTGTTGGAATTCAGCGGTAATAAAGTCTAGTAAACAAACAAATTCATTAACAGAAAGATCTTTGACGCGACGCAACAAAGCGTGGGTGCGATTAACTTGAGTCAGTTCAGTTAATGTAGCCAAAACGCTACCAGGATTGGGAAGAGTCATATTAATTCGTAATTCGTAATTCGTAATTCGTAATTTATAATTCATAATGACGGTTGCGGACTTGCTAGCGTCATTACGCTACCCAATTCAGTTTAAATCCCCCACTAAATTGAAGATTTAGTGAGGGTATGAATCCCGGCTTTATTCCCTTTTGCCTTCCTCAATAAACTGCTGGTGTCAATTGTTCTGCAAATACTACCTTTTGATAGTAATCTTGCAGTTGGCTGGTAGCAGCTGCCCATCCCCAACTTTCTGCTTCCCGACGGGCATTTTGACGAATGATATCTCGTTCTTGTTTGTGTTGTAAAAGGCGAGTAGTAGCAGAAATTGCATCTTGAATATCTGCTGTAGGCTCAAAAAGATATCCATTTACACCTTCTGTGACAATATCAGGAATGCCGCCAGAACGAGCTGCTACTACTGGACAACCAGCAGCCATTGCTTCTAGTAGTACTAAGCCTAGTGTTTCTGTCCGGGAAGGGAAGATAAAAGCATCAGCGCTAGCAAAGGCAGCACCTAACTCTTGCCCTATGAGATACCCGACAAAATGAGTATTTGTACCAGCAAAATGTTTTTCCAAGGCTTGGCGGTAAGGGCCATCGCCTACTAATGCCAACCGCGCTTGGGGAATTGCTTCTAATATTGGTTTGATGCGCTCAATTTCTTTTTCGGCGGAAAGACGGCCGACGTAGAGAAGTAAAGGACTTTCTGGGTGATTTTGTGACAGACGCGATCGCATCTCCATACTAAATAAATCAGGATGGAATAATTCTGTATCCACTCCCCTTTGCCACACATGCACCCTTTCAATGCCATGTGCTGTTAGTTCCTCCATCATCGCTGTGGAAGTACAAAGATTTAACGTGGCTTGATTATGAGCGCCTTTGAGCAATTCCCACAAAAATCCTTCTAACATTCCCAAACCATAATGCTGGAGATATTGGGGTAAATGTGTATGGTAAGAAGCTACCAAAGGAATCTTGAGAACCTTGCTATAAAAAATTCCAGACAATCCTAAAACTGCTGGATTCACGACATGAATAATATCTGGCTGAAACTCTTCTAGTGCATAACCAATGGCTGGGCGGGGTAGTGCCATTTTCAACTCTGGGTACAATGGCAGGGGAAAGCCAGTAACTCCGTAAACTTTAGCTCCTTTGTGTTCAGTAATACCACCATCAGGGGCAATTACTAATACTTGGTCGCCATTACGCTGTAAATGGTCAACGGTATGACGTAGGCGGGTAACAATACCATCAACCTTCGGTAAAAAGGTTTCGGTGAAGAGGGCAATTCTCATAAAAAACTATGCAGTACAGGCAGATAATGCCAGCTTAAGAGCGCGTTTCAAGAGGCAGGGGGAAGGGGGCAGGAAGCAGGGGGAAGAAAGAATTTAGAGACCAATCGTATCAGGTATTTAGTGAAATGGTATGAGTCCCTCTACTCCTCCTCTCCCTGCTTTCCTGCCTTTATTTCATGCTTTGCTTTGACGATGCCAAGAGACTTTGGGCAGAATTTGCTTGTGATCAGCTCGTTTTTGATACTTGATGGCAAAATTCAACAGAGAATCAAGCAGAGAATCTGAGAGATAGTGAGGCTGTAGACCTAGATCCAAAAGTTTGGTGTTTTTAGCATTGAAGTAATGTTCTTCTTTTTCAACTCTGGGATTATCTAGGTGATTGATTCCTACATTTAGCCCCATTGCGTTCCCAGCTTTCTTCACCATCAACGCCAAGTCACCAACACTGAATAGTTCAGTAAATTGGTTAAAGACGCGGAATTCGCCTGGTTCAGCGGGATTAGCGATCGCTAATTCCACACACCGCACTGTATCTCGAATATCTAAAAATCCACGGGTTTGCCCACCTTTACCGTAGACGGTGAGGGGGTGAGCGATCGCTGCTTGAATGCAGAAACGATTTAGTGCTGTACCAAATACTCCATCGTAATCAAGGCGATTAATTAGGAGTTCGTCCATTCCCGTTTCTTCGGTGAGAACGCCGTAAACGATACCTTGGTTTAAGTCTGTGGCCCGCAATCCCCAAATTCGGCAAGCAAAGTGAATATTATGGCTATCATGGACTTTGCTCAGATGATACATTGAACCGGGCTGTTTGGGATAAGGCAGGGTATCTTTACGCCCATTGTGTTCAATGGTAATGTACCCTTCTTCTATATCTATGTTGGGTGTACCGTATTCACCCATTGTTCCCAATTTCACCATGTGGCAATCTGGGAAATCTTCCCGCATGGCATATAGCAAATTCAAAGTACCAACAACGTTATTGACCTGGGTAAGAACTGCATGTTCACGGTCAATCATCGAAAAAGGAGCCGAACGCTGTTCACCAAAATGCACTATGGCATTAGGCTCAAATTGGTGTAGTACTTTTTTGAGAAATTCGTAATTAGTAATGTCGCCGATGAATAGGTCGATAGATTTGCCAGTCAAATCTTGCCAGCGCTGGAGACGTTGCTGAATTGGCGCGATCGGAGTCAGAGTTTCGATACCCAGTTCATTATCCCAGTGCCGCCGCACCAAACTATCTAAAATCCCAACATCATAACCTCGATTGGAAAGGTAAAGTGCAGTTGCCCAACCGCAATACCCATCTCCACCAATAACCAGGACTTTCATTTTCACCAGTTTTTACTCGCTGATAGCTAAATCTATCAGGTTTCTGTACCCTCTCAACCATTAAAAACAAGAGACTGGTTAGTAGTTCAACATAATTAACTAACTACTGGGGAATACGGTACTGCTGAGCAATGTAGTAAAACAAACGATAGTAATCTGGAAAATCCTCGTTTTGGCTTCGTCCTTGCCAGTAGTATTTAACTTGATTTTGAGTGAGGGTCAATTTCATCAAACTCACTTGCTGGTCAACTTCTACAAGTATTATCCCAGATACTCCTTGAGCTGTTTGAAAGTTGCTGTTTTGGTCTTTGGTAATAGGATCTGGTAGCTGATTAACTGCCCACGCCCGAATTTCCACTGTGTTGTTTTGCGGTGATATTAAGGCAATGCCATCATCATTTGTTGGAGCGCTTAAAACTGTCCAGTTGCTGGGATATGGAAACTCAAAGCCATAACGCTCATTACGATAAGTCTTCCACGTAAAATCGGAGCCGTTAAAGCTAGGCGCAGCGCATCCCCACAAGATTATGAACAGGGCGATCGCAACACCAAGGATTTGAGTATTAGTATAAATTTTATGCTCAAATTTACAGATTTTTACTGTAGTGAACATTCTTCTAGTTGTGACCACAGTTATCTCTATGGACAGCTTAGGAACACTTTAATTGAGTTGAAATCAAATTTAGTAGCAGTTTTACAAATAACTCAGTTTAGTAACTATGTCACTAATCAAAAAAAATATTTTATGAACAAATGTAACAAAAAAGCCGTCAAAACGTTTTACTGTCTTGACAACTCAGAAAGTAGCGGATAACGTTATATACATACCCGGGTAAGGCCGTCAAAGAGTTATATGCAAGCTAAGCAAAAGGTTACTTTGTATTTGTCGCCAGAGTTGCACAAAAGACTGAAGATTCGTTCAGCTGTAGATTCCGAACCTATGTCAGATCTTGCCGAACGCGCCCTCGTTTTCTACCTAGCTAACTCAGAACTAGTAGAAGAAATGGAAGCTTCAGCTTTTGGACGAACTCATAGAGTTTATTCCTGTCCAAATTGTGAAAGTTCCTTAGTTTTACGCGATGGGGAATTGGTTACTTTGGGTAATCAACCAGGAGTAGTTTGCCAAGAGCATCTTCCCATTGATGAAATGGAAAAAGATGAAACCCATCCCAAGAGTGAGGAAGAGTTGGTTCCTTGCTAGGTAAGAATAATTATGAATGAGTATTCATAAATTCGGTTTTCTCTACCAACAAAACGATGTCTTTACTGTATTAAGGTCTCAAGTAGGTCGATTGTATGAAAGAAGAGCTCAATATCCTAATTCAAGCTCAATACCCTCTAATCTACCTTGTGACCTCCGAGGAAGAGCGGGCTGAGCTGGCAATTTCTACAATTGCCCAAACATTAAAGCCCCAACGCCGAGTATTTGTTTGGACAGTAACTCACGGCATCGTGGAGTATGGTCAACCCCGGAATGTAACACAGCACAATACTGTATCTCCAGAGGCAGCTATTGAGTGGATCATTCGGCAGAGAGAACCCGGTATATTTATTCTTAAAGATTTACATCCATTTATTGATGCGCCTGCTACAAATAGATCATTACGTGATGCGATCGCTAGTTTCAGAGGTATGCAAAAGAACATCATTTTGATGTCACCTATGCAGCAAGTGCCTATTGAACTGGAAAAAGAAGTTGTAGTTCTCGATTTCAAATTGCCAGATATGTCTGAGTTAAACAAAGTTTTAACTTACCATTTAGAGCAAAATCGTGGGCGACGACTGACAACAGAGGCGCGAGAAAAGCTTCTTCGAGCAGCTTTGGGTTTAACTAAAGATGAAGCTGAAAAAGTATATCGTAAGGCGCAAGTAACTACAGGCCGCCTAACCGAAGAAGAAGTAGATATAGTTCTATCTGAGAAAAAGCAACTGATTCGGCGTAATGGCATCTTAGAATACATAGAAGAAGATGAAACCATTGACGCTGTAGGTGGCTTAGAAGAACTAAAAAAATGGCTCAAACAGCGTTCTAACGCCTTTACAGAAAGAGCCAGAGAATATGGTTTACCTCAACCCAAGGGAATGCTAATTTTAGGGGTTCCAGGGTGCGGTAAGTCATTAATTGCCAAAACTACCTCTAGGCTGTGGGGTTTACCACTATTACGGCTGGATATGGGGCGAGTCTACGATGGCTCAATGGTAGGACGAAGTGAGGCTAATCTGCGTAATGCCTTAAATACAGCAGAGTCAATCTCTCCAGCGATTTTGTTTATCGACGAATTAGATAAATCCTTTGCAGGTAGCACAGGTTCATCTGATTCTGATGGCGGCACATCAAGTAGAATTTTTGGTTCTTTCCTCACTTGGATGCAAGAGAAAAAGTCTCCAGTGTTTGTGATGGCAACTGCCAACCGAGTTGAACGTTTGCCTGGGGAATTCTTGAGGAAAGGCCGTTTTGACGAAATTTTCTTTGTAGATTTGCCAACATCCGAAGAACGGCAGGATATTTACAAAATTCACCTCACTAAACGTCGTGAAGACATCTCTCGTTTCGATTTAGAGCAACTAGCTAAGATGTCCGACGGCTTCTCTGGGGCAGAAATTGAACAAGCGCTCGTTGCGGCAATGTACGAAGCATTTGCCCAAGACCGTGAGTTCACCCAACTAGATATTATTGCTGCGCTTAAGGCGACCTTGCCACTGTCTCGCACCATGCAAGAACAGGTGACAGCCCTCAGAGATTGGGCTAGACAGCGCGCACGTCCTGCGGCATCCTCCGTTGCTGAATATCAGCGAATGGAGTTTTAAAAGCTTTCCCTTGCTCATCCAAGGGTAAAGGCTAGCTGAAAAACGCTAGCAGTTAAGAGAAAAAGCCGCTTCCAATTAAACGCGGCTTCACTGAAGATAAACCGTTGTCGTTGTTCTGAATCTTCTCACTGGAGGAAACCCAAATGTCTCATTTTAGCACTCTGCGTACCAAGATCACCGATGCTGAAATCCTCAAGGCTTCCCTGCGCGACCTGGGTATCAGCGTAAAAACTGAAGCTGATGTTCGTGGTTATAACGGTCAGCGCGTACGTTCCGACATCGTGGCTGTTTTGGAAGGCGAATATGATTTAGGTTGGTCTCGCAATAGCGATGGTTCTTTTGACCTCATCGCTGACCTGTGGGGCGTTGCTAAAAAGCACAACCAAACCGAGTTGATCAACTCCATCAACCAAAAATACGCCGTTAACAAAACCTTGGCTGAAGTAAAACAGCGCGGTTTGCAAAACGCCAATGTGAAATTGGTATTGCAATAACAATTTCTCTGCGCGTTCCCAAAGCTGAACGGGTTAACCATATAAATGACGGTTAGCCCGCTTTTTTATCGGGACTGGGATTTATTCTCAGTCCCGATTTTATTTTTGTATTTTGATGTTGCAATTTGCAAAGTTTTGGTTAGCACCTTTCTTTAATTTACTTAGTCTCAGAATATAACTTTAGCAAAGGTTTAGGGAACTATATAAATTTAAATTCTTAATTTATTTCTTACCAAACCTGACTTAAATCCAAAATAAAACCAGGTAGCAACGGTTTACCATCAAGGGTTTTAGGATTATTTAATTCTTCAACCGCAGTATTAGGACGATAAATAAAAACTCGGCGTTGTTTTCTATCAATTAACCAGCCTAGTTGCGCTCCATTATCAATATACTCTTGCATTTTGTCTTGCAAAATTTGTAAGCGATCGCTCTCAGAACGCAACTCAATCACAAACTCAGGACAAATCGGTGCAAACTTTTTTCGCAGTTCTGATGGTATGGCTTCCCAGCGATCGCGTTTTATCCACGCCGCATCGGGAGAACGCACCGCACCATTCGGCAAAGTAAACCCACCACTGGAACCAAAGCCTACACCTGTACCATCTTGCTTTGTCCACACCCACAACTGCCCAGCTAAGTTAAAGTTGCGTTCATCAGTTTCGGAACCAGTAGGGGGCATAATCACTAATTCTCCCACAGCATTGCGTTCGATGCGAAAGTCGCGGTTGAGCTGACAAAATTCGTAAAACTGATCTTCGGTTAGTGTGATCGCAGGTTGCAATTGCAAAACCATTGGTATAATTTCTGTGGCTAAAGGTAAATTAGTGGTCATAATGGCTTTGTTAACCATACTAAATGACGGTTAGTCCGATTCTTAATAGGGACTAGTTTGAAGGGTTTGTAGTTAATGACTTTAGCGCTTAGAAGAGAAGGACTGAAGTCCTTACTACTAACATATAAGTTTTTTTAATCATCCTCTATGCCAGCAGCCTGATTTACTTGGCATTGGTTGCACAAACCAAAAAATTCCAGAGTATGGTAAAAAACTTTAAACCGATGATTGGACTCTAGCTGATCTTCTAGGTCATGGACAGGACATTGATTAATAGGAATGGAAATACCACATTGCAAACAAGTTAAGTGGTGTTTGTCTTGCTGCGCTAGGCTATAGAGAGCTTCACCGTTAGCCAAAGTCCGCACTTGAACCATGCCTTCCAGTTTTAAAGCTTCTAAAGAACGGTAAACGGTAGCTAAACCCATACTTTCATTGCGATTACGCAGTTCCACGTAAATATCCTGGGCAGAAATGCCTTGTTTAATGGTTTTTAGCAAGTTCAAAATACGCTCTTGACTGCGGGTGCGTATGGCTCTCATAGACAATTGTTTAAATTTGCCACTGTAGTAGAAGCTGTTATACTAGCTAATTGATAAATTAACTGTAGCTGCTTCATAATCTTATTTTCACTCAGTTGGAGCAGAAAGTTATAGTATAGCGATCGCAGCATTCAGCAAAAGCCTGTGAAAAGGAAGTATTTAGCCAAAATTTTCGTGACCCTTCGTCCTTCAGTCCTAGACCCTGCTGGTGTGGCTGTACAATCTGGTCTTCAGCAAATGGGATACGATAACGTTGAACAGGTACGGATTGGTAAGTATATTGAACTGCTTATCACCTCGACTGAAGAGAAAAAAGCGCGTCAAGACCTTGATACCATCTGTGATCAAATGTTAGCAAATCCGGTAATTGAAAATTACCGTTTTGAGTTGATAGAGGTCGAAACACAGACAGGAGTCTTTTAAAGACTAGGGATTGGGGACTAGGGACTAGGGAAATCTTTTTCCAATACCCAATTCCTTATTATTTACCACTGACAACTGACCACTGACCACTGACAAATGACAAATGACAAAATTCGGCGTTGTTGTTTTTCCCGGTTCTAATTGCGATCGCGATGTTGCTTATGTAACCAGAGATTTACTGGGACAACCAACTCGCATGGTTTGGCATCAAGAAACAGACATTGCTGATTTGGATGTAGTGATTATACCTGGAGGCTTTAGCTATGGTGATTATCTGCGCTGTGGAGCCATTGCGCGGTTTTCTCCTGTGATGCAGCAGGTAATAGAACATGCAAAACAAGGCAAGTTTGTTCTGGGTATTTGCAACGGTTTTCAGGTATTAACTGAAGCAGGACTTTTACCAGGAGCATTGGCAAGAAATCAGGATTTACATTTCATCTGCGATTGCGTCCCCCTAAAAGTTGAGCGTACCAATATTGCTTGGACGCAAGCTTATACAACAGATGAAATCATCACTTTGCCTATTGCTCACGGTGAAGGGCGATTTTACGCTGACAAAGCGACTTTATCAGCGATTGAAGACAATGGGCAAGTAGTTTTTCGCTATGCAGGTGAAAATCTCAATGGCTCGTTGAATAACATTGCGGGAATTTGCGATCGTCAAGGCAATGTTTTAGGAATGATGCCACACCCAGAAAGAGCTTCGGATGCCATGCTTGGGGGTAGTGATGGGTTGAGGTTGTTTCAGGGTTTATTAGAGAAGGTCGTGGCGTTGGTGTGAGTTTAGCCTCAGCGCTTATCTTAACGAACAAGGGGTACAGCAATACTGTACCCCTTATTTTGTATCTTCACGAATAGAATTATTCAGATAATTTTGCCAAAATTGAATGCTGAATACAAATAGGTGAATTACCTAATGTCTATTTCAGAGCAGATTCAACAATTTACCAAATGGATACAGACTTTTGATAATCGGATTTTAAAAAGTGAATATGATGTGGAACAAAAATTTATCATGCCGATGTTTAAATATCTCGGCTACCCAGATAAATATCGATGTAATAAGCATCCTTTAAAGATATATGACCCAGTTAAACAGGAGAAAAAATTAGAAATTACTCAGTTTTATTTTGCTACTGATAATATTACTAAACAAAATGCAGATACATGCTTAATTATTGTTATATGTTTAGATCCACAAGCAACTAATTTTCAAGGAGCTATTGAACAAGCTAAATTTTACGATAACTATCTCAACCCATTGTTTTTTATTATTACCAACGGTTATAAAGTAAATGTTTTCAGACGAATCACTTACCATCAAGAAGAACTTGTTATTGATATAAATGCCGATTTACTTATAAATAACGAAATAGCCTCCAAATTTTATAATCAACTCAGCTTTAGTTTTGTTAAAAATATTGATAAAAAAACAGCTAATATTCTGGCGCATTCTCGATTTAGCATTACAGGAAAGGCATTAGTTTACCATCCAGAGTTACAAGATATTTTAGCAAAAGCTAATTTTGAGCCTTCTACTAAGCGAGAAATAAACCGCTTGACTGTTGTAAGACCTAAAGTTTTAATCGAGTGTAACTTGCCAAAAGCTTTTGAAGAAGGTAATTGTCAAATACAGTTCAGTAGTATTACTTTAAGGAGTTTAAAAATTAGCTTAAATCATCAATGTATTTTAGGAAGTTTAATTACAGGATTGCAAACTCAAGCAAGCTGGGGATGTCGTAGTTTTTTCAAGCAGTTAGATAAAAGTAATTTTGAGGTGTATTTAGGTCAAACAACGGTAGTTCTATCAGATGTAGAAACTACAGACTTATGTTTTTGTATTGATACAGTTTGTCAAGAATATAAAAATTCAATTGTCGAATTTGAAAATTATTTAGAAACATGGGATTTTGAATTTGTAGAATTTTCAGGAGTCCGAGGTTTTATTCTTCTTTCTGTAAATTCAAAACTCTGGGAATTAATGCAAAGATTTGCTAATGAATTTAATTATGCCCAAGGTAAATCCGAGTGGCATATATTTCATCAAGAAAATATATCAATTCGTATAGGTAGAGGGATTTATGATCATGCATATATCCTTCCTCAAATTAATCCCAAATTTTCTTTATTACCTCATGAATTAATTAACATAGTATATGAAATAAATAATGCTCATTCTCAATTTAGTGAAAGAGAAGAAATTACTTCATGGCCGCAATGTATTGGGACACGAGGTATTTGGACAGCTAAATATACTCAACAATGGTTATTAAGCAAATATATTCCGAAAGTTTTTGAGTATTACTCTCAAAAATTTAAACTATCTGAAGCAGAATTACTACAAAATATAGCAAATTATCAAAGCGATCGCACTCCTTTAAAAGATATTAGTGACATCAAAGAACTAATTCCATATCTGCAAGATATACAATCATGGCTAAATATGTATATTGAAAATATCGCGGCTTTAATTTTACGCAGTTACTACCGAGCTTTTACAAATTTAGTACGAAATACTGATTCTTCACTCGTAGGTATAGACTATATTCTAGGAAATTTGCATAGAATTAATTGGGAAAATACACCAGATGAATTATTCAGCAATTCAAGAGACTGGAAAAACTGGAATTTTAAAGATGCTATGCAATGCTTAAATCAGCAAGTAGCTAGAATAAATAATTGTGAATATGAAAATAGTTTTAAAGCAGATTTAATGACTAGAATATTCGTTTGGATTATAGAAAATGGAAAAATACGTTTTTCTCAAGCTCAATTAAATGCTGCTAAACAGGCTCTATTACCACTTTGGGAACTTAGTCGTTTTGAAACACGCCATGTTTATCCTCATCGTTGAAGTTGAGAAACCACAGCTATTGATGGGAAAAAGACTTTGTAATTTATTGCTTTTCGATGCTGGTACAAACTCAATCAAGCTACATAATCTGCTGTAAATTTAACACAAATCCAGGTAGCACATTTTCTCCTGACAAATTAGCCGGATTGTTTAATATTTCTACATCTTTGCCTGGACGATATATTTCTACTCGCTTATTTTTTCGGTCAATTAGCCAGCCTAATTGAGCGCCATTTTCGATATACTCCTGCATCTTCTCTTGCAAATCTTTTAAAGAATCACTAACAGAGCGTAGTTCTACTACAAAATCAGGACAAATCGGGGCAAATTTTTCTTGTTGTTCTGGGGTTAAAGCATTCCAACGCTCAATCTTCACCCAAGAAACATCAGGAGAACGTTTTGCACCGTTGGGTAGGGTGAAACCAGTTGAAGAGTCAAAACCTTTACCTAATTTAGTTTGTTTATTCCAGATTCCTAACTCAACGACCAGATCAAAGTTACGGTTGCCAGTATCACTACCTGTAGGTGGCATAATTAATATTTCCCCTGATGCTGTGCGCTCAAATCTATAATTACTATTTTTCTGGCACATTTGAAAGAACTGTTCATCGCTCAACTCAATTTTTAATTTGAGAACAGCAGGGAAGGTGACTGTAGTAGCATTCATAGGCTATCTATCCTTGAGGATTCTTACCTTCTAGTTTAGTGATTTGTGCCGAGTGATCGCTTGATTAGGTGATGGCGATTACATTTCATTTTAATTTTTATTTTTTCCGAATAGGTGCAGCTTTACCCAAGTAAATTGTGTTGTCGCCTGGAGGAAGAATAATCCAATTTAGCTGTATTAAACGAACTTTAAGATTAGTTATTGTTACACCCAAATCTTTTTGCATTGCATAAAGGTGAGACCATTTTGTTAAATCATGTTCTGCTGCCATTTGTTCTAAAATATAATGAGGCATTAGCAGATAACTAGCGAAACGTTGAGCTTGCCATTCCATCTTTTGCAGTTGACCACTAACAGCACGGCACAAAAAAGGCTGCATATCTATTTCAGCTTTACCACCCTGCTTCATCACTTTTTCAAACTCGCCAGCCGTCTTTTGATCAATATGTAGTTCCCAATGTCCCAGTTCGTGAGCTAGCGTTGATTCTTCAAACCCTTTGGGAAGTTCTAAAATATCTTCATTGATTTCGATCAGATGCTCTAATGGCAGAATCCTTGCTGCTATTTGTCCTTCAGCATCAGGCGGTATCCTATCCCAAACAACATCCAACCCTAAAAACTCTGCCACACGAGTTGCATCTAAAGGCCACTTAGGAATATATTTGGGTGCTTCCTGCATACGCTTGAGAATATTATTAGCCTTGGTCTCAATTTCGCTATCAGGAATATAGCTATACCGCTTGATGATACTCAACCTTGCTTCTCCTCATTTTCTGGTTGTGTAGCTTCTCGAAAGACTCTTTTAGCAAAATCAGGATTCTCCTGCATTCGACGGAACAGAGCAGGCATTCCCTTGTAGTTTTGCTTAATAAAATCCTCGTCACGCTGGGGAATACGACCAGCCGAAAAAATTAACTCTTCCTCATTTAAATCAAGATGCTGTCCCAGAGAACGAATGACATCTTCTTTTGGAGGATAGTCCGCACGATCATTCTCTAATTTAGACAGATAAGTGAAATCTAGCCCTATTAGTTTTGCTAGCTCACGCTGACTAAATCCCTTATCTTTACGGGCTTCACGAATAAGCTGACCAAAACTTTGATTCACTTTTTTTCCTACTTAACTAAACATGGTAACAGAGTGTTGACTAAAAAATCAATACACGTTAGGGTGTAGTTGAATAAAAAATCAACAAAGCTAAAAAGGATACAAATTATGGTGTGGCGGCCGTATGTAAGCTTTAACATTTGGTCACAGTTCGCTTCATCTGTTGGACAAGAATATTGGCATTGTGATATGAAACGAGGTTTTTCCAGAGCGCGAAAAAAAGAATCATTAGTTAAAGGACTTTTAGAGCAAGACACTATTCCTCAACATATCGGTTTGCAGGCACAGAAGGGCATTTACAAATTTCACCAAAATATTCAACTATTGCACCAATTAGATGGTGTAGAGATAGTAGCAGAGAAGCTGAAATTAGACCAAAAGCCTGTAGAAGTTAAGCAACGAGTTATTAAAATTTTGACCAACTACTATCAAAAACCAATTCTCTGTGAAAAAGATATCATCAAACTTAGTCGAGGTGATGAGGGAATGCCAGAGCCAATTCTGATTCAACAAGGTAATTATTTTTTTAACTTGTTTGTAGCTCTTGACTGCATTTTTATTGAATCAGATAACAGACTGCACATTTTAGATTTCAAAACAGGCACATCTAATTTTGATAGGCGACAAGCATTTGTCTACCTGTTGGCAGCTACTTATATGTTTCCTGGACAAAAAGCAGTTGCTTCATTTTATAACTTGGAAACTAGTAAATGGTCTGAGCCAATTACCGCCACTGATGCTCAACTCAAGGCAATTCAATCTAAATTAGCTCAAATAGCTCAAGAACATCAAAAAGAATTGCGTCGTTACAAACAAAAACCATCTGCATTTGCTGAAATATTTCCTGCTAACCCTGGAATACCCTGTCGAAATTGTCAATTTACACCAATTTGTAAATTACATTCATTGGAGGTTTCTGCATGACTGTTGCTATTACATCTACCCAAGCTTATACCTCTTTTAGTGAAATTTTCCCAATCAAAACTTTACAGCTTAAGTTAATGTGTTTTCGGTTAACACGTGAAATTGATAAAAAAGATGGCAACCGATTGAGCTATCATTTTAGTCGAAAATTACCTGAGACTGTTGTTATATGGTACAAGCCTTACTTTTGGATTTTGGCAGCATCTAATAAAGGTTTACCTAGCAAAGAAGAATTACAAGATGCATTGAAAAGCATTCAAAATGAAGTAGAAGATTTTAAGGAACGCTTATTCGGTTTTCAATCAGTACGTCAGCCTCAACCTACACCTTTTATTTATTCTATGTTAGCTATTCAGGTTTTGAATAAAACCAAATTTAATTCTCCAATTGTTCTGTCTGATAATGGAGTTATGGTCAAAAGAGAACCAGATTTTTGGTCAGAAATTATCGAATTACAAGGTGAATTTCAACCTGCTCTTAGTTTGACAGTGTGCAGTAGCATTGTGTTTCGTGATAATTTGGCTGATTTCTACGAAAAACATCCTCAACGACAAAATTCAGAACAGCTTTTAATTGGTTTAAAAGTTCAAGAAATTGAACGAGGTAGTAACGCAACAATTGTCGGTATTATTGGAACTATCGAAGAGCATAGAGAGGAACTCTTAGCAAAAGCTACTGGTTCAACCAGTAAACAAGCACTACGAGATGCCCCCAAAGATCAACCTGTTGTTGCTGTACAGTTTGGTAAAGATACAAAACAGTTTCACTATGCTATGGCAGCTTTACGTCCCTGTATTACATCTGCCACAGCTGATCAATTTGAAGTTGAATACGGAAAGCTACTTAAGGCTACTAAAATTTCGCATCAAGACAGAACAAGTCTATTGGCATCTTATAAAAAAATAGCAGCAGACGCTTTAAATACTTATGGAATTCAACTAGAACGTAGTATCAATAGCATTCAATATCCAACTTTATTCTGGAAACCTGAATTTCCTATAGAAGAAACTCCTCTACTTTTTGGTAATAACTTTATAACTAAAAGAAGTGATGTTCTAAATGGTCTTAAAAAAGGTAAGGTTTATCGCCGTCACCCTGGTTTTAAAGATAAATACAAAGTGATTCACATTGCAGCACTCAAGCTTTGTGATTTAAGAGTAGATCCGTTCCTTAATTTACTTAAGCAGCGTCTGGAACTATATGGATTTAAAAGTGAAGTTATTACAAAGCAAGCTTTATCACTGAATAACCTGACTAAGACTGAAGCAAGAGCAGAAGTTGAAAAAAAAGTTAATGAATTGATTGAGATACCACACGATATTATTGTAACTTTTTTACCTCAAAGTGATCGTCATGATGATGATACAAACGAGGGAAGTTTTTACCATCAAATATACTCTTTATTACTCCGCCGTCAAATTGCTAGCCAAATGATTTATGAAGATACTTTGAATAAACCTGGAAATTACCAGTATATCTTGAATCAGGTAATTCCAGGAATTCTAGCAAAGTTAGGCAATTTGCCTTTCGTTCTAGCTGAAAACTTAAAAGATGCTGATTATTTTATTGGCTTGGATGTTTCTAGAATTTCCAAAAAAAGGCAAGCAGGTACAAGAAATGCCTGTGCTAGTATACGTCTCTATGGCAAACAAGGAGAGTTTGTTCGTTATCAACTAGAAGATGATTTAATTGATGGTGAAGAAATACCACCTAAACTATTGGAGAGATTATTACCTGCTGCTGAATTAGCAAACAAAACAGTCTTAATCTATCGTGATGGTTCCTTTGTTGGGAATGAAGCTGATGATTTAGTAGATAGAGCTAAGGCAATAGGAGCTAAGTTTATTTTGGTGGAATGTAAAAAGTCTGGTCTTCCTCGACTGTATAACTTAAAACAAAAAGCTGTCATAGCACCTTCACAAGGCTTAGGACTTCGTTTATCATCTCGTGAAGCAATTCTGGTAACAACTAAAGTTCCTGATAAAGTTGGTTTGGCTCGTCCTATACGTTTAACAATTCATGAGAAAGGACACCAAATCTCAATAGAAAGTGTTTTAGAAACTACTCTAAAACTTACGTTATTGCATCATGGAGCTTTAAAAGAACCTCGCTTACCTATGCCATTATATGGATCTGACCGCATGGCTTATCTACGTTTGCAAGGTATTCGTCCTAGCCAGATGGAAGGCGATCGCCAGTTTTGGTTATAGAATTAATCTCAACGCAAACAACGAATTGCCACTAATAATCCCCTCGCTTTATTCAGAGTTTCTTCGTATTCTTTTTCTGGATCTGAATCTGCCACTAAACCTGCACCGGCTTGCACAGTTACCGTATGATCATGCAATACCATTGTGCGAATGGCGATCGCAGTATTTAATTGTCCTTCAAAATCGTAATAACCATACACGCCAGAATAAACACCCCGACGACTCGGTTCTAATTCGTGGATAATTTCCATCGCCCGAATCTTGGGTGCGCCGCTGACTGTACCTGCGGGAAAACAAGCTTTGAGTAAATCCCAGGCGGTTTTATTGGGTGCTAATTTACCCACCACATTACTCACAATGTGCATTACATGGGAATAGCGCTCAACCACCATTAATTCATCAACTTTGACGCTACCACTTTCGCAAACCCGCCCTAAGTCATTTCGCCCTAAATCAACGAGCATAACGTGTTCAGCGATTTCTTTGGGATCTTGGAGCAAATCCTCGGCTAGAGTTGCATCTTCTTTGGTTGTTTTACCTCGTGGACGTGTTCCAGCAATGGGGCGTACTGTTGCTATTACCCCACCATCAGAATCGCATTCTGCTTTCACCATCACTTCTGGACTGGAACCGATGATTTGCCAATCCTGGAAGTGGAAGTAAGACATGTAAGGGGAAGGGTTAATCTGGCGCAAGGAACGGTAAAGCGCAAAAGGGTCGCCTGTATATGGTGTTGATAGACGTTGGGAAATAACTACTTGAAAAATATCACCTGCTTTGATGTACTCTTTTGCCTTTTGGACGCTGGCGCAAAATTCTGGGCGGGTGAAGTTGCTGGTGTATTCTTCAGTTCCCGCTGCTTGTTGATTTCCTGGCGGTGTCCATTCCAATATGGTTTTTTGCGGCGACACGGGTAGAGATAGCTTGCTGACCATCTGGGTAACACGATAGCACGCTTGTTGATAGGCTGATTTTAAATCTACTTTTGGATCACGTAAATCAGCATAAGCGATCGCCCAAATTTTCCGCTTCACCTGGTCAAAAACCAACAGTTGGTCTACCTGCATCCACAATCCATCAGGGATATTTCTCTCATCTGGAGGGTGAATGGGTACACGTGGCTCAATCCAGTGAATTAATTCATAGCCCCAAAACCCAAACAAACCACCAATTCCTTGTGGTAGTTGCGGTAACTGGACTGGGTGATAAGGTGCTAAACATTGGGCCAAAACTCTAAACGGATCGCCTTCAAAGACAACTTGAGAACCATCACGGTGCGTTTGGGTTGTATTACTACCTCTGGCTTCTAAAATCCACAATGGATCGCAACCTACTAAACTGTAACGCCCCAATTTCTCCCCACCTTCTACCGATTCCAACAAAAAGCTGTAGGGCTGACCAGCACAGACTTTGTACCAAGCAGATACTGGTGTATCTAGGTCTGCTACCCATTCTTGATACACTGGCACGAAGTTACCCTGCAAAGCTAGCCCAGAAAAATCAGAAAAATCGGGAAAGATCATAAACAGTTGAGAAATTGGGGAATTAGAGATTGGGGATTGAGGATTGGGTCAGCTGTTTCATATCAAAGCTACATATTAGTTAGATTGCTGACTGTTAACAGTCAACGACCTTAATCAGTAATAGTGCAATGAATATGCGTTTTAGCTTATTAGATATTGGGAAATATTTCCCTAGTACCTAAACCCTAGTCCCCAATCCCCATTACCTAGCCTCTATGCGTCGTAAGTATATTTGCCAGAAAACTTAAGTTTTGCTGGACTGGGGTTTTCTCCGATTCGGCGTGGTACAAAACGCACTTTCTCGCGACCTTCGTTCACCTTTTCTGGGAAGACACCATCAGCTGGGTGAATGAAAGTGGTTTCTCCGTTGGGTAAAATCCGGTAAATTTTGTAATCTGTGATTTTGAATTTCCGGAGTTGACCACCTAAAGCAATGCCATATTCTTTCCGAGCTAGATACAACAGGTTTTCGCCTTGCCGCATAGTGGCAGCACCACCTGTAGGCATTTCAAAAACTTGCTGCTTAGGGCTAGTCCAAGTGATAGCGTACTTTTCTTCCTCGTTTGCTTTTGTTAGCAAGCCACCAGTGCTGCCACCAAATAGCGGAGTTTGTCCAGAAAGTGTTTCTGCCATAAAGCATTCTCTCAACGTTTTTAGGGCATCCTAACACCGTCATCGCGCTCATATTGCGATCGCGTCATAGACTGTAACAGTTTTTAGTGAATTGTTCAGTTGTCAGTTGTTAGTTGTCAGTTGTCAGTTGTAACTAAGCACTAACTTTTTGATCGATGAAGCAGCAAGAAGGACATAGCACCAACTCAAGGCATTTTCCTCCTGCCCCCTGACTTCTGTCTCTTGCTTTGCACCTCACTTTGACTAGGCTCAGTGACCACCTGCCCCCTGCTTTTTTCTTGGCTATTCTCAACTACGGGTATGGTGAAATGAAACTGACTGCCTTGGTCTTTACCTGTTGACTCTGCCCAAATTTCACCACCCCAGCCGTTAACAATTTGGCGACAAATGGCTAATCCTAGACCAGTACCGCCAGTTGTACGCCGCAGCGCTCCTTCTTCTTGATAGAAACGGTCAAAAACTATTTCTAGACGGTTGGGTTCAATACCGCGTCCAGTATCAGCTACGGTAACTTCCACCATCTGGTTGCCGTTGCGAGTCGCCTTAATAGATATTTCTCCTTTTTGAGGCGTGAATTTACAGGCGTTGTCTATAAGTTTTGCCAGCACTTCCACTAACCAATCACCGTCTGCTCTAACCAAAGGCAGGTTTTGGGAAATTTGGGTTTTGATTTTGGGTGGTTTGTCTGCTGCGGAACGTGTACGAAGTCGGCTGAGGGCTAAATCTACGCACTCTTGTAAGGTCAAGGATTCTGGATGCCATTCCACTCGACCGCTTTCGAGGTTAGAAAGGGTAAGAAAATCTTGTACCAGTTTACGCATTCGCTCAGAGTCAGAAAGAGCAGTGCTGAGCATTACTTGCTGCAACTCTAAGGGCATATCCGGTTCGCTGGCAAGACTTTCTAGGCAAACTTGGATTGTAGATAGGGGAGTGCGGAGTTCGTGGCCAGTGATGGCTATAAGGTTGCTACGGGTGCGATCAAGGGCTTCTAGCTGTTGATTGAGTTCTTCGAGGTTGGCGTAAGCTTCCGCTTGAATTAGCGCTGCTCCCATTTGAGTAGCGATCGCTTCTACCAAATCTAATTCTCCTGGTTGCCATTCATGTGGTGGCAAGCTGCAATAGTGTAACTCTACAATGCCTAATAATCGCCCTTGAAATAATACTGGTTCGATGAGCCAAGAGCGAATAGCGAATTTTTTGGCAATTAATGATAGTGCCTTTGAACTAGTCACCCGCGAGTCAGTCAGTGTATCTGCTACACACACACCTTCACTTTGCTTGACTACTTCCTGAAATAAAGGATTTTGATCTAAATCCCAGGTTTGCCCACAAATAGATAAAACACCAGGGTTCAAAAATTCATGTTCAATGATGGCTTGCACATCTGTGGCTTGAGCGCGGTAAATTAAGCAGCGACTAGCTCCTAAATGTTGTCCTAGTTCTTGGGCGGCAATTTGTAATACTTCGTGGGGGTCGAGCGATCGCCGAATTGCAGTACTAATTGAGTTGACTAAACGTTCTTTACGTGCTTGAGCAGTGATAGAACGGTAAGCTTTGTGCAATTTATATTGGCTAGCTTGTAGATAAGTTACTAAGCGCTGTACGAAGGGATCAGTGTCTATGTCACAAGCAAATTCAGCCATCTGATCTGTTTGAGAGTAGCTTCTGGTTTCTCCGATACCAAACCTTAGACGTGCCTGTTTAACTTTGTTTACCAAGCTTGGTCTGTAAATCACAATTCTGTCTAGAAGTAATTCTGCCGCTTTGAGGCTGACTCCTCGCTCTGATGTCCAAATCCCCTCAAATCTGCGAGATGTGTCCATATCTAGACTAGGGGTCAACTCCGGTAGTTGCTTATTTTTGGTTATCGAACCAAGGCTTTCTCGGCAAACTAAGCAAGTAGCATAATTTTCGGCAATTACTACCAAATGCCATTCTTGACTTAAAGCATCTTCAAATTCAAAAGCGATCTTTTCGTAATATTCTGAACTGTTGGTAAAATCCGTTTCTGGAGCAGATAAAACATATATTTGATTACTTCGCTGAGCCAGTCGCTGATAGCGATGGGCTTCTTGACGATAGTATCGCTCTCGTTGGAAGCTAGCAATTACTAAAGGCTGCTCTAAAGTTGCAGCCAAAACTTGATCTTCCATCGCGTGGGAGAGAGCTGTTAATGAAGCCTTGAAATATAGCTGGGGCCGCAGGTAGGGTATGGACTGTAGCAGATCACTCAGCACGGAAGTCGAAATGCTCATGAATATCGTTTAAGGAGAGAAGCCCAATCTGGACAAGATCCACGTCACAGATGCATTGTACAAATTACAACGGACTCTCAAATGAAGTAGACAGTTGCAATATGTAAAGAATCCTGAACAGCACTTTCCACATTAAGGTAGTGGCAGCACTTGATATCTCTTTTAGTTTGTCTTTACTACTACAAAATTATCCATAAATGCTGGATAATCTGGCATTTTGGTTTTTTCACCTCTTAAATATCTTGCAGTATTTTTTTACAGTAGACTAAATTTTTACTTAATGCGATCGCGGCTTGGGCAATTTTGAAAATTAAAAAGGTAAGCGCTTACACCTACAACACATAATTTTTTTCAGCCAGAAGGCAGCATAATCCCAGAACTATACCTGTGAACTTGCCGTTTTGACTATTAATCACAAAGTTTGCTAATTGACACTCATCTTGCCAAATCAAAAAATTATGGCAGATAAATTTACATAAATTAATCTCAATTAATTGATTAAGATTAACTAAACTCACATTTTAAGTAAATATTTTTGATTTAAAAATAAAAATTATTAAGACCAATTTATCGAGTTTCCAGGAAAACAGCATCCCAAACCTTGTAAAAAGCTATGTATCCTCTATAATTAATGCCTCTGAAGGTTCAGTAACACATAAAATCAGGGAAAAGCCCCTATTCTTCGCCTTGACTTCAGATTGAGAAAATATAAATCTATAAAGATTTGTTTCGGAGATTTTGTACCTGCTGTTTCACCAGCAGTATGTAAGTATTAATTTGGCTCCAATAGCTCGAATGAGTTTTCCAGAGCGTCTTCTGTTGCCTTTATTGATGCTGATACGACTACGAAAATATAGACCTCTACACGGAACTTTGGCTAATGACACCGGATGCACTAATGAACCCGGATAAAATTTCTTTGGACGGCAAAACTTTTATTCCCGCAGAGCAGCTACCTATCCCAGAGTGGCCTTGTGTTGTGAGTGAAAGACCACAACCAACTCTGACGGCTAAGGATGACGATTTATTTTTGGTGACGGATACAATGGGGAACATTTCTGGTTGTTCCCTCAATGATGGCAACCCCAGCATGGGACTGTTTTGCTGTGATACACGATTTTTAAATCGTTTGGAGTTGCAGATTGAAGGGCGATCGCCGGTGCTACTAAGCAGTACTGCCGAAAAAGGGTTTTCACTGTCAATTTTGTGTGCCAATCCCAGAATCGAAGAACGTCTTAGAGCCGAAACTGTAGGCATTCGCCGGGAAATTGTCCTCAATGGGGCACTATTTGAAGAAATAGAGATTGCTAACTACAGCACAAATACCGTCAGTTTTGAACTCAGTATCAGCTTTGACGCGGATTTTGTAGATTTGTTTGAAGTCCGGGGTTATGACAGAGAAAAACGGGGTAAACTTTTGCGCCTAACGGAACCAATACCAGAAGAAAAAGCCTCTTTTGCTATTGATGGCGCTTCCTCTGTGCAAACTCAACTCCCTGAATCATTGACCTTAGCTTATCAAGGTCTGGATGGTTTGGTAATGGAATCTCGTATACAATTCCAACATTGTCAACCAAACTACTTCAAAGGTTATACTGCGATTTGGCGACTAGAGTTGGCTTCTCACGAAACTCGTAAGCTTGGCTATCGGGTGAACATGTTCACCAACAACAAATCCAGTTCTACCGTCAGTGCAGCTTTTACCCTAGGACAAGCCAAAGCTGCTGAGTTAATGGAAGAACAGCACTGGATACAACAAATTACACGGATTAGTTCAGATAAAAGCATCTTCAACCACGTAATTGAGAGAGCTGAGCAAGATATCTATTTATTGCGCCAGTCTTTTGGCAGGTATAAGACTGTTTCTGCGGGAGTACCGTGGTTTTCTGCATTGTTTGGGCGAGATTCATTGATTACAGCTTCCCAAACTTTAATGTTGAACCCGCAAATTGCCAAAGAAACCCTCATGCTATTGGCGACACACCAAGGTAAAATCGAGGATGATTGGCGCGAAGAAGAGCCAGGCAAAATCTTACATGAGTTGCGGTTGGGGGAAATGGCTCGTTGTCAGGAAATTCCCCATACACCATACTACGGTACAGTTGATGCTACTCCTTTATGGTTGATGCTATATGCTGAATACTACGCTTGGACTCATGATCAAGAAACCCTAGAGCAACTTTGGCCTAATGCCCTAGCAGCAATGGAGTGGATTGATCGCAACATAAAACAAAACGGTTATCTAACTTACCACCGCAGATCTAAACGCGGTCTGGCTAACCAAGGATGGAAAGACTCCGGCGACTGTATTGTAGACCACAAAGGAGAGCTAGCTAACGGATCAATTGCCCTGTGTGAAGTCCAAGCTTACGTTTATGCGGCGAAAATGCGGCTGGCAGAAACAGCAAGAATGAAGAAACGCCTTGATTTGGCCGATCGCTGGCAAGAAGAAGCCAGAAACCTCAAGGTTCGCTTCAATAGAGACTTCTGGATGGAAGACCAAGATTTTTGCGCTCTAGCCTTGGATGGAGATGGCAAACAAGTAGATAGTATTACATCCAACCCAGGTCACTGTCTGCATTTGGGAATTTTCACGCCCGAAAAAGCCTACAATGTAGCAGAGCGTTTGCGCGCACCAGATATGTTTAATGGTTGGGGTATTCGCACCCTTAGTAGTTTGTCACCAGCTTACAATCCGATGGGTTATCACGTCGGCTCGGTTTGGCCTCATGATAACTCTCTAGTTGCTATGGGGTTGCGATCGCTGGGACTCGTCGATCAAGCTCTAGAACTTTTCCAAGGCTTGTTTGATATGACTATCCATCAACCTTATCAGTGTCCCCCAGAACTTTTTTGCGGTTACGAACGTAATGGTAATAAGGCTCCTGTTAAGTACCCAGTTGCCTGTACTCCACAAGCTTGGGCTACTGGCAGTATATTTCAATTACTACAAATGATCGTTAATCTAGTACCTGATGCTCAAAATAATTGCTTACGAATTATCGACCCCGCTTTGCCAGAGTCGATCAATCGCCTATCATTACACAATTTGCGAGTCGGCCCTACCATACTCGACTTAGAATTTGAGCGTTCTGGTAGTACTACAGCTTGTCGCGTTGCGAAAAAACGTGGCAACCTCAGAGTAGTTATTGAAGCTTAGAAATTGAATAGGGAGTAGATAATTTATTTTATCGCTCCCTGCTTTCTACTTTATGCTTCCTGCAATTAATCAGCGATATAACTCAACTACCATTTCGCGTTTCACACCTTAATGAATCATCGCCACTAATTTATGCTTCTTCTGCGTTTTCACTTTTATGTCCTGGAGAAGCTTCATAAAGAGCATCTAAATGTTGACGAGCATCATCAACGTTGATAGAGCGCATCACCAATAGTGGTTCTTTAATCAAATTGCCTGCATTATCTAACAATTCTGGATGGGGTACAAACTGTCTTTTTGATGAGAAATAACCAAACTCACCCTGATTATCCATTTGCGAAGATCTGGCTGGATAAGGTCTCTCTCGATCAAAACTGAACATGATTAAATTACGAATTAAGTTAGCAACAGCTATGACCGCAAGAATAGTAAAAGCAAGAATGTAAAGTAGGTGTAACATCAAATTTTCCTCCAGGAGCAAGCAAATTTAAAACCTTATACTGTAGCGTTTAGCTTCACCGATTCCATGAATTGCAGCGAAGCTAGATACTTAATGCACTTTTTTTTATATGAAAAAATTTTCAAGCCTTATTTAGATAACGGTAGCATAGGATACATTATTTGTTAATAAAAATAATGTTAAGGATTTTAGACTATCAATGCGATTTATATACCGTCTGGTTTTTGCCAACCAGTTTGCTGAGAACGAAAGCGCATTGCCACATTCCAGCATTCTGTTACCAATTGATGCCAGGGCATTAAAGTTGCCATATCAATCCCGACTTGTCCACCAGTCGCAGCAAACAACATCTTTGCAGTGTTCAACTCCTCTTGCGCTTGCTTAACTCGCAATAGCAAGTCAGATTGGCCTTGTTCACTCATAAATGAAAGCCGTTCTGTTTCCAGAAAGTTACGCGATCGCGCAAACCAGTACTGAAAGTCATCTAACAACGGTTCTAAAATCGTTTTCAGCAGATCGGGCCCTGGTAAATTTGAGTCTCGCATAAATGAGAAGCATACTTCTAACTTCCTTATTAATATTAACGTAATTTACAATTCTTAACATTAATATTTGCTCTCTCTGAAGAGATATTTTTTAAAAAATCTGTAATCTTTGTTACTAAAGTGCCTTTATATACTTGATGAAAATTTTTCAGTTATTTTGCTTAATTGACTTCACCAATTAATACACAAATGCTTACGTATATAATTCAAAATCCAAAACTTTGAGGATTAGTGATAAAAATATTTGTGTATTTAAAAGCACTTATATGTCCTAATGCTTAAATTTATGGTTGAAGTATTGAATCAGAAATTGCTGTCTGTTCGTCACCATAAATTAATTCAACAGTTAAAATAGAAAGCTCAATTGGCAAAAATTAAAGTCGTTATAGTTGAAGAAGTCTACACATTACAACACAACGCACTCACGTATTTGGGTAGATTTTTCGCAACACCAACTGATAAATTACTTGTGCAATCACTTCGCCAATGGTTCAGCAACCGATGTCGCCTAATCAAGATCCCAATCAGCCGGAACAACCTGAAAAAATGTATTTACCGCGTACCAGCGAATCGGAGGAGTTAAAAAAGATTCGCCACACAGCTTCTCATGTGATGGCTATGGCAGTACAAAAGCTGTTTCCCAAGGCGCAAGTTACAATCGGCCCCTGGATTGAGAATGGATTCTATTATGACTTTGATAGTCCAGAACCATTTAGCGATAAGGATCTGAAAGCTATCCAGAAAGAGATGATCAAGATCATCAATCGCAAATTGCCAGTTATTCAAGAAGAAGTTAGTCGAGAAGAAGCACAAAGTCGAATCCAGAGTATTAATGAACCTTACAAATTAGAAATACTAGCAGATATTAAAAAAGAACCAATCACGATTTACCACCTAGGAAATGAATGGTGGGATTTGTGTGCCGGGCCTCATTTAGACAACACCAGTGAATTAAACCCCAAGGCAATTGAATTAGAAAGTGTTGCTGGCGCTTATTGGCGTGGGGATGAAACAAAGGCGCAGCTGCAACGCATCTATGCTACTGCTTGGGAAACCCCAGAACAACTTGCTGAGTACAAACGGCGGAAAGAAGAAGCCCTGCGGCGTGACCACCGTAAACTGGGTAAGGAACTGGGATTATTTATATTCTCCGAGCTAGTGGGGCCAGGTTTACCCCTGTGGACACCTAAAGGCACTTTATTGCGGAGTCTTTTAGAAGACTTCCTTAAGCAGGAACAGCTAAAACGAGGTTATTTACCTGTAGTAACACCTCACATTGGCAGAGTGGATTTATTTAAAACCTCTGGGCATTGGCAGCAGTATAAAGAAGATATGTTTCCCATGATGGCAGAGGATGAGGAAGCTGCCACCATAGAACAAGGCTTCGTCCTCAAGCCAATGAATTGCCCTTTTCACATCCAAATATATAAAAGTGAATTGCGTTCTTACCGGGAACTACCAATGCGCCTAGCAGAATTTGGTACTGTTTACCGCTACGAACAGTCAGGAGAATTGGGCGGTTTGACGCGGGTACGCGGTTTTACTGTGGATGATTCTCACCTGTTTGTTACTCCAGAACAACTCGACAGCGAATTCATCAGCGTTGTGGATTTAATTTTGTCGGTGTTCAATAAGTTGCAGCTGAAGAACTTTAAAGCACGACTTAGTTTCCGCGACCCAGCTAGCGATAAATACATCGGTTCTGACGAAATTTGGGACAAAGCCGAAGGTGCAATTCGCCGGGCTGTGCAACAGTTAGGAATGGAACACTTTGAAGGAATCGGGGAAGCGGCTTTTTACGGCCCCAAACTCGACTTTATCTTTAGTGATGCCTTAGAACGAGAGTGGCAATTAGGAACCGTCCAAGTCGATTACAACTTACCAGAACGTTTTGATTTGGAATATGTCGCTGAGGATGGTTCACGCAAACGCCCAGTGATGATTCATCGTGCGCCCTTTGGTTCTTTAGAACGACTGATTGGAATTTTAATTGAAGAGTACGCTGGTGATTTCCCTGTTTGGTTAGCACCAGTGCAAATTAAATTGCTACCAGTAGGTGAAGCCCAATTAGATTTTACCAAAGATGTAGCCGCGAAAATGTTAGCTGTGAGTATCCGCGCTGAAGTCGATACCAGTGGCGATCGCCTAGGTAAATTGATTCGCAATGCCGAGAAACAAAAAATACCAGTCATGGCAGTGGTAGGAGCAAAGGAAGTAGAAACCAACAGCTTGAGCATCCGTACCCGCGCCTCTGGAGAGTTGGGAACAATATCTATAGATGAAGTGGTGGACAAGATGAAGAATGCGATCGCTAACTTCGAGAATTTCTAGTTACAAAAGCTAACACAATTAATCTAGCTAGACTCCTCGCTAACATTACCACCTTGTTAGCGGGATTTTTTTTGCCAAAAATCCCTGAGTGTCAAAGCAAATATAAATCTATCTATGCTTACCTAGGCAAAAGACTTATGAAGAAATTGTTACAAAGTTTAGTAGAATGACATCATCCACAAATAAGTATTTTTTCTTATTGACATGATAGCGGATCGATTTCCCTGGCTTACCGCGATTGTTTTGCTGCCACTTGTAGCTTCCTTTCTTATACCTGTGCTGCCTGATAAAGATGGTAAACTTGTGCGCTGGTATGCACTGGGTGTAGGTATCGCAGACTTTGCCTTGATGTGTTACGCCTTTTGGAAGCATTACGATGTTAGCAATGCTAGTTTTCAGCTCGCGGAAAATTATGCCTGGGTACCTCAGTTAGGTCTGAACTGGGCATTATCGGTCGATGGACTTTCAGTCCCGCTTGTACTTCTAGCAGGATTTGTCACTACACTCTCGATTTTTTCGGCCTGGCAAGTTGATCATAGACCCCGCCTCTTCTATTTTCTGATGTTGGTGCTGTATTCTGCCCAGGTAGGGGTGTTTGTTGCTAAAGACTTGCTGCTGTTTTTTATTATGTGGGAAGTCGAGCTAATTCCCGTATACCTATTAGTCTGCATTTGGGGTGGACAAAGGCGGCGTTATGCAGCTACAAAATTCTTACTATATACCGCAGCAGCTTCTATATTTATTTTGGTGGCAGCCATAGCAATGGGGCTATATGGTGGCGGTAATATGACATTTGATATCACCGCCCTCGGCATAAAGGAATATCCCCTTGGTTTACAACTACTGCTTTACGCAGGCTTGCTGATTGCCTTTGGTGTCAAACTTGCTGTTTTCCCCATGCATACTTGGCTGCCGGATGCTCATGGCGAAGCATCCTCTCCTGTGTCGATGATTCTGGCTGGTGTGTTGCTGAAGATGGGCGGATACGGCCTAATTCGCTTGAATCTTGAACTGCTTCCCGATGCACATATTTACTTTGCGCCAGTTCTAGCCATTTTAGGTGTAGTCAATATTATCTATGGCGCATTGAATTCCTTTGCTCAGACCAATATGAAGCGGCGTTTGGCTTATTCGTCGATTTCTCACATGGGGTTTGTACTGCTGGGGATTGCGTCCTTCACTGATTTGGGAATCAACGGTGCGATGTTGCAGATGATTTCGCATGGCTTGATTGCATCAGTGCTGTTCTTCTTAGCAGGTGTTACCTACGATCGCACCCACACAATGGTAATGAAAGACATGGGTGGTATTGGTCAAGCGATGCCCAAAGTGTTTGCTCTGTTTACAATTGGAGCGATGGCATCTCTGGCTCTCCCTGGGATGAGTGGCTTTGCTGGCGAACTGTCGGTATTCGTTGGTGTGACAACCAGTGACGTTTACAGTTCGATTTTCTGCACCGTAACGGTTTTTCTTGCCGCAGTCGGAGTTATCCTCACACCTATCTATCTACTTTCCATGCTGCGACAGGTATTTTATGGTGAGGTTGCAGTCCCCGTATGCGACATTAATAATGCCAGCTTAGAAAATCAAGAAGATGAGGGAACGGTTTGTTTTGGTACAGACTGTCTTGTTCCAGAGGAAACTGTGTACGACGATGCTAGACCGCGTGAGGTATTTATTGCTGCCTGTTTTTTAGTGGTCATTATCGGTATTGGTTTCTATCCCAAGATGGCTATGCAGATGTATGACGTGAAGACTGTAGCAGTGAATACTCATATTCGCCAGTCTTACGCTATAGTTTCGCAAACCAATCCTCGGATGTATGCTAATAGATTTTTAGTTCCGCAAATCTCAGAGCCTGAGGTAACGCCCATTTTGGGAACTTTAAAGTAAGCTTTTTGAAATCTATTTCTGTGGAAAAGAGCGATCGCTTCTAATATTGAGGTGATCGCTTTTAAATTAGGATTTTGCGATCGCATGAGGTGAGACACTTATAAAACTGGTGTTGAAAAGAAAAAAGTTTTGTGTAGTTAGCTCATCTTGAATCTTGGATTTTAAGGAGCGCTCTGAATTAATTGTGGCAAAATTGGGCAGTCTAATAAATAGTTAGATCCTAATGTTATTTGTGTTTATGTCACAATATTTATTTTCCAATTTCAAAAACAGTGAATTTCAGGCATTACATCAGGAAATAGCTCAATTTTTTGATATCAAAGAAGAAGAATTATATTACCTCTACCAATTGTTGCGCGAAGAATTCGAAATAGAGGGCTATCCCGAACATACTCTCAGCAGGAACATTTTTTGTTCAGGCGATCAGAGCTTTCAAAAACTCTATGATGAAGCTTTGATTATCGGAATTGATATTCCTAGTATTCTGGAACTAGAGTTGATATTCCTAGTATTCTGGAACTAAATGATGGTGTTTTAGATAAAAAAACAGTTGTCATCCTTGGGCAAGATCCCCGAAGAGAAAGTGATGAAAGAATAGAAGAAATTGTCATAGGAACACCATACGCAATGCATTTAAAAGACTGCCGTGAAAAATTACGAAATACTAGAGTTTACTTTGATTTAATACAAGTGTTGCTAGAAGGAGGTTATCGAGTTTATCTGACAGATGTATTCAAAATTTGGGTCAGCAAGTCTAGTAACGGTTATCGCAGTATTCGTCTTAATCAAAAAGACTGCGATCGCTTTATCAAGGTTTTGCAAGGCGAGTTAAATATATTTAAACCAATTGCCGTCATAAGTTGGGGAAAAGTAGCTAATCAAACTGTTAAGAATTTAGACTTAAAAACCAACCATTTTGCCTTTCCACATCCTAGCGGTGCTGCAAATGGTGCATGGCGTAAACTTCTAGGTAAATCACCAACACGAGAAAACAAAGTTAACTTCTGGAAACAGACAATCATTGGCTATTTAAATGATTTATCCTGATACAAAATTGCTTGTTACTCGAATTATATAACGAGAATTTATTAACAAAGTTTGGTGGCTGAGTCGCAATTTGCTCAAACTATGCCACAGCAAATCCTGTGTATGGTCTAACATCTGGCTCATGAAATGCTAAAACAATATCCTCTTTAGGAATACCAGCTTGGACTAATTCATTGGCAATTCCGTCTTCTGTTCCGTCTCGTTGCACCCAAACTTTACCATTAGTAATGCTGAGATGAATTAGACAACCATGAATGCGTCCTTCTTTACCCCAACCAACAGAAACAATTAAATATTGGTCTGTTTCAGGATCAAAAGCAGCTTGATTTTCAATATCTGCATTTGCATAAGAAATATTGATATACTGTTTGATAACATCCCGAATAATTTGACGATATTTTGCTAACTTATCCATTTCAAAATTACCTCATTTTTTGGTTCAAAGATAATTAATTTAATCAGCTTTTTGTCTAATAAAATCTGTCCAATAGCTTCTTCAAACAAATCAGCATAAACATTTTGACGAATAGCCAAATATAATTCTCTGTCTGGCTGTATTAATTCCAAAGAATTCTCATAAATAATATATTGTCCTACAGCATTTTTCAAATCTTCAATTTCAGAAGCACCAACAAAGCTTTTGATTTCTACAGCAATTTTACGACCTTGTTTTTCGGCAGCCAAAAGTTTTTCTGCACCTAAATCAATAAACAAATCTTTTCTACCAATCTTTAGTGTCAGTGGATCGTGGGTAATTATCCATTGATCTTTGATTAAGGCATTTCTCACACTATCGTGATAGATATCTTTTGCTGGCACTCTAGATTCTCAGATAGCAAATGATTACACTATTTAGTATATCCCTAATTTTTATTCAGGATTACCAGGAAAATATTCTCCAAATCGCTAACGCAAAGGTGTAAAATTTCGACTTTTCAACCCTTTATATGAGATGCTGTTTGATTAGTTAGTGAATATTTGCAGATGTCTGGTGTTTCTAGTGTCAATGTTACTGTTCCTGCCACAACTGCTAATTTGGGGCCTGGTTTTGACTGCATCGGCGCAGCTTTAACGCTGTACAACGAGTTTAACTTCACTCGCCTAGAAGAAGGTGGGTTAACTATTCATGTCACAGGCGCAGAAGCTGAACGAGTACAAACTGATGAGAGCAATCTTCTCTATCAGGCATTTTTGAAGTTATATCAATATATAGAGCAAACGCCGCCATCTGTGAAAATGGAGATTCAGTTGGGTGTACCACTAGCGCGGGGTTTGGGTAGTTCGGCAACAGCAATTGTTGGTGGGTTAATTGGTGCTAATGAATTAGCGGGTACGCCTCTGTCTGTGTTGCAAGTAATGGAATTAGCGATCGCAATGGAAGGACATCCTGATAATGTCGTTCCAGCTTTGTTAGGGGGATGTCGTCTGGCTGCTAGTAGTGATACAGGTTGGGAAATTTGTGATGTTCCCTGGCATCAAAATGTTATACCAGTTGTAGCTATTCCTGATTTTGAACTTTCCACCAAAGAGGCGCGGCGGGTTTTACCAACACAAGTAAGTCGTGCAGATGCGATTTTCAATACGGCGCATCTAGGTTTATTATTGCGTGGTTTGGAAACTGGTAAGAGAGAATGGTTAAGAGCTGCTTTGCAAGATAGGTTACATCAGCCTTATCGTCAAGCCTTGATTTCTGGTTACGATGCTGTTAAGGCAGCTGCGATCGCTGCTGGTGCTTATGGCATGGTGATTAGTGGTGCGGGGCCAACGCTGTTAGCTTTAGCAGATACAACACAGTCACAGGCTGTAGAAATGGCAATGTTAACCGCTTGGCAAGAAGCAGGAATTACAGCTGTTGTGCGATCGCTTTGCATTGATACCCAAGGCGCAAGCAGCTTTCACGAAGGATAAACAGGAATTATGCAGCAAATTCAGGCAGAAATAGCAGCACTTAACTCTCAGATTCAAGTTCTCCGGCAAGAACGTGCTGCTCTCAATATTAATAATGCAATATCTGGTGGGAATGATTCCCTTATAGCTACAGTTGAGGCTTACCGCCGTCAAGCCAGAGAAAATCCCCAATTATCTGCGGAACTTAAGGGTATAGATGATGCGATCGCGGCTTTGGAAGTGCAGCTACATCATAAACAAACTGAATTAGCCTGTTGTCAAATCGAATCAAAACAATTGACCCCACAACAGCAACTAGACGAAGCCAAAAGAGTAGCTCAGGTTCACGCTCAACGTATTAACCAACTTGCAGGAGAACTAGCAACAGAAATCCGCTTTCTCAAGGCATGTGCTGATCAACTAAGCCCCATGTATTGGCAGGTATACTACAAACCTTTCATTACTGGCTTTAAAACAATATCAGTTCCTTATGTACGTTCAGATGGGGAAGTATGGTCAATTGTCAACAGGATTGTTTAATGATTAGCCCTTTCAAGGTAAATCGTAAAATAAGATTGTTTTTTCTCAGCGCTCTCTGTGCCTCTGTGGTGTAAAAATAACTTATCTAACCGCAGAGGCGCAGAGAACTCAGAGGCAAAAGCTAAAAAAGGGATTTTTTGACCGAAATTCCTATCTATCCTGAAAAAGCTAGTCTGATAAATCAACACAAACTTGAGACATAAATATTAAATCTTGTAACGGTGGCGTGAGCCACCGTTTTTTGTTGACGTTGCAAAAGTTTACATTTACAATGGAAGCGCCAAAATCTATAAGTATTTATTCTTATCAATCCTCGAAAATAGCATTTTTATGAGTGTATATTCCTTACCGAAGCTGAAAATTTAATCTTAATAGAGATAAATAACGTTTACAAAAGTACGAATTCCTTAATATAATGTAATCAAAAGAGAAAAAGCAAAACGATTGTCAGAAGTGATGAATCCTACTCAATTTCCTTGGCTAACAGCCATAATCCTCTTGCCCTTGGTGGCTGCCTTAGCCATCCCCTTAATCCCAGATAAGGAAGGCAAAACTGTCCGCTGGTATGGTCTGGGAGTTGCTTTTACAGATTTTGCATTGATGATTTATGCCTTCTGGCACAGTTACAACTTTCAAAGTTCAACATTCCAACTTGTAGAAAACTATTCTTGGATACCACAGTTGGGTTTGAACTGGTCTGTAGCAGTTGATGGTCTGTCGATGCCCTTAGTACTTCTGACAGGCTTAATTAATACCCTCGCAATCTTCGCGGCTTGGAAAGTTACCAACAAGCCGCGATTATTTTATGGATTGATGCTGGCAATGTACAGCGCCCAGCTTGGTGTGTTTGTTGCCCAAGATTTGTTGCTATTCTTCTTGATGTGGGAAATCGAGTTAGTACCTGTGTACTTGCTAATCTCCATCTGGGGTGGGCCAAAACGCCGTTATGCAGCTACTAAATTCATTATTTACACCGCCGCTGCATCTATATTTATCTTGATTGCGGGTTTTGCAATGGCATTCTCTGGAGATAATGTCACCTTCGACATGGCAACTCTAGGAATGAAGGAATACCCAAAAGCTTTTGAACTTTTAGTTTATGCAGGTTTCTTGATTGCCTTCGGTGTGAAACTGCCGATTTTTCCTCTGCACACTTGGCTACCTGATGCCCACGGTGAAGCATCTGCACCCGGTTCGATGATTTTGGCTGGTGTGTTATTGAAAATGGGTGGATATGCCCTGATTCGTTTCAATGTGGAAATGTTACCCAATGCCCACGTTACCTTTGCTCCAGTGCTAGCAATTTTGGGTGTAGTGAACATTGTCTACGGTGCTTGTTGCGCCTTTGCTCAAACAAACCTCAAACGACGCTTGGCTTACTCTTCAATTGCTCACATGGGGTTTGTGCTAATTGGTATTGCTTCCTATACAGAACTTGGTATTAGTGGTGCTGTTCTACAAATGGTTTCTCACGGCTTGATTGCCGCTAGCTTATTTTTCTTATCCGGCGTGACTTACGAACGCACCCACACTTTAATGATGGACAAAATGGGTGGCATGGCGAAGGTAATGCCCAGAACCTTTGCTCTGTTTACCGTTGGTTCAATGGCTTCTCTAGCTTTACCAGGAATGAGTGGCTTTGTGGGTGAGTTGATGGTGTTCATCGGTATTGCCACCAGTGATGTTTACAGTTCCAGTTTTAAAGTTGTAGTTGTCCTGCTATCAGCAGTTGGCGTGATTCTGACTCCGATTTACTTACTCTCCATGCTCCGCCAAGTATTCTACGGCAACCAAAGTGAAGAGTTACATCTGGATGCTGTAATAGCTGATGTTAAACCCCGCGAATTGTTTATCACGGCTTGTTTGCTGCTGCCAATCATCGGTATCGGCTTCTATCCTAAATTGGCAACGCAGACTTATGATGTCAAGACAATAGAATTAGCAGCCCATGCTCGCCAAGTTCTACCAGTCGTCGCTCATCAACAGCCATCAAGTTTATACTCGCGCCTTGTGACAGCGCCAACACTGGCTTCTTCTGAGGTTGAAAGTTTAGTTAATATTTCAAAGTAAAAATACTACCCAACTAGGGTGCTGCAATTAAATTCTAATATGAGGGGAATATAGGGGTGGTTACGGAACCACTCCTTAAATTTTTTTCACAAGATATTCTGGCGTTGCTGATTAGTGAGATGATTTTTGTCTCATGCAGAGGCGCAGAGGCGCGGAGAATAAAAGTTTGAGAGATTGAATTTTTAGCTTTCATCCTCATATTCAGATTCAGCAACGCCGATATTCTACATAGCAAAAAATATATAGATTAGGACATTTTGAGAGTGTAAATGTCAGGAACTCGACGCAGCTTTACCTCCTGCTTCTGCTACAGATAGCGGAATAAAACTTCAGCGGTGGTAAGTCCTGTTTTTTCCCAACTGAATTGATTTGCTCTTTTTATGCCTTGATTTGAAAGATGCGATCGCAATTCTAAATCTGTAGCAATCGTTTGCATGGCTTGGGTAATTTCTGCTGTGTTGTATGGGTTAATCAGCATAGTTGCATCACCAGCTACTTCTGGTAAAGAGGAGAGATTCGAGGTGACGACGGGAGTTCCGCAAGCCATAGCTTCTAGAACTGGGAAACCAAAGCCTTCCCAAAGACTAGGAAAGACAAGAGCGATCGCTTGATTGATAATTGTTGGTAATTTGCTGTAAGGCACATAATTAAGAAACTTGACTTGATTAGTTATGCCCAGTTCCTCAATTTGCGTCTGTAAAACCGGGGTATAACGCGGATCTGTGGGGCCTGCTAGCCATAGTTCATAGTCGCAGTCATTTGGTAGTGCTGCAAAGGCGGCGATGACTCGCTGTAAGTTTTTGTAAGGATCGTGTCGTCCAATGTAGAGAAAATAGTTGCGGGTGGGGAGATTGAGAAACTGAAAGTGAGTGCGATCGTGTGCTAGGGGAATTGGGGTAATTTTGCTGGCGGGAATTTGGTAAAAGTCGATGATATCGTTAGCTGTAGCTTGGGAGTTACAGATGATGTGTTGAGCTTGTCTAAGAACTTGGGGAATGTAGTAGCGGTGGTAGGGTGTCAATGGTGAAAAGCGTTTCGGAAAGCGCAATGGTATTAAGTCGTGCGACATCACGACAAAGCGGCAGTTGCTATATAGGGGCGCTTCTGGGAGTGGGGAAAATAATAGCTGCGATCGCAACTTTTTATAGATTCGTGGTAATTTAAATTGCGTCCAGAGTAGGCGATCGCTATGTCCTTTTGTACCATGAGCCGGAGTAAGATTATCTGGGACTAGATAGCAGTTAAATTCTGGGTAGTTTTGCGCTGTTAATAAAGTGGGAGAGAGAGACTTTAAATAAGGAAAAATATTTTTGGCATAGTTGCTGATGCCTGTTGGTTGAGATAAGAGAATGGATAAGTTAATAATTAATTGATTAGAGCCTAAGTTATCTAATACTTTCATTAAAACAGTGTTCTATAAGCTTTTAATGTTTCTTTTGCCGTTCTTTCCCAAGAAAATAATTTTGCTCTTTCTTTACCTTTATTGATTAACTCTTGGCGTAATTGAGCATCACTAATTATTTTTAAGATAGCTTCAGCTAATTGCATTGGGTCATTGGGGTCGATTAGAATAGCCGCATCTCCTGTAACTTCTGGAATTGAGGAAGTATTAGCCGTGACAACTGGTGCGCCTAACGTCATTGCTTCTAGTACAGGCAAACCAAATCCTTCATAATAAGAAGGATAGACGAAAACATCAGCTTTTGAGTAAAACAATGCTACTAATTCATTTGATAAGTAGTCCAAATGATGAATATGGTTTTTCCAAGGAGAATTATCAATAGCTGCGAATATTGGTTCATAATTCCATCCTTTCTTACCAATTAATACTAATTGATGCTCCAGCTTATACTTATTTTTTAAAAAATTAAATGCTTTAATTATAGTAATAATATTTTTTCTTGGTTCTATCGTGCTAACAAACAGCAAATATTTTTGGGAAAAATTATATTCAACTTGCTTTTCTAGAGTTTGGATGTTTTCACTAGATAAATAATTAGGATAGTAGCGACTAGCTAAAGGAGTTACATGAATTTTTTCTGGCTCTACTTGCAAATATTCGATAATATCTTTTTTAGAGCTTTCTGAAATGGTTAATACTAAATCTGTCCACTGTAAACAGTGCTTCACTCTTTTTGTATATGTTTTTACAACTGAGTCTATATAGTTAGGATATTTAATAAAAGTCAGATCATATATATTCATCACCTTAAAACTTTTACTACAGGGATAAACAGAGTAATTAGTCCCATGTAATATATCTGGAAATCCCAAATATTTTTCAAAATAAGATAAAGTGGGTTTGAAGGCTAAAGCTAATAATAAATCTGATATCCTTACAGGTAAAGGTAGTATATTCTGTTGAGAATACTGTTTTAGGTAATTAGGAAAACTTAAGTCACCTTGTAACCACTTTTTTAAACCTGGTTGATAGACTATTCCTAACTGAAAATTTTCATCAGTTTGTAGTGCTGCTAGGGCAGAGATTAAATTAGCAACATAAAAGCCAACCCCACTTGGTTTTGCATCTATGGGGGTGGCATCAACTACAATTTTTAACATTAAGAATGTTTAAGCTCCACTGTTACTCAATTTTTTGAGGTCATAATCAACCATTAATTCAACCATTTGCTCAAAAGTATGTTGAGGTTGCCAGCCTAGTTGAGTTTTAATTTTATCAATAGAACCAACTAACTGCACTGGTTCGTCAGGGCGATAAAATGCTGGGTCAACTGAGACATAATCTTGCCAATTTAGACCAACACAGCTGAAAGCACACTCAACTAATTCTCTTACTGAGTAAGTTTTACCACTAGCAATAATGTAGTCATCAGGCTTTTCTTGCTGCAACATCAGCCACATCCCATAAACAGCATCTTTGGCATAACACCAATCACGACGGGCATCTAGGTTGCCTAATCTTAGTTCATTTGCCAGACCAAGTTTGATTTGGGCCGCTGCGTGAGTAATTTTACGAAATACAAATTCTGTCCCGCGTCGGGGCGATTCGTGAGTGTAAGTAATACCGCAACAGCCGTAGAGGTTATATTTTTGCCGATAGTTGACAGTCATCCAGTGGGCATAAGCTTTAGCAACACCGTAGGGGTTACGGGGACGGAAAGCGGTACGTTCAGTTTGTGGTGATTCATCGGGTTGACCAAAGACTTCACTACTGGATGCTTGGTAAAATTTGGCATTTGGTTTACAGCGACGAATTGATTCTAAGAGACGAGAAACACCGAGGGCTGTATATTCAGCAGTTAGGGCTGGTTGAGTCCAAGAAAGGGGGACGTAGCTTTGAGAGGCAAGGTTATAAATTTCATCAGGTTGTGATTCTGTAATTACATCCATCAAGGAAGATTGATCCAGAAGATCACCTGATAGAATTTGAATATTGTCTGAAAGGTGAGTAATGCGTCCTAGATTGCTACTGCTAGAACGACGGACTAGGCCGAATACTTGGTAGCCTTTTGTTACAAGAAGTTCGGCAAGATAAGATCCGTCTTGTCCAGTTAAGCCAGTAATGAGGGCTTTTTTAGGTACCATCTGCTATTAAATAATTAAAATTATGGAACTATTTAGTTATAAGCTGGAAAAATAAGTTCGGTAATAATTAACATCTCTAGTTAAAAGCATCATATCCGCGATCGCAGCATGAGCGCCAATATAGAAGTCTGGTAAAGGCGATCGTTTAGTTCTACCTTTTTTGCGATATTGCATAAAACATTTTCCCGCCAAAAATGCTGCTTCCCAAGGTTAAGTATAAATGGTGAAAAAAATTTAAAGGTAAGATTGCTTCTAATTATTCTATCCTTTGAAATACAATTGAAACTTTGGCATAAATAATGTGATTAATGTTAAGTTTAGTTTGTTCAGCATATTCAGTTAATTTTTAGACTGACCAATCAAACCAATTTTCATCCTCTGTGACAATATCAAGAACGATGTTACTGTCAACCAGTATTTCTTTCATTTATCTTGTCTAGTGAGTGCCATTATTTCATCGGTAGTCATTTTTACTGTTGCTTTACCTCGCATTCTTTCTACTAGACTTTTTGCAGAATTAAACTTTACTTTAGCTTTTCTTAAGTAAACTGCGTCTCCAATGACTTCAAACTCTACTTCTGTGTTGGGTATAAGTCCTAATTTTTCTCGTATTTCTACGGGAATAGTTACTTGTCCTTTGGATGTAATTTTCATCTTCTTGATGTTAAGTAAGGATTTTCTTGCTTTTCAGTATTACATAATTTCACTACTGAAAAAGGTCGTTAATTGGCTAAAATGTTTTCAGTTGCTCGTGGTATCATGTATGCAATCGCAGAATAAGTGCCAATATAAAATCAGGCAAATTAGAGTTTTTATCTCTATTTTTGTGACTATTATCTAGGCTATAAGATACCTAACATTCCCATAATAGACGACTATTTAAAACTAGATAATTTTAGGTCAAAATATAATATAATTTTGAGATTTTCTGAGCAATTTCTTCTGACATTTAACATTTCGGAGAAAATGACTACTGTTTAATTTGGCTTAAATTTAGATTATTGCTGATTTGGTAATTCACTTTTACTTTAATTAAAACTAAATAATTTTAAAATTTTTCGCTGTATTCGTTTGAATAAGGTTTTGTTAGAAGATAAGCTGGTTGTTTGATATGCATTTTTGCGTTGTATTTCAAAAAACACTCGTATAGATAAAAAGCGTGGATCTTCATTGTTCCATATACTACGAGCAGATGCGAATTTATTAGATTCAAAGTAAACAAAATTCAAACCTTGCTCACAATGAAAACTTAATGTATTTTGCTGTCCATAATACAGTTCAACAGTTTTAAGTTCATTATTAAAATATATGTTAGAATTTACATGATCCAGATATGTATCAATAACTAAAGAACATATATCATTTAAGTCTGCTTCAAATACAAGTACTCCTCTATCTTGATGAATCCAGCCATCAGGATACATGTTCAAAAAGGCAGATTTCATTGTTGAAGAGAGCGATATTGATGCTGCTGTATAAGTAGTTGCGGAATATTCATCAACCTCTAGTTCTTTAATAGAAGCATCGTCTCGATATGTACAATACAAGTCTTCAACATTATGACCTGTAAGCATCAAACCCATAAGTTGAGCATCGCTTGAAAGAGGTACAATACGTCCATCTTCTCTTCTAATCAAATAAATTTTTGGATATAAAGATTTTAACTTTAAAAATAAATCTCTATGGTTTGCCTGAGAACAATTTTTTAATGTGTGTGGATTAAATTCAATAACTAAATCTGGTTTAAAATTATTGATAACCTGCTCTGCGCCCTCTAGAAATAGAATTTCTGAACCTTCTATATCTACCTTTAGTAAATCAACCTTATCGATATCATTTTCCTGGAACCAATCATCAAACTTACGAACACTAGTACTTTTCTTGGTATAGGCTGATGTACCAGTTTTTAGTTCATTTGTAACTTTTGTTAAATTTTTTTCCAAGATTAATTGAGCATCAGCATAAGAATTGTCCACAGTTAATATCTCTGATACTCCATTAAAGTTGGCTAACGCCATATTATATGTATCAACGTTATCAATATTATTCTGCTTAACGTTATGACAAAGATAATCAAAACTACTAGGAAAAGGTTCAAAAGCAAATACTTTACCTTTACTAGCAAGTTGTGCCATTATAATAGAAATTACCCCTATATTTGCACCTATATCAAAACAGTAGTATTCTTCTAAAATCAGATTTTTAAATATATGTAAAATCCAAGGCTCATAAGTAGCATTCCTTGACAGTATTTCTATATTTGAAACACTCGTGTCTTCTTTATATCCTGAAATAAGTATAGAATTACCATTAATGGTTAACGTTGCTTTCTCCATTTCTTTCATATTCTTCATGTCCTAAATTATTTTTTAAAAGAATTCATACATTTAATTAGTAATTCCGTTCTAATTTTATTTTCCAATTGACTAGCATACTTGTAACAATAAGACTAAGCTTAATAATTTTATGTAATAGCTTTTTGAACCTTGTTCTTATCAAAGTCTTTTCTTTAATGGGCAAAATTATCGGAAAGAGAAATACGGAAACGAGAGTTGATATTTTTTTACCCCAAGGGCAGTACATTAAAACTATATAAAAGATTGGGAGAAAAAAGAAATTAGATTTTTTTCTAAAATAAACAGCTATTAGAGCACTTAGATTAGTAACTCTTAGCTCAAAATTTTCGAGTGTGCAATCATTATATACAACAACAGAAACACTAGAATAAACTTTTATACCTTTTTTTATGGCTCTCATTATTAACTCAGAATCAGAATGATAATGAGGTAAAAATAATTCATTATAAAGTCCAATACTTTCAAAAACTTGACGATTAATCAAAACTCCGTTTCCAGCTAAAGCCTCTACTTCAATAATTTCTTTTTCTATAACATCATTAGGCAAATTATCAGACCACTTTAAGTTGTATGAAAGTTGTAGAATATGCCGCGTTCCCCATCGTGAATATGATCCCATAGACCAGACTAAGCCTGGTTGAATCATATAATCTATACGACTGCCTAATATAAGAGTATTATGTTTTAGTGCTAATTCTACTAAATTAGTAACATAATCTGATTCAACATAAGAATCATCATTGATTGTTAAGATAAAATCCGATTTTTCCTCAAGTGCAAACTTTACACCCCGATTAGTTGAACCTGTCCAATAATTGTCATCGTCAACATGAATGACAGTTACTCTAGGGAATCTACTTAAAATCTTATCTTGAGTTCCATCAGTAGAATTAGCATCAACAATAATAATTTTTAGATTTGGATAAGTTTGCTTTGAAAAACACTCTAAAAATCTAAGAGTTTTATCATTTCTATTTCTGGTTGGTATAACTGCGCTAACTGTTGGATACATAAGTAACACTTTATTTACCTATATTTTTCTTATTGGATAATTAACATAAGTAGCGTAACTCAAAAAATTACTAAGGAACTGAAATGTTCCCAAATGTTCATTATAATTTTGAGATCTAACTCGAATTATCTTGAAACTAAAGAAATCTAATTGTCGAGTCTTCCAACTGTTGAACTGCTTCAGTAGTTTTGCACCTTTGAATGGTCTAACTTCAGTAGGATAGTCTACTTGATCACTAAAAGATACGGCCGTTAGATGATCGCATACATCTAATGTGGCAATTGCTTGAAGAATATCTAATTTTTGAATACCTGTTATAGAAGGACAATACATCATATAGTCAGTAGCTACTACTGCATCTATAATGTATCCAAAAAGATTCAAATAATGAGATTTGTTTGTTATGTCTGAATATAAATTAGTGGTATTTGTTTTGCTAACTAAGTTATCAAACTCTGGAACCTGGGAGTTAAATGGAAGAATATTAATAAACTTATATGTATCTTGATGAAATTGAAACATTTCACTGACCATATTCAAAGACTCTTGGATATCCTGTTCATTTACCTCATTCTGTGCAACAAAGTCTAGCAAAAGCGTTAGCCTTTTAGTAATTCCTTTATTACAGGTAGTTGCTGATCTAGCACTAATAAAATCTAATGATTGTTTTGCTCGATGTTTATTAACTACTTCTTCTAAAGCTTGAAAAGTTATTTCAGCTGTCTTTTGCAATGAATATTTAAAACCCTGCTGTTTACCTAAATCCGATAAATGTAAAAGTTTATCCTCATCCATCAACAGTTTAGCAATATCATGAGCCATTGTTTTACTGTTAAAAGGATTGTTCAAATAGGCAACTGCATTTCCGCAGATTTCTGGAATAGATGCAATTGATGTTGTCAATACTGGAGTACCAAACTTCATAGCATCCACTAATGGGATGCCAAATCCCTCATAAAGTGAGGGAAAAATCATGAATTTTGCATTTTTTATTAATATTGCTAATTCTATATCGCTAACAAAGCCCCTTATTTCTACCGATTTTTGCATTTCTAAATCATCAATAATTCGCTCTAGAGATGTAGACTTTAAATCATGCTGTTGTGCCCCTGTCAAAATTAATTTTAGTTTGTCAAATTGAGGGTATTCACGTTTCAGAATCCAGAGAGATTCTACTAAGCGATAGTGATTTTTATGCCGCCAAGGAATTGCAGGGTAAATAATATAAGGGTCTTCTAGTACATTAAAATTTTGATTATTAATAATATTATCTAATTTATGAGAAAATTCATCCGCCAAGTAACCAGATTCGTATGTAACATATACTTCTTTTTTAGAATAGATTTTTTCAATTAGCGATTTTTCATGGTTACACATTGTAAGGATTGCATCAGATCTTGATATGGCATAACCATAATACTTTCTTCTTGCTTCATAAAATCCATCTTTGAAAAAGTGGGGATAGATTTCATGTTGTAAATCATGAATGCATGATACTACTGGTACTCTTGAATCAATATAATGTGGCAATAATTCGTTTAAAGGACATAAATAAACATCGCTCCAAGACATATTTTCGTGGATAGCACTGCTGGCATTATCAACCAATGGAATTACTTGTATACCACTTATTTGTTTAAATAAAAAAAAGTTATGAGGTTGTACAAGAACTCTGACAGTTGCTACTCTTGCTAACCCTACAACTAAAGCATATAAATATTTGCCGGCTCCACCAGCTCCTTGGGAACCACTTAAAAGGCTGATACAGTTAATTAATATTTTCATTATTTTTCTGTTTTAGTTAACAGGTAAACTTTTTATAAAAAACCGTTGCTATAAAATTCAATTTATATCTTCTTTAATGCTTCTAAATAACAGTCTACTGTTTCATCAGCACCACCCATAAAGAGTATTTTTCCTTTATCTAGCCAAATTCCACGAACACAAGACTGCTGCACAAAACGTAAATCATGAGAAACCACTAGTACTGTAGCGTTATCATCCCAAAATTTATCAATTCTTTGCTTGCATTTATTCTTAAAACTTTCATCACCTACTGATAAGACTTCATCCAATATCAAAATATCTGGCTGTATATCTGTGGCAATGGCAAATCCCAATCGCGCTACCATACCTGACGATAAGCCTTTTACTGGTACTAATGCATAATCTTGCAATTCTGCAAAATCCAAAATTGACTGTGTTCGTTCTCGCATCTCAGATCTAGAAAAACCTAGCAGTACTCCATACAGCAGAATATTGTCCATTACAGAAATTTCTGCATCGAAACCTGCTCCTAGTTCAATCAACGGCGCAATCTGACCTCTTACCCTGACAGTTCCACTACTTTGTTTGAGAATACCAGAGATGATTTTTAAAAGTGTTGATTTACCAGAGCCATTTGCCCCAATAATACCTATTTTTTCTCCTCTTTCTACTACCAAATCGATTTTGTCTAACACCAATTTCTTCGCTGGTTGGCGATATTTGCCTTCAATAACAGATAATAAAGTTTTCTTAAGGTCATAAGAAAACTCTTCTTGAGTCCGTCGCCAAAGCGAAACTTCATCTAGGCGAATTACTTCCATTTACAGCAAATCCATAAACTGATGTCGCCACAATTGAAAACAAGTCCATCCCAATGTCAAAATAATTATGCCACTAAGTAAGGCACCCCAAATTAAACTCAAATCCGGTAGATTTCCTGACAGCGTAATCTGACGCAGACTTTCAATAATCGGGGATAGTGGATTTAAACTTAAAAATGGTTTGACCTGTGGTGGAACAATAGCTGCTGGGTAAAATACAGGACTACTAATCCAAATTACGAATGTAACTAATTCATAAAAGTAAGGCAAATCTCTAAAAAATACATACAAAGCACTTACTAAAAACCCAACTCCTGTAGAAACTAAAACTAGTGCTACAAATGGAAACACTAATGCCAGCACATTGGCTAGACTTTTGGAATTAACGAAAGTCATGACCGCCAGTAACGGTAAAACCCCGATCGCAAACTGAAATATATTTGCTGCAATCATCGATACCGGAAAAATGCTGACTGGTAGGCGAATTTTATTCAAAAGCGAGCCATTCCCTACTACACTACTCAACGCCTGAGAGGTAGAAGCTGAGAAAAAATTAATTACTACTAGTCCTGTGAATGCTGCCAATACATAGTTTAGTATCGAGTTGCCATAATAAGATGCAAAGGTAGCCCCAAAAATAGCAGTGTAAAGCCCCGTCATAATCAACGGGTTTAAGAGCGACCAGTAGACTCCTAAAAACGACCCTCGGTAGCGCACCTTAAGATTTCGCGATACCAAAACATGCAGCAGTTCCCAGTAGCGGCGCGCTCGCAACCAATTTAAATTATCTTTAAGCGAAAGTATCATTCTTAAAAACCACCACACACCACAAGCTAGTTATTCGCGCATCTTATACTATCAAAGTTTATTTTGCTGCATTAGCTTACCACCAAAAGTTTATTTTAAGATCTCTTACCGAATATAAAAGTTATTAATACCTACTTATACGCTCCTCAGCATATTTTATCTCCGCAAGACCATTTGATTGATCAATTTAGTTCCTCTGAGACTGTCAGTGGCATTGTTGACTAACTTAAACTATCTGGATCAACTCCGAGCGATCGCAAATGTTCTGCCAGTCGTTCAGATCGTTGGCGTTCCTGTTCAGCTTTCTCTGTTGCTGTTAGCACCCAACCCCCTGCATTGTACCAACGCAACCATAAACCCATTGTCTGCTGATACCTACCCTGCCAAAGACCTAATCCCATCTCTACCTCTTCCAACCAAAATCGTTTTTCTGGTAGGGGTATCGCCTCATAACGAGTGCCAATGAGTTGAAAGGCACGCAAATTATTATTGTAGCGGTCATAAACAACGTAATAAGGAACCCTTAAAATCCGTTCATACACTTCCCACTTAGTTGGTGGCTGGTTGACTTCCCTGAGGGTTTTTCCTAAATCTTCTTGTTCTGTACTTGGTGAAAGCAGTTCAACCACCAAAAATGGAGCAACTCCCTCTTGCCAGATGAGGTAACTTAAACGTAAGTCTTGTTGTTGAGTAGCACTCGGTACTCCCAAAACCATGTACCAATCTGGACGCTTGTACCATAAAGTATGGCGGGGGTCATAGTAAAGGTTTAAGTCGCTAGCAAGTAAAATTTCCTCAGATGAATAGTTAGGAGGCCGACAAGTTTCACTGAGTAAATCTGCCTGAATACAATGAAATTCGTCTGGCAAGCCTGATTCCCCTACTAATTCACTGGGTAAATCATACATTGTCGGCATGGTTTCTTGGGGCGAAAGGGGTGGATCAGGTTGATACATGATTGCTACCTCAACGATATTGAAAGCGAGTTGTCGCTTAATTTAAGCTATCTGGGTCAACTCCTAAAGAACGCAAATGTTTTGCCAGTCGTTCAGCTCGTTGGCGCTCCTGTTCAGCTCGCTGACGTTCTTGTTGTAATTGTTCTGCCAGTTCTGTGGGTATAAGTAATTTATCACCCGTATCTAACCGATAAAACCGCATAAGTTCCCCTTCCACAGCTACCCGCAATCCCAAAGGTTGACATAAACTATCGGTAATCGGCTGATAAATCTCATCTTGTAACCGATAACCTTGTAATTTTTCACTAATCCATTCTCCTTTCGGGTCAAATAACCAATATTCTAAGATTCCTAATTGTTCATACAGAAGCTTTTTTTGCTCTTGATCCTGCTTTTGAGTACCTTTACTGGTCATCTCAAACACTACTTGCGGCACTTGACCTTCTTCCCAGACTTTATAGTTATCCCGACCTCCGGGTGGTACGTCGAAAATTACCATCACATCTGGTGCAACTCTTAATTTCGGAAAACCCTGAGCATAGTAGAGAAATTGATTTGCCAGTACCGTTGCTTGTCTTCCTGCTAGGTACTGTTTCAGGACTTCTAAAGTCATTAAAATCGCATACAGATGTAAATAAGTTTCCGCCACAGGCTCTCCATCAGAACTGGGATAATCAATTGTCAGATTGGCTAAATTGGTTGTTGTAGTCATAGTTTTTTCCTAATTCAGCAAACTATCTGAGTTAACACATTTACGAAAATGTTCCGCCAGTCGTTGCGATCGCTGTTGTTCTAGCTGTTGTGCTGTAACAAAGTAATAGTTGTATACCTGCTTGGCTGTTGATTTAATTTTAAGCTGTTAGTCATAAGTCAGTTTTCAAGAGTTATCCTTCATCTCAGTGTGAATCTATTACAGATGCGCCACTGATTCAGCTAAACTGAGACTTGGTTTATTGCATTGTAATTAGGCATGGAAATCGGACAGAAGGTTAAGGTGGTTCGTCTGCGCGATCGCGTATCTCCCCCTATCGTGAAAAAATTAGGACAAGTAGGCATCATTCAAGGTTATAAAGTCACCGATGGTGCAGGTGTTGGTGTAGTAGTGCTATTTGACGATAATTTTTCCACTTGGTTTTTTGAAGATGAAATCAAACTCGTCTAATAGAGAACACCCCAGGCGGAAGCTAAGAGTATTTGCCTAGTGCTAAGTTGGAATTGGAAAGATCGGCGGTGAAAATAGGAATCAAGTAATGGCCCTGATATTGACATTTTTGGGCAAAGGCGGCATAGCTCGTACCAAAATTGCGATCGCCGCCGCCAAGCGACTAGCAAGCCAAGGTAAGCGCGTACTTCTAGCAGGACTAGCAGAACCAGTGTTACCCATCCTGCTAGATCAAACCCTTGGCCCTGACCCCCAGGAAATTGCCCCCAATTTACAAGTTGTGCAGTTCCAAGCATCTGTACTACTAGAGCGCAACTGGGAAGAAGTAAAAAAACTTGAGGCGCAATACCTCCGCACACCCATTTTTAAAGATGTTTATGGTCAAGAACTGGTAGTACTACCAGGAATGGATAATGCCCTTGCCTTGAACGCAATTCGTGAATATGATGCCAGCGGCAAATATGACGCGATCATTTATGATGGCACGGGTGATGCCTCCAGCTTGCGGATGTTAGGGCTACCAGAGTCTCTTAGTTGGTACATCCGACGATTTCGGCAATTGTTTGTTAACTCTGACTTGGGTAAGACTATTGCAGAATCGCCTTTCATTCAACCGCTAATTAGCAGTTTTTTCAATGTCAACTGGACAGCAGATAACTTTGCCCAGCCGACTAACCAAGTCAACAATTTCTTAGATCAAGGAAGAGCTGCTCTTGCTGATCCTAATCGCGTTGCTGCCTTCTTAGTCAGTACAGCAGACCCAGTTGATTTGGCAAGTACCCGCTATTTGTGGGGCAGCGCTCAGCAAATTGGTTTAACTGTTGGCGGTGTTATTCTTGTCTCTTCGGAAACAAACCTCAACCTATCAGAGGAATTTACACCTCTAAGCGTTAGTGTTGTTCCCGATGTTCCAAAAAGCGATTGGCAACCACTGATAGATGCTCTACCCAACTTTGCAGAGCAAGCGGTACAGGCTCCTAAACCGATTGAAATCGATGTCCACAACCGTCAGGTACGCTTATTCTTGCCTGGATTTGACAAAAAGCAAGTCAAACTTACCCAGTACGGGCCAGAAGTCACTGTGGAAGCAGGAGACCAGCGACGGAATATCTTCTTACCCCCGGCTTTGAGTGGCAGGCCTGTTGCTGGAGCGAAGTTCCAGAACGGTTATTTGATAATTTCGTTTTAATTTAGTTAGGAAGGAGGAGTTAGGAATTGCAACTCATAACTCCTAACTTCTAACTCCTAACTTCTTAGTAAGTAAGCTTATGTCTGAATCATCTCCCATTATCCCAAATTCCGACCCAGATAAGGCACTCGACTCAGTAGCCATTAATCCCAGCCCGGAAACAGCAGCAATTAGCGATCGCAGCGCCAAAACTAGGCAATTATTAGGAATGAAAGGTGCTGCACCTGGGGAAACATCCATTTGGAAAATCCGGTTGCAGCTGATGAAGCCCATTACCTGGATTCCCTTGATTTGGGGCGTAGTCTGTGGTGCAGCTTCTTCTGGTAACTATACTTGGACACTAGAAAATGTCTTGAAGGCAGCAGCTTGTATGTTGTTGTCTGGGCCTTTACTGGCAGGATACACCCAAACCCTCAATGAATACTATGACCGTGAAATCGATGCTGTAAATGAACCTTATCGGCCAATTCCTTCAGGAGCAATTCCCTTACCAAAGGTAATTACCCAGATTTGGGTATTATTTGTATGCGGTATTGCTTTAGCATTTGTTCTAGACCTATGGGCAGGTCATGAATTTCCCAATGTCACAGCTCTTGCCATATTTGGTTCTTTCATCGCTTACATCTACTCTGCGCCTCCCCTAAAACTGAAGCAAAACGGCTGGCTAGGCAACTACGCCCTAGGAGCTAGCTACATCGCTTTACCTTGGTGGGCAGGTCATGCTTTGTTTGGCAACCTCAATTGGAAAATTGTCATCCTTACCCTAATTTACAGTTTGGCAGGATTGGGAATTGCTATTGTCAACGATTTTAAGAGTGTAGAAGGCGATCGCCAGTTTGGATTAAAATCATTACCTGTAATGTTTGGTGTCAATACTGCCGCCTGGATTTGTGTGCTGATGATTGATTTATTTCAAGGATTTATCGCCGCTTATCTCGTCACTATCCACGAAAATTTGTATGCAGCGATTTTGGTACTGTTAATCATCCCGCAAATTACCTTTCAGGATATGTATTTTCTGCGTGACCCCCTAGAGAATGACGTTAAATATCAAGCCAGCGCCCAACCATTTCTCGTTCTGGGAATGCTTGTTGCGGGTTTAGCACTGGGCCATGCTGGCGTTTAACTTAATACCTCTGTGGTCAGAAGTTAGGAACTAGGAGTTAGGAGGTAATATACTTCTAACTCTGAACTTTTATCAGGACTTATTGTGTTAGAACTGATATCTTTAATCATTCATGGGATTCAACAATTTTTAGTCCCTATTTGCTTTATTGGTGCTTGGGTTTTAATTGTTCTCTTTGCTTGGAGTCTATGGGTAGCGGCACGAGATAGCGTCGCCACAGCCAAACAAATGCATCAAATTCCTTGTACTGGCTGCCAATTTTTTACAGCCGACTATCGTCTGAAATGCACCGTACACCCATCCATTGCCAACACAGAAGAAGCTATTAATTGTATTGATTATCAAGCCAAAACCAATCCTATGCTTTATTAAAAAATGAGGGGACTAGAGACTAGGGACTAGGGACTAGGGACTAGGAAAATTTTCCCATGTCCAATACTTAGACTACGCTCAGTACAAGTGCCTAATGCTCAATAACAACTTAACTATTAATCCATCTTCAGTAAGACTTTTAAAACACCCCGACGTTGAGCCAAGTCAAAAGCTGCTATTGCTTCAGTCAATGGGTAACAGGAGTGAATTAAGGGTTTTACGTCTACTTTTTCTGTAGCTAACAACTGAAGTGCTTCCGCAAAAGGGCCACAGCGGGAGCCAATCAAAGTAATTTCGTCTACGACTAAAGAAGAAGCATCCAAGCTGAGATTGCCTGTATAAGTGCTTTTCAGCACTAGCGTACCACGGGGGCGCAAAGCACGACGAGCGATCGCAAATCCTTCTGGGTTGCCAGTACACTCTACTGAAACATCAAAAGCTCTGTCTGTAACATCCTCAGCTAAACCTGTTTTTATGCCCCTGGCTGCTAAATTAGCTAGCTTATCTCGATGACGACCTATTACCAAGAGGTCACAACCAGTTAAAGCTATTGTCTGGGCTACTAGTTGTCCTAATTTGCCATCTCCAACCACTAGCACTCGGTCATTAGCACCCAAGGCTACCTGCTGCTGAATTTCCAGCGCTGCTGCTAATGGCTCAGTAAATGTTGCTACCTCTGTTGTGACATTATCGGGTACAGGATGTAAGTTGGTAACTGGCAAGCAGAGATAATCAGCAAAAGCTCCGTGACGATTGACAATACCCAAAACTGTACGGTTTTCGCAGTGAGTTGGTTGTCCGTTGCGACAAAAACGACAATAACCGCAGACAGCATTAATTTCTCCCACTACCCGCTGGTTAAGTAAATGTTCAGGCCCTTGTTCGACAATGCCAACAAATTCGTGTCCTAAAATACCAGTGTAAGGATAGTAACCTCTTTTGAGTTCAAGATCAGTATTACAGATACCTGCACGCAATACACGTACAAGGGCTTCTCCTGGTGAAGGTTCAGGATTGGGAATATCTGTGCGTAGTTGCAATTGATTGTTTTCTAGCCAGAGTCCTTTCATACCAATTTTGGATTAAAAAAGTAAATATCTAATACGTAAGATGATGCTGGTAGTCAATTGACTACGAGTCTAGCCTATCACTATTAAGTTTGTAGTAAGGACTTTAGTCTTAAAGTAGCCCCAGACTCTAATCTGTTAGCATAGCTATATTAATTTAGATAATTTACTACTTTAATTTTGAGACTTGACTTCAATTTTGCTCAGCCAAATTACCAAGTCATCTGAATGAATTGCGATTTCACTACCTAAAGTTTTGATATAAAGAAGTCCGTCACTAATAATTAAATTTTTGATGGGATACCATGAATCTCTTGTGCGGATTAGCAAGTCTAAGGGAATCCCTGGCCGTAAAGCATTTTTGCGGTATTTCCACCAAGCTCGCCAGAGTAAAACAGATTTGGTGCAATGCATTCGATAATCTTTGGGAATTTGACAGTATTTATATATATAGCAATTACGATTATCTATTTCTCCTGTAAGAATATAACTGTAATCTGCTAACGCTTCATTCATCAATTCCCAATGAGACGATTTTGCATTAATTGAGAATTCAGATAGTGTATTGGTAAATTGAGAAGTGGCAATTACGCCCTCTGTTTTTGCTAACAGTTGGTTGCTTTTATACAGTGTTTGTGCAGTCAAAGAAGGGTTTGCCAATAAAATGTCTTTTTTCTGGATAGAGGTTTTTACAAACTCCCGTATTAAATCTAAATTAGCTAACATAAAATTATTTATACTAAATTAACTAGTGTAATGTCAGTCATAACACTGTGTAATTTAGTAAATACACTGCTTTTTCTCCCAATTCAGGATTATAACAAGCTTTTTTTATACTTAAAGTCTTGATGAATATTTGTTAAGGTAAATATCGGCTATGCTATCAGGTTAGCCGCTTGAGAAAACGAACAAGCAAGTTAAATATTTAAATCTTTGAGAAACGGTGTAAATGCCGAAACCAATTCCGGACGACTAACAACAAGAGTGGGAAAGGAGCGATCACTATAATCTTCTCCTGATAATAAAGGAAATGGCTCTGACTTGAGCGATGACCAGACCCCACCGGCTGCCTGAACAATCACCCAAGCGCCTGCCAAATCCCAAACTTTGGGTGTCGCCTCAATACCACCAAGGGTTGCCCCAGTCGCAACCGTCAAAAAATTATAACTGGCAACACCCAGCATCCGAATTTTACATGGGAAGCTTGGTTGGATAATTGCGGTACTCCGAGAGCAGACATTAAAAAAGTGATTTTTACTGGGAGCATCAACACTGGTATGGATGGGATGGTGATTGAGAAATGCCCCAGATGGCGTTGTTAAACCAGATGAACCTGACCAAAAACCGTGAAAAGCTTGAGCTAATGGCGGCAGATATACATAACCAAAAATGGGTGTGCCTTGATACAGTAAGCCCAAAGAAATCGACCAAATCGGAATGCCTCTAGTAAAGTTGGTTGTGCCATCCAGAGGGTCAATTACCCAACACCACTCTGTACCAGGAAAAACTTGATCACTTTCTTCGCTCAAAATTCCGTAACCAGAAAAATTAGAAGCGATCGCATCCCGAATTTCCTGATCTGCCCATTTATCTGCCTGCGTCACCAAACTACCGTCAGCTTTTTGCGAAGCCTGTACTTGTCCAAAATCCTGCATGAGCTGTTTGCCCACTCTGGTAGTGGTAGTTTGGGCAAAATCAAGAATTGTTGTCCAAAAATCATTCATTGGTTAATTCTCGCGCCAAGGCGTTCCTGAGCCAAGATAGGTAGATTTAGGTTTGGTTAAGTTTCCAGTTTAATCTAAATCGCTTTCTAAAACCGAAGCGATCGCCTATTTGGTATTTGTGTCAGCAATGAATACTCAAAAAACATTTGTCGCCGAAGATTATAGAATTTCATCTACCAGAGCCGTACCACCCTCACAAAAATCTATACTGAGGTGATAATCTTCAAGCAACACGGATACTTCTTTGATAGAGTTCCTTTCCACGTCGGGCAACTTCTTGGCTACTGAGCGTAGGGTGGGACATAAATAAATCCCCTGTTTAAGCTGCTAGATTCTTCACTTCATTGTAGAGCAGAAGCTACAGAGATTAGAGAGCGATGCTTGATTCTGTAGGAGTTGGGAGAGCGATCGCGCCAAAATATTACAGATTAAGATACTCATGACTTTATCGTAGGCGATCGCATCTAATGTCCAAATGGGAACCATAAGAAATAAGCTAATACATCACCCTAGATTGGTTTACCTATGTCTGACGAACAAGAGCATAATTCCACTTTTAACGCTGCTGCCAATATTAACATTCAACATGTCCAATTACAGGATTTATCTTTAAGTGCGGCGCGTAGATTATATAAAGGTGGGATTCGACTTGGTGAACCGACAAGAACCAGGATACAAGCCCAAGAGATGTTAGATAAAATCCCTCCATCTCAAAGAGTAGGGATTGATGGCAATTCTGCTGATGTTAATACCCAAAAATACTTATCAGATAAACACGCTAGTCATATCAAACCGCACAGTAAAGGCGGCTCAAATGATCCCAAAAATATCAAGTGGGAAAACGCCAAAGATAATTTAGCCCGTGGCGATAAACCCATGACTTCGCAGGAGCAAATAAGACTAGATGCTAAATGGCATTTTGACAATTAATTTAACAGGTGCAGTCAAAGCAGGTGTTAAAGCCACGCCCCTGGGAGCAGCCATTGGTGTAGCGACAACAGCACCATTTTCGTTACTAACCAACGCGCTGCGCGTAGTTCGAGGTGAAATCTCTGCACAAGAAACTGCTATGGAGACATTGAAAGATACCGTAAAAGGCGGCACAGTTGGGGGCGTGACAGCGTTTGTAACCACAACAGTAGCAGCAGCTTGTCCACCAATTGCGATCGCTTTAACCGCAGCAGCACCAGTTTTAGCTGTTGTTGGAACTGCGGGTATGGTTTACGAGTTTTTCAAAATTCTCGATGACCATAAACAAACGGTGAAAATCTATTATGAATCTTTAACTCAACAAGAATTAGAAAGATTACAAGCAATTGAGAACGAACTGATTTATGAACACCAGAAGAATCTAGAGTTTTTGGCTGAATCAGAAGCAATTAATCAAGAAATTACAAATCGCCCAATTGCACCGGGAATAGAAGGGGCTATGCAACGGTTAAGTGAATCAGTAGCTATTGCTAAATCTCTAGGATTAACCTCCGCAGATAGTAAGTTGCTTGCTAGTTCTCAACTTCCTTACCTTCCTCCTCATTCCTAGAGAATTAGTCAAAAATAATATGATTTTTATAATTCCTCTTGTGTTCGGTGCTTTAGGGGCAGCGGTTGGTGCTGTTGCAGGTGCTTTTACTGCTCATGCTGCTGGAGAAAAAGATAGACAAGCAGCTAAACATCATAGACAAATTGCAAATGAATTAACGGACAAACACGCAAATTTAGAGAAAAAATATTATGAATTTGCCGATGAAAGCAAAAAGCAGATTAATGATTTAACTCGTCAACACGCATTAGATGAAATTGAAAAAGACTGTTTGCGTTTGGCAGTACGATTGCAACAAAATCTTATTTCCTTAATGTGGGAGATTGATAGAGAACCTACAACAGATTCTTTAAACAGATTTAAAGCAGCAGTGGAACAAACTAACCAAGTTCTTTACGAACTAAAAGAAGAGTTAATAATTGTTCCAGATGACTACTATACAAGCCTTTTAACAGCAATAGCAGCAACTAAAAAAATTAACCCTCTAAAGCCCAATGATGTTGACAATAAAACTGTTCTCAGTGTTGATTTAGGTAGAACTTTTACAAAAGCTTGTGTAAGTCGCGAACCAAAAAATGTAGTCTTCATACCTGCTAATGTGAGGCTAATCTCACTTGCACAAATTCATTCGGGAATTTTTGAACCTAAAGCTATTGATATTTTAATGAGTTTATGGATGGAACATAAAGATAGGGGTTATGTTATTGGTCAATTAGCAGCGGATTTTGGAGCGAATTTAGGAGTCGGTCAATCTAAGATTGAAGATGCGTTAGTTAAAGTTTTGGCAAGCGCAGGTTACTTTAAACTTAAAGACAATATTTCAATCGTATTGGGTCTACCTTTCCTTTCTTTAGAGCAATTTGAAAAAGAAAAAGCCCAACTGATTAGCCAGGTGACTGGCCTCCACATGTTGAACTTCCGAGGCGAATCTATATCGTTGAATATTCATAAGGTTTGGGTGATGCCAGAAGGTTATACCAATTCACTAAAAAAATGATAGAAATAGTTAAGTCAGAAATATGAGCAGAAGTTCATGGCTGGAGTCACCAAAGTAAAAATAGAAGAATCGGCAGAGGAATTACGTGAACTGCTGAAAAAACAGAAAACAGCATTAGGAAAAGAACGTATTCAAGCATTGTATTTACTAAAGATAGGTCAGGTAAGGACAATACAAGATTTAGCGGTAGTGTTGGGAAGAGGAAGTGCCACAGTACAAAGGTGGTTCAAGGCTTATACAGAATTGGGAATCGCCAGTCTAGTAT
>NZ_JAECZB010000090.1 GCF_016056295.1 Atlanticothrix silvestris CENA357
GCTTCCCCTGCCTCCCCCATGCCCCATCCAAAAATCTGGGAGAGCCTTGCTTGCTGGGCATCTACAGCTTCTGTAAAGGTTTCAGAGGTAAGAATAGCTTGCTGGGGATCAGGAAAACCCATGCGTGCTTCTAAAGTTACTGCATCTCCTGGCTGGAGAGAGACGGTCAAATAACCAGGGCTGTAGAGGTCTTCGCGATCGCCTAGTCCCCGCTGTGTCTCTTCTGGTAAACCATAATTCCAGTACCAAACTGCATCTGCGTGATATTCTCCTTGTGTCCAGCGTAAGTGCCAAGGTGTTCCAAAGCTTCCAGAAATAATTGCTTGCAGACAGACTTGCTGTTGACCGAGCAATTGTGAGAACTGTAAGCCTGGGTTAGCAATTTGCTGATGATGAAAGTCGCGATCGCAGATTAACAGTCGCAGCCTTAAAAGCGCTGTATCACTTCCCTCATAGTGATAGTGCATCAAAATTCGATGGCATAAATGGGAGTGAGACTCTTGACTACCTTCCCAACCATAAGGCATCACCAATTGTCTGCTTAGTTGCCAGTTATCTTCACTCCAAATCCATTTGGGAACTGGGTTAATATCAAAAGAGCGCAGCAGTTTGTAGCCTGTCGGCTCAATTTTACCGTTCCCCCAAAAATTTGTACCTAAAGCTATAACTTTTTTTGACACTTCTAAGCTAGCTTCTAAATGCGACACCAATAGGGTACGTCCAGAAGGGGGATTTGTCGCAGCAAATAACCAACCGTGATAAGTGCGCGTGCGGACATCAGAAACGGTTCCACTGGCAAAACTTCCCAAGCCATTGGTAAGCAACCATTCTCTTGTATCTAAATCAGGCATTTGCTACTCAAAATCGTTATGACTATGATATAGTCGTAACAGATCGTAATCAAACTGTGAGTCAGCGTTGATGGGTGAGTTTTACTTGACCCAAATTCCAGCGCCACTATAACGGATATAAGTTGAAGGAGAATTGAATTAATGTCCCTCACTTACGGAACAGAAGGAAGCCTCCGTGTTGGTCAACAGGCTCCCGATTTTACAGCAACGGCTGTAGTGGATCAGGAATTTAAGACAATTAAACTTTCCGAATATCGCGGTAAGTATGTCGTCCTGTTTTTCTACCCTCTAGACTTTACCTTTGTTTGCCCAACTGAAATCACAGCCTTTAGCGATCGCTACGAAGAATTCAAAAAAATTAACACGGAAGTCCTTGGGGCTTCTGTTGATAGTGAATTCTCCCACCTCGCTTGGATTCAAACTGATCGCAAGTCTGGTGGCGTGGGCGACCTGAATTATCCTCTAGTCTCCGATATTAAGAAAGAGATTAGCGCCGCTTACAACGTCCTTGACCCAGCAGCAGGCATTGCCTTGCGTGGTCTGTTCATCATCGACAAAGATGGTATCATACAGCACGCCACTATCAACAACTTAGCTTTTGGTCGTAGCGTCGATGAAACCCTGCGGACATTGCAAGCAATTCAGTACGTGCAATCTCACCCCGACGAAGTTTGCCCCGCTGGTTGGCAGCCAGGTGATCAGACAATGGTTCCTGATCCTGTGAAGTCCAAAGTATACTTCTCTGCTGTTTAGATTTGATTAGCTAGAAAACTTCCAGCTAATCTATTTGAGTTGAAGGCAGAATTAATCATAACCACAGATAAACACAGGTACACTTTAAAACAGTATTGGCCTCGATGTCTATCTGTGGTTTTTTCATCAACTAAAATTTAAATATATAAATAATTGGTCTTAAAAAACGCGAGAAATCGCATCTCTACATGAAGCTTTTTGGTTTAACTAAACGGTATTCCGACATAACACACACTACAGCTTAACTGAACGGTATTGATATATAGGAATAAAAATATGCTGACTTCAACTGATTTTAGTGGCTTATTGAATGAACGCTTCTTTCGCAATTTTTTACCAATTCCAGCCACAAATCGACTTAGACTAGGAATCGGAACACCAGATTTTCAATTGCCAGATATTACTAATGGAACTTTGGTAAAACTGTCAAATTATAGAGGCAAGCAGCCAGTATTACTAGCCTTTACCCGGATTTTTACTGAAAAGCAATACTGCCCATTTTGTTTTCCTCATATCAAAGCATTGAATGAAAACTATGAGCAATTTAAAAATAGTGGTATAGAAATTTTGATGATTACGAGTACCGATGAACGGCAGAGTCAAATAGTTGTGAAAGATTTAGGCTTAAAAATGCCTTTGTTAAGTGACCCTAGTTGCAGAGTATTTCGTATTTATCAAGTAGGACAAGCGCTGGGAGCGCCCTTGCCAGCACAATTTGTATTAGATAAAGAAGGAAAACTTCTCTATCAGCATTTATTTTCTTTCTTGGATCACAATGCCAGTGTTGAAACATTGTTAGAACAATTCAATCAAGTGTAAATTGATGGTGCAGCAAATTTTATTAGCACCATAGATGGATAGGGAAAAGCTATATAGCCTTTTTTAGTTAATTAAGAATGAATTATGCTGACACTTTATCATACGCCCATTTCTCCTAACTCTCGTCGTGTCTGGATTACATTGCTGGAAAAAGGACTTGATTTTGAACTAATAGAAGTAAAATTGGATGGGGAGCAATTTAAACCAGAATTTTTAGCGCTTAACCCTTTCCACCATATTCCAGTATTGGTAGATGACGACTTTAATGTAGTGGAATCTTTGGCAATTCTGGACTATTTGGAGGCAAAGTATCCCACACCTGCCATGTTGCCAAAAGATGCCAAGGATTTGGCAATTGTGCGGATGGTACAACTAGTAAGTATTAATGAGCTTTTGCCAGCAGCCACAACGTTTCTACCCCAGATGTTAGGCTTGCCTGGAGGAGATCCAGAAAAAATGGAGAAGGCACAGCAAAAAATCGCCAAAGTGCTGAAATTTTTGGAAAATCTTTTAGACGATCGCCCTTATTTTGTCAGTCATAATCTTACTCTTACCGATATTGTGGCTGGAACTATAGTACCTGTGTTACCCAGTATCGGCGTGGCTTTGGGTGAATATCCCAAAATTAATGCTTGGTGCGATCGCTTGATGGCACGTCCATCATGGCAGACTACTCAAGCCACCCCGGAGAGGATGGCAGCTTTTAAGTCTATGATCGCAGCGAGAATGTCATAAAACGTGCCACAACACAATTAAAGTCGCGGCTACTGAATTAAGCAAGCTTCTTTCAAATAGCAGCGACTTCAGTCATCATAATTTTGCGATCGCTTTGGTTATAGCTTGACTTGCTGCAAGTGACTGCGCGGATTGTAGGTACGTATAGCCCTGATTTTTTCATAATATTCTCGCTCTTGCTGGCTGAGTTCCTTTGGTGGGACAATTGCCACCTTCACCAACTGATCACCACGCCCACCCTTCGGTAGAGGCCAACCTTTACCGCGTAAACGCAAAGACTGACCAGAACGCACTCCCGCAGGCAGCTTAACATTCACTGATCCATCAGGTGTGGGTACGTCAATCGAAGCTCCTAAAGTGGCTTCGTCTGGCGTGATTGCTACTTCGCAAACCAGATTATCCCCTTCAATTTGAAAGAACGAATGGGGCTGAAGTTCCACCTTTAAATACAAATCCCCACGTTGTTGAGTCATGGGATTGATTTGACCCTTGCCTCGTATCCGCAGACGAGTACCAGTTTTAGTACCAGCAGGAATACGTACATCAATTGTTTCGTTGCCTAACATAAAGCTTCTTTGTACACCAGCAAACGCTTCAGCAAAAGTTAAAGCGATCGCAGCTTCGCTATCCTGACCAGTCCCAGTACCTACATCTTGAAACCCAAAGTCATTAAATCCACCAAAACCGCTACTTGGTCTACCAGTGGTAGTCCGGTAAGAGTAGCTTTGTTGTCTACCATCAGGAGTAGCACCACCAAAGCGCCCTAATAGCTCATTGATAAATTCATCAAAATTGCCATATTGACTGAAGTCAAAACCACCCATGTCGACACCAGCACCGCCAGAGGGGAAGCCTTCACCAGCTTGTTTCCAATATTGACCAAATTGATCGTACTTTTTACGTTTGTCTGCATCTGACAAAACTTCATAAGCTTCGCCAACTTCTTTAAAACGTGCCTCCGCTTGTTTATTACCTGGGTTGACATCAGGGTGATATTTGCGGGCTAGTTTACGAAATGCTTGTTTAATTTCCTCTGGACTGGCACTCTTGCTAACTCCCAAAATTGCATAATAGTCTTTGAAGTCGGTTGCAGCCATTTACCAGCCTCCTGTAAAAATTTCTGTTATGTTTTTTTCTAAGATGTGAGATTTATTGTTCGCTCGGTATAATACCCAGCTAAAAGACTCTGATTTTAAATTAACAAACAATATAGAAAATCAAGTGTGGTTCCCGCTGAATACAAAAGCGCAATTTCCGTACTTCCAACTTTCAAAGCAGGCGAACTAGGCTATCTAGTCCTTCTGCCAAACTTGGGGGAGCATCCCGCAGTTGACGATGCATCCGCAAGATGATTTCTTCTGGAACTTGGCGATGACGCTTTTTGTTACGTGCTAAACATAGCCAAACAGGCGTGCTTACCCACACCCCTGTAATGTGAGTAAACCCTAAATCACGAGCTAGGGTGATGAGTTCGCGGCGATTGCGTCGTTGAGCATTAGTGGCATCGAAAATTGCTGGTTTACTTGTGGCTATTGCTTGCTGAAATTGTTGCTCAATTTCTCGCCAAATCAACAGCCACGAACCCTGAACCGCTTCCGAACCAAAAAGTTGCCCCCGGATGGCATCTGTAGAAACTAGCTGCATCTGGGGGCATTTTGCCACTAATTGTTTAGCTAAAGTTGACTTACCGCTACCAGGAAGTCCAATCAGTAACAAGAGTTTAATCATGAGTCATGAGTCAAAATATTAACTATTGACCATTGATCATTGACTAAATGACTGTACCATCAGGAATTACAGCATTTTTTAGCACGACGACGATGCCACTGCGAATGTAGAAGCCTTGACTTTCGCGCTCTGCTTCTTGCACGTTATCTTTATTGATAATTTTGACATCATGACCGATGCAGGCATTTTTATCAATGATTGCGCCACGAATGAGTGTATCTGTGCCAATGCCTACGGGTATGTCACCTTTCTCGATATTACATTGGCGTTCTACAGATGCTTGATAAAAGTCTGCACCCATAAGCAAAGATTCTTCAATTACACAGCCAGATTCAATCCGCGATCGCACTCCTAATACAGAATGTTGAATGCGACAATTTTTCAAAATACAACCTTCGCCAACAATAGATTCTGTGATTTGGCAATCTAAAAGCTTAGTAGGAGGTAAATAACGAGCGCGGGTGTAAATTGGAGCGTGTTCATCGTAGAAACTAAAAGGTGGTTGAGGTTGTTGAGTTAGTGTTAAATTTGCATGATAAAACGCCTCGATGGTACCAATATCTTCCCAGTAGTCATCAAACAAGTAAGCTTGGACGTTATAATCTTTTGCCGAATCAGGAATAATCTCTTTGCCGAAATCAGTACTTTCCAGAGATTCTCTGAGCAACTTGAACAACACATCTTTTTTAAAGACGTAAATCCCCATCGAGGCGATGTAAGGTTGTAGTTCGGCTTGTTCTTTTGTTAATCCTAGTACGCTTGTATCGACGCGCATTTGGGTTAAAGCATCGCCTTTGGGTTTTTCGCTAAAGTCAATTACTCTACCGGAATCATCAATTTTCATCAAACCAAAATCTGAGGCGCGGCGCTCATCAATAGGAATGACGGAGAGAGTAATATCAGCACCCGTTTCTCTATGGCGCTGGATAAATTGGCGGTAATCCATGCGGTAGAGGTGATCCCCTGAGAGAATCAGATATTCATCTGCATCCCATTCTTCAAATAGCCACAGGTACTGACGTACAGCATCGGCTGTCCCTTGGAACCAGTTAGGGTTCTCTGGCGTTTGCTGTGCAGCTAACACTTCCACAAATCCTTCATTAAAGCCAGTAAAGTTGTATGTACGGGCGATATGACGATTTAAAGATGCTGAGTTGAATTGTGTCAGGACATAGATTTTGAATATTTCTGAATTGATGCAATTACTAACAGGGATATCTATTAAACGGTACTTACCTGCTACTGGTACTGCTGGTTTTGCGCGGAGTTTGGTTAGCGGATAAAGTCGAGTACCCGCACCACCACCAAGAATGATTGATAATACTTTTTTCACAAAATTTCTCCAGACTGCCTTTCAACTCCCACCTACAGTTTAGGACTGTATGTGGCAGCTGATAAGGGGAGATCGCAGATTCTCAAGGATGAATTTTATAAAATACTGCTGATGATAGATAATGCTGTCACAAAAAAGATGACTAGAACACTTGTATTAATTGATATGAGTAATAGGGTGCGATGCTATACAAATTTGACAACTAAACAATCTCTAAGATCTAAAAACTAGCCTTTTCAAGGTGGGTTAAAAGTTGGTTAAAAAATACTTCTTTTACCTCCTGTCTCTGTGTTCTCAGTGTCTACGGGAAAAATTAGAAAAATGTTTACGAAACTTCTTGAGTGCATGAAAAAAGTAAAATAATGTTACTATACTGTTGCTTGATTGACTAAGTATCTGGTATTTGTTACTGAGTTAATGAATAATTCCTAAAGTCTCAGTTTAAATTTAACTGAGATTTATATTATTGCTCGTCTCTTTAAATGACTTTCAATCAAATGTTCCTGTCCTCTTTTTTAAAAAGTGACAAATGATTTCGGTAGATTTCTAAAAATAAATACTAGAATTGAGGATGGTTGAAATCAAATGCCTAGCAAAGATTTAGTAAAAATAAAATTGGCTGAATTCCAACAGCCTCTGAGATGCTGTAATGTTACTGCCGTTGCTTATGGCTTTACGGCTTTAGGATACCCAACATCAGTTGATGATGTCTTTTATGTAACTAGATTGCCAATTGCTACCGTCTTAGATGATGGCATGACCTTGGCAGAAACCTATGATACTTGTGTTAAATATATTGAAACAGCGGGTTTACCACTATTTGCAAAGGTTGAACATTTTGATAAATCAACAATGACCTTTGATGCATTTGTCAAAGAAATTGAAAGCGCTGTGATGAATGAAAATGACATTCACATTCTCAATTTTAATACCAAAATTGCTCACGGTAATCAGCATTTAGAAGGCGGACATTTTTCCTTATTAGCTGACTATGATTCTACAACCGAAGAATTAACCGTAGCTGATACTAATCCGAAACGATATACACGGTTTTGGAAATGTAATGCAAAACTGATGTATGACGCATGTGTAGACAAAGATTCATCATCAGACCGTTCACGGGGAATGATTATTATCAAAAAGTTGGAAATATAACTTAAATTAAATAACTGATGGTTGGCAGTTGAAAATCTAAATCTTTACAACTGCCAATTAAAATGTATCTATTTTCATTTCTGTAGACAAAAAATTACCAAACTAAAAACTAAACACCTAATTTTCTAGAACCTAACTTATTATTAACCAAACGCAAATTTTGCGATAACTTCAAATACTTCACCCAAGGCTGTTCTGACAACTGAGAAATAGCACTTGGCGAAAGTATTGCTGTGAATATATCCTTATTACTACTCACATCATTAACACCGAAACTTTTTAAAACAGTAGTTGCAGTAGGCTGTAATATTGATTCGGTATGAATGAAGACCTCTAGACCCTGTGCTTCTGGGGCTTGAGCATTATTTAGCGCCATAGCCAGGGCTGGGTCTAGCTTTTGATAATTCATAAATAATTCCTTGGTAAAAAAAGCAGGCGATTCTCAGCTTGCCCTATTACCAAGTTATCAAATTTATAGTTTGCGATCGCCTATCCTGAGTACAAACGTAATATACTCAGATTTCAGTCTAATTACAGATTTACTGCAACTTCTAAATATTGAAATAAGAGGACTTATCATACTTAGATCATCTAAAGTAAGCAATATATTATGTATAAATATATCGCTTACTTACGCTTAACTACAGATTAGCTGCATTAATCAGCCCAAAACCCCACTTATCATCAAATGTTCCTGCTTTTTTGCCGGGAATGGCGCTATTTTTGCGTAGCAAATCTTTCACCGCTTCAGGAGACAGCTTGGAATCACGCTGTAACAGCAATGCTACTAATCCAGTAACGAATGGTGTTGCCATACTCGTACCAGCCATAGCTACAAACTTAGAATTACATGTCATTGAACGATCAAAATTAGCATTACAGGAAAGCGTAGAAATAATCATTGCCCCCGGTGCTGCCACATCAGGCTTTTGAGCATCATTTCGCAGCGGCCCTTCACTACTGAACTCAGAAATAGTGTTTAATTCCAAACCCATTTCTCGCTCTTGGGCATCAATATCTGTGTACTTCACTTTAGTAGTATAGGCAGCAACTGTAATTGCACTATTTGCGGCTCCTGGGGAACCTATCTTCACAGAGTCTTTGACGCTTTTACCTGTAAAAAACACTGCCGATGCATCATCTAGTGCCCATACATCGAGTCGTGTTTCAGATGAAGAAGTATTACGTACCCGCAACTGCCAAATACCCCCTTGTACTGTTGAATTACCTTTGCCACGAATTTGCACGAAGAAATTATGATCCCCATTGGCTTGGTCGGGCCCCGGTGTGACAATTTCGACTTGAGCATCTGGCAAATCGTAATTTTGGGTGGGATTGCCGTCAGTAATAATTTTTTGGAAGGGGGTGACAAAACCATTGGGACTCCGCAGAGAAACTTCCAATTGACTGTTATTGCAATACCAACCGTTTAACCAAACTATGCCTACTTGATTCAAGGGAACATTAAAGCGCATACCACGCATTTTTTGAGAAGGTATCTTCGCTTGACCATGAATATTGTCGTTTCCCTCGTTACCAGCCGCACAGCAAACAATCCGTCCAGGGCCAGATTCGCTGTCAATGATTTTTGATAAAGAATCGCTACCATCATGAGCATCGGCGTGTCCACCCAAGCTGAGATTTACGACTGCGGGTCGTCCCAATTCCCTAGCTACGCGGAAAATATAACGAACAGCATCGGCAATGTGAGCATCTTGTAAATCCGATTTGACAACTACCATTTCTGCTTCTGGTGCGACACCACAATAGGTAGTATCAGCACCGGAGGCGATTCCGGCCACGTGAGTGCCATGACCATCGGTATCTTGAGAAATGGTCATTTGCGCTCCTGTGAATTCAGCCCCGTAACCGCCTTCTGTCACTCCAGGCCCAGGCAGTGTTTGATCCCAAACCCTTAAAATCCGTTCTGCAAAGGCGGGGTGTTGTGCATCAATTCCACTATCGACAATACCGATGATCACTCCTTTACCAGTCAGTCCAGTTTTATTTTTAAAATCTGGCACTTGCACAGCTTTCTGTGCAACGTCCATTCGCAGTTTCAGTTTGCGCGATGGCTTAATGCGCTGGATTGCAGGAACTTCAGATAAAGCATCTAAACCATCTATGGGTAAGAAAGCTGTGCGTACACTCCCTGAATTTTGATTGACTTCAATGCCGTATTGCGACATCTGGCTCAAGTCTGCATCAGAGTCACAGTAGATAAAGACGATACTCTTGGTTGGTTTGACAGGACTTTTAGGAGATATTATACCTAGCGATCGCTTGTGTGTAATTAAAGCTGATGCTCCTCCGCTTTGAAAGTCTTCATAAGCCAATAGCAGCCCAGCAGAAAGTTTTTCGTGTCTCATTTTGACCTCAAATTTAGTTCGTTTGCTACAAGCAAAGCACCGATTTTAGCAAGATAATTTGCTTTGTCACCAATGCAAATATAGTTATCTATTGTTCTAATAGATAATTTAAAATTAACGTTACGAACTTAGGAATAACTTATGAATCCCAGTTCATAATTGCTAATTTATAACTCATTTTCATAAATTGTCTGTGCTACAAAATAATTGTTTATGGCTAGTAAACATCTATGATTAGCCAGATCAAAAACTTAACTATTCTAAGGTTATTAGTAATTTTCACCTGTAATCACTATTTCAGAAATTCTCTTTAGTGATCCAATGCTAAGCTCTAGCATTACGGATAAAGTTCAAGAAAGAAAATTAGTTTTTATTAATTACTTCTTTCCTTATGCCTGTCTTTTGTAATCAAAATAAGAGTTACTTAGTAACAAGTAACACCATTAATAAATAAGACTCATTAATACTGATAACATTTGTATCAAGGGGAGGAAGAGATAGGGAAAGGAGAACTTTTAGACTATGACTGATTCTCTATCACACAAGTATTTGCAACGATCGCTCCTGAAGATATTTAAAAATAATTTATGCAGATTCAAACACCAGACTGGGTTAAGCACGCTGTTTTTTACCAAATTTTTCCAGATCGCTTTGCCAGAAGCAAACAGCCACACAAACGGTTGTTGCATGAAGCTCGTTGGGAAGACTGGGAAGCTATGCCAACACTCCAAGGCTATAAAGGCGGAGATTTGTGGGGCATTATTGAGGAATTAGACTACATCCAAGATTTAGGCATTAACGCTGTTTACTTCACACCCATATTCCAATCGGCTAGCAATCACCGCTATCACACCCACGATTATTATCAGGTTGATCCATTACTCGGTGGTAATGAAGCTTTTAAAGAATTATTAGACGCAGCTCATCAAAGAAATATCAAAGTTGTGTTGGATGGAGTATTTAACCATTCCAGCCGGGGATTTTTCTTTTTCCACGACGTTTTAGAAAATGGCCCCCATTCGCCTTGGGTGAATTGGTTCAAAATTGAAGGCTGGCCTCTTGCACCCTATACTGGTGAATTACCTGCAAACTATGTCGGTTGGGGTGGCAATCGCGCTTTACCAGAATTTAACCACGATAACCCAGAAGTACGGGAATATATTATGGAAATTGCCGAATATTGGCTTAAATTCGGCATCGACGGTTGGCGGTTAGATGTACCATTTGAAATTAAAACTCCAGGCTTTTGGCAAGAGTTTCGCGATCGCGTCAAAGCCGTTAATCCCGAAGCTTATATTGTGGGCGAAGTTTGGGGAGATTCCCGTGAGTGGCTAGATGGTACTCAATTTGACGGAGTGATGAATTATTTATTTGCTGGGCCGACAATCGCCTTTACCGCAGGCGATCGCGTCGTCCTAGAACAAGTGCAAAGCCGCGACTATCAACCCTATCCGCCCTTATTCGCCACCGAGTACGCTAACAAAATTCAAGAACTACTGCAATTTTATCCTTGGGACATTCAACTGACGCAACTGAATTTGCTCGCAAGTCACGATACAGCACGTTTAATTACTATTGCTGGCGGCGACAAACCTAGTGTGGAATTAGCAACTTTACTGTTACTCACATTTCCTGGTGCGCCCAGTATTTACTATGGTGATGAAGTAGGTTTACCTGGCGCTATAGATCCCGACTCGCGTCGCGGCTTTCCTTTAGAAGCAAACTGGGATCAAGAAATTTTCCAAACTCACCGCCAATTAATCGCCCTGCGCCACGCTTACCCCGCTTTGCGTACAGGAGATTACCAAGTTCTCTTTGCTCAAGGACAACTCTACATCTTTGCGCGAACTTTAGGAAAAGAGGAATTAATAATTGCCGTTAATGCTGGTACAGCAGCTACAACAGCAAATATAAATGTTACAAATTTGCATACTCAACCCAACAAGCTTTTATATGGCACTGCGGAAGTTGAGTGGAATGGTGAAGGAGAAACTCAACAACTCACCTTAACTATTCCCGCACGCACAGGCTGCATCTTGAGTGTAGGTTAACGGGGAGCAGGGAGCACAGGAGCAGCACTTCTCTACGAGAGGCTTCGCCAACGGCTACGCTCAGTGACCGGAGCAGAGGAGCAAGAATTTTCCCATGCCCAATACTTCGACCACGCTCAGTACAAGTGCCCCATGCCCCATGCCTTTACTTGCCAGCAACCATTGCCGGCATCAATACTGCATCAATAACGTGAATTACGCCATTATCAGCAAGAATATCTGTCTTTAGAACACTGGCATCATTCACCTTAATAACACCATTAGTAGACTCAATCGCTAAAATCGATCCTTCAAGGGTCTCGGCTTCTTCAATTTGCTCCAAGTCTTCAGCTCTGACATCTCCAAAAGCGATATGATACATCACTATCTTCTTCAGCTTGGGGATGTCTTGCAGCAGTGAATCTAAAGTTCCTTCTGGTAGTCGAGCAAAAGCTTCATCAGTAGGTGCAAAAACTGTAAGAGAATCAGGACTCTTGAGAGTTTCTATCAATTTTGCCGCTTTAGCAGCCTTTATGAGTGTATTGAAATTTCCCGCCTTGACAGCAGTTTCCACAATATCAGCCATGTGATTAGGTTAATTTCTTAACTTACGCTTACAACACACTTATAAAATGGTGACAAGTTACTAGCCTCTATCAAGAGAAAGGTTACTTAATAATTGAGCGTATAGCAGCAGATTTATTTACGCTACGCGGGTCAGTTGTCAGTTGTCAGTTGTTATACCAATTTTATGTGAGATTGCGCTTTATTCTCCCACAGGCTAATTAGCCGCATCTTTATACAGAGATGGTACTAGTAGTCACACCAATTCGCAATTGTGAATGACGCTCCTTCGTCGCTCTAAGCGTAGCTATGCCGCAGGCTTTACGCTGCGAAGATCGCAATTCGCAATTATTAACCCATGCCTAAAGGCGGGGGCTTGAATACTGATACTACGTATTCTTGCTTTTTCTCAATAAATCGAGAGGCTTGTATCCTGAATGAATCAATTATTCAATTACTTTCGCAATTGCGAATTGCGAATTGCGAATTGCGAATTGTTCGGTCAAGGATTTGGCGACAGCGTTGAAATAAAGCCTCCTCAACCGCATCCAAATTTTCAAAGCTGTGATTGGCAATTGGCTCATTCGTAAGAGTCCACAAACGCTCTGCGGGTTGTAATTCAGGTGAGTGTGACAGTAAAAACGACAGATGGATACCGTCTGGTACTTCGACTTGGTCGCTTGTATGCCATCGTGCTTGATCCAAAACTAAAACAGCCTGCTTAGTTTTACCAATATCAAAGTGGCGAGCAAAAATTCATCCAGGCTAAGATGCTCCTCGATTTTGATTCGTTTCGGCATTGCGATCACCCTTTGACTGCACCCTTCTTCTATATTATGGTTGATTGTCCGGACATCATATCAGCATTTGGCACAAAAAAAGAGAGCTTCTGTAATCAGAAGCTCAAACATCAGTATTTGGAATTGTGAACCGAAAATCGCTTTTGTAGTTTTCGTGCAGCACGTTAGTAGCAAAAGAACTGCTGTGAACGCGATTTTTTCTGACTTTGCTTGTCAAAATTTTTAGCATTTCAGCCGTTTTCGAGTTTGGAAAAAACTGGGAACCGTTGGAAATATTTGGGAAATATCGGGAATTTTGAACTTAATGATAATCTAATAAATAGTCCCAAAGATTTAAAACTACTTAAATAATTACGCAATAAGTATACATTTTATTTTGTAGTATGTCCCACTATCAATCAAAAGCTAAGAGCCAAGAAGCAAGGGATTCAGGAGGTAAATTTTTAACAATGTTTCAGCGCCAAATGCTACAAAAAAGTTTACAAGAGGATTTACCGAAATCGTACCATCAACGGATTCAAATCATGTTGTTGGCAGATGAAAGAAAAACTCAAAGGGAAATTTGTCAGATATTGGGTTGTTGTCCCGCCACAGCAAGACATTGGACGCACATAGCCCGCGCTGGGATGGCGCACCAATGGCAAGATTGTCCAATTGGTCGGCCTAAGATAATGAATGAAGAATACTTAGAGCGTTTGCGGGAATTACTTAATAATAGTCCCCGTGATTATGGTTATTCTTTTGGTCGGTGGACAGCAAGCTGGCTTGCGAAACATCTAGCAAAAGAATTTGGGGTTGAGGTAAGCGATCGCCATCTCAAGCGACTGCTCAAACAGATGGGATTATCCACGCTACCAAAACCTAAAAATGCTGAACAAAGGACTAATGAGCAGCCTACGAGTTCCAAAATCTTGATTAGTGACCTCAAATCGGCAGCTATTACAGATAATTCCGAATTTTTACCTATTAACTTTGCAAAATTAGGAAAAGATTTAGACATTTATGGCGCAAGACATATCTGCTCAGTTAGTTTCTCTGCAACAGTTCAACAATACTCTGGGTTATTCTCTTTCGACAGAGGAATTTCAACACTGTCTTGAACAAGTTGAATTTATCAACCCAAAAGTCGGCAAATTCTGGCAAGGAACTGATGCTAAGGCTGGCATATATATTGCGATCGCTGGTAAGGTCAGATTACTAGATAGTGCTGATGAATTAATCGCCACTTTAGAGGCGGGAGACTCATTTGGGGAATTTACCTTGTTTAAGGAGGGTGACTTTAGACCTTACGTTGCGAGAGCTTCAGTCAACTTGCAACTATGCTTTGTTCCCGGTGAAGTGATGTGGCCATTGATGGCTAAATATCCCCAAATTCGGGAGCATTTGTGGGCTAAGGCGCGATCGCGTAACCCCCAACAGCTGGACTTGGATAACATCCCTATGAGGGCAGTTGAGATAAATACGCAGCATGAAACAGATATTGTGTCACAGCTTGCGGATCTGCCACAGGATAAAAAAATTAGCAAAGCCTATTTTCCCAATCCTACTCAACAAGTTGGGCATTTATGGCAACGAGTGACGCGGCGTTATCCGTTTTTTGCCCAACATAGCTCATCTGACTGCGGTGCAGCTTGTTTGGTTATGGTATCTCGTTATTGGGGTAAACATTTTAGTGTCAATCGCTTGCGCGATATTGCCAATGTTGATCGCAATGGCGCATCTTTGCGGGGGTTATTAGCAGCGGCGGAAAGCCTTGGCTTTGCCACACGACCCGTAAAAGCTGGACTTGTGCAATTAGCGAAGCAAAACTTGCCAGCGATTGTGCATTGGGAAGGCAAGCATTACATTGTTGTTTACGAAATTACATCTAAACAGGTGATTGTAGCCGATCCTGCCATTGGTCAACGCACCCTTAGCCACGCCGAATTTAAAGCCAACTGGACTGGTTACACACTGCTGTTGCAACCAACAGCCATGCTCAAGGATACCAAAGAAACATCCACTCCCTTTTGGCAATTCTTTGAGTTGATAAAGCCTCACTCTTTGGTGATGCTAGAAGTGTTTATCGCTTCGCTATTTATCCAGATATTTGGACTGATTACCCCTCTATTTACGCAGTTAATTTTAGACCGAGTGGTAGTGCAGCGTTCTGAACTAACTTTAACCGCCGTAGGGTTAGGATTGCTGATGTTTAACCTGTTTCGAGTGGCGATGACAGGGTTACGGCAATATCTCCTAGACCACACAGCTAATAGAATAGACTTGGCGCTAATTGTGGGGTTTATACGCCATACCCTACGGCTACCTCTAAACTTCTTCGAGTCCCGTTACGTGGGAGATATTATCTCTCGCGTCCAGGAAAACCGCAAAATTCAACGCTTCCTTTCCGGTGAGGCATTATCCATTCTGCTAGATTTACTCACCGTATTTATCTATGTGGGGCTAATGTTTTGGTACAGTTGGCAAATGGCGTTACTAGTGTTATCGATTGTTCCACCTTTCGCCTTGCTGGCCTTGATTGCCACACCTTTCTTACAAAGAATTTCTAGAAAAATCTTTAATTCTGTTGCTGAAGAGGGTAGTTACCTAATTGAAGCTCTAACTGGTATACGGACAGTAAAAGCTACTGCGGTGGAACAAACAGTGCGTTGGCATTGGGAAGAGTTATTAAATAAAGAGATAAAAACTAACTTTTCTGGTCAAGTTATCAGCAATCGTCTGCAAATTTTTAGTAACACAATTCAAGCCCTAATGACTACTGCTTTGCTGTGGTTTGGGGCGTACCAAGTAATTCATAATCAATTAACTATTGGGCAATTAGTAGCATTCAATATGCTGCTAGGGAATATTATTACGCCATTTCAACGTTTAACTATATTGTGGAATCAACTTCAAGAAGTCGTGATTGCTATGGAACGCATTAATGATGTCTTAGATGCAGAACCAGAAGAAGATTTACATCACCAAGCACGGCAGCCTCTACCACAAATTCAAGGACATATTCACTTTCAAAGAGTAACATTTCGCTATCATCCAGAAAGTGATATCAATATCCTGGAAAATCTCAGCTTTGAAGTTCAACCAGGGCAAATGGTGGCTCTAGTAGGACGTAGTGGTTCAGGGAAAACTACCATTTCTAAGTTAATTTTGGGGTTGTACCCTCCTACAGATGGTCAAATTTTGATTGATGGACAAGATATTACCAGTATTTCCTTAAATTCTTTGCGTCAGCAAGTTGGGGTAGTTGACCAAGATACCTTTTTGTTTGGGGGAACGATTCGAGAAAATATTAGCTTAGGACATCCTGGGGCAAGTTTGGCAGAAGTGATCGAGGCAGCAAAAGTAGCAGGTGCTGATGAGTTTATTAAGAAATTACCGATAGGATATGAAACTGAAATTGGTGAAGGTGGGGGATTATTATCTGGTGGACAAAAACAGAGAATAGCTATTGCCAGGGCTTTATTAGGTAATCCCCAATTATTGGTTTTAGATGAGGCAACCTCTCATCTAGATGCCGAATCAGAGAGGATTATCCAGCAAAATTTTAACACAATTCTTAAGGGAAGAACCACTTTAATAATAGCCCATCGTCTTTCCACTATACGGAATGCAGATTTAATTTTGGTACTAGACCGAGGTGTGTTGATTGAAAGTGGAAGTCATGAAGAATTAATGTCGAAGCGAGGACATTATTTCTATCTCAATCAACAACAGCTACCTATAGCAATATGAACAACTAAGACCAAGGAATAAGTAACTAATAATCAGTTACCCAAATAGAAAGCTCAACAATTGTGCCCGTAAAAAATATGCCAATTACAAGATTATTGAATGAACCTGTTAAAAAAACAGTGGGAGACACATCTAATGAAGGAAACTTAGCTTCCCAAATACTAGGTATATCAAATAATAATTGGTCTGATGTTACCAAAGAATCACTTGATGGTTTACCCCAGGTTTGGACAAGAGGATTACTATATTTTTTAGTTATATTCGTGTCTATATTTTTACCTTGGGCAATACTATCTAAAGTAGATGAAACTGGAACAGCAATAGGACGAGCAGAACCTCAAGAAAAGACAGTTAAGCTTGATGCAGCTGTAGCAGGAACTATTGCCGAGATTCGGGTTAAAGAAGGTGATTCAGTTAAAAAAGGGCAAACTTTATTGTTGCTAGAATCGGAATTAGTGAAGGCGGAATTGCAGCAGACACAGGACAAGTTAGAAGGACAATTAAATCGACTCACTCAGTTAAATTCATCTAAAAATCAACTATTAGTTTCATTGGCAACTCAGGAACAGCAAAATCAATTTCAACAGCTAGAGAAACAGGCACAAATTGATCAAGCACGCCAAAATCTGAAGGTAATAGCTAATGCTTATGAATTACATAAAGAAGAAAAAATATCTCAAGTAAATCAGGCTAAACAAACTTTTGAGCAAAGTCAAAAATCTAAAAATTTAAATGAGGTAAGCTTGGCTATTGCTCAACGAGAACTTGAACGTTACCAAAAAGCTTTCAAGGAAGGTATTGCAGCAGAAGTAAATGTTGTAGACAAAGAAGATGCTGTGCAAGAAAGGCTAAAATTATATGAGCAAACAAAGTCAGATATTCAGCAAGCTGAGTTACGTCTATCTGAACAAAAGAGTATTTATGAGCAAAGTATTCGTCAAGCTAAAGCAGATATCGAACAAGCTGATTTGCGACTTAAAGAACAAGAAAGAAGTTATCAAACTTTGACTCGTTCCGGTCAGTTAGCTGCACTAAAAATTGCAGAACAACAGAAAAGTCTAGAAACAGAAATTACTTCACTAAAAGCAGAGATTGCACAAAGCAAAAGACAGATTGAATCATTAAAATTTCAGTTGGGACAACGAGAGATAAAAGCCACTATCAGTGGTACGCTGTTTCAGTTACCAATTGAAACAGCTGGTTCTGTAGTGCAGCCGGGGACAATGTTAGCAGAGATAGCATCGCTAAATTCGCCTTTAATAATTCGGGCAAAAATGGTAACTACTGAAAGTGCTTCTTTGCAGACAGGATTACCAGTAAAAATAAAATTTGATGCTTATCCTTTTCAAGATTATGGGGTTGTATCAGGTGAATTAATAAAAATTTCTTCTACTACTACAGAAATAGATACTCCTAATGGAAAAGCGGCAGCCTATAACTTAGATATTGCCCTAAAACAAAATTGTGTTCAATCTGGTAATAAATGTATTCCTTTACGTCCAGGTGATACCGCAACAGCTGAAGTGATTGTGCGTCAGCGGCGAATTATTGATTTTCTGATTGATCCATTTAAGCAATTGCAACAAGGAGGAGTGAAATTGTAGAAAATATGTAAGGTTTCAACATTCAGCTAATAAGCCATGCTCTCATGTTGAATTTTAATAACCAAATTTCGGATAAATATCATGTCAAAATCTATTACTATTACCAACGAAGATATTCTTCAGGAAATCAAGCTATCCTGCAAAACTCCTGAGATAGTTGAGCAGATTGTTAGCCGCAAAGTGATTATATCTGCTGCTAAAGAAGCTGGTATAGAAGTCGAGACAGAAGAATTGCAAAAAGCAGCAGATTTATTCCGCTTAATAAATAAACTCACCAGTGCTGAAGAGACATGGGCTTGGTTGGAAAAACATAGTTTGTCCTTAGATGATTTTGAAGCAATTGTTTACAGTAGTGTTATTTTCGGAAAATTAAGCCAACATCTGTTCACAGATAAAATCGAACCATACTTCTTTGAAAATCAGTTGGACTACGCTGGCGTGGTGATGTATGAGGTTGTTTTAAATGATGAGGACTTGGCAATAGAACTCTTCTACGCTGTTAAGGAAGGTGAGATGAGTTTCTCTGATGTGGCTCACAAATATATCCAGGATACTGAGTTACGCCGAAAAGGGGGATATCTAGGGATAGTGCGCCGCCAAGATTTAAAGCCGGAGATTTCTGCTGCTGTCTTTGCTGTTACACCGCCTCAGCTTCTCAAACCGATAGTGACTTCTAAGGGATTACATCTAATTTTCGTGGAAGAGATTATCCAGCCAGAATTGGATAACAAACTGCGTAATCAAATTCTCACTAACTTGTTTGATGAGTGGATTAAACAACAAATTCAGCCAGTTGAATTTGTGAAACTTTTTGAGTTAGGTAGTTAGATTAATTGATTGAATTAAAAGTTAAAAACCCTCAATTCTGTTGAGGGTTTTGCTATTAGTCTCAATTACAGCTTTATTGTTGTTGTGAATCACTTCTTAACAATAATGTTACGGTAACAATGGTCCAGGTAGTTCCTCCCTTTATCCTGAGAGAATCGCTTTCTGATACTTCTGTTATCTGATCCAAATAGCTTTCGGAATCAGAAAACAATTCACTTCCGGTGACGGATAGATTATCAATTTTGATTGTAGCCATTGGTTGATCTCCTTTGATACTATGAATTTCTTCAACTAAGGGTTAGTTATTATGTTTCCCAATCCTCGTTAACTACATCTTTATCATGTAATAATTACCATAGCAACTAGATAAATTATTTTTTTAATGACATAAATGTTTTAATATTGACCTTAATATAAAGCATTGAAAAACCCTTCAAATATAATGAGGAGTTTGCTCTTATGGGAGCATCCACTTTTGGAAGAAACACCGGGCGATTGGAAATCGCAGCTGTACAAACTAAACCCACCTTCGTGGGTTTTAGTTTGTATAGCCCCAGACTTTTAATTTGAGGGCGATCCGCCAAAACGGGATGCTCCCGCTCTTATTTTCAACTAGATTTAAAAAAGTATAGTTTAGACTAATACTACAGCAATCCTAAATTAGTTTTGATAAAAAAGACTGGAAAGATGATATAGACATTTACTTTTAATGTCTATATCATCTCACAATTTAACGAACTTCGGCGGGTTTAAGTCCCCGGCTTGTTAGAAGCCGCAAGTTTTGTGGCTCTTGTCTTTATCCCCGTTACAAAACTGTACTTCCTCTCTTCTCTACGAGACGCTCCGCGAAGGTAGCGGTAGCGAGTCTGCGTACTCTCACAGAGAAGCAAGCTACGCTTTTAGCGTCTCGTAGAGAGCGTCCTTCCGACTTCCGACTTCCGACTTCTTTAATTTGGATTGTTATAGTGTTTTAAACATAGTATACAGGTACAGTAGACCAAGTCCGAGGTAGACCGATGCTTGTTCCTCCCTTGATGCTGAGAACATCGCTTTCCGACATTTCTAGCAACTGATCCAAATAGCTTTCGGAATCAGAAAAAAATTCGCTTCCGGTTACATATAGATTATCAATTTTGATTGTAGCCATTGTTTTATTTTCCTGGATATTTTCGATTAATTTGTTCAGATAAGGATTAGTTTATGCATTTTCCAATCCCTTTGTTGCATCTTGGCACTTTTAAAGATCCATCAGCAACTAATACAATAGTTTTTTGATGACAGAATTGTTTCAATATTGGCTGACTCAAAAATAGTAACCACTCTTCATAAAAGTTTAATTTTGTTTCTTATCATAAGCCAATACGGTTCACTTAAGGATAATTATATGTTGGGTTGAGGCAATGCGTTACCCAACAAATCCTTGAAAATGTTGGGTTTCGTCCCTCAATCCAACCTACGCGATTTAAGGTTTTTAGTTCTAACTGAACGGTATTGTATTATCATCTGAGGCTACCAACAAATAAAAATTTGGCAGCCCAGATTAGATTAATTCATCTTTCTCAAAGGTCATGTTAAACAATCACTCAATACAGCTTTTGACATTGCTGCTTGATTTTTGTTTACGTAACAATCGCGAACCTGTAATGAAAATGCCAAAAGCTAGCATACTTGCTGCATAACTAGATTCAGGGACAGAAATACGAACAACCTCACCTTGTCCTGAAAAATAACCTTGGTTTGATACATATATATCACCGTTAGAACCAAGGGCTAAAGCAGTAGGGAAAAATAATCCGTCACTAGCAATAGTTGTGCGATCGCCATCAGGATTTACATATATCAAAGCACCAGTCGGAATAACATCAGGAGACAGTAAGGAAGTAGAAGCTAATTCTAAGACATATAAACCACCCTTATCATCGAAAGCAATATCTATTATTTGTGTGAACCCATCAGCGTAAACCACAGGCTGATTATCAGGGCCAATTTTAAAGATCCGTGCAGCATTATCTGGATAAGGATATCCGGTAAACTCACCCACATATAATTCACCATCAGGGCCAGTTGCGATCGCAGTGGGTACTGATTGCATTCCAATAGTTTCACCCGTAGCTGGGTCAGTTACAGGTCGTTGAGGAAATATAGAGACCGCAGCCAGATCACTCCCATCAGTTTTTACTTTGAAAAGATCGTTTCCCGCTGCATCAACTACATAAGCAGTATCTCCCTGAATCAGGAAAGTATAAGGGTTGCTATCAATGCCATTCTGATAAGGATTATAAATGCTCGAACCTGTATCATCAGGATTGTATAAGCCCTCATAAGCCGCTAGATCAGCTAGCCTTGTCCATGAAGACCCACCGTTAAGCTGATCAATTTTAAGGAGTTGTCCAAAGTCAGGAATTTTCAGTACATTATCGCGTTGGTCTGGAGATGAACCCAAACCAACAACTACATAAGCCTTGCCATCTGAATCAAATTGTATATCATGAGGGCCAGTGGCATCAAAACTCACAGGTATTTGTGGATTGGATAGTGCAAGTGATGGTAGACCTGTAACTACACGCTCTTGTGTGCCATTTTGAATCCTTGTCACAGCACCGGTCGCTCCATAACACATGACATCGATTCCTCCAGGTGCGGGAATGCAGGCTCCTCTACCTCCTGTACCCGCTTCCGTAACGTAGAGAGATCCATCAGGAGCAAAGGTAAGCCCCCGTGGGCCATCAAGACCACTGGCTATAACACTTAAGCTTGCTGCATCTGAAGCTTCTCCAACTCCAAGAGCAATAAATACTGCTCCTGTAGCAGCTATCAACAACTTTTTCAGCATTTTTTTTAGTATCCTTTGGAATGAAAATTTTATGCGTAAGTCCTATTAGCCAAAGTCAATTCAAAAGCTTATAAATATCCTCAGAATTAGCATTCAAATAAACACGCTCCAAATCAATTTCCAAAGCAGAAAATTGCTCAATTATAGCCTGCATTCTCCCCTCAATTGATTCATTTCCTTGATACCAAGCTTCCAGCAACCCATTCGCCACAATCTGACAACGGTTCATCCCAAAGCTTTCCTGAACAGCAAATTTTTGGTCTGGTTCTTCTGCTAACCCTAATCCTGGTGCTAGCTGCTTGGTAAATAAAGGAATTTCTGACTTAAAATGCAATTGGTGTTCTTGATAAACAGTTTTTAAGACTTTCCTAACAACTTCATAGTCTCTCTTGTCAAAGTAAAGCACCCCTGAATCGTAGCGTTGGTATTCCTTGGGGTTATACAAAACCTTAAAGCTGAAGGGAATTGCCAACTCATTCAGTCTTTGTGTCAAACTCCCCATCACTGCAACAGCACCTTCAGGAGTTATATTGATATAAATTCGTACAGTTACAGGCTGAATTTTCACATCTTCAATATGACTGAAGCCTGCATTACCAACGGCCATGTAAAAGCCATTTTGCACTCGATTCTTCGGCATCTTGATAGCCACAGAATCACCTACTACAACTGCTACTTCAGTAGATTGAAGATGCTTATTCCGTTGAATATGCAGCCTCAAACCGCCTTTAGTCACGGCTAAACTGGCATCACTTTCTTCTTTAATAACAGACCAACCAGAATCAAAATAACCCTCTCCAAAATTACTTTCATGCAATCGCTTATAAAACCCTACATCTACCCCTAAAACAGTATTATTCTCCAAATCTAGAGGCAAACCATTTCCCTCTCCATCTAGTGCCAAGGTACTTTGCATAGAACCGTTGTAATAGATACCGTAAAGAAAACTCCGCAATTGCAGACTTAGATATTTCTTTTGCATCTGGTTGGGCATCTTCTGAAAACGTTCAACTGCCTCAAATGGTAATTCCAAAGGTTTGTAATCTGGATGGTGGATGGAGAAATCAGATTTTATCTCAATTTTATGAGCAATATCTTGCAGAACATCCAGTAATTGCCCAGTTAAACCAGTCTCTAATAATTGCATAATTATTTTAGTAAGCTAATGAGCATTTAAGTTGCATAAGGGCAGGGCTGAAGTCATTATTACAAGCGAATCGTCTTGGAAAAATGAATGACGATTAGCTTAATAACAAAATGATTTAAACAGCAGAACTACTCATCTGAGTTAATTCAACAGCAGCAGCACCAAAAATTGTTGGCATCGATTGTACAGGACGGCTTAATAACGTCTTCGCAACCTGAAGCATAGCAATGCCCATGTTCCCAAAAGATTTTTGATATTGAATCATTGCCTGAATCTGTTGAATAAAAGCAAAACCAGTAAATTGCACCACCCTCTGCAAGAAATTAGGGCGGTGTTTGATAATTTCTGGAAAAGTGTTTAAATAAGCTTGGGTTAAAGCACCAATTGAAGGTTGAAGTAGTTCTAAAGGTGTTATTGCCAAGCGTAGAGACTCTTCAATACTCAAAGAACTACTGATAACTAAGCTACCCAGCCAGATTTGTACATAGCTGCCAATAAGTGTTCCCAAATCAAATGCTGGATCTCCCCAAGCCGAGCGTTCCCAATCAATTAGCCGGACAATATTGTTACTGGAATCCTGCCAATCTTTGTACAGAAGAATATTACTTAGTTTCAAATCATTGTGGGTGAGACAAGAGGGTGTTACAGCATTACCTAATTCTGCGATCGCCTGTCCTAAGCTATCATAACGTTGATATAGAGCAAAAAATTTTAACCCATCCCCAGGAACTAGACCAAAAATTTCCGGTTCAACCCGTTCTAATCCGCGAACTAAATGTGATACTTGATCAGCCATTAAATTATCGGAATTTTTAGAAAAAAATTCCTCATATTCTTGGCGGTTGAAAGTGTCACGATGGATAGTACCTAAAATAGTGCCAATTTTCCTAGCGATTTCTGTAGAAAAGCTCTTTCTCTTGGTGTAGAAATCCATTAAATCCCAATAATCATCCAGATATCTAAAGACAATAATGGAATTTTCGACATCAAAATGCAGCACCTCTGGCAAAAAGGAGCGGTAGTTATCAAGGTTGGGAAATCGTTGTAAAAACTCTTGAATTCGCCACTCACTTAAAAATTCACCAGCCGCTTTCCCTTGTTGATTGTATAGTTCTTGCTTCACAAGCAGCTTGCGACCATTTATAAAAGTCAGTAATAAGTTAAAGTTTTTGGCTGCAACTGGTTCTATCTTGGTGGGAAATTGCTCGGAGTGATTGCATAACTCCTTTTCAACTAAATAATCAAAAACATTATGGTAATTTAGAATAAATGTCATAAAGCTTGATTGTATTAATTTAGCTTGTTAATTTTAGGTAATAGTAGAATCATCTGACTATATTTGCAAGCTTTTGGATCTAATTAGATAAAAAATACATGACAAATTAGTGCTTTAAATAAAACATTTATGTCCCTATAAAATTACTATAAATAAATCGTTACAAATAAAGTTAACTAGGGGAGCATCCCACTTTTTCAATAAATACCCTAGAAGGGTATTGCTACACGAACAAAGCCTGCAAAGGCAGGCTTTGTTCGTGTAGCGTTCCGAAAGGAAAGGCAGGCTTCGTAGTAGCCCCAGGCTTATAGCCTGTGGGCATTTTAAAAACTGGGATGCACCCGTTAACTAGTGAGGGTCATCAAAAGAGGCAGGGGAGCAGGGAGCGCTTAGCAGGGGGAAGGATTGGACGGAGCTTGTACCCCGACCAATCAGAACGTCTTAGGAAGACGGGGCTTGATACCCATGTTCCGCTCTACTCCACGGCTTTGGGCAGGGCTTGCTCCCCCTGCTCCCTGCTCCTCTGCTTCTTGGTCAGTAGTCAGTGATAATCGCTTGATGTTTTATAAAAATCCTCTGATATTTCTACTTATCCTTACTCCATCTAGTGCCAATGTACATGGTAAGTAAGTCGGTGAGAATAAATCAAACTATATTAACTAATATAAAGTTAGCTAAATTTATCTCGTAGTAAGGGCTTTAGCCCTTTTCTTAGGACTAAAGTCCTTACCCTACGGGTGACGCTCAATGACTCTCTAACGCTACGAAGATCGTTAGTCGCTCATGGGGAGCCACTGCGGTGGACGGGTTCCCAAGGCACTCCGTTGGGCGGCTATGCCGACTTGAAGGAAGTGCCGCCGGCATAAAGCAAGTGGCGTGGAAACCCCCTTGGCGCTAGCCTCTCCCTTTGGGAGAAGACCGCGCTAACTCACTACAAACATTGAATTTTTCACGCCGTTCTACTTAATCCTAAAGTTCGTACAGCAGCAGATTTATTCAGTACTGTTAAACTGGGGAATGACCCCAATAACCACCGACTATGCTAAAGCGTTCTAAGTTCGAGACAACCCAGTCTCAAATTATGCATCGTGCCGAGGATTTGATTAGTGCAGCTTCAAATCGCTATCGCATCACAGTTCAGGTGGCAAATCGTGCCAAACGTCGGCGTTACGAAGACTTTGATAGTCCTGCGGAAGATGTGATGAT
>NZ_JAECZB010000091.1 GCF_016056295.1 Atlanticothrix silvestris CENA357
GCATACGAACAACACGAAAAATAGTCACTCATGAATTAAAAGCAAAGTATCTATCAAGTGTCCTCGAACTCTATTGTTATACCATTTCACGAAAAATTTGATACAGTAAACCTTTCAAGGTCTACTGTATCTAGGTTTTTTAATTGCGAATTGCGACTTGCGATCTTCGCAGCGTAAAGTCTGCGGCATAGCTACGCTTAGAGCGACGAAGGAGCGTCATTGTGAATTGGTATTAGAGCGTGTTTGAAAAGTCTAATTTAATACCAGCCCAGGCGACTGAAAGTCGCGCGCCACTTACTTCTCCCAAGGGAGACGCAAGGGCGCAGTGGCTTGGTTACACGGACAGGACGCGTAGCGGCTTCCCTCCGGGAATGCCACAGACCTGGGTTGAAAACCTTGATTTTGTGTTATTCCGCGCAGGTGGACTTTGTTTGTGTAGTAGCGAATTATATTCGTCTAAAACTTTTCAAACATCCTCTTACAGTGTTCTCCTTGTCTAATATGCCAAGTTCACACGACGCTTTAGGCAGATGATTTAGTTAATTGTGTGCGTTTCATAAGTTTTGGTTCTAATACCAATTCTCTAAAATATGGCTACAGATGAGAGAATAAGATTTAATGAGATGAAGGATGAACAATGTCAGGGGTATATAAACTAGAAATTAAAGAAACTCAAGAAGAACTCAAAGAGTTACTGGCAATACAAAAAACTGCAACTGGTAAAGAACGAGTGCAGTTACTCTATCTACTCAAAACAGGGCATGGTCAAACAATTTCTCAAACCGCAGAAATGATTGGTCGCAACCGAGTCACACTACACAAATGGATTCGACAGTACAAAGCGGACGGAATTGAAGGACTATTAAAACAAAAATCTTCACCAGGAAGACCAAGAACCATTCCAACATGGGCAGAAAAAGCACTAGATAAAAGATTGCACGAAGTACAAGGGTTTAATGGTTATCAAGAAATTGTCGAATGGCTAGAACAAAACTTGGGAGTAAATACTTGCTACAAGACAGTTCACAAACT
>NZ_JAECZB010000092.1 GCF_016056295.1 Atlanticothrix silvestris CENA357
CACCTTTGTACTGTGGCACTTCCTCTTCCCAACACTACCGCTAAATCTTGTATTGTCCTTACCTGACCTATCTTTAGTAAATACAATGCTTGAATACGTTCTTTTCCTAATGCTGTTTTCTGTTTTTTCAGCAGTTCACGTAATTCCTCTGCCGATTCTTCTATTTTTACTTTGGTGACTCCAGCCATGAACTTCTGCTCATATTTCTGACTTAACTATTTCTATCATTTTTTTAGTGAATTGGTATTAGTCTCTGCAAGCCGATTACTATTGAATCACATCATCTATGCAAAAATCTTAAAACTCTTTTTCACCCTTCTCCCTACTCCCTGCGGTCTTAATGATAAGTCTTTTACTGGACATGGGACGAAGTGTGTCAGAGCTACAATATGTTACTTTAACTTTCCTCAAGATCTCACGTAGTCATTTTTGAGAGACAATAAAGGTATCAGGAAATGAGGACTGGACAAAATACTATCTCTACTAGCAAAACTTGCCCAGCACCTCAAATGACTGTAAAAGATCTGCAAATGGAGGTGTAAAATGATTTACAACTTGACATTATCTGATCCCTCTACCTATCTGATTGTTAAAATCAGTCTGTTAATTTTGGCAATAATAGTATTGTTAGTAATCTCAGCAGCCCCAGCAATTTAGAGATTAACCAATTTTGATCTCAAATCTCCCAAATATACCAGTCTTTAAGAGACTTGGAGGTGAGATTATGCAGAATAAAAACAATCTCTGGCAACTGGGTGTAGTCTTTGCAACCTTATTAATAGGTTCGCTAATTTCTGATAGCTCAGTTCAAGGCAACCAAATTTCATCTTCTGCGATCGCAGCTTTTGGAGATACAGCCTATGCAGCCAAGATTGCAAATTTAACAAACGGCAACTATCAATTTTGTAGTCAACCTGACCCTAAAGACTGGCGAGATGGGGCTGGAGTTTGTTTCAATTTCAATAAAATCGGCAATCGTGTTGAGGGATATTATGGCTATCCTCATTCAGATAACTTTATCTGTATTCGAGGGGCAGTCAACGGCAACCATATTGCAGGTGAAGCTTTAGCGATATCTTGGGATATTAATCAGTGGAAAAATACACCAGAATCTACATTCAAGTGGGATTTTGAAGGAAACTTGACACTCAGTCAAGGAAATATTGTTAGTACTGTTAATAATGGTGAGGATGCTGTTAAATGGATTCTCTACCGCCATGCTTCACTAAATATTGATGAATTTTATCAATATAATTACCCCCGCATGACATCTCCATCTCAACTGTGTGAATGGAAGTTAAAGTAGCAAGTTAACTGGCGTGGTTCCAATCACTAAGTAACTCATGCTCTTGCTGGGGATGCTTGCATTTTCCCAGTGGTACTTTTGGAGTACCAATATTGATGCCTGGAAAAGACTGTTGTTTCTTCTTCGCGGATCTTTTTTCTTTAGTAGTTGAATCAGTCTGTATTGTTGTCATTGATAAAGTTATCCTCACAACTCAGCACTAATTTATATCATCAATTTCAAAACCGCAAATTTCTGAAGATGGATATTTATTTTTACAAGCGATCGCTTAACATAACGAGAGCTAGCAACATCATAATTTCTTATGTCTTCAGAGGTACACAGCAGATATCTCGGTGATCTTAGCACTGCTAAAATTTCTATAATTATTCCAACTCTCAATGAACAAGAAAATATTAAAGCTGCGATCGCCACTACTCAACCTAGTACAAATATAGAAGTCATCGTGGTAGATGGTGGCTCACAAGATGACACGGTAAAAATAGCTCAATCATTGGGTGTAAAAGTTATCTCATCTCTTTCTGGTCGTGCTATTCAAATGAACACAGGTGCGATCGCTGCTAGTGGTGAGATTTTGCTGTTTCTTCATGCAGATACCCGTTTGCCGATTGGGTTTGATGAGATGATTCGCACGGCCCTACAACAGCCGAAAACTGTAGGAGGTGCATTTGCTTTGCATATTAATGATCCATCTTGGGGCTTGCGATGGGTAGAACGCGGGGTTTACTGGCGATCGCATTTTCTGCAAATGCCTTATGGCGACCAAGCAATTTTTTTAACAAAACCGATATTTCAACAAATTGGTAATTTTCCAGAATTACCGATCATGGAAGACTTTGAACTTATGCAGCGACTAAGACGCATTGGAAAAATTATCATTCTTCCTGCACCAGTTATCACTTCAGCTCGCAGATGGTTGCAAAAGGGAATCGTTAAAACTACCCTGCTTAACCAAATAGTAATTATTGCTTACTTTTTAGGAGTTTCACCAAAACGACTTCGTAATTGGTATCGCCAATCCCCGTAGGGGGAATTAAAAATTAAAAATTAAAAATTAAAAATTAAAAATTCAGAACCTGACAGCGAAAAGTGGGCGCGTCACGGTTTCCGTGCGCCCAACTTTTCAAGACAGCGAAAAGTTGAGCCAATCTTGTATGCGGTTTTGCCGACTTGAAATAACTGGCGTGGGCTTGCATCCTTGTTTTTGTTCGACCAGGAAAAATTTAAGAGAATTTAAGCTGTTTCTCATTCAATTAGCATATCTTGGCAAGTAGTACTCCAGTAAATACTATGCTTACGAAGCACAAGCCCCGATTCAAAGGCAAACTCAAGCTATTACTACTAAGTCTTTTGGTTGCTACCCTGATAATTGCCGCTAGACATTCCAATGTTCAAGAAATTTTATCAACCTCAATTATTTGGGTTAATAGTCTTGGTGCTTTAGGCCCCATTGCTTACATAGTTATTTACAATTTAGCAACATTGTTGTTTATACCAGGTTCCCTATTGACGCTGAAAGGCGGTTGCCTGTTTGGTTTGTTGTGGGGTTCGGTTTATGTGTTGATTGCGGCAATTATTGGAGCAACCTTGGCTTTTCTCATCGGACGCTACCTATCGCGTGAGTGGGTTGCTCAGCAAATTGACAAACATCCTAAATTTAAAGCTATTGATTTAGCAGTTGCCAAAGGAGGATGGAAAATTGTGCTGCTAACTCGCTTGTGTCCTTTATTTCCCTTCAACTTACTAAATTATGCTTTTGGAGTTACACAAGTTTCACTCAAAGACTACATGTTAGGTTCATTTGGCATTGTTCCAGGTACTGTTATGTACACTTACATCGGTTCTCTTGCTGGTAACTTGGCCATGATCAATACCTCCAATCAGCCAACTAATCCACAAGCCGAAATCTGGCAATGGGTAATGCAAGGCGTTGGGTTGATAGCTGCCGTTGCTGTAACTATATATATGACAAAAATTGCTCGTCAAGCTTTAGCTCAAAGTGTGGCAACAGTAGACAACAATAATGATCAAGCTCAAAATCATTAAACTACGGATTGGGTAGACTGAGGCGCGATCGCTTGACTCTTTGTCCCTAAGAAGGAGCTTTTATATAAATCATCTATATTTTTTTGTCAAGCCTAGTTGACACTTTGTAACAAATTTGTTAAATTTATTTACATAAGTTAATAAACAAGGAAAAAATTTATGTATACCACCATTAACGAAGACGGCGTTCTCAACAACTACGCAACTGAACCTCAGGTTTACTATGCTGAGTACCCTGCAATTTGGGAACAACGTAAATATGTTTTACAAAGTATGTTTGCTACTTTGATTGTTACTGCTTTAGTTTTGGTTGCTTTTAGTGTGAGCTAAAATCCTTGGATTTCTGTATCCGTATGTCTGATTGTCATTTGAACTTCCTATTCGCCTCGGTTAGTTTCGCCGGGGTTTTTTTATTGGTACACATAGCAGGGAACAGGGTTAAAAGGTTTATTTTTTGATCTTTTCCCAAGATTATCAGGACTTACGCAAAATATCTCTCAAACTCTCATTCCTCAGTGTCCTCTATCTTTAAAAGTTTGTTACGGAGGGAAACCAACGCCACTTACTACAAGTCGGCGGCACTTCCTTCAAGTCGGCATAGCCGACGACACTTGCTACAACGGGGAGCCACTGCGGTCTTGGGGTTTCCCCAAGTAGAGCAAGTGGCGTGGGAACCCCCTTTCAGGTTCGGGGGTTCGCAATCGACGGGAACCGCCAAGACTGCGACCCCCTCACCACAACGCAGTGTCTTCCCAACGGAGTGCCTGGGAAACCCGCCCAAAGCAGTGGCTCCTCCTGACAACTTTTCGCTGTGCCTCTGCGGTAGCCTGCGGCAAGCCACTAGCGTGTCTACGTTATTCCGTAAATAGTGCGTAAGTCCTAACCTAAGTGGCCGCTGCTATAAATATCTCTTCAAAATATTGACTTTTACATTTAAAAATGAGTTCACAATCTGCAAGTGCTATAGCTTTAATTAAACGTCTCGGTTTATGAGTGCGATCGCTCACTTTAAAAATTCATACTTGAATTAAGTATTTCCTGTGTTATCTTAGGCACATTTTAAAAAGGCTCTACACACTTCAATGAGTATTTTTTCACTCTTATTTCTTCAAGTATAAAAAATGCTAGCTACAATAATACTTAATTTTTACCTTATTATTACTGTGATTTTTTGCTATGTGAGCTACTTAGAGAAAGTAATACTTAAGTATTTTTACATAAGTTGGTTCTGCGTAAAAACTGCAAAAAAATATTATTGTTATTAGATTGTTGAAAAATAAATTTCTCGTTAACGCTTGATATCGCTTAACTAATATCAAATATTAAGACTTGATAGATTAAAATTAATTAAGTATTCTTAGTAAGCTTTTTTCTTCATATATTTAATTATTATAATTGACATTTCAAAAAATTATATGTCGCATAAAATACAAGATTTTTTAAAAGAGTCACAGGTAATTTGAATAGTCCAAAATATTAAGTTTTTATAAGAAAGATTTTGCTAAGCGAAAAAAACGTTACATAGTCAAAATCCTCATTCGAGAAAGGTTCTGCCCCTCAAATTGGAATTTGAATTTGATGAAGTTACTAAGATCTACGCTAAAACCCTGATCCCCAAGCCCAAAGGTTCGTGTTACTGTGATGCAGTTATAAATAAAAAAGTGAAAGCGGAACGAGTTCGAGTTGTAAAGGATGTGTCACTCACAAACAAGTGGCTAAAGGAATCCCACGAACCGAATAGCTGCTGTTCTATAGTCGCTTTAAAATCGGACGCATGAATCAAAGACATTTGTGGACTATTGTCGCCCTGTTTCTGACTGTTTGGGGAATGCCCTCAGTCGGTCGCGCTCAAACTACCAAAGGAAGTGTTTCAGATTCCCAAAAATCACCAGCTAGTGATGTAGTTAAGGTAGGTGAGTTCCAATCCCCAGCAGGGAAACCAACCTCGGATGCTGTGATTACAAACATCCATTCTCACAACATTGGGGGCCGTCAGGCGGCAACCTTGTTTATCCGAAATATTCCAGTTATCACCTTTTTGAGTTCTAAGCCTGTTGCGAGTGTTAATACAAAAGTCGGTGTAGTTGGAGATACAAAGGGCGTACAACCGTACGCCCTTGTTAGTGATAACTCGGTAAAGGTGGCGAGTGTTGGCAACCTCAAGGATGCAAGAAACCAGATCAGCTCGCTTCAAGATGACCCGGTTCAAAGAGCTGGGATGATAGCAGCTAAAATCAACCAGATGATCCGGGAAAATGTGGCTGCCGATCAGATTACAGTAAGTTGGAAGGGAGAGGGCGAATCTACAGTTACTAATCAAGCCCAAAATAAAAGCTCCTTTAGCCAACAACAGCCGAGCAATCGCTATACGATCAAAATCGACAAACAAGAATTGGTGGAAATTAATGAAAATACGCGCTTAGCAGGCACCACCAAAAATCTTGCAGAAGATGCACTACAAGCAACCAATCGTTTGCGGCGACTCATAGGTAATGCATCCCCCGTTAAGGAAATTGCTGACTTACCAGCACGTGCGACAATTTCTTTACCAAACCTCCCCCAAGAAATTGCCAGCAAAGTGCGGCTCAACTTTAAGGGGATAGCTTCCTATTACGGCTATGACGGTTCTGGTAATCGTACTGCTAGCGGTCAAAGGTTCAATCCAGAAGGAATGACTGCTGCACATCGTAGCTTACCCTTTAATACAAAAGTCCGTGTTACCAACATCAAAAATGGTCGTTCTGTTGTAGTGCGAATCAATGATCGCGGCCCATACATTCGGGGTCGAATTATCGACGTATCTACTGGTGCAGCTCGGCTTTTGGGAATGATGGGCAGTGGTGTAGCACCAGTGCGTATTGAAGTCCTGGGTCGATAATTATTAGGGCACGGGGCATCGGGCATTGGCAAGAAGTCTTAACTTCTCTACTTCTTTTGCCCCCCTGATTACTAGTCCCTAGTCCCTAATCCCTATTACCTGACTTCCACTTTCCCAAACTCAATTCTTAATTCCCCTAGTTCAACCATCTCTTCCTCCTATTTCAGATATAAACTAACGGGGGAGAGGCTCAAGAAGAACTAGGGGTATTTTGTGCGTCTGCTGACAACAGTTGCAGCTTTACGCTGCTATTTAGCTAAATGTAGCTCGGAAAACAAGCTGAAGTTTCCAGAGGATCTAGCACTAGATGAGATGACTAGCTGGTATAAAACGGCAGTCGGCCTAGTACCAACGATGGGAGGCTTGCATCAAGGTCACTTAAGTTTGATTAAAAGAGCGCGGCAAGAAAATTCTACGGTGATTGTCAGTATTTTCGTCAATCCCCTGCAATTTGCTCCTAATGAAGATTACGAACGCTATCCTCGTACTTTAGAGCAAGACCAACAACTTTGTGAACATGCGGGAGTAGATGCCATTTTTGCACCTACTCCGGAAGAAATGGGGGTTCCTCCGAAGAGTATACAAGAATCTAAAGTTACACAAGTAATCCCTCCGTCTGCTATGATAACAGGCTTGTGTGGTCGTTCGCGGCTAGGTCACTTTCAGGGTGTGGCTACGATTGTGACCAAGCTTTTGAACTTAGTGCAGCCTGACCGAGCTTACTTCGGTCAAAAGGATGGTCAGCAACTAGCTATTATTAAACGGCTGGCGGCTGATTTAAATTTGCCCGTAGACATTGTTGCCTGTCCAACAGTACGGGAAGCATCAGGTCTAGCCTTGAGTTCCCGCAATCAATATTTGACTGCACAAGAAAAAGAGCAAGCAGTGGTATTATGTCGTGGCTTGCGGCAAGCTGAAGCCGCGTTTCAGGCAGGTGTTCGCGATAGTAGCCAGTTAATAGCAGTAGTACAACAAGAAGTGGCAAAGGTTATTACTTTATTTGTGGAATATATTGAATTGGTTGAGCCGACTACGTTGATGTCTTTAGAAAAAATTGAGGAGGAAGGAATGCTGGCGATCGCAGCTCGTCTTGGTTCTACACGGTTAATTGATAATACCATCTTGCGTGATCGCCAGCCCATCATCGCTATTGATGGGCCAGCTGGAGCCGGAAAATCCACAGTGGCTCGTCGAGTAGCGACAGAATTAGGTTTAGTGTATCTAGATACGGGGGCAATGTACCGTGCTGTTACCTGGCTAGTGTTAGAACAAAATATTGCCATTGACGATGAGTGTGCGATCGCAGAATTAGCTAGCCAGTGTAAAATTGAACTTACTCCCAGCCCTGATCTGCAATCTCCAGTGCGAGTTTGGATTAATGATACTGATGTTACCCAGGCAATTCGCACGATTGATGTCACATCTCAAGTATCGGCGATCGCTGCCCAAAGTGCTGTGCGTCAAGCATTAGTTAAACAACAACAAAGCTGGGGAAAAAAAGGTGGTTTAGTAGCTGAAGGAAGGGACATTGGTACTCATGTGTTCCCAGATGCTGAAGTGAAAATCTTTTTAACTGCTTCTGTTGGAGAACGCGCACGTCGCCGCCAGCAAGACTTTAAAAAACAAGGTCAACCTGAAGTAAATTTAGAGCAGCTAGAACGAGATATTGCTGAACGTGATTGGAAAGATAGCACTCGGAAAGTTTCTCCTTTACAAAAAGCAACAGATGCAATCGAAGTTCAAACCGACGGTTTGAGCGTGTCTGAAATTGCAGCGCAAATTATTAATAGTTACCAGCAGCAGTTGGCTCAACGGTAGTTTTTGGTTAAATGTAATGGTGAGTAGTCATCAACTCACCATTATAAAAATAGTTATTAAAAAGCAACATTATTAGTGTCACAAGCCTTCAGCCAATTGAAACAGGCAGAAATATGGATGCGAGACGCGTATGAACACGAAGTTAAATTTATTGGTCAAAGTGTTATGGTTTTTCAGTTGCGAGGACACCCCTGGACTGTAATCTATAGATTTTGCAAGCCACCCTATGATTCAGACTTGCCTTATCCAGTCGGTGCAACGGCAGAAGATGCTTATATTCCCGCCCTATTTGTTCTTGAATGTCCTAACCTTGATGAAAAAATTATTTTGCGGTTAGAAAATTTAAATCGTAGCGATCTTGAACGAATGGATTACGTCGCATACAGATAACACTTAAGCAATAAACCTGAAAAAGACTCTACCCAAAAGGGGATGGACTATTAAACCAGATCAACAACTGACCACTGACCACTGACAACTGACAACTGACCCGCGTAGCGTAAATAAAAGTCATATCCCTACAGGTTGAACTTGTAACCAATGCTTTGGGATGATTTACAAGAGTATTTTGCCTTATATCCTCATTTTGGTAGTAGAATGACCTCGTTAAGTTTTATATCCTGGAATTTGGATATCAAACTAGCATGTACAAAACCTGTAATTTCCTAAGTTTTTGCAACAGCTTTAAACTGGAAAACAGTAAACAGAGGATTTCACAAAATGGCATTTTCACAGCCCCCCCTACCTTTTGACTTCAATGCTCTAGAGCCGTATGGCATGAAAGGTGAGACTTTTGAGTATCATTATGGTAAGCATCACAAAGCTTATGTAGATAACCTAAATAAGCTCACTGACGGTACAGAACTGGCTGATAAATCTCTGGAAGAGGTAATCCAAATTTCCTTTAAAGACTCCTCCAAGACAGGAATCTTTAATAACGCTGCTCAAGTTTGGAACCACACCTTCTTCTGGAATTCTTTGAAGCCTGCTGGTGGTGGCGCACCTACCGGTGAACTCGCAACCAAGATTGATCAAGACTTTGGTAGCTTCGACAAATTTAAAGAAGAGTTCTCTAACGCTGCTGCAACTCAGTTTGGTAGTGGATGGGCTTGGCTGATCGATGATGGTGGTAAGCTACAAGTGATCAAGACACCGAATGCAGAAAACCCTCTAGCTCATGGCAAAAAAGCACTCCTAACCTTGGATGTTTGGGAACACGCTTACTACATCGACTACAGAAATGCTCGTCCAGCGTTTATCAAAAATTACTTAGAACAGTTAGTAAATTGGGAATTCGCTGCTGAAAATTACGCTAAAGCCTAGTCATCTGTCAGTTTTGTACTGGCTGCAATAGTAGCTTTTGCTGGATATATAGAGCAGAAACAATCAATTGATTTATCAAGATTGCGAGCAGTCACGATGATTATCGTGGCTGCTTTTAATTTATTTACGCTACGCGGGTCAGTTGTCAGTTGTCAGTTGTTTTTGATCTGGTACCATACCTTCGTAGGTGGTTCTAAAATGACTTTTTAGCCACCAAGGCTCCAAGACACCAAGAAAAATACATTACACCTTGACAGAGATATCCCTAACCTCTAGCCCCTTTCTTCTTAAAATATAGTACTTTCAATCGAGAAACGCTGTAAGTGTCGCAGCAGCGAACTGTCTCGTGTATCTTAAAAGGTAGTGAAATTAAAATCAAAATAGAATATATGGATAGCAAAGAACTGGCACTATACATGGAAGCAACGAATAGCATTGCTAAACCTTGGCTATTAGTGCAACTACGCCTCAAAAAATTACAAGAACGTCGAGAGATGATTTCAGCAGACACTTATGCTAATGAGTTAGCAGACATACACCAAGATTTGATGAATTTGGGTGAATGGTGGCGCGGTATTGAAGATGAAGTATTTTAATCAGTTTAAGAATCTAGAGTCAAAAACTCACTGACTATAGACTTTTGACTCTAGATTCACCTACTGTGAACTATGGACTAATGACTATTGACTAATTTTTATGGATTATCGGGATGCTGGGGTTGATGTTGAGGCTGGTCGAGCCTTTGTAGATCAAATTCGTAATTTGGTTCACAGCACCTTTAGACCGGAAGTAATTGGTGGACTAGGTGGTTTTGGGGGGTGCTTTCAATTACCGGGAGGTTTTAAAGAACCAGTATTGGTTTCCGGGACAGATGGCGTGGGTACAAAGTTGAAAATCGCTCAAATTCTTCACCGCCACGATAGCGTTGGTATTGATTTAGTCGCAATGTGCGTCAACGATGTACTGACATCAGGTGCAGAACCACTGTTTTTTTTAGATTATCTAGCAACTAGTAAGTTAGAGAAAGAGCAATTAACTCAAGTGGTGGCAGGTATAGCCTCTGGATGTAGGTTAGCAGGTTGTGCCTTATTGGGAGGAGAAACGGCAGAAATGCCTGGTTTTTACCAAGTGGGTGAGTATGACTTGGCTGGGTTTTGTGTGGGAATTGTAGAAAAAAGCCAAATGTTGGATGGCTCCCAAGTAGAAGTAGGAGATATAGCGATCGCTCTTGCTAGCACTGGTGTACATAGCAATGGCTTCAGTTTAGTCCGAAAAATAGTTAATGATGGCGGGTTTTCTTGGAGTGAAAGCCCAGAATTATTAGGTGGTGAAACGATAGGAGAAACTTTCCTTCAACCCACACGCATTTATGTCAAACCAGTTTTAGCAGCGCGTCAAGCCGGGTTAGAAATTCATGGGATGGCTCACATTACAGGTGGAGGATTACCAGAAAATCTGCCTAGATGTTTGGGAAAAAATCAAGCGATTAAAATTAACCCCAATAGTTGGACTATTCCACCTGTATTTCAGTGGCTAGCTGAAGCCGGATCAGTCAGTCCCCAAGCAATGTATAACACTTTCAATATGGGGATTGGATTTGTGCTGCTTGTGCCACCCCATCAAGCAGAACAGACCATTACTTTTTTTCAATCACAGAATATTCCTTCTATGGCGATTGGTGAAGTGATTAGTGGTTCTGGTGAATTAGTTGGATTAATAACATAGAAATAATATTTACATAGTAGCCAAATTTTGATTTGAGCTTAGTGAAGCTTTATGCTTCACTAAATCTGATTTTTGCTAATTATTTGGCAAATCTTTTTCATGGATATAGAGATATTTTTTAGCAATATTTTTTACTTATACTTATAAAAGCGATTCAAAATCCTCATGGCCATAATCATTGAGATTTGCTAACGTAGTCTTAACATATTGAAAAATTTCACGGGTGAAGCTAATACAATAGCCTCCCACACTAATTTACAGTGTCGGAATTTTCTTATCTAGAGGCATGGTGTGTTGGTGTAAAGAATCACACATTTTTATTTACAGAGGATTATGGTTGTAAATTTTACTCGAACATCTGCTCCCACCGAACTACTAAAGCAAGTATTTCAAAGGATTGATGCCCAAAGTTGTCCCACAATATTTAATTTTCACATGCATACTGTCCACTCAGATGGTAGGTTGCAGCCAAGTACATTGATGGAACAAGCGATCGCGATCGGTCTGCAAGGATTAGCCATCACCGACCACCACTGTATTGACGGATATAAAGCAGCGCAAATTTATCTAGAAGATTGGAAGTGGAACAATCCTGGTGCTAACACTCCGCACCTATGGAGTGGGACAGAAATTAATGCCAACCTCTTGGATAATGAAGTTCACATCTTGGCTTACGCTTTTGAACCAGAACACTCTAGTATTAAACCTTATTTGCAAAAAAAGGCTACAACAGGACACCTATATCAAGCAAGTAATGTAATTGCTGCCATTCATGATGCTGGAGGATTAGCAGTATTAGCTCATCCAGCTCGCTATAAGCGATCGCATTTCGATTTAATTCCAGCTGCGGCTGAAAAGGGAATTGACGGTGTTGAAACTTTCTACGCTTACAATAACCCTAATCCCTGGAGACCAACAGCCTTAGAATCACAACAGGTACAAAAGCTGGCCGGTGAATATGGTATTTTTAATACCTGTGGTACTGATACCCACGGTTTGAACTTACTTCAGCGGTTGTAAAGTTACAGTTGTTTTTTCTGAATTCTCCTGGTTCAATCAGCCAGGGGCTGGTTTTGATGGTATAACTGGCAATAAAATCTGTGAGGGAAAGCTTCCTCCACAATTCACAGTCAAGGTGATGATTTGAGCGTTTAGTAAACTCTCACTATTAATTACTCCACCATTACCAGAATTCATTGCGTATGCTGGAAAACAAGCTGCACTCAAACTCAGACGTAAAGCATTACCTTGAAAAATTCGCGCACAAGTCGCTTGCAATTGTATTTTTGTGGTGATGTGATTAATTCCATCTCGACAATGTATATAACCTTGGGTAAAGCTATACACGCGTCCATCAGGATAGACTTGCGACAGCACTGCACACAAATCATAACTTGGCTGATCAGCGGTGCAATGGATTTCCGCTGACACATCCCCTGCCAAATACAAGTCTTTTACTAACGGCTCACTAGTGTAAGTTAAAACATCAGAACGGCAATCGAGATGCGATCGCTCAAATATACCCGCAGGTATGGCTGCATGACCACCCAAAGCTGGAACTGGTCGCCAAGGGTCATGAACGAATACATCGAAGGTATTGGTGACTGGAGGCTGAGAATTGGGGATAAGAGTTCCGGAGTCTTCGCGGATACTAGCAAGTCCGATAGTTGACAAAAAATAAGATTTTTGGTTAGCTTTAGGTAAATTAGGGAAAGTGCGCCAAATATTACTTCCCATCTCAAATAGGCAAACAGGCTGTTCTTGAAGTAAACCTGTATCTATACCTTTAAGAAACTGGTCAAACCAGCGGATTTGCATTTTATCTACAGGACTCATTGCCTTAATACCAAAGTCAACTTCGCCAACTTTGCGACCCCAAGGCAAATGCGCCCAAGGCCCAACTAATAGATGTTGGGGTGTAGTACTACGATCTGCCATATCTTGATATAAATGCAGAGTTCCCCGCAGGTAAGTATCAAACCAACCCCCGATGTGGAACATTGGCAAGTCAACAATTTGTAAGTGAGATTTGGGCGAAAGTTTTTCCCAATATGCATTAGGTTGAGAATGTTCTACCCACTCGTGATAGAACGAAAGAGGGGCAAGTTGCTGAAAAATTTCGGGATTAGTTACAGGCAAATTACGAGCAGCAGCAAATAATGATTGATAAGTTGTTTTTTTACCTCGCAAGCGGGCAGTTTCTGTAGCTAATTGAATCGCCCAAGCAAGGTTAGTTTGTAAACAAAATGCGCCGCCTTCATAAGCCCAATCTGTATACAAATCATAGCCAATCATAGCAGGACAAATTGTTTTAAGAGCACTAGGTTTAGCTGCTGCGGCATATAGCTGAGTCATTCCCTGATAGGAAAAACCATACATACCAACTTTGCCATTACTACCAGCTAGATTTGCTGCCCAATTGACTGCATCTTCGCCATCGGTAATTTCATGAGCAAATAACTTAAATTCCCCTTCAGAAGTACCTCGTCCACGCACATCTTGAATTACTACGATGTAGCCGTGGGCAGCATACCAACTAGGATGAGCATAGACAACAGTAGAAGCGATCGCTCTACCATAAGGTTGTCGCATTAATAAAACAGGAAACTCACCCTGTGCATCGGGGCGATAGATATCTGCATCCAAGCGTACACCATCGCGGGTGTGCATAGAGGCTGTTTGTTTGGGGAGGAGTTTCAGCATGGATATGATAATCTGGTGCTTACCCTGATGGAATTGCCAAAGTTTATTTTCTGCTAGGCGAACGCTTGAGTTTTAAGACAGCGCAAACAAGGCTTAACTACCAGGAGCATCGCTGGTAAAAAGTTCAGATAATTTGTCTAGCGGTACTTCTTCAACCTCCGGTAACTTTTCTAGAGCTAAACGAGTAGATTGGTTACTACCAGATAGACGCTTTAACAGATTAGGCCTGGGGTCATGCAACAAATAGATAATGCGATCGCCTGCTTCCCACTCTTGGTTGGCTGGTATCACTTGGAGGCGTTCTTTTCGTTCCACCAGCAACGGTATCAACTCCCCACTCCGAATCTTTTCCTGAATACGACCTTGTTGTTGAGAAAGTTCTGGCTCACTCAGTGTAGTTGTCCCTAACTTCACTCGCCCATCATTTAAATATTCATTCCAGGTCTTAATTGTCAAATCTGTTGCAAAAGCTTGGTGAACCTTATTATTAGAACTCGGAGTCGCTTGCGGATCGCGAGGAAAAACTGCTAAAACACGCGGCGGACTAAACTCCTCAGCAGCTCGTTGAGCCAAGACAAAATTCACCTCACCATTATTGGTCATAGCCAAAAAAGTTCCGATAGAATCTAGTCCCGCCTCTTCCAAAACCGTAACATCTAGCGCACTGCTAGCAATCACCCGGAGATTTTGAGCTTCTGCTTTTTCACAACGTTCCGGGTCAGTATCAATCATCACAACTGTTTCTTCCCGTTCTTGAAAAAAGCGGGCAATTAACAGACTCAAGGGATTACAACCAACAATTACCGCCCCAGTTGCTTCTTTAGAAGTGATGCGTAGCAAGTTAGCCACCCAGCCAGCAGTTAGCCCTTGACAGACAACTGTCATAATAATTGTGAGAAAGACTAAAGCCTTAATCGCATCACCACCGTTGATACCGCGCTGAGTCAGCAAAATTGCGAACAAAGAAGCAACCGAAGCCGAAACAATTCCCCTCGGAGCAACCCAGCTTAAAAATAATTTTTGTCGCCAGTTGAGGTCACTATTCCAAGTACATAAGAGGATGTTAACCGGGCGAACGACGAACATCAATACTAAAACGGTAAATAAACTACCCCAACCCAAAGCAAACACACTAGCGATCGATAAATCCGCTGCTAGCAAAATAAATAGTACAGAAACACTGAGAATTGTTAGTTGACCTTTGAAGCTACGTAACAAACGTTCTTCTGGTACCGAAGAATTGGCAAACACTGCTCCTGCAACTACTGTTGTCATCACACCCGATTCACTGCGGATAGTCTGCGCCAAAGAAAACAAACCCCACAGTATTGCCAAAACCACCAAGTTTTTTAGTTCAAATGACAAAAAATTGGCACGTTTAAAAATCAAACTCATCAAATAGCCGCCTACAACGCCAATTGCCCCACCAATACCCAGGCGCATAGCTAGACCAATGATGGCATTGATAGGGTCAGCATCACCATTCACAATCGTGTCAAGAACAACAAATGCCAGGATAGCTCCTACAGGATCAATTAAAACCCCTTCGCCTTCCAAAAGAGTTGCCACTTGCCGATCTACATTGATTTGTTTGAGTAGCGGATTAACAACAGTTGGCCCTGTCACTACAACTATAGAAGCGTAAAGAAAAGCTATATTCCAAGGAAATTCGCCCAGCCAATGAGCCGCCATACTACCACCGAGCAGCGTAATTAGCGTTCCCAGAGTCACAAGCAATTGCAAACTAAGTGAAACTTTGCCCAACTCTCGCAAATCTAAATTGAGTCCGCCCTCAAATAAAATTATTGCCGTCGCTAAAGCAACAATCACTTCCAGCCCCATACCTAGCAAATTGGGGTGCAACAACCCAATACCATCAGAGCCAAGCAAAATGCCTAATAACAACAACAAGACAATGCTGGGTACACGAAAGTACGCCGCTAGTACCTGGGCGCTAATACCTGCAAAAACAGCGATCACCATCTGTAGGGTGATTTCAAAAGATGCTTCCATGTTGTAGATTTTGAGCGATATATTTCAAAATCTTTTGTAAAGAACAGTAAATATTACCTTTAAAGGGTACAGTATCAAACCCTTTTTCTTTGCTAAATTCAAACTTTTTTTTATACTTAGTTTGTTATATAACTTTATTTTCGCTGGTTTAGCAAAAAACGGTCAGCTAATCGTCAATTATTTTTCTTGGATAATTTACTAGAGAATTTACTAGAGTAAGCGGCTCCATCTCTGTTTATCGTTCCAAGTTCTCATCTAATATTACTTCTGTACGAAGATGTGTGTAACTAACTACGTAGTGCTTTAGACTTTTAAAAGTATTAGGCGATATAATTCGCTACTACAAAAGCAAAGTTTCTAACCCGCGCAGGCGGCCTTCCCTTCGGGTTCGCTCTTAGCGTTCTCGTAGAGTAGCCGCTACGCGTCCTGTCTGTGTAGCCAAGCCACTGCGTTGGACGGGTTCCCCGACTTGAAGCAAGTGGCGCGCGACTTCTAGTCGCCAGGACAAGTAATAAACTTTACCTTTATCAACATAGTTTGGTTTTTCCAGCTGTTCTACTTATTATCGGCTTTTCCGCCTTTAGCTTACAGCAAATCCTGATAATTGACGCATTTTTGGAGTATGAAAACCGATTACAATGTCTTGTTTATCTATACCCATTTCCATCAGTTCTAAAGCAATATCAACTTCTGTTGTATTTTGCTGAATCCAAATTTTATTATTCTTAATATCTATGTGCATTATTGGTCCATAAATCCGCTTTTGATTATTCCATCCAATGCTAATAATTTGATAATGGTCATGTTCTGTATCAAAAATTTGTTCGACTTCTACATCTCCATAACTAGGCTTGTACTGGAGATATTTAGTTAAAAGTTGCCTAACTTTTTTCCGATACTCATTTAATTTATCCATTGTTCTATTGCCTCAGTTTCCACATCGTATATAATTAGCTTTAATTTGTTTTCAGTGACTACAGTTTGAATAAAAGACAAATTAAAAAAGTCGTTATAAGTTACCAATGGTACAGCTAAATATAAAGTTCTATTTGGCTCTTCAGCACGCAATGCTGTCCGATAATTAATAAATTGTCCTAATGCCATGTGAAATTCAGAAATTTTTGAAGCACTCACAAAATTTTTGATTTCAACTGCGATCTTTTTTCCTGTTTTTTCCGCAGCTAGAAGTCGCTCTGCACCTAAATCAATCTGAATATCAACCCCACCACACCTAATATTGAGTGGATCATCTGTAACAGCCCAACCCTCTTTTTCTAGTGCAGACCTCACAATGTTGTGGAATACATCACGAGCCATAATTTCACAGCAAAGCTACACTAACTTTAATACTACTCACATCTAGAGTGGTGTAATTCGTCAATAAAATATTTAAGCATAGATTTCAACTTTTTACTGACTATCAACTCCAACAAGTATACGAAGAAAGGGGCTAGAGGCTAGGGACTAGAGGCGAAAGTAATGTACCTCATCCAGATGAAATATGCTGTAAATCTAGACTTTGCTTACATTTTTCCTCTAACTGCAACATAGTACAGCGCTCCAACAGCAGCTATTCTTATTATGAGAATAGCTGCTCCAACACAAAACAGGTGCGTTAGGACTTTAGTACTAACGCACCCTACCGAATGAAAACTAAAGTACTCACTCGCCAGCCTAACTGTTTATCGTTTAGGTGTGTTTAACCCACGACGCTCAAGGATTTGCCGCACCTCTGGACTGGGGGTGTAGTTATAACCATAAGCAGAGTTCTCAGAGTCATCCATAATTTGAGGTGTGAGTAACACAATTACCTCATTGCGCTGATTAGATTTGTTTGTCCTTCTAAACAGCGAACCAATGAGTGGCAAATCACCCAAGATGGGAATCTTGGATACACTTGTGCGGTCTGAGTCTTGAATGATACCTGACAGAATGAGAGTCTGACCATCTCGCAGGCGAATCAAGCCAGAAGTAAGGGAACGTGTAGAAACCAAAAAGATTCGTTGGCTATTACCACCCAAATTAATGTCTGCTGGAGCTTGAGGAGATGAAACAGTTGGGGCTACAGAGAGAGAGACAAAACCATTATCATCAATTCGTTCAACTTTCACAGCTAGAGTTAAACCTACAGTTTCTTTATCAGCTGTAACTGTTTCTGAGGATGTGCCATCACCACGAGTTATTTCTCTTTTAATGTTGCCTACTACTTCTTGGGTCAGTTTAACATCAGCTGTCTGACCTTCTTGCACAATTAAAGTCGGGTCAGTCAAAATCTTGGCATTGCCATTTGTGACTTGAGCCTGTAGACTAGCTAGAAAACGTTTTGGGAATTGGAATAAAGTTGGCAAAGATGCGGTAGCTGTACCAAGAGTGCCTTGCGTGATGGTAGATGTACCATCAGCGTTTCTAGTAATAATATTATCGGTTGCTGGAGTAATATCGGTGAAACCAGGTTGTAGGGGATTCCCATTGCCAGTAGGTGCAATAGGTTGATAAAAAGAGCCACTTCCTGGGTTTGCGACTCTAGTGATGTTGCCATTTTGGTCTACGACTACTGTGCCTGGGGTAGTTCCTGGAATAGATACGGAACCATTAGGGTCAAAGAAAGGCGCTCCTGTAACAGGATTCCTGACGATTGGTGTACTAGTCACACTATTTGCCGCTTCAGCACTAGTCGCAGGTCTGGAACCACCAAAATTAAAAGATGCCGCACCGCCATCATTAGTAAAGAAATTGTTACCAACTCCAAAGGAAAAGCTGGTGTTTTGATCCTTGGTGTTCAACAGATTAACATCAATAATCTTAACGTTAACTACTACTTGACGACGACGGAGATCAAGCGGAACAATTTGAGCGATTGCTATATCAACTAACCTCGGTGGGCCAATCAAGGTAAGAGTACTGGTTCTCACGTCTCCTGATACTTGTAATCCTCGAAGTATGGGAGTTGAGTCAGTAAAAGTAATTCTTTGAGCTGCCAGGTTACTATCTTCAGCCACATTTCTTTTTGATCCTTCTTCTGTACCTATTACATCTGTAGTAACCCTAGTTGTTTTAGGTTCCGCGTTGACAGCACTTTCAGCTCCTAAGTTAACCAAAACCCTCAGAATTTCTTGTACTGTTGCTTGGTTAAGTCTCAAGTTACGTACTACTACATCACGAGTAGAATTAGGCAGTCTAGGCCCAACAAAAACCGTGCGACCACTGCGGTTAGCTTCTAAACCACTCAGTCGCAAAACGTAGTTAAACACATCTTGTACTGGTTCGTTTTCTATATCTAAAGATATTGTTTGATATATTAGCCTTTCGGTAGCACCAGTATTAATTTGAGAGCCAGAAGTTTGCTTGCTATCTTCTCCTCCTCCTGCATAAGCCAAGTTCATACCAGCAGCCCGTGCTAGCAATGACAAAACTTCGCGCACTGGTGCATCTCGCAAGACTAAACGAGGAACGCGTTCTTGGGTTCCTAAGTCAACATTACTAGGAGATGCATCAGTATTGGATATAGCAATATCTCCCACTGGTGGGGCGACGGCTCTAGGTAAAAATGGTGGAGCCTGACTTACAGGTTGACCTGGGCCAGCTGGCTGAGCAGGTCTGCCGTCAATTGTGACTTCTGGGTTAGGAACGAGAACATCTGGCTTTTGACCTGGTAGGACTGGGATAGAAGCAGGTGGCGCTGCCGATGTTGAAGGTGCTGGAGGTGTTGGTACTGAGGCTGTAGTACCTGTAGATGGGGTAAAGCTGAGGGTAAGACCGTTTTGCTTTCGCACTACAGGTTGAGTGTTGGGTGCATTTTTACTACCAGTTACCGTTACCCGAATGCTATTAGCATCAAGCTGACCAACTTCAACTGAGGCAATTCCGGGAGATGGATTATCTTTGCGGAAATTATTACCTTGCGGCAAACGCAGTTGAGTATTAATAATATCTGTAACTAAAGTATTGCCTCTTTTTGTGGTGAAAACTTGCGGGCGTGACCCTGTAGAAGTTTTTAAAACTACGCTAATTCCACCATCAACTGGACTTAGCTGTACATCATTAATTTGAGTTATCTGTGCCGAAACTGGTTGAGCTGCCAAATATACAAAAACGGCAGTGCCCAATATTAAACTATTACCGTGAAGCTGTTTCACAGTTCATTCCTCACCTTATAAAAATAACCAACAATTTTTGAGTAGTTCGCTATGAATGCTGTTTTGAAGGTTTGTAGTGAGTTAGCGCGGTGAAGCAGTGCATTGGGCGGCTTTGCCGACTTGAAGCAACTGCTGAACCCGTAGGGTCTTGGGGTTTCCCCCATGAGCGACTAACGAAGCCGAAGGTTAAGTACTTCAGTACTTAGAAAAGAAGGACTAAAGTCCTTACTACGAACTTACTCATTCATCAATATTCAGCACTTTTAACTTTTACTTCTTAGGTGCTGCTTTAGCAGCAGCAATTTCTTCTGGATTAAGTGGCATCAATGCCTGTACTTGAAAGGCGGTGGTAATTGGTGCAGGGCCTATTCTACGTACTACTTTGCCTAATTGGTTAGTAGCAGCTGCTGGAGCCAATGTCGATTGATAGTCTTTAATGATTAACAAAGGCTGTAAACGCTCTATATTACGAATAACTGACTGTGTTTGTTCATAAGTTCCGATAATTTCAAGATTAATGCTGATGCGTTTGAGTTGACCGTTGACTAATGGGCCGAGAGAACCATCAGTAATTACTTCTGCTTGCTGTGAAGCTGGTAGAAACTTTTGTAGTTTGGCTGCGACTGCATTACCAGGAATTTGAGTATTACCAGATTCAACCAAACAATTCAGATCTAGCAGCAAAGTATCTAAAGTTTTTTCATTAGCAAATAAACCTAAAACCTGGATTTTTTGTTGCTTTGCTTGGTCTAAATCTTCTTTGACTTTGGCTGCTTGTTTGATAGTATTTTTCTTTTGTTCAAGTTGCCCTTGGAGTTCGCTGCTTTTTGCTTGTTGTTGTTGATAGTTATCCCAAGCTGGCATCACCATATTAAAAAGTATGTAAAATGCCCCAGCAATTCCTACAACTCCTACCAAAAGCCCAATAATTTTGGGAGTGAAGGTAAGACCAAAAAGAACGGGATAGCCTGATGAAACTGAATCGAATTCCCCGGCTTGTTCGGCAAAATTTAAATCATCACTCAGTGTCATTTTGGAATGACTCCTATTTGTTGCATACTGCGAATACGAGTCACTAGACCCACTGTGCCTTTTTTTTCTAGCTCCCGCATGAGTTCAGAAGCTGGAACATCACTTAGGCTAGATTGAATAGTATATTTAACTATTTGGGGTGGTTTAATCGGTACAGCATTAGTAGATCTGGCGGTAGTTGGTGGTAATGGTGCATCTACTAAGTTGGCTGAGATAATTTTGCTTTCTGAAGACTTTAAGAACTGAGACTGTTGCAGAATCAACAAAAAATCGTTGACATCATTATAAGAACGAGCCAATCCGTTAATTTCTAATCCCCCAGCGGGATTGGGTGATGGTTTACCTTCTGCTGCGGCAGTAGGTGGAAGTTGCCTGATGTTATCAATTTGTACTGTCGCTGGTATGCGATCGCGTAAATCTTGTAACATGGCTGACCAAGGACGAATCTGGTCAAATACGGTGACTAAACTTTGTGTTGACGCTTTAACTTGATTGGTCTCTTCCCGGATTTTGTTAATGTTTCCTATTTCTGTGTCTAATTGCTTGTTTTGCTGATCTAGTTGTGCTATTGTCTGCTCTAATTCGCCATTTTTAGATTGTAAAAACCACCAACCAGTTAACATAAAAAGTGGTAGACACACACCTAAAGTTGCTCCCACATAAATTGGTGTTAAATCCCCGACTGGAAGTTTGATTCCTTCCCGTTTTTGAGGATTATTCTGATAAATTGGACGGTCTTTAAGAAAGTTAATATCTAGACTGTACATGTTACACCTCCCTCATGCCTAGACCAAGTACGATCGCTAAGCCAGAGCGTCCTAACATGGGGTACTTTTCTTGATCAAATTCCAACGACAAAGACCCAATAGGATCTATTTGGATAGTTGGTAAGCTCAATCGTTGAGTGAAAAACTCATCTAGTTGTTGTAGTCCACCTCCTGGCCCAGCTAATAAAATCTGTGCTACTTCCAAATTTTCACTTTGATTCAAGTAAAAATCGATGGAACGGCGCAGTTCATCTGTTAGTTCTCCTAACACTCTCAACACAGCAGCCATACCAGGATCAATTTCAGTAACCCCAGTTTTACCTCCATCTATGGGAGTCGAGGGAATTGTCATTCCCTGTAACAGTTCCATATCACGTGATGTAGGTAAGCTCATGGCTCTGGCCAAGGCTGTTTGCATTTGATATGTACCAATAGGTACAGTGCGGGAAAATTGCGGTACTCCATTAATCACGATCGCAATTTCTGTACTGTCGAATTCGATATCAACTAGCACTACTGCTTCTTGTGGCCCAAATTGCCGCAGTTGATCACGAATTGTCCGAATCAGCGCAAAACTACTAATCTCTAAAACATCGATTTGCAATCCTGCCTGCTCAAACGTACTAATATATGTATCTGTCACTTCCTTGCGGGTGGCAACTAGTAGTACCTGTACCTTTTCGATGCCATCTTCATCTACAAAATACCCAAGTTTCTGATAATCTACATCAGCTTCTTCACGAGGATAGGGTAAATACAAACCTGCTTCGTGGTTTAACACCATCTCTCGCAGTTCTTTGTCATCTAACTCGGCTGGTACAGGAATTAGACGTACAATCGAATCTCGTCCTGGTACACCAGTCGCCACACGAGAGGCTTTGATTTTACTCTCAGCCAAACCTTGTTGGATTAATTGCGCCATTGCTGGGGGGTCGGTAATTTGACCATCAGTAACAACGCCTTCTGGAACTGGTACCGATGTCAAAGATTCTAATTTCAAGCCTTGGCGATGCTTGCGTAGCTGAACTATATTCACCCGTTCTGGTGCAAGTTCAATACCCACCCCTTTATTAGATTTGCCAAATAGATTATTGAAGCTTTTCACCACAGTTGTGCCCGCTGGACTGCTAAATTGAAAATCTAAACGACACTAAAGAATAGTCTTGGTACTAGGTAATTTATTTAGCCTATAATCTCGACAATTCTGCATAAGCTTTTTACTTTCATCAAGCGTAAAAATACTGGAAAGATGATGCAATTGCGAAAATTTAAACAACTGGCTGCTTGGGCACTAATTGGCTTATTGACCAGTTGGATGGTAAGTTGTAGTGCTGGAAACGTTGGCACAAGTACAAAACAGACTGCTTCAGGAGCAGCAACTATTGAGTTTTGGACTATGCAACTCCAACCTCAATTTACCGATTATTTCCAAAGCCTAATTACAACTTTTGAATCGCAAAATTCTGGTATAAAGGTTAACTGGGTCGATATACCTTGGGCGGCTATGGAGAACAAAATTTTAACAGCTGTCTCAGCAAAAACGCCACCTGATGTTGTTAACCTCAATCCAGGTTTTGCTTCCCAACTGGCTGGGCGAAATGCCTGGCTGAATCTAGATACAAAAGTCTCAAATGAAGCACGTTCCTCCTATCTACCAAATATCTGGAAAGCAAGCACACTGAATGGCCAGAGTTTTGGTATACCCTGGTACCTCACCACACGGCTAACCATTTATAACACTGATTTATTAAAACAGGCAGGTATCACAAAAGTACCTGCTACCTACGGAGAATTGGCACAAGCAGCGCAACAAATTAAAGATAAGACTGGCAAATATGCATTTTTTGTGACTGTTGTACCGCAAGATTCCGGTGAGGTAATGGAATCGTTAGTACAAATGGGTGTAACTCTAGTAGATACTGAGGGAAAAGCGGCTTTTAATTCTCCCCAAGGCAAAGCAGCGTTTCAGTACTGGGTAGATTTGTATAAGAAAGGTTTGCTACCAAAAGAAATTTTGACACAAGGACATCGCCATGCAATTGATTTATACCAAGCTGGCGAGACAGCATTTTTAGCTTCTGGGCCAGAGTTTCTGAAAACGATCGCCAATAATGCTCCAAAAATTGCTCAAGCTTCCGCGATCGCACCCCAACTTACAGGTGACACAGGTAAGAAAAATGTCGCTGTCATGAACATAGTTATTCCCCGTGAAACCAAACACCCAGATGCAGCTGTTAAATTTGCCTTATTTGTGACTAATGATGAAAATCAGCTAGCTTTTGCTAAAGCTGCTAACGTTTTGCCATCGACAGTTAAAGCACTGTCTGATAGCTATTTTAAAGATGTTCCAGCTACTGCTTCAACAGTGGAGAAAGCGCGAGTTATTACTGCCGAACAACTGCAACAAGCAGAAATATTAACCCCCACATTGAAGGATCTTAATAAACTGCAAAAAGCAATTTATGAGAATTTGCAAGCAGCAATGCTAGGAGAGAAAACTGTAGATAAAGCCGTAGAAGATGCGGCGCAAGAGTGGAACAATCGCGCATAAAAAACATGCAAAGGAACAGGGAAATATTTCTCTGTTCCCTAACAATTATTACTTAATTTTAGACTGTCGAATGGGAATATGAATTACAAAATCGGCTCCTGCTCCAGGTGATGAATGGCAATATAATTTACCACCATGCAATTCGTTAATAATTCGGTAACTAATTGATAAACCTAAGCCTGTTCCTTTTCCAACATCCTTAGTTGTAAAAAATGGATCAAATAATTTTACTTTCACTTTATCATCCATTCCCAGACCATTATCAGCAATACGAATTTCTACCCAGTCATTATTAATGATATCTGTACTTATTTGAATTTGTGGATTATTATTAACCAGCTCTTTATAACTAGTAATCTTTTTATTACATACTGAAAAATCAGTGCTTAATAGTGATTCTTCCAAAGCATCAATTGCATTGATAAAAATATTCATAAATACCTGATTCATTTGCCCAGAATAACATTCTATCAATGGCAGATTTCCGTAATTTTTAATTATTTTAATCCCGTTTGGATTATTTACTGATGCCTTGAGACGGTTATTTAAAATAATTAATGTACTGTCAATTCCCTCATGAATATCTACTGACTTAAAATCCGCTTCATCTAAACGAGAAAACGTGCGGAGTGATTTGACGATTTCAGTAATTCGCTCTGCTCCTATATTCATAGACTGAAAGAGTTTTATAGAATCTTGCTTAATAAATTCGAGTTCAATTACTTGAATTTCTCGTTTAATAACAGCTACTGGTTCAGGGTAATAGTGCTGATAAAGTTCCACTAACCTCAGCAAATCTTGAAAGTATTCATGAGCATAATTTAAATTACCGTAGATAAAGCTAACTGGATTATTAATTTCATGAGCAATCCCAGCTACCAAAACTCCAAGAGCAGACATTTTTTCAGATTCAACCAGTTTCATTTGCAAAGCTTTGAGATTTGCCAGTGCTGTTTCGAGTTCATTACCTCGTTTTTCTAGAGAAATTTGTGACTCTTCTAGTTCTCGAATCACACTTTTGAGAAGTGATTCTCTGAGTTCACTGGCGTTCTCAAGTTGTTGTCGATCTGCTTCTGAACGATCAAGTTTTTTTTGGAGAATCCGAACAGTTTTTTCTAACAGTTTTAGTCTGCTCTCGTAGTCTGTAGGTTCCATAAATCTCTACTTTGTTCCCAGAAGTAGAGTGACAAAAGTTTCTTGATGATAATAAGTTGAACCTTGATGTTCTAATGGTGCAAATTCACCATAAGTATAGAATCCACAAACAGGCACTTCTTCAGAGAGTAAATTTTTGACAAGTTGATATTCTTCCTTTGCCCTTGTACCTAAAAGCCAGCGGCGACAGCAACAGGAAAATAATAAAACAGCTTCTGGTTCTGTTGCCGGATAATTTTCTAAGGCATTTTTCAATGAAACCTCAGCCGCCGCAATAACTTCATCCCGACTGATATCTGTAACTTGAACTGTAGCTTGCTCTGGAATATCTCCTAGAAAATTGATGCTACCGGTTTCAACATCATAAGTATTAGGCACTCGCATATAGTAGCGATCGCTATCTCCTTCATACACTGCTAAGGGATTTTCCGCAGTCGGTGGGCGATCGCCCAAATAGCGTGCATAGAATTCCAATGCTGATTTACCATCAATTTCGTAAAGGACGGTTCCCTCAGCCTTGGTGACAATGCTCTTGCGGCCAATTGGTTGCCAACCACAGGCAATTCCATAAGAAAATTGAATATCTCCCGAAAAAATGAGAACTGGTAGTGAATCTGTCAGAACTTCGTTGCCGAAAAATTGGTAAGTTTTTTTAAATCTAAATTGATCTCCAGCAGTACCACCCAAAATAGGGGTTTGGGAACCCAAAGCTAGTTTTAACCCTTTAAGAATTAACTCTCCATTAGTAGTTGAACCATCTGTTATGTAGCTAGCAGGTATAGAGATGCATAGTTTTGCAGCATTAGTGCTTTTCTCGGTTGCTTGCTGCACTGCTTGGTGAGCAGCAGCCAGAGGATTATCCTTTGCTCCATACCCCACACCAGCACGGATTTCTATAGTGTCAGAGCAAAAAAGCATCAACGTCAAAGAATCTTGTTGAAACCCTAATTTTGAAGAAATTTCACCATCTGTAGTGCAACCAATTAAATCAATTCCAGGAAATACCTGGTCAATTTCTTTCAGAATGAGAGCATGATTAAAATCAATAGCTGCAAATAAAATACCCGCCTGAGGTATGACACCTGCTAAATCTTGAGAACATTGGTCTAAGACTTCTAAAATTGCATCTTGAGACTCTGAATCTTCACTGTGACCAACAACAACCTTAAGCATTTTGATCTCCTATTCTCAGTTAAGTTTGCCCACTTAACACTTGCGAATCACACAAAGCTTAAGTCTCAAGTCTTTAAATACTAATAGAGAGTTAGAGCCAATATCCTGCTTTTCCGGCTCAGTAAACTTAATCTGCAATCAACTCTACTGCATCTCGCCCATCCCAATCTTGTAAGTAAACTTTTACAACCTCTTCTTTAGCCGTAGGTAGCTGCTTGCCAATAAAATCTGGGTGAATTGGTAACTCTCGATGACCCCTATCTACTAACACAGCTAAACGAATCACTTCTGGTCTACCATACTCAGTGACCGCATTCAAAGCAGCCCGAATTGTCCTACCTTTGAAAATCACATCATCCACCAATACAACTGTTTTCCCTGTGAGATCAAAAGGAATGTCTGATTTTGCTGGAGTCCGCAACCCAATTTGGTCGAGATCATCTCGATAAAATGTAATATCTAGCGCGCCTACTGCTACAGATACGCCTTCCAGTACCTCTATTTGACGGGACAATAATTCGGCTAATAGCGCCCCCCTCGTATAAATACCGAGAAGCACTAGTTGGGATAAATCACGCGTTCTTTCCACAATCTGGGAAGCAAGACGAGTTACAGTGCGACGGAGGTCTTCTGATGAGAGAATTTCAACTATTTTGGCAGACATAGTTATAGACCGATACCCCTGAGTGATGAGTTAGGAGTTATGAATAAAAACTCTTAACGTCTAACTTTATATTTATCATTACTTGTTTAGAAGTAATAGTATTGCGATCGCTACCCCTAACCACAGCCAAAAACAATATCGAGTCAATTGCAAAGCAGTTTGAATGTGAGTTGATTGGATGGAATAAATAGCATCTCCTAGGAGTGGTTTTTGTTTAGCTACCCCACGATACCAATTTGTACCCCCCATCTGCACGCCTAAAATAGCAGCATAAGCACATTCACTCCAGCCAGAGTTGGGACTAGGGTCAGCGACTGCATCTCGTCTGCAAATTCCCCAAACATACGAAGGTTTACCAGATAAAAGCCCCAGAGTGATGACTGCGAAGCGACAAGGTAGCCAAGTCAAGCAATCTTCTAACTTGGCACTGAACCAACCTAAATAAGTGTAAGGCGTTTCCCGATAACCCACCATTGAATCAAGAGTACTACTGGCTTTGTATGCCAGCGCCAAAGAAGCAGCTCCTACCCCTGGTACACCAGCACCAACAATTGCATAAAAAAGTGGAGCCATGATCCCATCAGTAGCATTTTCTGTAACTGTTTCTAAAACAGCCCGCAAAATTTCTGGTTCTGAGAGATCTTGGGTATCTCTACCCACGTAATTGCTTAAAACATTACGGCTCTCTTGCAAATTTCCTGTAGTTAAAGGTTGTAAAACAGCTTCTGCTGCTGTTCGCAAACTTCTAAAAGCAAAACAACTAGCGAGGAGAATGCTTTCTAAAGCAATTCCTAACAGCGGATGCAACCATCTGGCAACTTGAATTATTAACCAGCCTACATAGCCGCTACCAATAATTAAGATTATACCTAGTAAAATTCCAGCTATGCGTTGTGCTAAATGATTTTGACACAATTGCAGAGAAAACTTTGTCAGGCGAGAAATTACCCATCCCATAACTTGTACTGGATGAGGCCAACCCCAAGGATCACCAATTAAATAATCTAAAATGGCAGCGACAATCAAAATATAGATATTAGTCATTAGTCAATAGTCAGTAGTCAGTGGTTAATAGTCAGTAGTCAGTGGTTAATAGTCAGTGGAAAAATCAACAACTAACAACTGACAACTAACAACTGACAACTAACCACTGACCACTTTTAAATAACAAAACTAGCTTCTTCCCCAAGTGAAGCTTGCCAGCTACGAGCATCGTAATAGAGATCTGCCAGAGTAATACTGTACAAAGCTTCTTTGAGTTTTTGATTGAGTCTTTGCCAAAGAGTGAATGTTACCCAATCTTCAGTTTGTGCTGGTGTGGGAGTGTGATGAGGTAAATTAGTGATGGTTTCGCCTACTGCTTCTAAAATTTGGCCTATAGAAATTTGTACAGGCTCTCGTGCTAGTTGATATCCGCCAACGCTGCCGCGAATTGATTTTACTAGCCCAGCACGACGCATTTCTATTAGCAATTTTTCTAGGTAAGGTGCTGGAATATTTTGGCGAAGTGCGATCGCTCTTACAGATACAGGGCCATAATTTGGCTGTAAGCTCAAATCTAACAACGCTTTTACACTATAGTGTCCTCTGGTAGTTAGTTTCATTTACTCAATAATCAATAGTCAGTAGTCAAAAATTTTTAGACTCTTGACTATTTACTAAGAATCAGGTTTGCTTATCATTTTATGGTTTGCTTATCAAGCTGACCAAATAAATAACCTTTTTAGCCTTACTACTTTAAAAAACTTAAACAAATATAGTTTAGCAGCAATTCACAAACTATATATAGTTATCAGCATTCTCTAAAATATATTAATTGGCAATATTGGAAATTGTGCAGAATTTTCGTCTACGAGTGTAATATACTTGGCTAGACGGAGATAAAAACTAAAGGATTCTGTTCCTAATAGCTCAACGTCAGCTAAAATAAAATCCATTCAACTACTTCAACCATTCATTTTCGACCTAAGTTGATGCCTAAACAGAAAAAAATTGAACCCCTAGTCGGGGAAGAACTGCTCAAAAAAGTCAAAGAGCTAGAGAACGAGAGCAAAGAAGACAAAGCTAAGAAGTGCGGCTACTATACCGTTACCAAGAATGGTATAGAGCGTGTCAATATGATGAAGTTCTTAAATGCTTTAATTGATGCCGAAGGCATTCAATTAGACAGCGCACCCAATGCCAATGGGCGTGGTGGACGCAGTGCTAGCTATAGAATTAGTGTGCAATCAAACGGTAATTTACTGATAGGTTCAGCTTATACAAAACAGATGAATCTCAAGCCAGGAGATGAGTTTCTTATCACTTTGGGTAAAAAGCACATTCGTCTGAGACAGGTAGACGCAGACGATAGAGAAGGTATTGAAGCCGAAGAAGCTACAGCTTAATTAAGTTGTCAGTTGTCAGTTGTCAGTTGTCAGTTGTTTATATCTTCCACTGCTCATTTAAAATCTAGTCTTGAGTCAGTTGTTGATTTTTTCCACTGACTATTAACCACTGACCATTGACTACTGACTATTAACTATATCTGTTGTAGAACGTACTGGTAAATAGTGGTTGAGTGCCTTGCGCGTTACTGCCAAGTTGCATGTCAATGTAATTTGCTCGCGTTCTAATAAACCTAAAATGCGTTCGTGGTCTTCTCGTGCTACCACTGGTAATTGATGCAAACCTCGTAAAGCCATGCGGTCTAAAGCTTCAGATAAAGGTTCATCGCGCCAAGCGTAGAGAATTTCAGTTGTGCAAATATCAATGAGAGTTTGACTGGATAAATTACTTGGAATTTCAGTGTTAGAAATGGGGTGATTTTGCCATAGAGAAAGGGTACGGTTGATATCTTCTAGAGAAAGGATACCAACTAACTGTTCTGCTTCATTAATTACTAAAGCACTACGGCAGCGATCGCGGATCATTTCCATAGCCGCCTCTAGCACATTCAAGGTTGCAGATAGTTTTTTGGGGCAAGAAAGCATGGCATCTTCTACCAAAATTTGTTGAACAATTTCTGCTTGTTCATCTTTCAAAGCTGAAAGACCAATCTGTTGTAGATTAGAATTAGCGTTAAAATTTGGCTGAATCCTCTCCATTAGCCAAACACTTAATCCCACTGCTGCCATCAAAGGTAAAACAATGCGGTAGTCGCGAGTTAATTCAAACAGCATCAAAATAGCTGTTAACGGCGCTCTAAAACTAGCAGCTAAAACTGCTGCCATACCCACCATTGCATAAGCTGGAGGTGCTGCCATTTGTCCACTCATTGCTGGGACTAAAAGGACTAAAATTTTGGCATAAGCTGAGCCAAAAGAAGCACCTAAAAACATTGCTGGTGCAAATAAACCACCAACGAAACCACTACCAGCACTAATTGCTGTAATTAATAACTTCACTATTAGCAGTTCAATTAATAAAAGCAGCGAAAACTCCACATCCTGAAGCATCGCTTCCACAGTTTCATAACCAATACCTAAAATCTGTGGAAATTGCAAAGCGGCTGTGCCAATAATAATGCCGCCAATAATGGGGTGAATGAACTTAGGAATCCGACCCAAAAAATTAAAACCCGGCACATGTCCAGCAAAGCAGGCTTTCGCTAAACGAATTAATTGCGTATATGTCAGAGAAACTAGACACGCGCCTAAACCTAAGCCCAGATAAAGCGGTAATTCCAACGGGCTAAGAACTTGGTAGACAGGTAAGGCAAAAGCAGGTTGTGCGCCTAAACCGATTTGAGCGATTAATGCGGCCACCACTGCGGCTAACAATACTACACTCACAGCAGAAGTGGCAAAGGATGTAGCTCCCATCACAACTTCTAGAGCAAAAAATACCCCAGCGATGGGAGCATTAAATCCAGCAGCCAATCCAGCCGCAGCACCAGCACCTAAAAGTAACCGCTGTCGCTCTTGAGATACTTGTAGTACTAAAGACAGCAACATCCCAAAATTGGCACCAATTTCGACGCTTGGCCCCTCTGGGCCCAAAGAAGCACCACTCCCCAACGAAACAGATGCAGCCAGCATCTTGGTAACTGGTCGTAATTGTCGCTTTACCTCTGTACCTTGGGAAGCAGCAATGAGAGATGAAAGTCCTGGGCCAAAATCTTGAGTGCGCCAGCGCATAAATCCAACGATTAATCCACCCAAAAGAGGGACACAGGCTAAAGTCCAAGCACCCCAAACGCCGATCGCACCCATTAAATTTTCCAGCATTAGGTGGTGAATCAGCTCGATCAAATAATGAAACGTCACCACACCCATACCAGTGCCACCGCCAATTAACATGGCTAGAAACAACACAACGGTTTCTGGAGATAGTTGAAAACGGTTAATCAGGTGTGTTAAGCGAGGAGAAGGTGCAGGAAAGACAGGTTGTTCAGTTACCTTCCTGAGATCGGTGGGAGGCAAGAGAGTCATTGAGAGGCGGGGTAAATGTAAGAAAAAATTTAAATTTTTGTCTGTTACTTCTCATTGTGAGACATTCTTGATCAACCAGACAAGTTTAAAAAACGATCGCTACATAAGTAAGTTATGATGCGCGGTATATTTAACAGTAGCAATTTACTCTCTTATAAACTCGGACTGCTTGATTAGGAAGATTATTTTCAACCAAGGCAGTAGTCCAGTTGGTTTAAATGTAATAAACTACATACTCAGTTGCAAATAATTATCACAATTAAGGATAAGCAATTGAAACAACAGCAAATCATCCTTGGAAGTATCACTGCGGCAACATCTGCAATAGCTCTTGGATATTTGGGCGCTCAATACTTTGCTAAACCCACGATGTATGCAATTGCTGGGACAATGCTAGGACTTGGTGTAGTTGGACAAGTTACACAACTCAAGCCAAAACTTCAATCTCCAGGGTCAGCGCGATCGCATTCACCCTCTTTTTCTGCGATTCCTGTTACTCAAGCCCAACAGCCAATGCAACCAATTGCTCAGACAATTGAACAAAATATCGGACAGTTTACTGAACCTCATTCTAATGAAAAATCGATTGCAGAAACTGATCCGATAATTGAACGCTTTGTCAAAATAGGCTTGGAGGAATTCTAAACTCTCAATTAAACTGCGATTTTAGCCACATCAACTGGCAGAGAACGGATTAATTCCCGAATCACATCAGTTGCAGGTCTTCCTGTCTTTGAGCAGTAGTCTTCAAGTTTTTCCATCTCGCTTGATGTCAGATTTATTGTTATTCGTTTAACAGCCCATTTTTTATTCATAATTCCAACTCGCGGCAATAACGCTTTTCATATATAGACTGTAAATTAGCTGTTTCGTGCCTGATACATAGTAATCCGAATTTGATTTTTGAATCATTCGTAGAGATAGGGAACAGGAAATAAGTAATACAGATGTACTGATGTTTTCAAAAATCAAATATGAGTCCTACATACTCTAATTTGTCAGCTAACCATCATTCATCCTCCCAGGATATTTGATTTTAGTAAGGGTTTTAGCCCTAGGTCTATCAACTTAAATGTTTATAGCAGTTTTAGTAGGTTTAAACCACGCTCTAGTCTTTCTCTCTGCGCCTCTGCGTGAGATAAAAAAGATGTGGTTCATTTTACCTAAAAATAGGTGTAAGTAAACAGCGATCGCATTACCAATACCTTTGGCTCGTAATAATGTATGCCTTGCAGAATATAGGAGGCAAAAAGGCGATCGTTGATCATCTCATTAAATAAAGTAGATACCGTGTATCTAAACACATCCCCTGTCTTTCCAAAATATTTAGTAAGCAGATGAGTCTTTAATACTAGCGAGCGAGGGCGATCGCACAATCAACTGCGAAGTTTTACACAATGGGTAAAATTTGGCTCAATATTGTTCGGTTAAGACACAAGCGGCAAAAAACCACCGTCTCTATAAAAGACTGATTCTTGTAAAGACGAGATTTATCGCCGTCTTTGTGGTCTATCAAAAAATCTTAACCCAACCGTATTGCAAATGAAGCGTTAAATATCTCCCCAATACACGTTACTTTCCTAAAAAATGGAATCTGTATTGGATTGAATATATGAATATATTAAAATTCATATTATAGAAAAATAAATATATTATTTAAATAGCTCTGTAGAGAGATAAAGCTTGAAACAAAATACCTAATATTTCAGTATTTTAAAGGAATATTTTGAGGCGACTTTTGACTATCATTAAAACAATGAGATTCTTTTTAACTGTTTCCCCAAATACTGAGAAAAATGCGGTTTAGAGACTGGGCGACTAGGGTGCTACTAATTTCTCTAATGTTTACTGCTTTGAGCGTAGCACTTTTAGCTGGGAAAATATCCCAATCACAAAGTAATACAATAACGCCATCAAATCAAGAGATTACTACAGCCTGGAGTGAATATCCCCAGGTAAAATTACAATCAGCAGAAAACCAAGCAGAAAAATCTCCAGATTTGCCCAAATCTCCAATCAAGACAAATAAAGCTGCTGGAAGGTACAAAACTACCCAAGCTTTTGCACAATATCAACCACGATATGAAATTGCCTCGGTAGACCCAAGTAATTACGGCCAGAGGTACGCTAAAGACATTAATGGTGTGCTTCTGAACAATCAACCGATTATTGTTCTTCATGAAACTGGTTATTCTGCATCCAGCGCTGTTAACTTTTTTCAAATGCCTCATGAAGATGAAAATGTGCAAGCCAGTTACCACGCCTTAATCAAACTAGATGGGACAATTATTTATTTAGTCCCTCCAGACAAGCGAGCTTTTGGCGCTGCTAACTCAGTATTTGATGGTATTGACGGGGCGGAAACTGTGCAAACTAATCCCAATTTTCCATCTTCTGTAAACAATTTTGCTTATCATGTTTCTTTAGAAACGCCACCAGACGGTCGTGGCAATAACTATCAAAAAGCTCATAGCGGTTATACAGAAGCTCAATATAATTCTTTAGCTTGGTTAATTGCTCAAAGTCAAGTGCCGAGCGATCGCATCACCACTCACCAAGCAGTAGATCGTTCCGGCCAAAAAGTTGACCCTGTAAGTTTTGATTTTGATAAATTCTTGACTTTATTGGATACTTTTCGTCAGCTAAGTCCAATATATAGAGCCAATAAATAGTAGAGACGCACCAGGACGCGTCTCTACTATTTATTTTTCTATTTCAGATGCAGACAAACCCGTTAACTTAGTTACTTGCTCTACTGTCATCCCAGTCTCAAGCAAATTACGTGCGGTCTGTAGTAATTGCAACTCTGCCTTATTTGCGCGTTGGCGTTCTTGTTCTGCACGTTGGCTTTGTTTTTCTTCAGGCGTAGGTAGTAATTCCCCTCTCAAATTAGCCCAGCGTAACCAAGTTGCATCAATACCTTGATAATTTCCCTGCCAAAGCTGCAATGCTAACCCTAAAGATTTACTCACCAACTGATTTTGAGTATTTGGTGTAATTGGTTGATATTCGCTTTGCTGAATCGAAAAACCAGCCAAATCATCAGGGTTAAAGGGGTCATACCAAAAATATTCTGGTACGCGCATTTGATTTTGATAAATCAGCTTTTTTTCGTTCTTATCTGCGGCGGCGGTACTATCAGACAATAACTCAATAACTACATCTGGTGCTTTTTCTTCTTCCCAAACTACCCAACTGCGACGTTCTCCTTTAGGGACTCCCAGTACGGCAAAAAAGTCTGGGCCTTTAAAATCTTTGTTCCGCACCTGCGCCAAACTGTAGTAGACAAACATATTGCCGCCTACATACCCATCTTCACGTTGGTCTAACCAAGGAATTAAGCCATTAATCAGCAAGTCCATTTGGGCTTTATGCCTGGCGCTTTCCATCGGGACACCGTCATCGAATGGTAATTCTGCTTGAGTAGGGGGGAGTTGAATATCTGGTGCAGCTAGAGTAGTTTCTGACATAGCTTTTCACCTGTAAAGTATTTCCATGTTACTGAATCAGGAATTACGTAAAGCGCTTCTTCATTCAAGAGGGCTGAACAAACCCCATTACCCCAGTCCTTGACTCAGACTATAAATTTTCTGCGTTTCCAAACTCCCACTTACAGAAGAAGGCAATTCACCCTTTGGTATTGTCTGCCGATCTAGTTGGACTTGCAAATTACTCAGGGGATCGCTACCAGGAGAAATCAGAAATTCCAACTTCTGGATATAAGGCACAGTTGCGAGATTATCCAAAATTTGAAATATTGCTTGCAAATAAGGATGACCACTCTGGCGATACCAATCACAAGCAGCAACTTTTGGTTGATCAAAACCTAAATGCACCGTCAAGGATGGCTCATCAAATAAAGCCAACCCTAAAGGACGTGCTTCTTCTTGCAACAATAAATGATGATTTTTTGCCAAATGCCGCAATTTCTCTAAGCGTTCATAGCGTTCTGTGACTGCTTCTGGGTCATCTTGCCAATGAATTGCCACTGTCACCAGATAAGTCTGTAACAGCATGTGACCCAGCTTTTTCGCCTTTGTTGCTAAGTAATAAGAATTGTAGTCATTCGCCTCAATTAATAATGGTACGCGATCGACTACTTCCAAACCATAACCTTTGACTCCGGCGATTTTGCGGGGGTTATTGGTAATCAGGCGAATCTTTTTAACGCCCAAGTCCATGAGCATTTGCGCTCCCATCCCGTAATCTCGCAGGTCGGCGGGAAATCCTAAGCGTTCATTCGCTTCTACTGTATCTAGCCCCATATCCTGCAAAGAATAGGCTTTCAGCTTATTAATTAAACCGATGCCTCGTCCTTCTTGCCGCAGGTAAACGACTACACCTTGACCAGCAGTCTCAATCATTTTCAGTGCTGCTTGTAGCTGCATTCTACAGTCGCAGCGTAAAGAACCTAAAGCGTCACCAGTTAAACATTCTGAATGCATCCGCACCATCACTGGCTCATCTTTAAAGTGAGCTGGATCGCCCTTCACAATAGCAACGTGTTCGGTATTGTCTAAAGTGTGGCGGTAGGCGTAAATTTCAAATTGACCGAATTGACTGGGTAACTTGGTAACAACCTCACGATACACCAGGCGATCGTGTTTGAGGCGATAACTAATTAAATCGGCAATACTGATTATTTTTAAATTATGATGTCTCGCATAATAAAATAACTGCTGCAAGCGCGCCATTGAACCATCGGGGTTTTGAATTTCACAAATTACCCCAGATGGGTACAGCCCCGCTAGTCGAGCTAAGTCCACAGCTGCTTCGGTATGCCCTGCTCGTTTGAGTACGCCTCCTTCTCTGGCTCGAATCGGAAAAATATGACCAGGACGGCGTAAATCTAAAGGTTTTGTGCCTGGATTGAGAGCAACTTGGATAGTGCGGGCGCGGTCTTCTGCTGAGATACCAGTAGTCACACCAAGTTGTGGCCCGGCATCAATACTAACGGTAAAAGCAGTTTGGTTAGTATCTGTAATATTACTTACCATCAACGGTAAGTCTAATTCATCCAAGCGATCGCCTGTCATTGCTAAACAAATGAGCCCTCGTGCTTCCACCGCCATAAAATTAATCATGTCGGGTGTAGCAAATTGGGCAGCACAAATCAAATCGCCTTCATTTTCTCTATTTTCGTCGTCTACTACCACAACGACGCGACCTGCTTTTAAGTCTGCCAAAGCAGCATCAATCGAATCAAATTCAAAGGCTGGGGTTGAAGAGGCAGCACTGTCAATGGTTTCCCCTACTGGAGAATCTGTACCCGTGAGGGGAGAAGTCCGAACGGAGGCTTTCTCCGGGGGGAACTTCGTAGAGTCTTCTTTGTTGAGGGGAGTAGCATCAGGCTGCCGTGTAGGCTTAGGCTTTGACACAGAGGATTTCCAGCTACCAAAAGTAAATTTTTTTAACAATTTCTTCTTTTAGATTGTAGCTCGTTTATATGGCAGAGAAGTAGACTAGCAATGATTTGATAACATGGCAAAATTTCTGCCGCTAAAATTGGGGTTTAGTACTAAAATGCAACGACAGTTAAAGTGTGATCTCGCTGCAACCCAAGTGTAGAGCTAAAACTCTGGCCGATTTAAATGGTGTTTTTTACGCCTTGCTTTTGGTAGCGGATAAGTTAATGACTGGTAACGAATTTAACCAACAACGGATAAGGATTTCATAATCATGGGCAATTTTAGACGCGTACCCGTTGGGATTGTTGGCGCGTCAGGTTATGGCGGAGTGCAGCTAGTAAGATTACTGATGGAACATCCAGAAGTCGAACTAGTCTATTTAGGCGGTGAGAGTAGCACGGGAAAATCCTTTGGGGATTTATACCCGCATTTGGCTCATGCAGTGAACTTGCCAATAGAAACAGTTGAGCCAGAAATGATCGCTCACCGTTGTGAAGTAGTGTTTCTTTCTTTACCAAACGGTCTGGCTTGCCAAATTGCACCAAAACTGGTGGAAAAAGGATGTAAAGTACTGGATTTGAGTGCAGATTACCGATTTAGTGATTTGGCAACTTATACTACTTGGTATGGTACAGAGAGAAGCGATCGCTCAACTGCCGCCACAGCAGTATATGGATTACCGGAACTGTATCGCGATCGCATTGCCGAAGCCCAAATTGTTGGTTGTCCCGGTTGCTACCCCACTGCTAGCTTATTAGCACTATCGCCACTTCTGAAACAAGGCTTAATCGTGCCAGAAACTGCCATTGTCGATGCCAAGTCTGGCACATCTGGTGGCGGACGGCAAGCCAAAGTCAACTTATTGCTAGCTGAAGCAGACAACTCATTAGCCCCATATAATGTTACCCGTCACCGTCATACTCCAGAAATCGAGCAAATTTGCAGCGATTTAGCAGGTCACGAAGTCACAATTCAATTTACACCCCACCTGATCCCAATGGTACGGGGAATCTTGGCAACAGTATATGCCACACTGCGCGATCCCGGATTAGTACGAGATGACTTGATTACAATTTATACAGCATTCTACCGCAATTGTCCTTGGGTCAAAATTTGTGATAGCGGTGTTTATCCCCAAACAAAATGGGCAAGCGGCAGTAATCTTTGTTACATAGGCTTAGAAGTTGACCCGCGCACTGGCCGTGTGATTGTCATGTCAGCAATTGACAACTTGATTAAAGGCCAGGCGGGTCAAGCAATTCAGTGTTTGAACTTAATGATGGGCTGGGATGAGACTTTGGGGTTGCCCAAGTTGGGATTTTATCCCTAGGGGCTAGAGGTTAGGGATTAGGGGTTAGTGCCATTGTTTACTCATCCCTAGCTCCTAGTCCCTACTCCCTACTTTGGCCCTAAACCTACAACACCAGCATAAACGGCGCGATCGCCTAGTTCATCTTCAATGCGTAACAAACGATTGTATTTTGCTACTCGTTCGCTGCGACAAAGTGAACCTGTCTTGATTTGACCGGCACGGGTGGCTACAGCTAAATCGGCGATCGTTGTATCTTCAGTTTCACCAGAACGATGGCTAATTACTGACCTAAAACCGTTACGGGTTGCTAAGTCAATTGTTTCCAAGGTTTCAGTCAAAGAACCAATTTGATTTAGTTTAATCAAAATGGAATTACCTGCTTTTTCTTGGATGCCTTTTTGCAAACGCTTAGCATTAGTAACAAACAAATCATCCCCTACCAGCTGCACCCGCGAACCTAACTTTTGGGTAAGCAATTGCCAACTTTGCCAATCTTCTTCGTGCAAGCCATCCTCGATTGACACAATGGGGTACTGATCAACCAATTGTCCTAAGTAATCAATAAACTCTGTCGGGTCATGAGGCTTACCATCATAGACATACTGCCCATTCTTGTAAAACTCACTAGCTGCTACATCCAACGCCAAAGCCACTTGTTCTCCTGGTTTGTAACCAGCTTTCTCAATGGCAGCAACCAATAGTTCTAAAGCTACCTGATTAGATTCTAGATTAGGAGCAAAACCGCCTTCATCGCCTACGCCAGTGAGTAAACCTTTATCATCCAAGACTTTGCTAAGAGTGGCAAAAACTTCTGCACCCCAGCGTAATGCTTCCTTAAAAGAAGGCGCGCCGATGGGGACAATCATAAACTCTTGAAAATCCACGTTGTTTGATGCGTGCGCCCCACCATTAATTACATTCATCAACGGTACTGGTAGTAAATTAGCTAAAGGCCCACCCAAATAGCGATATAAGGGAATTGCCAAAGAATCAGCACCAGCCTTGGCAGCTGCTAAAGAAACCGCCAAAATTGCATTAGCCCCTAAATTGGACTTGTTAGCCGAACCATCTAAGGCAATCATTGTCCGGTCTAGTAATTCTTGGTCGAGGGCATCCAAGCCTAACAATTTGGGAGCAAGTGCCTCTTGGACGTTCTTGACCGCCTGAAGTACTCCTTTGCCTCCATAACGGCTTTTATCGCCATCACGTAGTTCATGCGCCTCAAAAGTGCCAGTAGAAGCACCACTGGGAACCTGCGCTAGTCCCACAACACCGTTAGCTAAATGTACTTCTGCTTCAATTGTTGGTCTACCCCGTGAGTCCAGAATTTCGCGCGCAGCGATCGCTTCAATTGCAGTATCTAGAATATTATTCATCAGTCCTTTATCCTTTGTTCGAGTGCGTTTTTACTGTTGATTACGTACAAGTCCAGTGGCTTCACCCAATCGCTAGCATAGGTGTTTAATCCACTTTGTCGGCTGAGATTAAAGAAGATTTCCAGAGTTTGGGTAAATCGATGGCGGATGCGTGGACTTTGGATTTTGAATTATTTTTTGGTTAAAAGTCAACTGAAACTTTGAGTTGGGTAAAATGATGCGGCAACTTGCTGTATTGAGGTTCGGCAGATTCTCAACCTTGAGACTTTAAGCTTTGTAAAATGTTGACAGATAACAATACTGAACTGAGTACAGAAAAAAGGTCAATATGCGACTACTACACACAATGCTGCGAGTGGGCAACCTTGAAGAGTCCTTGAAATTTTACTGTGAAATCCTGGGAATGAAATTACTGCGAAGAAAAGATTATCCAGGAGGAGAATTTACCTTGGCTTTTGTTGGCTACGGCGATGAAAGCGACAATACAGTATTAGAACTAACCTATAACTGGGGAGTGGAAAAGTACGAATTGGGTAATGCTTACGGTCACATTGCCCTTGGTGTTGATGATATTTACGCTGCTTGTGCAGAAATCAAAAATCATGGTGGTAAAGTTGTGCGCGAGCCAGGCCCCATGAAACATGGTTCAACGGTAATTGCTTTTGTGGAAGATCCAGATGGATATAAAGTTGAACTGATTCAATTGGCTAACTCCTCATCAGAGGCAGAAAATCATCAACGGGAAAAGGTGAAAGGATAACATTACCCATAACACTGTCTAGCAAAGTAACCTCATAACCGTGTTTTCGTTTTAAATTAGGGAATAGGTCAGAGTCGAACTCTCACCTATTCCTAGTCCCAAACTGCAACCGCAGATACACGCGGATGTACTCTAATCATGTTTGGATAATTATTTGAGGAGTGTGGGGAATAAAAACTGACAACTGACAACTGACCCGCGTAGCGTCATAAAACATACCAAATCTTTACACTAAACTTCCAAATCTAAAATCTCACATCAAAAATCGTAAAGATGCAGCCTACAGATCCTAATAAATTTACTGATAAAGCCTGGGAAGCAATTGTAAAATCTCAGGATATAGTCCGTGCATATCAACAACAGCAATTAGATGTTGAACATTTAATCATTGCCCTGTTAGAAGAGCCTACCAGTTTAGCAATCCGTATTCTGGCTAGAGCCGAGGTCGATCCCATCCGCTTGCAACAACAACTAGAAGCATTTACCCAACGTCAGCCCAAAGTGGGCAAAAGCGATCAGTTATATCTCGGTCGTAGTTTAGATGTGATGCTAGACCGAGCCGAAGAAGTCAGAGAGAAAATGAAAGATGGTTACATCTCCGTAGAACATATCCTCTTAGCTTTTGCCGAAGACGATCGCATCGGCAGACGGGTACTCAAAGGCTTTAATGCGGACAACATCAAGCTAGAAGCTAGTATTAAAACTGTACGTGGCAGCCAAAAAGTGACAGATCAAAACCCAGAATCCCGCTATGAAGCTTTACAAAAATTTGGTAGGGACTTGACAGAACAGGCAAAAGCTGGGAAGCTCGACCCAGTAATTGGCAGGGATGATGAAATTCGTCGGGTAATTCAGGTGTTGTCCCGGCGTAGCAAAAATAACCCAGTCCTGATTGGTGAGCCTGGGGTAGGTAAAACAGCGATCGCCGAAGCATTAGCCCAGCGCATGGTCAATGGTGACGTTCCCGAATCTTTAAAAAACCGCCAGTTGATTTCTTTAGATATCGGTAGTTTGATTGCTGGAGCTAAATACCGGGGTGAATTTGAAGACCGTTTGAAAGCTGTACTCAGGGAAGTTACGGAATCTAACGGTCAAATTGTTTTGTTTATTGATGAACTCCACACCGTTGTTGGTACTGGTTCCAGTCAACAAGGAGCAATGGATGCCGGAAATTTGCTCAAACCAATGCTGGCGCGGGGAGAACTGCGTTGTATTGGGGCGACAACTTTAGATGAGTTCCGCAAACACATTGAAAAAGACGCAGCCCTAGAACGCCGTTTTCAGCAAGTATTTGTTGATCAGCCCAGTGTGGAAAACACTATTTCCATTCTCCGGGGTTTGAAAGAACGTTACGAAGTTCATCACAACGTCAAAATTTCTGATTCGGCATTAGTCGCTGCGGCCACTTTGTCAGCGCGTTATATTAGCGATCGCTTTTTACCAGATAAAGCCATTGACTTGGTAGATGAAGCAGCCGCCCAGCTGAAAATGGAGATTACCTCCAAACCAGCCGAATTGGAAACCATTGATCGCCGCTTGATGCAGCTAGAAATGGAAAAGCTGTCATTAGCTGGAGAAGAAAAAAGTATTTCCCCAACTAAAGAGCGTTTGAATCGAATTGAGCAAGAAATCGCTGATTTGACGGTCAAACAGCACGAATACAATGATCAATGGCAAGGCGAAAAACAATTATTAGAGGCTATCAGCACCCTGAAAAAAGAAGAAGATGCCCTGCGGGTGCAAATTGAGCAAGCAGAACGTGCCTATGATTTGAATAAGGCTGCCCAATTGAAGTATGGCAAATTGGAAGGAGTACAGCGCGATCGCGAAGTCAAAGAAGCCAAACTTTTAGAAATTCAAAGCCAAGGTTCTACCCTGCTCCGAGAACAAGTTACCGAAGCCGACATTGCCGAAATCGTCGCCAAGTGGACAGGAATTCCCGTTAATCGCCTTTTAGAATCAGAACGACAAAAATTACTACAACTCGAAAGTCATTTACACGAACGAGTCATTGGACAACAAGAAGCGGTAGCCGCAGTATCAGCAGCAATTCGCCGCGCCCGTGCAGGAATGAAAGATCCCAGCCGTCCCATTGGTTCATTTTTATTCATGGGGCCAACTGGCGTGGGTAAAACTGAACTCGCCCGTGCTTTAGCTCAGTTCCTCTTTGATTCTGATGATGCCTTAGTCCGGCTGGATATGTCCGAGTACATGGAAAAACACTCGGTTTCTCGCCTTGTGGGAGCGCCTCCAGGATACATTGGCTATGAAGAAGGTGGTCAGCTTTCTGAAGCAATTCGCCGCCGTCCCTACTCTGTAGTGTTGCTTGATGAAGTTGAAAAGGCACACCCAGATGTGTTTAATATTTTATTGCAAGTGCTAGATGATGGTAGAATTACGGACTCTCAAGGCAGAACGGTAGATTTCCGTAATACTGTGATTGTTATGACTAGTAACATAGGTAGCGAATATATCTTAGATGTTTCTGGTGATGATACTAAGTATGAAATGATGCAAACAAGAGTGATGGATTCCCTGCGTTCGCACTTCCGCCCCGAATTTCTCAACCGTGTAGATGATATCATTATCTTCCATACACTCAGTCGCTCAGAAATGCGGCACATTATCCGCATTCAACTCAAACGGGTAGAAAATCTCCTGCAAGAGCAAAAAATCTCCTTTGATATATCCGCCGCCGCCTGTGATTACCTCGTGGAAGCAGGCTATGACCCAGTTTACGGCGCACGCCCCCTGAAACGGGCAATTCAGCGAGAAGTAGAAAATGCGATCGCTACCAAGTTGTTGGAGAATACTTTTATCTCTGGAGACACAATTGTGATTGACAAAGGAGAACAAGGGTTGACTTTTAGTAAAAAATTGTCTGTTAAAGTCTCAGTTCCACAGATTACAACATAAATATTAGAATTGAATCTTTGCGTACCTCTGCGCCAACCTTTGTCTTAAAAAGTTGTTCATGGGCGAAATCCCCAAGACTACACTTTTCGATGCGCTCCTCTGCGTTTAAAAATAATATTTTTAAACGCAAACTGTACTAAGACATAGAAAGAATAATGATAATTTGCTTGTCATGTTAGTTGAACCAAGTTTTTGGGGAAAACTTTAATTGTATACCCACCATTTTTGTCATTCCATCAGGTTAGACAGGCAATTTTTATGCAATTAATAACATCGTTAGATCTTAGGAAATCAGAGTATTTATCAAAAGATCGATTCATTAGTTATCATCACCAGTTACGGTTGATATTGACACTTGGCAATCAGGTAAAGAACATTCTCGAAGTTGGGATTTTTAACTCATTCTTAACAGATATCCTCAAGCGAAATGGCTATCAAGTATCTACTGCCGATATTGATCCAAAACTTGAGCCAGATATAGTTTTAGATCTGACAACTGATTTTTCACTGCCAAAAGATAAATTTGATGCGATTGTACTTTTCCAAGTTTTGGAACACCTACCTTATGAACAGTCAGAACAAGCGCTGCAAAAGCTTGCAGAAGCAACTAAAAAGTTTTTGGTAATTTCGCTACCTTATAATACGCAATTCTTGGCACTCCAGTTCAGGTTTTCTTATATACAAAGATCAAGATATTTATTAATGAAAATGCCAAGATTTTGGAGTAGCAAGCCAATGTCTGATCAGCACTACTGGGAAATTGGACTCAAAGGATATCCTAAAAAGCGAATTTTAAACTCCATTGCTAAAGCGGGATTAACACTCAAGCAAGAATTTATCGATCCTGTTCATCCATATCACTACTTTTTCGTATTGGAGAAAAATAATAGTAATACTTAAATACCAGCACCAACTAGGGTAATATGCATTTAATTTGTATACTTACAACTTGGTAGACGTATCTCCCATCAATTATATAAAGGTAGGGAAATCCGAATCGTCTCTAGGGGGCAAACAATGCAGAAAACTAGGAGCGATCGCCTAAACTATACCTTTAAAATCCTAATTGGTATCATGCCCTCTCATATTCTTCGGGTTTATCTTGGAAAATGGAGGGCTGTGGGATGTTTGCCACAAACATAATTTCAAATACTTACATCGAAGATTACCAATCATGCTAGAACAAGGCACTATCAGTATTCATACTGAGAATATTTTCCCAATCATCAAGAAGTCGCTCTACTCAGACCACCAAATCTTCTTGCGGGAATTGGTATCCAACGCTGTAGACGCAATTCAAAAGCTAAACATGGTATCCCGCGCCGGGGAATATGCGGGAGACATCGGTGAACCAGAAATTCAAATCGCTATAGATAAAGATAAAAAGACCCTCTCCATTACCGATAATGGCATTGGGATGACAGCAGAGGAAGTTAAAAAATACATCAATCAGGTTGCTTTCTCTAGTGCCGAAGAATTTATTCATAAGTATCAAGGCAAATCAGACCAACCAATTATCGGTCACTTTGGTTTAGGCTTTTACTCCTCCTTTATGGTGGCGCAAAAAGTCGAAATCGATACTCTCTCCTACCAAGAAGGCGCGCAGGCTGTTCATTGGAGTTGTGATGGTTCCCCACAATTCACCCTAGAAGATTCAACCCGCACAACTCGCGGTACTACCATCACTCTCACCCTGCAAGGAGAAGAAGAGGAGTTTTTAGAAACAGCACGTATTCAAAATCTTGTTAAGACCTACTGCGATTTCATGCCAGTACCAATTAAAATGGATGGCGAAGTCTTAAATAGGCAAAAAGCACCGTGGCGTGAGTCTTCTAATAACCTAACTCAAGAAGATTATCTAGAGTTTTATCGCTACCTATATCCTTTTCAAGAAGAACCACTGTTGTGGGTGCATCTAAATACTGATTATCCCTTCATCATCAACGGGATTCTGTATTTTCCCAAAATGAGACCTGATGTAGATGTTGCCAAAGGGCAGATCAAGCTATTTTGTAATCAAGTTTTTGTCAGTGACAACTGCGAAGAAATTATCCCCCAATTTCTTATGCCGATGCGGGGTGTAATTGATAGCACTGATATTCCCCTAAACGTATCACGTAGTGCATTGCAAGGCGATCGCACAGTAAAAAAAATCGGCGATTATATAGCCAAAAAAGTAGGCGATCGCCTTAAAGAACTTTACCGCGACAACCGCGAACAATACATCAGTGCCTGGAAAGACCTTGGTACTTTTGTCAAATTTGGTGTTCTCAACGACGAGAAATTCAAAAAGCAAATCGAAGACATCATCATCTTCCGTACCACAGCAGAGAAAGTAGAAAATAGTGAAACTGCTTCAGTTCAAGTTCAATCTAATGAAGATGATGCTTGGCAAGATGTTACACCTTCTTCTGACTCCCCAGCCGCCACTTCTGGCTCTCCATATACCACTCTGAAAGAATACTTAGAACGTAATAAAGAACGCCACGAAAACCGGGTTTTTTACTGCACTGATGCAGCTACTCAAGCTACCTACGTAGAACTACATAAAAATCAAGGCTTGGAAGTCCTGTTTATGGACTCCTTCATCGACACCCACTTTATAAACTTCTTAGAACGGGAATATCAGGATGTCAAATTTACACGGGTAGATTCCGACTTAGATAATACCCTGCTAGAACAAGACAAATCTGGGGAAATAGTTGATCCCAAGACAAATAAAACCCGTAGTGAGGTCATCAAAGAACTATTTGAGAAATCCCTCAACAAACCTAAAGTAAATATCCGCACCGAGGCTTTGAAATCTGAAGATCCTCAAGGCACACCGCCAGCGATGGTACTATTACCAGAAATCCTCCGCCGCCTCCGCGAAATGAACGCCATGATGCAGCAGCAGAATGCAGAGTTTCCTGAAGACCACATTTTGCTAGTCAATACTGCTCATCCCCTAATTCAAAATCTGGCGAATCTCAGCCAAGGCAGTATTATTCAAGGTGATGGACAATCACCAACAGCGCAATTGGTAGACATGATTTGCCAACACGTTTATGATTTGGCGTTGATGTCTCAGAAAGGTTTTGATGCTGAAGGCATGAAATCTTTTGTTGAGCGCTCAAATGATGTACTCACCAAGCTGACAGAACAAGCTAGCAAGTAGTTAAAAAGGCGGTTGGAAACCGCAACTACACAAACAAAACCCACCTTCGTGGGTTTGGAAACCCTAACTTTTTTAGTCCGCGCAGGTGGTCACTGAGCCTGTCGAAGTGCCGACTTTGTTTGTGTAGCCAAGTCAGTGCGTTGGGCGGCTCTGCCGACTTGAAGCAACTGGCGCGCGAATCCATTCGCCAGGGCTTGAGTTGATTCTGCCCTTTCTGTTGTATAAGCCCCTAAAATAGAAAGGCTGTACTTAAATCATCATCTGGAGATACTTTTTTATGTCTCGTCGCTGTGAACTAACTGGTAAAAAGGCAAATAACGCCTTTGCAATTTCTCACTCTCACCGCCGTACCAAGCGCCTTCAACATGCCAACCTTCAATCGAAGCGGGTTTGGTGGGCAGGTGGAAATCGCTGGGTAAAACTGAAGCTGTCTACCAAAGCCATCAAAACCTTAGAAACCAAAGGCTTGGAAGCAATGGCTAAAGAAGCTGGGATTAATCTAAATCATTACTAAGCTTCTCAACCAAAGCATGGACTCTCAACTTTAATTCCTGGACGTTTGCCTAGGTTTAAGAATATTTACTACAGAAGCCTCCCCAAATTGGGGAGGCTTTAAATTTATGTATGTTATTTTGCTCTCAATTGATATGTTTTCTTAACAGATGGGTACTCTAAGCTTAAATCCGCTAACTATATCTTCATAAACTGACACCTAGGTAAAATACATTTTTGCAAAGTTAATGTGAAGTTATTCATCATCATCTAGGAATTACATAATTTTGAAAAAATCAGTATTTTCCAGAAAATCTAAAATCTTAACAAATGATATAACTTAAGCAAACCATTCTTGATATTTTGATATTGCATTTGGGAGTTAGTTAAACAGGGTAGATAGTTACATAAACAGAATTTTTAATTTATGTCTGGAAATTACTTCTACAGGCATAATTTTTATTTGTCCAAAAAGGATTTATCCGTGATCAACCATTTGACAGGAAAGTAGCTATGTCTTTAAAACGCCAGCTATTCAAGACAATACAAAAAGTCTCAAAATATCTAAGTAAAAGTTTTTTATATGCAATTAAAAAACAAATTGTTTGGTTATTGCGAACCTTATTTATTACTAAAAGACGGCGAGGTTCGGTAAACGCTGGTTTTGTGTTGCCAACAGTAGTAATGGTATCGCTAGTAGTTGTACTGCTGACCACGGCAATTTTATTTAGGTCTTTTGAACGGGCAAAAAATGCTAGTAACGTCCGGGTGAATGAGGTTGTTATCAACGCTGCAACTCCAGCAATTGATCGCGCTAGAGCCAAGCTAGATGCTCTATTTGGAGACCCAACACTACCACGGGGAACACCTTCTGATAATGCTTTATATGATGCTATCAAAAAAGATAAATATCGGCTTGGTGATGAGACTCGTTTAAAGCTGGCTTTTGACATCAATGGCGACAACACTATTCAAGTTGGTGCGACAAATAATAACGGTACTCCAAGCGACCCAAGCGACGACTTTATAGATGACGATGAAACACTAAAAACTGCTTGGAAATATGCAGTTGATACAGATAATAACGGTAAAAAAGACACACTTACTCTCTATGGCATATACTTTCACACACCTAAAACCAACTCTAGCGGGGTATTTACTCGTGAAAGAAGTTCCCTGGAAGCTAGAACCCCACCAATGGATAATGATTCTGGAAATCCCAACTGTCCAAATGCTACTGGTTTTTCTAGTTTGGTGGGTAATTCAAGTTGGTATAAGTTAAATAGCGGTAATTTGGGTAAAAGTTTCTTTGTTTATACCGTTAATGTACCAATTACTCAACAGATGTACAATAGTCTGCCGACTAGTACTACATTGCCAATTAATAGCAGCAATTCAGAAGCATACAAAGGTAATAAAGGTGTTATTGCACTAGAATTTCAACAAGATCGTACACGTATTCCTCTTACCAACAACGCGGTTTGGTTTGATAATGATTTAGAAGTCATAGTTGGTAGCACTACCTTATTGTTGAATGGCAGAGTTCATACTAATAGCAACTTGTTGGTAGGGGCAATTAACAGTGGTGGTAATATAACTTTTAGGCAAGTTAGCAGCAAAAAATCCTGTTTCTATAATCAAGAAAACGGGCAAATTATTGTTGGAGGAAATGTAGGTAATGGTAGTCTTTCTCAAACTGGCACTCAAGATGTAACAGCTGACCTGTATAGAGGTTTTGGGAATGCTATAAGTACTACCAATGCTGTTATTAACGGTACTAATAAATCTACAAACAGCGCTGGTGGTGGCGCAATTGGATTCAATGATGCTGCATATAATCAACGCATTGCAAGGATGAAAGAGGATGCAATCGCTTTATGTACCACTTGTAATAGTGCAACTAGTTCTAGCGCCTTAGTAACGGCTGTTAACGGCAGTGGCTACCCAGATGAAGTGAAAAGGAATGTTGCTAGTAAAGTACAGAGTGGTGACGATAGCACTACAGCTAAAAATTTTTTATATGACGAAATAGAAATTTATTTACGAAATCGTACACGCCGAGTACCCTTTGCAGAAGCAGCATCAAATGCGACTCCAGCAACCATACTCTCTGCGTATACCACTACTATCACTGTTAGCTTAGATCCTCCACAAGCTTGGAGGGAGCCACTAAACTCAAGCAACCAGTTCACGGGTGCAACCAGTATTACTGTTACTCCAACTCAATTAAGAGCAACACATCCAAATTTACAAAAGAAAGAAGCTGTTCAAACCGAATTAGGCGATCGGGTTTTTATCGGTAACAACCTCCCTGCTAAGTGGCTACAAGATACTCAATATGTTGGCTCAGAAGCTAACCAATTCATCTCCAGTAGTGGTTCGGCAGTTAACTGGACTAGAAATGGCACAGAATCACAGAGACAAAGATGGCGTAATACGCAAATACAGCCACTTGCCGATCTAGGTATATTCAACCGCAACGGCTTTTGGGAGGAAAGTGCCGCAAAAAATCCTGCCAATGATTTAGATAGTATAGGTGGTGTCAGGATTATTACTGGTGCAGGTATTTATGTAGATGATGGAGCTACTAATATAGTAGGTGGTACATCTTCTTATGCACGTAGTAATTCTTTCTTAAATTCACCACCAGCCCCAAATCCTTTACCACCTGGGACTCCAACCCCTGATTATATTTCTGTTTGGCCAGATACCATGCCGATGACTAGTCCAGAACCTTTAAACACTAGGCAAGGCGATCTGCTAATGCGGGCTACAGCCGTCTATCATTACAAGATAAGCAATGGTACTGATCAAACCCCAATTGCTTGTGTAAGTAGCTACTATGACCCAACAACTGATGTTACAAGTAAGAATAAAAGCGGTTTACCTTGGAATGCTGCTACTGGCGGTAAATCTAACAATGGCATTGTCTATGATTTTCCTGGGAGAAACGCCTTTACGACAAATAAAGCGCTTCTGGTACGACAAAGCAAATTGATATTTCCCAATGGGCGTTGGGCTAATGAACCCTTGCAAGATGCCCTAGCAAAAATTGGCAGTGGTACTACAGTACCCAGTACTGGTTTACAACTAACTGATTATTCAGCAATTGATACAGCGCTTTGTGCTATTTCGATTCTAGACCCTACAACTGCTTTCGTTAGCACTCCCACTAATCAGCCTGTTCATGGCGCAATCAAAGAAGCAACCTTTTTAGACGCTAGGGAAGCAAAGCAAATTGGTGCATCAAGCACATCAACCACCTACGACCTAGACCTAGAACAGCGTCAACCATTAGAAATTCGGGTAACAGACATTGATTTAGGTTCCATAGCCACTACTGCAATTAGTACTGAATATCTGTTGCCTTATAGTGGCATTATTTACGCAACTAGAGAAGATGCTTTGCGTGATGAAAGTGACATAACTGCTCAAAAAGATTTACTCAGTCCGACCGATTTTCAGCTTGACCCCAAACGCCGCCCAAATGGCATACGCCTAATCAACGGGGCAACTTTAGCCAGAACTACTACGAATGCTTTCAATACCAGAGAAAAAGGTCTAATTCTGACGACAGATTTACCCGCTTATATCAAGGGTAATTTCAACTTTCATCGCACAAGCACAAGTAGCACTACAGAAATTGAAGAATTTACAGAAACAGAGCCAACTACCAACTTTTATGATCGCGCCACTCCTAACAATAGCTTTGCCTGTCGTCCAGGAAGAACTGGCTGTCCTACAGGTAGTGGTGACTTTTGGCGACCTGCAACAATTATTGCCGATTCAATGACCTTACTTTCTGATAGTTTTCAAGATGGTTTCCGTACTGAAGGGGACTATGACCTGAACAATAACACTGGTATTGCAGTTGAGGTTAATGATACAAGAAGACAAGATCGTCTAAAAAATGGTTTTTGGGAAAATAATTTTGCCACTAGTACAGATTGGTGGCAAACCAGCGGAGGTAATAAGAATTATCCCAAAACGAGTTTAGGCTCTTACACAGCAAACGGAGTAACACCCATTCAGCGACGAGTTGATACATACCCCATGTACGTCATGGAAATTTGCCGTCAGTTGCCAGTTTCAGAGTGTGATAATAGTTCTCCAGACCTTACTAAACATTGGGTAATTGGGTTTGATATTAATGGAGATGGTGTTTTAAGTGCCAATTCACAAACTTACACAGTAAACGGTAGTAATATCCAGCTTGTTGAAAAAGACATCAAAACCTATCAGTTAGGTCAAGCCATTGCTGCTGCTGCTGGTTCTACTACTGCTACTACAACTGCACTATCAAATTGGACTACTGCATTCTCTTCCGCTTTCCCATCAAGTTGGTACATTGGATCTTCTTGTAGTACCAGTGGTAGTACGACCACATGTAGTAAAAGTATTAGAGAAAGACTTGGAGCTGGCGATACAGGTGATAAACAAGCTTTGGTTGCCACAGAGCGTCGTTATCCTCGTCGGGTTGCCTTTGCGCGTGACAACACTAATAACCTAGTTCAGGTTAGTAGTATTTATAAGCCTATGGGGGTGGGTTGTCCCTTAGATACTACTGGCATTACGTATGCCAATAATGGATGTATTCATGCTACCAGTAGCTTAGTAGAAGGCACTCATTACGGCAAAAAGGGAAACAGCGCTCTCTGGTTTAGAACAAAAACTGTTTCTAGTACCGATCCGACTGCAATTGCTAATGCAAGTTACGGCAACAGCGAGTTCCTATTCTACTCTGCTCCTACCGCTACAGATGGTCAGCCACTCTTAGTGCCAGTTTTGCAGATTCATGACGCAAGCAATACCTCTAGCATCAGGAGTGACGGAACAGCACAAAACAATTTTAAGGATAGATGGATACAGCAAGCCGCTAGCACTACTACTAATGCAACATTCGTATTAGGAAATAGCCCTGCGAGACCAGAAGAAACCTCATCAGGTTTGCAAAACTTTGTGCGGTTCTTAGAAAACTGGGGCAGTATCACAAGCAAAATTAGTGGTAGCTTTATTCAATTGAAACGGAGTAACTACGCCACAGCACCACTTGCACCTATTCTCACCGCCAAATCAACAACTACTGCAACAGCGAGCAATAATCTCAGCTTTTTTGACTACGCATTAGATACTTACCCAACCTCTAACCTCTCTGGTCTATTACCCTTCTACAATCCACCAGATAGACAGTGGGGGTTTGATGTTGGTATTTTGTCAGAACAACCTGACCTATTTGCCCAAAGATTTACCTCCCCCTCAACAGATCGTCCAAATGAGTATTTTAGAGAAGTTGGTCGAGATGATACCTGGGTGAAAACTTTGCTCTGTGCTGGAGAAGCTAATGATAATACTGGTACTACATCAGGAGCAACTTACACAACACCTGCTGTTCCTAATGAATATCGCTCAGGCTGTCCTTCAATACCAGCAGATAGTTAAATTAGGGTGAATTGCCATGATGATTAGCAAACAAACAAACAAACAAAGGTTAAAGACTTTTGATTTAGGCAAGATAACCCTATTTTACCTAGTATATACCGAAGGTGGTTTCACTATTATTGAATCTTTGGTAACGATACTTGTTGTGAGTATTTTGCTAGCTGCGATCGCTCCGGTTATTGCCTTGTCAGTGGCAACCCGTGTACAGTCTCGAAGAGTAGAATTGGCAAGTCAAGCTGCTAGATCATATATCGATGCGGTGCGAACTCAAAAAATTCCAGCCCCAGCCCCCCCTGCTACTAACACTAGTCTCTCAGTAATTCCTGCACCTACAACAGGTAGTAGCTTTAACTGTACGGTAAACTCTTACTGCACATCGACAACTACATCAACTACCCCTCCAACAAATTTGTACTGCATAGATTTTGATGGTAGTGGCAGCTGTGAAAGTTCAAGCGTCACAGATATGGTTGTGCAGGCTTTTCGCCCTACTGTTGATCCTACTGGTACAACAGCCCCTGGTAAGACAGGATACGCTCTAGGAGTTCGAGTGTATAGAGCAGATGCTTTTAAAAACAACAATACTCTCTCTAGAAATAACGTTACAGGTAACAACGAAAAAGTGACACAAAATACTTTCACAGCAGGTGCAGATGATCGGCGTAAAGCACCTTTGGTAGAAATGACAGCAGACATCAGCGATACTGTGCCCACATATAATGACCTGTGCGCTCGTATACCTACTCCCAATTCTAGTGTCACCAAAAGTTGTTTGTAACAATTCAATATTAATTATTTGGTATCTGTCAGCATAAGGGAAACAGTAGCATGATGAGTTCACTAAAATTTATCCTGAATACTCAATTAAAACGTTCTGGCATAAATAACACAAATAGTGGCTTTACCCTAATTGAGCTATTAGTAGCAATGATTCTAGCGTTCCTAGTTATCACACCTTTAATGGGGTTTATGATTAGCATGATGGATAGCGATCGCAAAGAACAAGCAAAGGCAAGTACCGAGCAAGAAATACAAGCAGCATTGGATTATATGGCTCGTGACTTGCAGCAGGCAGTTTACATCTACGATGCTGATGGGTTGACGAGAAATAGCAACACTACTACTATTTCTAGCTCAGGGATTCAAGATCAAATACCACCAGTTAAAACAGCTACTAACTGTAACGATTCAGCTGTTTGTAAACCAATACTAGTTTTTTGGAAACGTGAATTTTTACCCAATAGTATAGGCATTAGCGCCAACACCCAGACTAGTGCCACTCTCACAGATGATGGTTTTGCTTATTCATTAGTAGCTTACTACTTAATCACCAATCCAAATAAGGCAAATCCGAATTGGTCTAGAGAAGCGCGGATCGGTAGATTTCAAATTCGAGGTCAAGTGGCCGCAGCTACTGCTAATACTACAGGAAGAGGTAGTGATCCAGGGTTTAATAAACCACCACTAGATAAAATCGGTGCCACACTCAAAGAAAAGATGAATCAGTGGCAAGCGGCATCTGCTAATTATGATCAACCTGTAGTTACTTTAGTTGATTACGTTAGCACTACTGCCCCTGGTCTTACAGTTAACAGCAGTGTTACTGCTACAGCTTGTCCTGGTTTGAACCCTACTCCCAAACTTGTAGGCAGTCAAACAAGTGGGTTTTTTGTTTGTGTTGATGCCCCAGAAGTTTTAGCACAAGTATACTTAACAGGCAATGCACTTGCTCGTGTGCAAGATAATGCCCTAACTTACGCTGATAGTAAAAGAAATTATTTTCCTAGCGTGAATATTCGGAACCAAGGACGTGGATACTTATTTACTAAATAGGCTCTACAAATCCTTTAGTTAACCAATCAAAAGGTATTATGCACAGAGCAGATTTATCAATTTTAAAAAACAATAATCACAAAGGTTTTGTCTGGTCATCATTCTATGGGTCTAAACACCTTCAACTAGATACCGGATTTAGCTTAGTAGAAGTTATAGCAGTAGTGCTGATGATTGGAATTTTAGCAGCGATCGCCCTTCCTAGTTGGTCAGCTTTTGTCAATCGACAACGACTTAATAAAGCTAACGACGCTGTTTTGGCTGCAATACAGAATGCACAGACAGAAGCTAAAAAGAAAAAACTTAGCTACAGCGTCAGTTTTACAACTGATAGCAACATCATCAAAACTTCTATTTATCCCACTACTTCTACGCCTAATTGGCAAAGCTTGGATGGGGACTTACAAATTCCAAACGGAGCCGTGTTATTGGAGACAAATATTGCCAGTCCCAACACAGCTGGTACTACTTATACTAGTGTGTATAATGCAACTAATAAATCACAAACAATTACCTTCGACTATCTGGGAACTCTACCAAATCCTAACTTTGGCGCAATACCAACAGGTTCGACAGAGCCACCCGGTTTAAAAATCATTGTAGCTGCGAATAATGTCAAGCGATGCGTCATTGTAAAAAGTCTTTTAGGAGCCATGATCACAAGAAAAGACAGTGAGTGCAATTAAAAAATGGTGTTTTTAGCAAAACTCAAGATAAATCCGGTAAAATACGGTACATTAAACTGCATTTTGATAGCAGAATTGTGACATCAGGTGCAGTTTTTTATTTTAAGTATTATTATTTACTATTAGCTAAATAGCTACATAGTAAATAATGTTATATTTTTAGCGATCGCTAAGCATTACTCAATAAAAGTATGATTTTATAAAGATGACTGATAACCTTGATTTTACTGTAGCAATACCAACATACAATGGTGCAAGTCGTTTGCCTGAATTACTGGAACGACTACGAAATCAACTTGACACCGAAAACTTTTCTTGGGAAATTATCGTTGTAGATAATAATAGCACTGACAATACAGCAAAACTTGTTCAAAGTTATCAAGAAAACTGGCAATGCCCTTATCCCTTAAAATATTGTTTTGAAGCTAAGCAGGGAGCAGCTTATGCCAGAAAAAAAGCAGTTGAAGTTGCCTTGGGTAAACTAATAGGTTTTCTGGATGATGATAATTATCCGGTATCAAACTGGGTAGCAGCAGCTTATACTTTTGCTCAAAAATATCCTCATGCTGGAGCTTACGCTAGCCAAATTCATCCAGATTGGGAAGTAGAACCATCAGAAAATTTTCGGCGAATCATTCCCTTTTTAGCAATCACAGAGCGCGGAGATATACCACTGCTGTACGAACCAAAAAAAAGACTATTACCTCCTTCTGCTGGACTTGTTGTTCGCCGCCAAGCTTGGTTAGAAAGTGTACCAAGTCAACCTATTTTAACTGGTAGAGTAACTGATAATATGCTTACTAGCGAAGACTTAGAAATGTTATGCTACCTCCAAAAATCAGGATGGGAAATTTGGTATAATCCCGAAATGGAAATTTATCATAAGATACCTAATACAAGATTACAAAAAGATTATTTAATTCCATTTTTTAGAGGTATTGGACTTAGCCGTTATGTTACCAGAATGGTAAACGTCAAACCTTGGTATAAGCCTGCTGTTGTTGTAGGTTACATGATTAACGATTTACGTAAAATTATTTTACATTTACTCAAATATCGCACCAAAGTAAAACATGATTTGGTGATAGCTTGTGAAATGCAATTATTTTTAAGTAGTCTAATTAGTCCTTTTTACCTTTGGAAAAAAGGATATTTAAAATTAAATACTAGTAAATAAAATTTATCAATTTATGAATGAATTAGCAATTAAAGAATTAGATTTCACAGTTGCCATTCCTACATATAATGGAGCAAAACGCTTTCCTCAAGTTTTAGATCGGCTTTTGACACAGACCGGACTAGAAAAAATTAATTGGGAAATCATTATTGTTGATAATAATAGCTCTGATGATACATTTGAAATCGTTCAGAACTATCAAGAAAAGTGTAAATCGCATAATAATGTTAAGTTAAAGTATTGTTTAGAAACACAACAAGGAATAACTTTTGCAAGACTCCGGGCTGTAAATGAAGCTAAAGGAAAGCTTATCGCATTTTTAGATGATGATAATTTACCTGCACCGGATTGGGTTTTGCAGTCTTATATTTTTGGTCAAGAACATCCCCAAGCTGGTGCTTGGAGTGGTCAAATTCATGGTGCTTTTGAAGTAAAACCGCCAGAGAACTTTTCTAGAATCCAGGCTTTTCTAGCTATTAGAGAACACGGACAAGAAACATATTTATTTGATGCAGATAAATTAATCCTTCCTCCCGGTGCTGCATTAGTGATTCGGAGACAAGCTTGGTGTGAAAGTGTTCCTCAACAATTAAGCTTGAAGGGTAGAATTGGCAAATTAATGATTAGCGGAGACGACTTAGAAGTACTCCTACACTTACACAAAGCAGGCTGGGAAATTTGGTACAACCCTGTAATGCATGTTGAACATCAAATACCACATTGGCGATTAGAAAAAGACTATTTAATGAATCTAGCACGCGGGTGTGGGCTGTGCATTTTTCAGTTACGGTTAATCAACGCTAAAAATTGGCAAAAACCAATACTTTTTTTCAAAACTATTTTAGGTAATCTGCGCCGAATTTTATTTCATCTCATTAAGTATAGAGGGCAATTAAAAAATAATATAATTGCACTATTTGAAATTGAATTTTATTTGAGTAGTATGTTAAGTCCTTTTTATTCATTAATTTACTATTTTAATCAACTTGCAGTCAGCAATACCAATACAACTTATGACTGATATAAGTCAACAAATACCAAAAATTTCTGTTGTTATACCTGCTTACAATAGTGAAAAAACTATTAAAGCAACAATAGATTCTGTCTTAAACCAAACGTTTACAGATTTTGAATTAATTATAATTAACGATGGTTCACAAGATTCAACTTTAGATATTGTCTCACAAATTCAAGACTCTCGTATCAAAATATTTTGTTTTGAAAATGCTGGTGGAAATGTTAGTCGTAACCGTGGACTACATCAATCAGTTGGGAAATTTGTGAGTTTCTTAGATGCAGATGATATTTGGACACATGAGAAATTAGCAAGTCAATTTAAGGCTTTGCAGGAAAATGTAGAGGCGAAAGTTGCTTATAGTTGGACTGATTATATAGATGAAAATGGTGTTTTTTTATTTTCAGGTACACATAACATTTATAATGGAGATATTTATGAAAAATTACTGGTAAATAACTTTTTAGAGAATGGTTCCAATCCGTTGATTTATAGAGAAGCTTTAATTGAGTTAGATGGGTTTGATGAATCACTCAAAGCTGCTCAAGATTGGGATATGTGGTTACGATTAGCTGCCCAATATAATTTCGTAGGTGTACCATCTGTACACATTTTATATCGAGTTAGTGCTAGTTCATTGTCTACTAATCTTGTCAGGCAAGAACAAGCTTGTCTACAAGTGCTGGAACATGCCTATAAAGCCAGACCATCAATAGATAAAAACATTTGGTATCTAAGCCTAGCAAATCTCTATAAATATCTAACTTGCAAAGCTCTCCAAAAACCATATTATCGTCGTAAAGGTGTAATTGCTGCTTTATTTTTATGGAAGTATTTTCTTAACGATGCTTCGAGACTTCAGCGGATAAGCTTTACTGTCAAATTGTTATTTAAAATCATTATCATTTTGTTTTTGCCTGCTACTTTATCTACAGCGTTACTTACAAGCTTAAAAACAGAATCGAATAAACTTGAGTTTTCCTCAACATCTGGATGAGGTATAGGAATAAATAATTAACCGCAGATAAACACAGATGGACGCAGATAAATCTGTACCTAAAGAACATTTAATTAATAAAAATAATTGTTTTAAAAATTGCTCTAATAGCGGTTTCACGTTAGTAGAGATGTTAGTAATTGTGATGATGATTGGTACATTAGCTGCTTTGGCAATACCTAACTGGCTGGCTTTTGTTAATATTCAGCAGCTTAATACGGCACAAAATCAAGTTTACCTTGCTATGCGTCAAGCCCAAAGTCAGGCTACCAAAGAAAAATTGACTTGGCAAGCCAGTTTTCGTGAGCAAAACGGTATTATTCAATGGGCAGTTCATCCTGCTACAGTTAACCCATCGGGTTTTTATTGGAACAATCTAGATTCCCATGTGTTTCTTGATCCTGAAACAACTTTGCCATTGTCAAATGGAATACGCAAACTTCAATTTGACTACAGAGGTAACGTTAATGTATTCAGACGAATCACGTTATCTAGCAAATATGGTGGTAAAGCTAAACGTTGTGTCTATATCTCCACACTTTTAGGAGCAATGCGAACCGCAAAAGAACATACTAGAGCTAATAGCGACGGTGACTATTGCTATTAAGATATTTTAGGTAACTAAAATTAAGGTATTGTGTGCTGAAACCATCCAAAAGTCTCAAGCAGCACCTAATTATTTTCACTCGCTATCCAGAATCAGGAAAGACAAAAACCCGACTCATACCCGCTTTGGGCGCTGTTGGCGCTGCTCATCTGCAACGAGAAATGACTGAACATACAATATCTCAGGTTAAAGAATTACAAAAAGCAACTGATATATCTTTAGAAGTGCGGTTTAGTGGTGGTGATTTGCAGTTAATGCAAAATTGGCTGGGGCTTGATTTAGTTTACCATTCCCAAGGTGAAGGGGATTTAGGTTCGCGGATGGCGCGATCGCTTTTCGATGCCTTTCAATCTGGAAAAGAACAAGTAATTATTATCGGTATTGATTGCCCTGAAGTAAATTGCCAGATTCTTACCAAAGCCTTTGAACAACTACATACCTGTAATTTAGTGCTTGGCCCAGCCATTGATGGTGGCTACTATTTGATTGGTTTGCGTCGCCTCATCCCAGAATTATTCGTTAACATCGACTGGGGAACCTCTCAAGTATTGCAACAAACTGTGGACATTGCTGAGGAACTTAATCTATCACTTGTATACTTGCCTCCTTTAGCTGATGTTGATTTTCCAGAGGATCTGCCGATTTGGGAACGAGTTGCTCAGAACCAAGTTAAGACATGAAGTAAACAAACTCAACGTGTCCACTTTTGCTATTTTTAGCTTCTTCAACTCTTAACCCATAACTACCTTCGTATATTGAAACACCTAGAATTTCCTGAAGACACCCAAGATAACAAATGCTACCGTGGTGTAGTTTCAAACGAAAAGGCAGAAAATTTTAACCAGTATTGCATCTGCTTTTTTCCATACAACAGGTTAGTTAATGGAATAGGCAGAGTCATGGGAACAATATTCAAGTAACTTTAAATAGGACAATTACTCTGATCTACCACAAGTTTAAACAACTATGACTAAACGTTTTGCCTCTTTGAACGCTGCCCTCACACTAAAGGTGGTGGGAATCATCTTAATTTTGTCCTTTTTGCTTGACTTTTTGATTCTTTTATTACCTTTCCAGCCAACTGATAGAGCATGGCAAATCAATCTAGCAACAGCACTAGTTGATAGAGGAATTGTGCCTCTAGTCGGTTTAGGGATGTTATTCGTTGGCTATTGGATGAATGAAGCTACTAGTGATGGCGATCGCCCACAACCCGTAGACTTAAGATTTCCCGCCCTCATACTATCCAGTATTTTAGGTTTAATCTTCTTGCTGATTTTTCCCCTGCACCTCAACAATGTGCGTCAAGCTAGCGCTCAAACAGTAAATCAAATTAACCAAGATGCTGAGCAGGCAGAAAATCAGCTTAAAAACCAACTATCCCAATTTCAAGCCCAACTCAACAACGACCAAGGAAAAGCTCAGTTAGAACAACTGCGAAACCAAGCGAGATCTCAGTTTAGCGAACTGCTAAAAGATGATCAAAAATATCAACAAGCGCTTAATAACCCTCAAATTCCTCAAGCGCAAAAAGAATTACTCAAGAAATTTAAAGCAAATCCCCAAGAACTTGACAAATTTATTGCCCAGCAAACAGATCCTCAAGGATTGGCAAATCAAAGATTGAGTCAAATTCGTCAGCGTAAGGAAGAAGCTGAAAAACAAGCTAAAGACAACGCTTGGAAATCTGGTTTACGGATTGGTATTAGCAGTCTGCTGTTGTCTATCGGTTACATTATTATCGGCTGGACAGGATTACGGGGTATGGGTGGCTTACAAAGTAGTGGACGTAAAGCAACCGCACGTTAATTCTCAGGGGAGTCGGGAGCAATGGGGAAAACTAAACTCATAACTCCTCATTCCTCACTCCTAACTTTACTATTAACTATTAACTAAAACTTAGAAATGTTCTCAATTTACATACTCACATATAACGAAGAATTAGATATTGCTGCTTGTATTGAGTCGGCGATGCTGTCAGATGACATTATTGTTGTGGATTCATGCAGTAGCGATCGCACTGTAGAAATTGCTAGTCGTTATCCTGTACGCGTTGTCCAACACCCATTTGAAAGCCACGGACAACAACGCACTTGGATGCTAGAATCTATACCCCCAAAATACGGGTGGGTCTATATTCTCGAAGCCGATGAACGCATGACACCAGAATTGTTTGCTGAATGCGTACAGGCAAGTCAAAATTCAGACTACATTGGCTACTACGTTGCTGAACGTGTAATGTTCATGAATCATTGGATTCGCTACAGTACCCAATATCCTCGTTACCAAATGCGTTTGTTCCGTCACGGTAAAGTCTGGTTTACAGACTACGGTCATACTGAACGGGAAGTTTGTGAAGGTGTCACCAGTTTTTTAAAGGAAACCTATCCTCATTACACGTCTAGTAAAGGTTTGAGCCGCTGGATTGAGAAACATAACCGTTATTCTACAGATGAAGCCAAGGAAACTTTATATCAATTACAACAAGGTAAAGTTAACTGGCGAGATTTGTTCCTAGGCAAGTCGGAAGTCGAAAGACGACGCGCCCTCAAGGATTTGTCGTTGCGTTTACCCGCTAGACCTTTACTACGCTTTTTATATATGTATTTTATCTTAGGTGGCTGCCTAGATGGACGTGCTGGTATGGCTTGGTGTACATTGCAGGCATTTTATGAATACCTGATTTTACTGAAAGTTTGGGAAATGCAGCACCTACCAACCTCTAATTTAGAAGCAAAAATATCTCCGGGCGTGGAAGTACATAACACGGCTTCAACAACCACAAAAGTTGATGCAGTTTAAGCAAAATAAAAATATCCACCAAACATTTTTTATCCAGACTACTTATTGAGCCTGAATTATTTTAGTGCGGATGATAAATTAACATTCTTAACATAACTTTTTCAGAAAAGTCACTCCTCCTTAAGTGCAGTTGATTTACTAGTCAAAACCAATCATCTGTCGACCCTGTAGTGCTTTGGGAATCATAGGCAGCTTTTGATGGAGCGCGGTAAGATTAGTAATATCCCAAAGACTTGCAACAATCATTTACAAGTCGTACAAAGAAAAGTAACATTCTCAAAGATAAGCCAGCCATCATTTTGGTTGATAAGTGTCAATATGCGCGATTGTAGAAAAATAGCTGGTTTTTCAGCAGTTAGTGTGTATTTTCATGGTATTGACCCAGATGCTTGCAGTTTTGGGTAAAAGCTTGGGGTAGAAAATGCCACAAGTCATGTCTTCATAAATGGACAAATCTGCTGGTTATGAATACCAATAACAAACGTTCCACTAGCCTAGAAAAGGAGAATACGGGCTTGGGAATTAATCGCTTAAAACAGGATTTAAAAAATGACCTGATTGCTGGTTTGTTGGTGATAATTCCGCTAGCAACCACTATCTGGCTAACAATTACTATTGCCAGTTGGGTCATCAATTTCCTTACCCAGATTCCCAAACAACTAAATCCTTTTGATGGGCTACATCCAATACTAGTAAATATACTTAATTTAGCAGTAGGACTAGCCGTACCACTACTGAGTATTCTCTTAATTGGGTTGATGGCTCGAAATATTGCTGGGCGGTGGTTACTAGATTTTGGTGAACGGTTATTGCAAGCAATTCCCTTAGCTGGTCAGGTATACAAAACCCTAAAACAACTTTTAGAAACACTACTAAAAGATTCTAATAATAGGTTTCGTCGGGTAATTTTAGTAGAGTATCCCCGGCGTGGAATGTGGGCGATCGCTTTTGTAACGGGTGCAATTAGTAGTGATATCCAAGCTCAGATGTCTCGCCCGATGCTAAGTATCTTTGTTCCTACCACTCCAAACCCAACTACAGGATGGTATGCAATAGTTCCAGAGGACGAAGTAGTAAACCTATCCATGTCGGTAGAGGACGCTTTTAAAGTAGTAGTTTCTGGTGGTATTGTTGCTCCGAACACATCCCTACCTTCGTTAATTATTTCTTCTAAAGAACACAATCTAGAAACACCCACCCTAGAAACCAAACGCCCCATCATTCCTGTAGAAGAAATTTAAACTTCAACTCAATCCGGTAAATTCACCAACAATATAGATAATATGGTTGTCTGACTCTGCCAAAATGTATTAACTCCTAACCCTTTAATTTAGTGCTTAGACACTTACTTCTATGCAAGACCGAAAACCCCAGCAAATTGCTCGTGAATTAGCGCTGTTAAGTCTCAGCCAGTTGCCCATAAATCCTAAAAAATTAACTGAAGAACATCTACCCAAGTTAGTGTTAGCAACAGTACGCACCCTCAGATCAGAGGTGCAAGATAGCTTAGATAATGCCGCTGCTGAACTACAACGCAGCAACGATCGCCTTTTAACTAGCGAAACTCGTGCTTCAGATCTTAATAGTGCTAGAACTATGCTCAAAGAGGCGATTGAATGTACTCAAACGGCAATCAATCAACTAGGTGCAGCAGTTGAATTTCCAGAATTAATTCAGCTAGCCAATCAAGATAGGGAAGTTGGCAGATATGCCATCCAGCTTGTCAAAATGGTCAACGAAGAGCGAGTTGCGATCGATGAACGCATAGCTTCTGCTTTAGTAGATTGGCAAGTCACTCGCCTTGCTCAAATCGATAAAGACATCCTCCGCATAGCTGTAGGAGAAATGCTATTTTTAGAACTTCCAGATAGCGTGGTTATTAATGAAGCTGTGTTGCTAGCCAAACGCTACAGTGGAGACGAAGGTCATCGGTTTATTAACGGTGTTCTGCGCCGAGTCACAGATCAAAAAAAGACTGCATAATTCATAATTCGTAATTCGTAAAGCAGAATGGTCTTGGGGAAGTCCGTTACCAAGAGGGGGTAAAAGGTAAGGGGTAATACCAATTCGCAATGACGCTCCTTCGTCGCTCTAAGCGTAGCTATGCCGCAGGCTTTACGCTGCGAAGATCGCAATTCGCAATTAAAGAACTTAGATGCAGCAAAGTTTTCAGGCTTTACAGTCATATCATATTTTTAGTGAAATGGTATAAGGGGTAAAGGAATTAAATTTAAAACTTTTCCTCAGATGGTATAAAGCCCCTATTTTTAAATCTGGAGAATATTAAAAGAAGATTTAGGAGGAAACGTAGTGCGACTCTATATCAGCGTCTATGCTTGAAACCCCTGTTTTTAAATATGGGGTTCCTTTACCCCTTCCCCTTTTCCCTTCTTCATTGCTAACCTCTTCCCAAGGGAGAAGATCACACTTCTCTCTTACTCCCCTGCTGCATAAGAGGTGAGGATAACCCGGAGGTTTTTACCCCAGGAAAGAGGGAAGATTTAAATTAAACTTATAACTCATAATCTATATAACAACTAATACCGCTAGCTGCAATGGTTTTTAATTGGTTCCGTCGTCAATACAACGATTCCTCTAACACCCCCTCTGAAAACGCACAAGGAGAAACTCCTCCAGCAAAAGAACCCCAACCAGAACCAGTCGAAACTGCAAACCCAACGACAGAAACTGCACAAGAATCAGCAGCAGATTTGTTGGCGTTTGCTAAAGCTGCATACAAAAATATCCAGCAAAAACAACAATCCCCACAAGTAGAAACTCAACCTGACTCAGAAATTGACCAATCACCAAAAACTGAAGCGGTAGAAACCGCACAACCACAAGAAGCAGTTACGGTAGTAACTGAAGCCCATGAAACGGCACAACCTGCAAAGATAGCTGCAACTGTTGCTGAAACAACTGCGGAAGTAATTGCAACAACACAGCCAGAAGCAGCAGATATAACTGAGGAACAGCCTGTATTTACGGCTGAGGTTGATTCGGTGGCAGAAATTACTGAGGAGCCAGTAACGCCTAATTCAGAATTAACAATAGACGAGGCAGAATCGCCATCTATTACTGAATTACCAGCAAATCTATCTTTTTTAGAAAGAGCCGCAGCAGAACGGCAAGCAAAGCAAGAACGACTAATAGCCAGTGCGATTGAAGTACAAGAACCAGAAGTAGTGTCACCTGCTGTAGCATCGACAACTACCACCTCAGAAACAGCAGAGGCATTTCCTGGATTGGCTTTTGATGAAGGATTTATGTGGTCAACGGAAGTTTTGGCAGCCCAAGGTAGGCGACCAGAAGACGTTTCTATTGAAGAAATTAACTGGCTAAAGAAGCTACGGCAAGGGTTAGATAAAACCCGTCGTAACATTCTAAATCAATTGAAGGCGATCGTCGGGCAAGGGCCTTTAAACCAAGCTGCGGTAGCAGAAATTGAGGCTGCACTTTTGCAAGCTGATGTGGGTGTAGAAGCTACAGATTACATCATTAGTGAGCTACAGAAAAAACTACGAGCCGAAGTCACTCCACCAGAAGAGGCGATCGCCTTCTTGAAAGAAATCTTGCGGGATATGTTGGATCGGCCACTGAAGGAATCCTACAAATCTAGCTTTGCTCCAGACAAAGAAACTCTCAATATTTGGTTAATTACTGGGGTTAATGGCGCTGGTAAAACCACTACCATTGGCAAAATTTCCCACCTAGCACAAAAATCAGGCTACAAATGCCTGATTGGCGCAGCAGACACCTTCCGAGCTGCTGCCGTAGAACAGGTGAAGGTTTGGGGCACTAGAAGTGGCGTAGAAGTAATTTCTAATCCTGGTAAGAATACAGATCCGGCTGCTGTGGTGTTCGATGCGATCGCCGCCGCCCAAGCACGAGAAACTGAGTTACTTTTGGTAGATACTGCTGGACGACTGCAAAATAAGAAAAATTTAATGGATGAACTCAGTAAAATTCGCCGGATTATCGACAAAAAAGCCCCCAATGCCAAAATCGAATCTTTGTTGGTTTTAGATGCGACTTTGGGTCAAAATGGCTTGCGGCAAGCTGAAGTTTTCTCTCAAGCTGCTCAACTCAGCGGTGTGGTGCTAACTAAGCTGGATGGCACTGCCAAAGGAGGTGTTGCTCTTGCTGTCGTACAGCAACTTGGTTTACCCATTCGCTTTATTGGTGCTGGCGAAGGAATTGAAGACCTACGTCCTTTTTCTAGCTACGAGTTTGTCGAAGCTCTCTTGAGTGGTTAATTTGACATTTTTCAGTTAAGCTCTTTTCTGAGAAAACCAAAGTATTTTAGGATTTAGTCATCTGGTATTATGACTGCGATTAAGTAGAAATCCAATATTGGTAAAAACCTAAGTCCTAAAACTGTTGCTTTGCGATCAAATATGCTAGATTTTGCTAAAATCTGACTTTAACGTCATTTTTTTCAACTCCCAACAAAGCCATTAGATGTAGTGCCAAAAACATGGAGACTGCTAAATTTATGAGCTGTGGAAAACCTCTTACTTTCAAAAAGCTGGACTTAAGACATCTAAATCACCATCCTCAAAATATCAGTTGGTGTTAGTAAATTGAAGCAATACTATTGAAATTATTCTCAGTATTCACTTACAGAATGGCCTAAAAATATTATCTAACACGAAATTAAATGTTGTAAATATGACAGTCTGACCACAACTCTTTGTTGAATTTTAAAGTTAAAGATTTTGAGGAATATTTTTCCTTAACCGGATGTCATTAGCTTTATAGTTATTTATTGAGTAAGCTAAAGTGCATCTGAAAATTTGCTGATTTTCAGCTTTGGATAGGATTGTTAGCTTTTCTTCCTTTAAGCTTATCTCCGAGAATACCCTTATCTGACCGGACTATGATCTTATCAGCTTGATTAAACACTCATAAAATATAGCGAAATTATTTTACGGTCAGAGAATATATCTATACCAAAAGAAGTATTATTTGCTGATTAAATTATGGAAAATGGAGTAACTTTCTAGATGTTGAGAAGAATTGCTGACTTGTGCCAGGAATTTATCACTAAAAATAAGTTGTTAGAATTTACCCTAATTTATCTAGAAATGTAACAAGCAAATGCAATACTTGTATCAAGTCATATCCTACGTCTTTTTACTCTTGCTAAAGTGACAAATTTTGTCCCAATATGATTTAGCAATACCAAAAACAAAGAGTTTATAAGTAATCTATATCTGCTGCTGTTAAGCGCAATAATAACTGTACTGTGTCTCAACTGCCCTCTCAACCCACTGATAGTAATACTAGTGCCACGACGGATGTCACACCAGTCGTGGCACTGAAAGAACTCGTGGCGCGACTGCACCGAGAACAGAATAAAATCCAAGATTTGCTGAGTTCTTTAGGATTTGCCCTCAGAAGCTTTAATAATTTAAATCAGTTTTTGGAGCTGATTCCATTGATGGCAACAAGAGTAACAGATGCAGACGGCAGCGCCCTGTTTCTTTATAAACCTAACGGTCAAGTTAGGCTAGAGCAGTTACATTGGCAGGACAGTCGTCAGCGGAAGAACATCCGCAAAGCTTTAGAAACAGCTAGTAGTCAAATCACCCTTTCGTCAAGTATCCCCCCTTTAGCAACTACTACAGGGATTTTGGACGATCAGATGCATCAGTACTTGGGGCCAGACGTGCAAATCTTTGGCACAGCTATTTTGGTGAAACATACAGAACGAGGGTGGCTATACGTCTTGAGCCGTGATCCAGAATATAGCTGGACAGATACTAGGCAAAAATTAGTCCGGTTAGTCGCAGATCAAACAGCGGTAGCAATTGAAAATGATGAATTAGCAGTAGAACTGAGGAAGAAGGAACGTTTAGATCAAGAATTAGAAATTGGGGCAGAAATTCAACGGCGACTACTACCTCGTCAATGTCCTATTATTCCGGGTGCAGTTTTGGCTGCACGTTGCAAACCAGCAAATCGCGTCGGCGGAGACTACTACGATTTTATTCCCACTAATCACAATCAAATTCAACTAAGCAGCAGAATTGTTCAAGAAGTTGGCCGTTGGGGTTTGGTAATTGGGGATGTCATGGGTAAAGGTGTACCCGCAGGTTTAATAATGACAATGATGCGGGGAATGCTGAAAGGAGAAGTATTGCATGGTAATTCTCCCGCTGGAATTCTTCAAAATTTGAATCGAGTCATGTATGCGGATTTGGAAAATTCCCACCGCTTTGTAACGTTGTTTTATTCAGAATATAATCCCCAAACCCGGATTTTATCCTACAGTAATGCGGCTCATAATCCTCCTTTGTGGTGGCACGCAGCCACAAAAACTATTACTCGGTTGGATACCCTCGGAATGTTGATTGGTTTAGATGCTAACAGCCAATATGAGAATGCCCAGGCACAGCTAGAAGCGGGAGATACAGTTATTTATTATACAGATGGTCTAACTGATGCTGCTGCGGCTAGTGGCGATCGCTTTGATGAAGAAAACTTCGTTACCGCCTTCAGTGCAGCTTGTAGCTACTACAATGGGCCACAAGAGATTGTAGATTACTTATTTGACCAAGTTCAGCAATTCATCGGTAATGGTCAGCAAAATACTGATGATATGACACTAGTTGTTTTACAAATTCAATAGTTATTAAAATACCTTGATTAAAAGATTTCTATCTTTTGGATAAGCTGAGATTAAAATATTTTTATTTAAAATAAATACATTAAGAATATCTGGAGTTGAACTGTAGACAAAATAAAAATTCGCGATAAATAATTGCTAGTTTTAAAGTAAGCAAATAAATTTCGCGATTAAAATTTTATGAATATTTTTGCTATACTTTTCAAGGGTTTTGGCTTCATTTGATGTCAGATTCACAGTAATTCGCTTGACTGCCCATTTTTTATTCATGCTGAAACAAGTAAATCATGTAACTATAACTTCAAACCCTGATTTTACCCTCAGAATTGGCAAGTAACCTACATTTGTGGTCTTATCACCAAGTTTTTAATTTGATGGCTTTTATTCAGTACGGTGCTGAATCTCCTTCGGAATAAGACCTTTCAATCTCCCCCTCTGCTTCCCCTGCATCCCCTGTTCCCACTGTCTGCTTCAACGGATAAATTTTTTAACTGAACCTTGTTGTGCTACGCCTAACAAAAAAAATGCCCAACCTTCGTAACTGTCGGTTGGGCATTTTTTTAACTGATCTCTTTTCAATGTTGACTAAGCATAAGCCTCTAAAGGCTCACGTTGAATGCTTTATTTTGCAAAGCAAAATGGGGATTTCTGGCTTTTCAAACTTAGCTGGCAAAGTCAGCTTACAGGCAACTCACGAATGAGTTCTCGAATCACATCCCCTGAGGCTTTGCCTGTTTGTTCACAATATTGTTCCAAGCTTTCGGCTTCGCTTGATGTTAAATCTATGACGATTTGCTGGACTACCCATTTTTTACTGGGAGTTGCAAAAATAGAAAATCTACGGGTGGCGGTCTTATTCATTGATTGATAAGCTCTAGTGTTTGCAAACTTTCAAGTGAAAGTAAAATTCCTATTCTTTTTAACGTGATCTGCTAACGAATAGAATTAATTCGTTATGCCTAGAGTTCAATACCCATAAAAGTTACTGCTCCCAAACTTCTCCTTTATAAAAGGAAATATTTGATAAGCTTTAAGTTACATTGTTTTTCATTCTCTACTCCTGCGGTAAAGCAAGCTAAGTATGAGAAGAAAAAGTTTGTAAATGTCACGTTTTTTTGGAATTGGACAAAATAAGTCTTTCTTTACTCAAGATTGCCAATTCATGAACACCTTTACCAGGGAAAATCGAGATTTTGAGATTGGACTTAAGCCCTTTTAGTTTTTCTGTGATTGTATAAAGCAGTAGCGCAATGAAAAACATAGCATTACAAGAGTAGGCGATCGCTTTCTACACCACTAAATTGTTACCATAAGCTTTAATTACATTAATATAGCAGCATCAAACCGCATAAATAAAAATACTAAATTGATAATGGTATCTTAATTGCTTGATGTATTGTAGCGATTCCTGCTTTTGTGAGGTAGGTTTTCAAAGCTACCAAGCCTAGCAAACAAGATTTTGGTATACCTGAATTGTTTGGGAAACGATATATTGCAAAATAAATTACGAAATCGGCTCGAAAACCATTTGAGGAATCAAGACTTCACCTTGTATTTGTCCAACACCCAAAAAGCGAGTTTCTTGTTCATAAACTCTCACCATCCCGCAAAGATCCAGAGTTAGGGAAATTCGCTGCCCCTGACACCATTTTTGTGCTGATGTTGCTGGTAAATTCACAAATGGTAGATGCTGTAAGGCAGTATCAGGAGCAATAGGTTGAAAGATTCCGGCTTGCAGTTTAGTTTCTAAATCGTTGAAGGTGAGACTGTCTGCTAAGTCAAAACCGCTACTTTGGGTACGGGTTAAAGCGGCAAGAGTTCCACCAGTTTCTAAATCTGTACCTAAATCGCGGGCGATCGCTCTAATATATGTACCACTACCACAGGCGATCGCAATATCCAATTCAGGGAAATCTCCTTCTCGCCAATCCAAAATTTCTATGCTGAAAATTTCCACTATTCTGACTGGTACTTCTACTGTTTCACCTCGCCGTGCTAGATCGTAAAGACGTTTTCCCTGTACTTGAATGGCGCTGTAAATTGGTGGTATTTGCTCAATTTTGCCCGCAAATTTTGACAGGGCAGTTTTTATCTCTGCGAAGCTTAATCCAGCACAAGGCTGAGAATTAATAATTTCACCCTGTAAATCATCGGTTGTGGTACGTATACCTAGCCGGATAGTGGCTTTATAAGCTTTGTTTTCTGGCAGATATTGCAATAATCTTGTAGCTTTACCAAGTGCTATTGGCAGCACTCCGGTAGCAGATGGGTCTAAGGTTCCTGCATGTCCCACACGTTTGAGGCGCAAAAGTTTTCGAACTCGTGCTACGCAGTCATGAGAAGTCCAGTCTAATGGTTTGTTTAAGTTGAGAAAACCTTGCACAGTTAAATCTATGCCCGTAAGGGGCATTGAGCATGGGGCATTGAGCATGGTTCGCAGGCGACTGCGTTAGCGCAGCGTAAAGCCTGCGGCATAGCTTCGCTTAGAGTGAGCTTGCGAACGTCACCCGTTCGCGTAGCGTCTCCGTCAGGAGAAGGGGGCATTATTATTTTCCTCTGCTCCCTGCCCCTGTGTCCACTACCTTCTTTACTCAAGTACCGATTCTTCAATAGTTGGAGTGCGGAGGTCTTCTACCATTGCTTGAATTTCTGCCGGTGGGGGTGGGGTAAGGCGAGAAACTACCAAGGTAACTACTAAATTAAGCAGCATACCTAGAGTACCAATTCCTTCTGGAGAAACTCCAAAAAACCAAGGTTGCATACCCCCAAACTTAACGCCGATAATGTAGACTATGGTAAAAATTAAACCAGTCAACATCCCAGCGATCGCTCCTTGGGAATTGGTGCGCTTGTCGAAAATACCCAAGAAAATTACCGGGAAGAAACTAGCAGCTGCTAAACCAAAAGCAAAAGCCACCACTTCACTTACAAATCCCGGCGGGTTCACCCCAAAATAGCCGGCAAGAACAAGGGACAAACCAACCATAATCCGCCCGACAAACACCCGTTTTTGTTCCGAGGCTGTGGAATCTATAATGCGGTAGTAAATATCGTGAGCTACAGAACTAGAAATTACCAACAATAGACCGGATGCTGTAGACAAAGCTGCTGCTAATCCCCCAGCTGCTACCAAAGCGATTACCCAAGGAGCAAGTTTAGCTACTTCTGGGGTAGAAAGCACGATAATATCCCGATCAATCGTAATTTCGTTGGTGTCTTTACTTGGGGTTAACTGGAGACGGCCATCCTTATTTTTGTCCTCAAAGGCTAGCAATCCAGTTTTTTCCCACTTAGTTGCCCAGTCTAGCTGCTGCACTTCTGCAACCGTATGATTGTGCAGAGAATCGATGAGGTTATAGCGGGCAAACATCGAGAGGGCGGGAGCTGTGGTATAAAGAATGGCAATAAATAATAGTGCCCAACCAGCAGAAAAACGGGCAGCCCGTACACTGGGAACTGTATAAAACCGGACAATAATGTGGGGTAAGCCAGCAGTACCGACCATCAAAGCAACAGTTGTGAACAGCACATCGAGCATGGACTTGTTCGCGAATGGCTGAGTATATTCCTTAAACCCTAAATCAACTTGGACTTGATTGAGTTTGTCGGCAACATCACTAAAGGTAAATGCTAATTGAGGAATAGGATTACCTGTGAGCAACCAAGCGATCGCAATTGCCGGAATTAAATAAGCAACAATTAACACACAGTATTGTGCTACCTGTGTCCAGGTAATGCCTTTCATCCCGCCCAACACGGAGAAAAAGCCGACGATCACCATACCGATGATCACACCAGTATTAATGTCAACTTGTAAGAAACGGCTAAAAACAATGCCCACGCCCCGCATTTGCCCAGCAACGTAAGTAAGCGAGACAAAAATAGCTGCAACAACTGCTACTAAACGAGCAACATTCGAGTAGTAGCGATCGCCCACAAAATCTGGCACTGTATACTTACCAAACTTCCGCAGGTAAGGAGCCAACAACAATGCCAACAGCACATAGCCACCAGTCCAACCCATCAGATAAATAGAGCCGTCATACCCTAAAAAAGAAATCAGCCCCGCCATTGAAATAAACGAAGCTGCGGACATCCAGTCAGCCGCTGTGGCTGCACCATTAGCAATTGCCGGTATTCCCTGTCCTGCGATAAAAAAGTCTTTACTATTTTTGACTCGTGATTGCCAACCAATATAAATGTAAACAACGAAGGAGAGTCCAACCAACAAAAGAGTCCAAATTTCAACTGACACGGTTTTTCCTCACTTCTTGATATTATATTTGCGGTCTAATTTGTCCATTTGAAACGCATAAATGAAAATCAAAGCAACAAATACCAGGATTGAGCCTTGTTGTGCCATCCAAAAGCCAAAGGGTACGCCGAAAAAACGTACCCCGTTCAATAGTTGAACCAGTAAAATACTAAAAACGATAGAAACCAATGCCCAGACAATTAAAAGGTTACGAATTAAAGCAGTATTAGCACGCCAGTAAGAGCGACGCTGATCTTCATCCATTGTTTTTTATAATGAGTGCATCAAAAATAATATCAATAAGCCGCTATTTTTCTGTCTAATTACTTTTAATTATTTAGTAAATATTATTGAAGTACAGGTAGCAAAAATAGCTCATAGTGCGGCAAGGGCGTTGTGTTTTGATTAACGCAACGCCCTTATTTTTGGATGCATAGCCTCTTAATACTGTCGGTTAGAACGTCAAGCTCATCGTTTCAGGGAACCCCGTTAGTGATGGAGATAAGCGAGACAGTTGGGCGTTGAACATACTTGATTTGAACACCCATTGTTTTAGAAACCATGCGTAGCGGTACCATTACGACACCCCTGTGAAAGAACGGCATCTCGCCCCTATCGAAATTCTGTCTATTACCTTCCATTTTAGCCGTACTGCCAGGCAGTGAAAGTTGCACCGTGGACGAGCCGCGCTTCGCCGTAATCAGGCGCTTTTGCCTGTTGTAAGTGACTGTTGCGCCTAATGCCTCAAATATATCTCGAAATGGGACGAAGGTTTGCCCATTCACTTCGACCGGCGCGACAGAACTTTTAAGTAGTTGTCCGTTGACCCGCACTTCAGGATACCGTTCGGGAGCTTTGCGGGTGCTGGGCTTGCGTGTGCTGGGTTTACGCCTGTTCCAACGCTGTGTCTCAAGGTGTGGGGTCAGCCAGTCCATTTGTGCATGGGCAGGTGTCACTACAGTTAAAGTGGCTAAGACAGCAACTAAGATCAGTTTTTTCATTGTGTTCACTTCCTCAAAACTATGTTAATAAAGGTAAGCTAGACTAAAATCCTCTTCACTACTGCCTCCTGCCTTGCCACAACAATAAATATTCACACCGACCTACTTAGATCAACGACATAATTTTATATTAATGAATGTAACCACTACTACATGTGTGAGAGTTGAAAGCTGACTGAATGCAACTATCAACCCCACACAGTATTTAGATATTGAGTTAGATAGTGCTTGTCTCTAAAGTACGAGACTTCGGTTTATGCTGACTTTTCACAACCATCTGGATAGGACGAGCTGGAGCTGTTACCAAACCACGGCGTTTAGGTGGCACATCACGATGATCAACTAGCGCCAATTCTTGACTCGTAAGAATTTTTGCGAGTACAACTTTCATTTCAAACTGGGCGAATGCCATACCAATACAGCGTCTGACACCACCTCCAAAGGGCAAATATTCGTAAGGAGAAAATTGACGTTCTAAAAAGCGTTCTGGTTTAAACTGTTGATGTTGTGGATATAAATCCTCCCTTTGGTGGGTTAAATATATTGAACCCATGACAACTGTATTTGGTTCAAGTTCATAACCGCACAGTGATACGGGTGTTTTGACTATCCGTGGAAAAGTCAGCATACCCACTGGGTAAATTCGCAAAGTCTCGCAGTAAACAGCATTGAGATAGGGTGCTTTAAAAACACTATTAGAGTCTGGATTATCACCTAAACTATCTAGTTCTTGCAGCAGCTTTTCGCGCACTGAGGGAGATTTATGAATCCAGTACAATGCCCAAGTCAGAGCAGTGGCTGTGGTTTCGTGGCCTGCTACTAACAAAGTCATCAATTCATCGCGCAACTCTGCATCTGTCATGGGCTGGCCTGCTTCATCACGGGCTGCCATGAGTAAGCTGAGAATATCTGTGCGTGACGGATCTGGTTGGTCTCGACGTTCCTGAATTTCTGCATTTAGCAGTTGGTGAACTCGTTCTCGGCGACGCAGAAATTTTCCCCAAGAACTTTTTGGCCCAAAATCTTTTTGTAGAGCAGGAAAATAAAGTTGAATAACTCTAAAAGGAGAAGTTTCATTTAGCATGGCAGCTAAAATCTCCTCTAGTTCTTGCGCCCTTGGGCCTTCGTATAGTCCAAATACAGCTTGCATGATTACGCGCATGGTAATAAGCTGCATAGCAGAACGTACACAGAAGGGTTTGTCTATTTGCCACAGGGAAATGACTTGCTCTGTGACATTGTTAATTACTTGTCCATAGGTTCGCATTCTGTCACCGTGAAGCGGAGGCATCAATAACTGTCTGTGTCGCCGATGTACTTCACCACTGATTGTGATTAGAGAATTTTTTCCTAGCATTGGTTCAAAAGCAGTGTTGCGATCGCTGGGGGCTGCAAACTCCTTAGTATCGCTAGCTAGCATTTGCTGGAGGGCTTGGGGATTGCTAACAAACACCACCGGCCCATTTAATTGGATTGTGAAAATATCGCCATAGCGCTGGGCACAAGCTTCCATAAAAGACATGGGGCTGATGATCCACTGAAGCATCTGTACTAGTGCTGGGTACTGCGGGCCATTTGGTAGTTTCATAAACTTGATTTGCTGAATTAATTCTTTTTTGCCAGTGAAACTTAGATAAAAAAATTAAATTTCTTTTAACTTCAATTAAAGCTACTTATGCTGACGTTGCAAAAAAGCAATAAACCGTTACAACCCGAAAGATGTAAAATTTTTGTTAAATTCAACGAGCATCTACAATTTCTCCTATTCTTATAAGGTACTCAGCATGACAGCAATGACTTCAAAAGCATCTTCAGCGCTTCCTAATTTTTGTCAAGGCATTCAATATTTTGGTGAAGCGTTACCAAATTTTGCAACTTATGGAGCAACACCTGCTATAGAGTCGGGTAAAGTAGCGATCGCAGATGCCGCAGACCCTGCTGCTGTGTATCAAACTTTGCTTGCTGCCGATGCCCTCCGCTACCTAACGTTACAAGTCACTGGTAGTAAGGCCTCTGGACATCCAGGCGGATTTGCCAGCCAAGCAGAAGCTTATGCAGGTCTTGTCATGCTGGGACATAAGAACATTATCACGGAAGTCGGACACCACGCCCCCGGATTCTATAGTGCCATGTTCCTCGATCGCTCTTTAGAGGATATGGGAATTTTTACAGTCCAGCAATTGCGCGATCGCTTCCGCGAAAAGCACGGTCTTTTAGGACATCTTTCTGGTTACATACCTGGTATTCTTGCACCTGCGGGGCCATTGGGACAAGGACAACACTTTGCAATGGCAGCTGCACTGCTACACAAAGATAAGTTATTCCCCTTTACCATTGGTGATGGTGGATTGGGTGAACCTTATATTGTGAGTGCGATCGCACATTTCAACACTGCTTATCCCGATGCTACCAACTTTTTGCCAGTGCTGGTGTGGAATGGTTTTAGCCAAGAACATCACAGCATGGTTTCTCTGAAAACTAATGAACAGATGAAAGCATACTGGCAAGGTAACGGTTTTGCGGAAGTCATATTAGTGGATGCCAAAGACTTTGATGATCAAAACCAACCAGGAGATTACGTTGATAGTACCGCCTTTTCTTTTGAACAACGGCTAGCCTTTACCAAAGCTGTACTGGTTGGTATAGATAAAGCAGCCCATTCTGCCCTTAACGGCAAACTTACTGTTTTTATTATTAAACAACTCAAAGGTGCAGGAGTTCACGCGCGGGGTTCCAAATCTCACAACCTCTATCCTAAAGATACGCTGGATGCTCCTCACATCATCAGTGCATTGCAAGGACGCGCTTTGTCGTTAGAAGCTTGGGAACTAGTGCGGACTAATGCAGAACGCGCTGGTGGTGGCCCGGCGGCGAAGACTGTGGTTACAGAATTTGAACTATCATTGCCAGACTTAGGCGAATTACCGTTAGAAGAATACGCCATAGGTGGTGATCCTAAAGTTTCCACAACAGCGATGGGAAGATTGGTAGGAATTGTAGGCAAAAAAGATAGTAACTTCTTAGTTACCAACGCCGACGGTAACGAAGCATCGGGAATTGCCAACATCAACCAAGCACTCAAAATTATTCACCCTACAACTGACGACTTATATAACCAAGCCCCAGGCGGACAAGTTTACGAACCATTGAGTGAAGATGCTTGTGCAGGTTTAGCCGCTGGTTTGGCGCTAATGGGTGCGAGAACTCTGTGGTGTTCTTACGAATCTTTTGCTGTCAACGGTTTACCAATTTGGCAAACTGTGGTTCAAGCAATGGCAGAATTACGCCGTCCTACACCTTCAACAATTACTTTATTTACTGCTGGGGCTTTAGAACAAGGACGTAACGGTTGGACTCACCAACGTCCAGAAATTGAAGCTTACTTTGCTTCATTAATGAGAAATGGCAATGTCTTTCCATTATTTCCCCCCGATGCTAACAGTATTCAAGCTTGTTATGATTGGGCATTGACAACTAAGAATAAGGGAATTGTCATTACTGCAAGTAAGTCACCTTTACCAATTCGTACTACCTTAGAACAAACTCGTAAAGGGCTGCGTGATGGTGCAGTTTTGTTGCAAGAAGTTGCTGGGGATCGGCAAGTTGTATTTGCAGTGATTGGCGATATGACATTAATGCCAGTATTTGAAGCGGCTGCTTTTTTAGAAACTGAAGGCATTGGTGTAAAGATAGTTTCTATTATTAATCCTCGCCGTTTATATCGTCCTGATGATACTGCATGGGATACTTGTTCTGAACCCGATGGCGGTTTTATGGATGATGCCAAATTTGCAGAATTATTTGATGGTCATGCATTAATTGGTGTAACTGGTGGTGCAGCAGCGATGTTAGAACCAATTATGTTACGCAGTAACTGTAAGCGAGATACCTTTGCTTGGAAGCGTGGGGAAACTACAGCCAGTGCAGGCGAGTTGATGGCTTTTAACGGTTTGACTGCGGAAGCTTTGACTAAGCGCGCGATCGAGTTAGTGCATTAATATTCTATGTAATTGATATATTATATCCCTGCCCATTTTAAAAGAGGGTAGGGATTTTTTACATTTTAAATACTGAGATTATTCTTGAATTTGACTATGATAATTCAGGATTTTCCTATTTTTACGTCTCAAGTGCTACAGTATTTTTCATACTTAAAATAGCGTAATAACTCTTAGACAATGATGGCTTCAAATTTCAATCTGAGACTCCAACATTTAGAAGACAACATTAAACAAGACCAGGATTTACTCAAAGAGTATGAAGATTTCTTGCGGTATGAAGATGATCCACGTCGTAAGGCTAAGTACACAAGAGAAATTAAGCAATTGCGCGAATCGGCTAATCGTTATCAGAATGAATACGATGAACTGCGAGCGCAGATAACTGGTGTATCAAATGTACAAATGCAGAATGTAGCTATCGAGTTGCAACAAATGAACACCAGATTAAATAGATTATCTGCTGGGCAGAAGGCTATCTATGAAAACATTAATCACTTGCGTCAAGGACTATTAGCTCGTTATAACGCTGGTGAACAGAACATAATTGCAGCCATAACCGAACAATTAGATCAATCTCAAATGGTTATGATTTCTACTGTTTTAGATGCAATAGAAACTGACCAAATACCAGAGAGAGAAATGCAGCTTATTTTACAAGGAATACAGCAAAATTTAACTATATTACAACAAAACGGTACTGCTTTACCTCCTAGCCAAGCAGCCTTAGCGGAAGTAATCAATGCCCCTGAATTAGATGTCAAACACAGATTGAAAGTTGGTATACCTATTATTCCTTTTATTTTGGACTATGAAGGTGAATTAGAACTAGGAACAGGAATAAATTTAAAAGCTGCTTTGCAAGCGTTGATGATGCGATTTAAAGGAGAGTAATTGTGGATTTGCATCAGCAACGAAAACAAGATTTAAAAGAACATATAGATGAAGAATATATGCTACTCAAGGAGTTAGAAGATGATTTACGCCTTACTCAAGAAGTACAACCAAAAACAAAATTAAAAAAGCAGATTAAGGAAGTAAAAGGTAGAATTAAGGAATATAGAAACGATCTTGATTCTTTATCAAATTCTCAACAAGAGCAAAATTTACTTGTTAATGCAATGGCAAACATTACATTTAGAGAGTTGGATATGGTGACTAACGGAATCCTTAGTATGCCCGTAGAATTTGATGAAAGCTATACTGTTGTTCCAGTAGTTATCAAAATGTCTAAAAACGAACTGACTGGCTCTGCTCAATCTAGACTGACGAGCGGTGTTATCCAAGCAAGAATGGTTGGCAAATTTGTTGAGAATATGGTTAATGTAATTCCTGATTTTCCAGAAAAACTAAAGGCAGGATTTGCTAGAGAGTACCACAATCTTCGAGCAACAGGATTAAAGGGAAATGCTCTATTGGATGCTTTGCATGAGTTTTCTTGCAATCGTAGTCTAGATTATGACCTACGAGCTGCTGGTTTAGCAGTGCTGTACTATCTCTTTGAGAAGTGCGAGGTGTTCGAGCGATGATTCTTCCTACAAAACATATTTCTACCAGTCACTCTCTATTAGGGGTAGGTGCTAAAATATTAGAACAATTGTACCAACCAAGAACAGTTTCATCACTTTGGAGTGCTGTTGCTACCATGCCAGAAGTTGCCACATTTGAACGTTTTGTTTTAACTCTTGATCTCCTATACGCTATAGGAGCAATTGAGATGAATGCAGGATTACTTCATAGGTGTCACTGATGATTCATGCTGTTCGTTGTAATCATGCATCATTCAAAACAGTAGAGTTTAGACCTGGCTTTAACGTAGTTTTAGCAGATCGTACAGAAGACTCTGGCAGAAGAGATTCTCGTAATGGATTGGGTAAATCTACTCTCATTGAAATTATTCACTTTTGTCTTGGAGGCACGATTCCAACTGCCAAAGGGCTTGGTTCTAGAACTCTTCGTGGTTGGGCTTTTAGTTTAGAGCTTACACTTGCAAATCAAATTATCACTGTTACAAGAAATACTGACGATAGGTCTCAGGTAGTAATTCATGGAGATACTGCTAACTGGCCTATTCAGCCAAGAGAACAAGAAGATCAAAAAGTTCTCAGTTTGGAAGATTGGAAGACTGTTTTGGGAAATCTAACATTTGGATTAACTAGTGATAATGAAGCTAAAAAATATAAACCTACTTTTAGAGGACTAATTTCTTACTTTATCCGTCGGGGAAGAGATGCATTTTCTACACCATTCGAGCATCATCCAAAGCAACCTGGATGGGATAAGCAAGTTAATAATGCTTTTTTATTAGGTCTTGCTTGGGAAGAGGCAAGAGATTTACAACTTTTAAAAGATAAACAGAAATTAATCGCAGATATTAAAAAACTTAAAAAAGATACAGAACCTGGAGTTGCAATTGCAATTTTTGGTTCTCTAGGTGAGCTTGAAGCTTTAAAGGTTCAAGTAGAAGCACAATTACGTGAAAGAAAAGAAACTCTTAACAATTTTAGGGTAGCGTCCCAATACCATGAATTAGAGGCAACTGCTAACCGTTTAACCTCACAAATTCACGAAGTAACAAATAAAAAAATTATTGAAAATAAATTACTGGAGTTTTATCAATCTAGTCTTGACTCGGAGGATGAACCCAGACCAGATCAGGTTGTTCGTATATATGAAAATGCAGGTGTTGAGTTACCAGGTTTAGTAATTAGAAGACTAGAAGAAGTAGAACTATTTCATCGCAGACTAATAGAGAATCGTAGGGAGTTTTTAGTAAGTGAAATTCAACGTATTAGAAAGCAAATATCCTCTAGAGAAAGTTTTATTAGAGAGAAAACTAATGAGCGTGCCGAACTTTTGGAAGTGCTAAAGACGCATGGAGCTTTAGAAGAATACACAATGCTACAAGAAATTTATCTTGATGATGTAGCTAATCTCAATGAAATTAATAAACGCATCGAAGAATTAAAACAATTTGAGGAGCAAAAAAGTACCTTAAAAATTGAAAAAGAACAGTTACTACAACGCGCACGTCGTGACTATGGAGAACGGAATGAGCAAGCAGAACGTGCTATTAATCTATTCAGCATTAACTCTAGATTTCTTTACGACGTTCCAGGAACACTTGTTATTGATGTAGGAAGCAATGGCTTTAGTTTCCGAGTAGAAATTAGACGTGATGGTAGTGAAGGGATTGATAAGATGAAAATATTTTGTTATGACTTAATGTTGGCGCAACTTTGGTCAGAGCGTGACCCTTCACCGCGTATATTAATTCATGACAGTACAATTTTCGATGGTGTGGATGAGAGACAAGTGGCTCTTGCTTTACAACTAGCTGATATAGAGTCCAGAAGACTTGGTTTTCAATATATCTGTACATTAAATTCAGATATGGTTCCACGCTCAGAGTTTCCACTTGATTTTAATTTTGATTCTTTTGTGAGACTTAAACTTACAGATGAAAGTGAAGAGGGAGGGCTATTAGGTATTAGTTTTTAGGTAACAACATATACTAAAATCTTAAATATTCTATGTGTGGAGAGGGTAAGAAATTGAATATTCACTAGAAAATAAATTTATATCTAAAATCGCTAGTCAAAAAATATTATGTTTGTGTTCATAAAGGTATCCCTAACTACGACATTACAACGGAGACTTTCTCATAACACAAGCATATATTATTGCATAAATTAAAAAATATAAATGAATGTATTTACCAGATTAACTGGTGCGCCTCACCCACCTTAATATCAGCAGCTATTATGTAAATAAGAGATGACATAGAAATAGAACTATGACTGATACACCTGAAAAGATTCACCTCACCTTAGAGTTATCACCAGAACTAAATCACATCCTAGAAGAACTAGCCAAGAAAATAGGTACAAATAAAAGTGAAGTTTTGCGTCAAGCCATCACCTTAATGCAAGTGATGGTAACAGAAAAAGAACAAACTTTACCTTCTATTTCTCCTAACCAAACCTTAGAATCTTTATCTGAACTTGACCCCTGGACTCAAAGTTTCATAGGTGTAATTAGCTTAGAATCAGAAAATACTGAAGAAAGTTATGTTAATTATCTAGAGGGGAAATATAGTTGAAACGGGTATTATTTGACAGCGATGTTTTGCTTGATATCTTAGCACAGCGTCAACCTTTTGTTGTCACCTCAGCGCAAGCATTAAATACAGTCATCACAAAACAGGTGCAAGGCTTTGTTTCAGGACACGCCATTACAAATATTTTCTATATTTTACGCCGCCAAATTGGTAGCGAAGCAGCACGTAAATTAATAGAAAACTTATTACAACACATTCACATTGCTAGCGTTAACGATGAAGTAATTCACCAAGCTTTGCAAAGTCCAATTAAAGATTTTGAAGATGCGGTAACAAGTGCAGCAGCAATGGCTGCAAGGTTAGAAATAATCGTAACACGAAATATATCCGATTTTGTAGCTTCTTCAGTACCAGGAATCTTGCCAGAAGAGTTCTTAAAAATTCTTTCTGAGTAACTCACCAAAGCTATAACCTAACCTTAAATTTATCACCTGAACTAAATTAAATGAGTAGGGACACAACATGTTGTGCCCCTACCCGTGTACTTCATTTACGTGAAATACGCTGTATAGGTTTTCCTAATTTTCTACTAGTAGTGCTTTAGTTGCAGACTCTCCGACTTTTCTTAGTTTCCGTGTTAGCTGAAATACCAATAAACCCAAAATACCACAGTGACCCAGAATTGCTAAAAAAGGAGCCATTGTTGATGTATATTCGCCTGAAGGGTACAAAGCAATAAGCGGCGCAGCTACCGAAAATAGCCACAGAAAAGAGTTGTTTCCAGGATTAGAAAACAACATCGCTAAAATTATTACTGGTAATACAATTGCTGCACCAACTGCACCAGTAGCCCAAAATAGGCGATGCTGATTTTTCATTAACAATAGTAGTTGAGCAATGACTGCATAGATTACAGCTAAACTACCACAGAAGAATAGAGATGTAAAAGCTTTAATTTCATTACCTGTATTGATCCCAGAAATTAAAATAAACACACTTAAACAGGTAATAGCAATCATGGCATTAATTGCGATCGCTAAAGTCCCCGGACTTTTTTCACCCCAAATTAAATCCCTGATTAAATTGCTGCGATGCCCTGCCTTGTAGTTATAAATATGTCTGTAACGTGCCCAATCTTGTAGTATTTGACGATGAGGATTGAGTGCAGCAATTAGATATAAAAATAGCCACAAATTCAAAAACAATAAGCACGCCAAATTTTCAAATATCGTGTGTGAGCTATAATAACTACCCACATTTAATTTTTGCCAATTCGCGCATCCTAGAGTAATAACTGTAAAACAAGTAGTTAATAAATAACTTTGCTTTTTGCTCAACATAGTAGCATTAGGATCACGAAAGCAACGCTGCAAAGATTGCCAGATAAAGTATGCTCCTATGAAGTAAACCAAAATAGCAAAGCAAACTGTAATAAAAAAAACCGATCCTAGTGGTATACCAAACCAATGAAAGTTAATAAAATTGGGATTATTTGGTGCAAATATAGAACTAACTTCAGGGTGGGGAATTAAGTAATAGGGGTTCATCAACCTCAATACAACAAATGGAGTATTAGCTGATACGTCAGGGACTATTGCTTGCTTAGTGAACATGAGAAAGCCTAAAACAGCACTACTTCCCAACCAAGCTTGAAAACTGCCCAACCAAGAACCAACTAACCCAAATAATAATGCTCCACTATAGTAGAAAAGACTAGCAGCGATCGCGATCGCGTAGAAACTTAAAATCATCATCAGGGGAATATTGGCAACTAACCCTAACCACAAATGCAGAGGAACTGCGACCAATACCGCAGCATACAAGAGTATAGGAACACCTAACATTTTTCCCCATAAAATGCTATGGGGTGATTGAGGGCTAAGGCGAATAAAATTGAGTGTATCATGCCGTTCTTCATTAGCTAAATCGCTGATAAGTAAATAAGTACCTGCAACTAAAAGCGTAAAGCAACCAATGATACTCAGCAATGTAAATGCATCTAAAGACCACAATTGCCAGTTAATAATAACGTTACCGAATTCATCACCTAGGCATTTTTTTGCATCATATAGAGACTTACCTGTGCAATATCTGTGGGAGTAATTATATAAAAGATTGGTCTTGGTTGGTAGCTGGGTTTGAAAATACATGAATACTACAAATTGACCCAGCAGCGAGATAGCAGTTGACAATATGAGATTGCGGGTTTTCAGTCGCCCTTTAAATTCTCGCAACAGTTGAGGGTTCCAATCTCCTAGTAAATTCATCCAATTAGGCTTCATAGTTATCACTCTCTAAAATTAGTATTTAGGGAATCCAGGGGTTCGGATCCCCGACTTCTTTGAGAAGTCGGGGATCTGACTAATTTCCTGTCAATAATGCTTTTGTTGCAGACTCTCCTGCTAACTTAACCTGCTTTGTCAATTGGAAATTTAATAATGCAAAAACACTTAACTCGGCTAAAAGTGCCATAAAAACCGTTGTGGCTGCGGAGTGTTCAATACCAGCCCAAGGAAAAGTCGAAAACAGCCACGCAATGGAATTTTTATTGGGTGCAACACCTAATAGTTGAAGAAACATTGCTGGTAAGAATAGCAATGCACCTATAGTAGCAATTGCCAAAGCAGAACGCTTAGGAGTTTTCATTAACAGTATTAGCTGGGCTAAGGTGGCGTAAATCATCATTAAGCTAATAAATAAAGCCACTGCTAAAATCGCTTTCATTCTCCCAATGTCATTAACCCAATCAATGCTGTCGTTATGGTGAATGTTCAAAATGGGTGCAAGTATAATCCAAACTACTAATGGTGTAGTTGCGATCGCCAGATTAATTCCCATTGCGACTAATGCAGGACTTTTGTCAGCCAAAATCAAATTTCTCCACCAAGAACGACTAGAAATTTTTTGGTATTGATATCGCGCCCAATCTTGGATGTCTTGACGGTGAGGTGACAAAACTATTAGTAAAGCTAATATTAACACTAAATTAAATAGTGCGATAAAAACAAAATTGTCTTCTATCTGTTTATTTAAATCGTAATAACAATTAGCAGAGTTTACAGTTCTATTAGAAAGACAATAATTTTTGTGATATTGTAGTGTGAATCCCCAAAACATCACTTGACAACAAGCTACTAATAAATAACTTTGACCTTTGCTGAAAATTGCTGCATCTGGATTACGGAAGCGACGCTTCAATGCTTGCCAAGTCCAATAAATTCCCACACCATAATTAAATAAATGTAAGCCAATCAGACCAATAATATTTTTACCTAGCGGTAAATAGAAAAACTGTAATTCATTTAATGATGATTGATTATATTGACGAAACAAGTTTCCAAACAGATAACTCATCATGTCAAAGGGACTTAGTAGCCTCAAAAAAGTAGCTGCATTGTAGAAGTTCAAGTTATCCGATGCTAAGTTCATGGTTATGGACAAAAATATTAAAACTGCACCACTAGCTATCCAAGGTTGAAACCCACTAACCCAATGACTAATTAAACCAAATAGTAGTGCAGCACTATAAAAGAAAGTACAGCTAGCAACCAGAACTATATAAAAACTAAAGATCGCACTTAAGGCAATTTTGGCAGAAATTCCAGCCCATAAATGCAAAGGTAATGCTGCTAAAACTATGAGATAAATAACAATCGGCACTCCTAGCATTTTGCCAGTCAAAATACTCACTTCTGACTGTGGACTCAAGCGGATAAAATTCAGTGTACCGCGACGTTCTTCTTGAGCTAAGTTATTGATTAATAAATAAACTCCAGCAACTAATAGCGTGAATACAAACATCACACTCAGGCTTAAAAATATGTATCTCCAGTGATCTTGCCACCACAATGGCATATTTATTTGTTCTGAAGGGCAATATTGCTGATATAAAATTTTATTAAGATTAGTTGATTCTAAATTCAAAGACCTCAATTGTGTTTTCAGTTCTTGCAGCTTTGCCAAGTCATAATTTTTATTACCACTATATAAATTAATTTTCTGCTGAACTTGATTAATTAGCTGAGAAACTGAGTTTTGTTGCTGTAAATAACCTGAACTCAAGTTACAATATGGCCCAGACATTGAGTATTTTCCACTGGGGAAATCACCAAACTGATATAAAAAAATTCCCAGTTGAGCAACTAATGAAATGACGACGGCAACTAAAACATTAAAAGCCTTGAGGCGACCTTTGAGTTCCCGTAATAATTGCGGGTTCCAGTCGCCAATTTTGTCTATTAAATTGACCATCATAGAAAAAATCTCCAAAGAGGGAAAGTGGAAATTATTGACTTATTAAGATGCTTGTTTGTGTCCTAACTTCAAGAAAATAGTTTCTAGATCTTCTTGAGTACAGTGAAAATCGCTTACGGTAATGCCAGATGTAATCAGCGATCGCAATAATTCAGCGCTATCTTCTTCTTTGCCAGAAAAGTTGATCCGCACACTATTTTTTGTGGGTATTACTTCCCACTCTTCCACCAAAGGATGATGTTTTAGTTCGCTTAAAAGCGTTTCTAGATTTCCTAGGGTTGATAACAAAATTTGCTGGCGAGAAAGACGCTGGTAAAGTTGTTTTAGGGAAGCACTTTCTACCAAAAAACCAAGTTCCATAATTCCTACGGAAGTACAAAGTTCCGCTAAGTCGCTAAGAACATGGGAGGAAATCAAGATTGTCATCCCGGCTTCTTGCAATGCCTTGATGATTTCTCGAAACTGCATCCTGGCGATGGGGTCAAGTCCTGACACTGGCTCATCTAGTAGCAGTAAAATTGGTTCATGGATAATAGTTCGCGCTAAACTTAAGCGCTGTTTCATCCCCCGCGACAAAGTAGAAATTAAACTATGACGTTTATTACCGAGTTGTATAAGTTCTAAAACTTCATGCAGGCGTTGAGTACGGCGTGGTTCTCGCAAGCGATACAGACGCGCAAAGTAATCTAGGTAATCCCATACTGTTAAATCCTCATATAAGGGATAGTCGTCGGGTAAGTAGCCAAGGCGACGCTTGAGAGTCGTGTTACTTTTGTCACGACGTAACCGATCGCCATTAATATAAATCTCACCCGTAGTTGGTTCTTCAGCTGCTGCCAACATGCGGATGAGAGTTGTTTTACCCGCGCCATTCGGCCCAATCAGTCCGTATACTTCACCCACTTGGATCTCTAAATCAACATCGTTAACGGCAATGTGCCGTTCAAATTGTTTAGTTAGTCCACGGGTAGAAATTGCTAATTCTTTTACCATCGCTGCTCAAGTGCGGCTTGTGATTAACAGTTAACTTAACCTCTCTCTACAGTTTTTGTCTGTGTCGTTTCGGAAATTGAAACTGAGTTGAGGATAAATTTATCACCTGCGGAAACCTACAGCAGCATCTACAAACTTTGATTGACGTGGAACACTATAAAATCAAGGTTTTTAGAGCCTATATTAACTCTTCTTTATAGGATACAAAGTTGTTTAGAGGGACGAAAAAGCACCTGAGGTTTTGCCCACTCAAGTGCTTTTTCGTATAACTCTATACCAAATCACTGACTTGATGTAACATTTGAAATCTGCAATACACTTCTAACGAAAAGCATTACGAGAATAACTTGTAACAAACATTAAGTGAGATGGTATCACTCCTTGCATTATTAACAATATCTCTTTTGGGACAAAATTGAACATTTAATGCGTGACAGTTTATTAACTGACACCAGTTAAAAATTACTCCTAATGGATGGTGTCAAGGATGACATAGCAAGTACTTATAAAGATTTTTAGGGATTGGTATAAAAAGTAGGAATTAATTAGCGATCGCTAGCTATTCACAAGATGTTATCTGAGATAAGTAATTTTTATTAGACTCATTTACTATTTCGTGTCAAGTCATATTGACGAATTGTAACAATTTTGTTAAATTAAGTTACATAAGTTAATAAAAACCAGCAAAGCATTATGTATACAACCACTAACGAAGAAGGTATTTTAAATAACTACGCTACTGAACCCCAACTTTACTATGCGGCCTATCCTGACACTGAGCAGCAACGCCACTATGCTTTTCTAGGTGCAGTTGCTACTTTGTTCATTACGGCACTAGTTTTAGTTGCCTTGGGTGTTAGCTAGGATGTAAATTTTTCCCTCGGTATCGCTTAATCTCATTGTCATTCGTACTTCTCCCTTAAACCTCGGCTGCCAACCGAGGTTTTTTATTGATTTTTAAAAAACATTATTTTCTTGATAAAGTTGCGTAGATATTGCAATTGTTGCCTTTTGAACTAGTTAGTAACTAGTCGAAGGTTCCCAATTGTCTACTTTCATCAAGCGATAACTATCATGACTGAGTTTGAACGCTATCTGTTTGACCTACAAGGATTCTTAATTATCGAGAATGTTCTGAATAGTGAGCAAATTAAAGCAATTCAGGCACTTTTGGATCAGCAAATTGAACTCCAAGATCATCCAGGAGCGACATTTTTACGTTTTGATGGTCTGCTATCTTGGGGCAAGCCTTATCAAGAACTAATCGATCATCCGCAGATTACACCTTATTTATCTGAGTTATTGGGAGAACAGTTTCGCCTGGATCATGACTATATTCACATCATTCGTCAAGGTATTGGGCCTATTGGCGCTCACCTACACGGAGGCGGAACTCCCTACGATCCCTGCCAGTATTATTTATTCCAAAATGGCAGGATGTATAATGGCTTGACCACTGTCGCCTACGAGCTAAATGATGTGCATCCTGGTGATGGAGGATTTGGCTGCATTCCTGGTAGTCACAAGAGCAATCTACCTCTACCGCAGAAATGGAAAAATTTAGAATTTCCCTGTGAGTGCGTACAGGCAATTTCTGTTAAAGCAGGTAGCGCCATTATATTTACTGAGGCTTTAACTCATGGTACTCTCCCGTGGCGGGGATTAGGCGATCGCCAGACATTATTTTACAAATATTCCCCTTACTCATCTGCATGGGCTAGATACTACTATAATCTTGATGATTATCCCAACTTGACCGCTTCTCAGCAAAAAATTCTCAGAACACCAGGAGTCTTTCCCTAGAGGAAACGTCCAAAAATATTGCCAAGAGTCAACATAAACTTTACAAACAAAAAAGTAGCAAAAAATTTGGAAAATAAGAATATTTTTTCGCTACAGCCTGAAATTTTAGAGAAAACTTCTAGAGTTTCCCAAAGTGTACCTAAGTGAAGTTAAGGTACAAAACATTCAGTCTCAAGGGCGGTAAAATTGCAACCAAAAGGAAATTTAGAACAATTGTGGATAGTACGCTGTTTTGCCGCAGTGCTACTCTTTGGTCAAGTCTGGCTACATTTACTGCAAGGGAAAACTTGCTCACACAAAATTTTAGAACACATGGTGACTGTGGGGCCAGGTTCTATTTCTCCAGTTCTCCTAGTCAATGTTTTTGCAGGGATGATTTTTACTATTCAGACGGCTAGAGAACTAGTCAGATTTGGTGCTGTCAGTGCTGTGGGAGGTGCTTTTGCTTTAGCTTTTTGCAGAGAATTAGCACCAATTTTGACTGCTAGTATTATTGCTGGGCAAGTAGGCTCTGCTTTTGCGGCAGAAATAGGTGCAATGCGGGTTACAGAGCAAATTGATGCACTTTATATGCTCAAAACAGATCCAATTGATTACCTAGTACTTCCTAGAGTAATTGCTTGCTGTATGATGATGCCAATAATGATGATTTTTGCTTTACTTATGGGACTCGTTGGCGGCGTTTTTGCCGCAGCACAATTTTACAAAATTCTTCCAGAGACATTTTTAGAGTCAGTCAGAGATTTTTTAGATCCATCAGATTTGTCTATTGTTGTGTTAAAAGGGTTTATTTTTGGAGCTTTAGTTGCTGTTATCGGCTGTAGTTGGGGTTTAACTACCAAAGGAGGAGCTAAAGAAGTCGGAGAGTCAGCAACAAAAGCAGTAGTTACTACTTGGGTATCAATTTTCATCATAGATTTCTTTCTATCTTTATTGCTCTTTGAACATCCTCCGCTTTAAGCCCAAGTTTTTCACTCAAACATTAATGATTTGAATCTTCTATGAATTTGATTTGAGGATTTTAAAATTCAAAAATTATTACATAAACTTGGGCATAAATCAATACGCTTGGGTTAAAGGTTATTGGTATAGATAATTCGTCTTATCAGACGCGATTTATCGCGTCTCTACAGGAGGTTTTTTGGCTTAATTGGATCGTATTGGGGCATAAATTCTCAAACCACATGAGATTTTAATTTTGTTCTGGCAGATTACGCAACGGTATAGGTCGTCCATCATAGAACTGTTTTTGAAGCCTACTCAACCCCAACCATGCAATCCCGAAGGTCAGAGGTGTTAATGTTTCAATCACCACTAATAAAAGGGACGTTGTATGGAACAAGAATGCCAAAATTGGAGTGCTGATCAAAGCAACTACTGCTATAGTTCCACACCAAAACCTCAATTGTTGAATTTTAGCAAGTGCAGCTCTACAACTGGCACAATTTCTTGTATGTGAGTTATACCTTTCTAGCAGCTTATTTTTAGGTAATATTGGTGGTAAACTTTCTCCTGGAAATGGTTCAGCATTGTATTGGTTAACCCATTGGTGCAATTCAAAAACAAAACTATCTGCTTTTGTAGGTAAATAGAAAGCCTTAGCAAAGTTAGGGCTACCTCCTTTGGCTGCTAAATAACGTTCTTGATAGTGGAGGAAAATTTGATCATCTTCTAAAACACCGTTTTGTCCAATGTGATAGTACCAGCGTGGTCTCAACTTAATAAATAGCCCCGGAAGTTTAGAGGGGAATTTGAAAGGAAAACGAGCAAATAAACGACATTCACCTTTACGAATTGGCGTTGCATAAACAACAGTTAAAATTCTGCCCCGTTCAGAGTTGATATCATGCCACATTAAACAAGGAGCGACAAAAGTTGTCGATAGTTCTCCCGACTGTCCTGGTTTTATACCTTGCTGCCAAATGCCTTTGAATCCATGTTTTCCAGATTCAATTACTTCTAGTCCTAAAGCAGTTGCATTGGCCCTATTTCCTACAGTTTGGTGATGTGTGAAAGCTACATGACTGGGGTCAAGTATATTTTCTAAAAGTGTCAGTGCATCGTAAGGTACATCTCTAAATGTATTAATGACAACCCAGCCATCAGGCGATTCTTCTAAAGGCTCAATAATAGGAACTGTTGTTTTTGCAGCATTTTCTGGGTTGCCGACATAAACAAACAGTAATCCTTGCCGTTCAGATGTAGGTAATAATACTGCACATGCTCGTAAAGAAGTTTCTGCTGTTCCACCTATAGGTTGCTGAGGAATACGCTGGCAACTACCATCTCCAGAGAATGACCAGCCGTGGTATGGACACTCTAATAACCCATCGTTGTTAATTCTACCTTCTGAGAGTGGTGCTAAGCGATGAGGACACTGGTCTAAAAATATCTTCCAGGATTTTGCTTGCCTATCCCACCAAATTACAATGTCTTTGCCCAACACTGTCAAAGGAGTTGGTTTTGATTTATCTAAATCTTCAACGTAGTGGACGGGATACCATGCTTCTTGCCAATCGAAACAATGAGGGTCACTGCCACCAGGGTAAATTTTCTCTACAGAAATATTGCCTACAATAGGCTCTGTATCCAACATTCTTTTAGTTTACAAATCTTTATTGCACTCTCTTAATTGTATCTTTAGTAAAATTGCATCTATGCAGCGATCGCTAATTATCTTATTAGTGGGGCTAATAGCCCTAATCATGGCTCATGGGATGGCGCTGATTTACCAAGTTCAGCCGGGAGTATCTCTATGGTTTCCTCCATCAGGTGTGGCGATCGCCCTGACTTTTTGGTTTGGTCGCTCTGGTATTATTTTGACAGGGTTGGCATCGTTCCTTATGGCACCGTTTTGGGGATTGCATAGCTGGGAGCGAATGGTTGGTTTCGTCGATGTTATTGAACCTTTAATAGCTTGGTTACTCTACCGTCGTCTCTGGCGAGGTTCCCTCACACTAAATAACCTTAGAGATGCTAATTTTTTTACTATGAGTGTGCCTTTAGTAGCTTCAGCTACCTTAGCTACGGTTGGTAGTTTGACTTGGGTAGCCATAGGCAACATGTCTGCTTCTAGTTTGACTCAAAACATTCCTCATTGGTGGTTGGGTAATGCTATAGGAATTATGGCAATTACCCCTACTGCCCTTTTAGTCCTCACACCGCATTTGCAATTTTGGGGTTGGTTAACTAATTCAGAACCATCAAACTCTTCATCTAACTGTCTTAGTTTCCCCACCTCTCGTCGGCTTTTAATAGAAGTAAGCGCAATACTACTGTTGTGTGTAGCCACAGCAATTCTCACTGTTTCGGAAACTTACCAATCAAATTTTAAGTTCCAACAATTATCATTTTTGAGCTTTGTGCCCGTTATCTGGGCTGCAACTCGCTTTGGTGTCACTAGCGGGATGTTGACTTCTAGTGTTTGCGTACTGGTAACACTGTTCTTTTACTTGGTTGTCTATCCCAATGCTATGTCCTTGCCAAGGTTCCCAGTCCAACCAGAAGTTTTACACGTTCACAAACTGAGTTTATTAGTGCAGTGTGCTGTCGGGTTGCTGGTAGGAACTGCCATTACAGAAAGAGCCAGAATTCAAGTAACATTAGCTGTAGCAAGAGTGCGATTAGGAGAATATCAAGCTCGCGCAGAATTATCTGAAAAACTTATCCAACTTAATGATTCACTTGTTGAGGCTAACGCTCATCTCGAAGAATCTCATCAAGACAAAGACGAGTTACTAAAGCGCGAACAAGCCCTTAGCAGTCGGCTAGACAATATTTTAGAAAGCATGACGGATGCATTTATCGCTGTCAATCGAGATTGGCAAATTACTTATGTTAATAGACAAGCAGCAAAAATTAATGGAGTAGAACCAGAATATATTTTAGGAACAAATTTTTGGGAACAGTGGCCTCAAGCTAAGGATACAAAGTATGAGTGGGAATATCGTCGCGCGATCGCACAAAAAGTATCTGTCCACTTTGAGGCATTATGTGAACCGTTGAACAAGTGGTTTGAAATCCACGCCTATCCTGCTGAAGATGGTCTAGGCATCTTTTTTAGAAACATCACTGAGCGCAAGCAAGTGGAAGTAGAGCGCGAACATCTACTGATTTTAGAGCAGACTGCACGTAGTGAAGCTGAAATGGCTAACCGACTTAAGGATCAATTCCTCGCAGTCCTATCCCATGAATTGCGGACTCCACTGAACCCTATTTTAGGTTGGGCAACGCTATTAAGAAGCCGTAATTTTGAAGGAGCAACACTAATACGTGGGCTAGAAGCCATTGAGCGCAATGCTAAATTACAAATTCAACTGATTGAAGACTTGCTGGATGTTTCTCGCATTCAGCAAGGGAAAATAACCTTAAATATTCAGCCTATCAATTTAATTAACATCATAGAAGGGGCATTAGAAACTGTTCAGCTAGTAGTAGAGGCAAAAAATATTCAAATTCACACCTTCTTGGAGTTAGATGTCGGAATGGTTGCAGGGGATGCAGCTCGCTTACAACAAATTTTATGGAATTTACTTTCTAATGCAGTCAAATTCACACCACCAGGAGGGCAAGTGAATGTGCGCTTAGGACGTATTGAAAAGTTTGCCGAAATTCAAGTCCAAGATACTGGCAAAGGCATTAGTGTAGAATTTTTACCATACGTATTTGATTATTTTCGTCAAGCTGATGGCACAATAACTCGACAATTTGGAGGGCTGGGGTTAGGACTAGCTATTGCTCGTAATCTTACCGAATTGCATGGTGGATCTGTCAAAGCAGAAAGTCTAGGGGAAGGAATGGGGGCAACATTTACAGTCAGATTACCGCTGATGTCCAATCTGCTCCAGACAAGTAAAAATATTGTCAAACAAACTAATTATTTGAATTTGACAGGGTTGTGCATTTTAGTTGTAGATGATGACACAGATACAGGTGAATTTCTGTTAATGATGCTAGAAGAGTTTGGTGCATCTGTTATTACAGTTGCATCCGCAGGCGATGCTTTGGAATTAATGGCAAAATCTCCAGTTGATTTATTGTTAAGTGATATAGGAATGCCAGGAATAGATGGCTATATGCTGATGCGTTTAATTCGAGCCATGCCAGCAGAGCGAGGAGGAAAAATCCCGGCGATCGCTCTAACTGCTTATGCCGGAGAATTGAACCAAAAACAGGCACTTGCAGCCGGGTATCAGATGCATTTAGTCAAACCAATTGAGTCGGAAACATTGTTAAAGGCAATCTCACAAGTTTTAAACATCTAAAGTTCTGGGATACTCCCGCCATATTGTCAGCCGATACAATCATTTATGTGTATTGTTACGATTATGATTTATTGTACATACACGGTAAAATTTTGCTTTTTTAGCAGCAAATTTTAATTAAAAAGGTAGGAATGCAAGTAAATGCAAATAGCTCAGAAATGGTTGACTGAAAAAACTAATCAATTAGTGCTTTGTTTGTTGGTTGGAGGACTACTGTTTCGAGCTTTTGTTGCTTTTTGGCTTTATCCTACTTTTGATGAAGCTTATTACTATCTTTATAGCTTGCATCTGGACTGGAGTTATTTCGATCATCCTGTACTGGTAGCGCTGACAACTGGTTTTGGCCCTTGGTTGACTGGAGTTGTATCTCAGTTTACGATTCGCATGGGAGCGCTGATTGCACACACAGGTAGTTTATTACTGTTGTATTTAATTAGCAAAAGACTATTCTCTCCCCAGGCTGCCACAATAACTTTAGCGATCGCTACCATTAGCCCGATTTTTCAAGTCGGCTTTGGTATACTCAGTCTACCTGACAGCCCATTGATGTTTTTTTGGTCAGCTAGTTTATTTTGTGCAACTACTGAACTTTTTCGGCAGCCAAATTCATCTAATGCCTACGTCCCTAGTTATCGCTTAGCAATTCTGGGTGTTTTAGTTGGATTAGCCTGTCTGAGTAAATATCACGGTTTTATTTTAGGACTAGGACTAGTTGGTTTTTGTTTAACAAATCCACGTTATCGCTGTGTTTTTCGCTCCCCTTGGGCATGGCTAAGCTTAGGCTTATTTGTAATCACCATCTTCCCTATTTTGTTTTGGAATATTCAGCATGATTGGGTATCATTTCGCTTTCAATCAGAGCGAGCAGTGCCAAGAAGCGGCTACAATCTGCTAAATGTGATATTAGTTTGTTTAGCTGGAGTAGCTTACCTGTTCCCAACCATAGGATTACCACTTTGGTGGGTAAGTTTGCGATCGACGCTAACTCGAACAGTTCAAGTTTTTTCCCAGAAATCTCTAAAATCGGATAAATTCTTACATGATTCTTCTCTCTTGATTTTATGGGTATCCTTACCTGTAATTTTAGGGTTTACTCTCATCGGAGGATATCGGCAAATTCTTCCAGCTTGGTCGATGCCAGGGTTTTGGGGGATAACTTTGCTGTTAGGACAACAAGCAATCATTTGGGAGAAGCAATCTCGACTTTGGGTGCGGCGATGGCTTTTAGGTTCAGGAATTATGGTTGCCACTATCTTACTAATTGCTTTATTGCAAGTGACAACGGGAATAATGCAAAAACCTAGTCAATACGCCCTTATGGGAGGTTTTTTGCCTCCCAAAGATGACCCCTCGACAGAATTAATTGATATTCAACAACTGCGGCGTGGCTTTGCTGCATCTCCTGTTCTAAGTACAGCTTTAGAAAAATCTAGTTTTATATTTACCAATCGCTATTACATCGGTGGGCCAATTGCGATGTCTCTTGAACCCCTAATTAACATCCCAATTACTTGCTTTGATATTGGCAAAGATTTGCGTGGCTTTGCTTTTTGGTCAGCAGCCACTCAATGGCTGGGAAAAGATGCGCTGTATATCACTACCAACCCGTTTAATCAGAGAAAAGACTTGATGGATAGCTATCGAAATCACTTTAGTAGTTTAACTGAGATCGCAACGATCCCAATTCGACGAGGCGGAGTAGTAGTCAACGTCATTTATGTCTATCAAGCCAGGACACTTCTCAAGCCTTACCCCCGGTCTTACGGGATTTGACAAATAATACTATCGGTGTACATCGGCGGTTAATTTCATCTAAATTTGAGCAGTAGTATTTTTTCTGTGCGTCTCAATTACGAATTACGAATTACGAATTGGTAATTTACTGCCACATCTTTTACAAAACCCAGCATCGATATCATGGAAAGCCAAACCGCAACCCGAACAAACAGTTTCTACCTGATTGACGGTCTTGACTAACCGCTTAATTAAATCTCCCACTTGCCAAGGAATTAAGGCAATGCCTGTGAAAATCATCAATACTGTCAACAGGCGGCCTAATTTAGAAATCGGGATTACATCGCCAAACCCTACTGTTGTCATTGTGACTACAGAAAAATAGAATGCATCTAAAAATGTACTAAAGTTTTGCGGGTTGACCGGATGCTCAACTTGATAAATTAAGCCAGAATATATAAAAACTATGGCGAATAATGTAAACAGTATTCGCGCAAAAATAACACCATCTTCAGTATTAATTTTGGCAAATAAAAATCTATTATCTATAAATCTAATTAATCTTAAAATTCTGAACCATCGCAGTAAACGAATAAATGTGATATCTACTATTCCCAATAAAAATGGCAAAATTGCGATTAAATCAATAATTGCATAAAAACTAAATAAAAATATACTTAATTTTATTTTCTGCACTCCAAAAGCGGAGTGCGTACTCTAATGCAAAAATTATAAAAATAGCGGTATCAATTATATGCAACTGAAAGCGAACATTGTCAGGAATATTATAGGTTTCTGCTACAAAAATTCCTGATGATAGTAAAACTAAAGCGGCAATTGCTAAATTAATCGCTTTACCCACTGGTGTTTCTAAGTCTTGTAAGTAAAATTCTGTTTGTTCTCTGCTCAGTAACATATTTCACCAGAAATAATTTGAATACATTTGCAGAAATCACACTATAAATGCGATATTCTTAACCATTATCCTTATCAACACTCAGACAGTATGAACCACGAATATTTTATGCATTTAGCATTGACAGAAGCAAAAAAAGGTGATGCGCCTTATGGTGCAGTGATTGTTAAAGATAATGACGTGGTTGCATTAGCTCATAATACAGTGAGGCGAGATAGTGATCCATCTGCTCATGCAGAAATTAATGTCATTCGCAGTTTAACAGCTAAACTCAAAAACCCTTCTTTAGAAGGTTATAGCATATACACAACTGGAGAGCCTTGCCCGATGTGTGCAACAGCTTGTGTTTGGACGGGTATATCAGAAATTATCTATGGTACTTCAATTAAAGATTTGATTTCGATCAAGCAATCACAAATTGATTTATCTTGTGAAGAGATAATTGCTAAATCATCTAGAAACATAAAAGTGACGAAAGGCGTTTTAAAAAAGGAATGTTTAGAATTATTTAATGAGTGAAATTTTAGCTGTCTAAATAAGATAAAAACGTATTTGCAATAATAGCAGCTTGAGTGCGATCGCGCAAATTTAATCTATTTAAAATATTGGTGACATGGTTCTTTACTGTCCCCTCAGAGATATATAATTGTTGAGCAATTTCTCGGTTATTAGCACCTGTAGCAATTAACCGCAAAACTTCTTTTTCTCTGGGAGTCAGTTCCGCTAAATTAGGTGGCACAGGTGGTAACTGAGTTGGTGTCATATTGGGAAACTGAGTCAAAAGTTTTTTGACGATTCCTGGCCCTAGTTGTGTATATCCTTTATAAACTGCACGAATAGCAAAAGCTAATTCTTCTGATGGTGTATCTTTCAATAAATACCCCATTGCCCCATTTTTTAAAGCTGCTGTTACATATTCATCATCATCAAAAGTTGTAAGGATTAAAACTTTAACTCCAGCAAACCGCTTTTGAATTTCTCGCGTAGCTGCAACTCCATCCATGATAGGCATTCTGATATCTAGCAATACTACATCTGGTTGTAATTGTGCTACTAAACTAATCGCAATTTCACCATTCTCTGCCTCTCCTACTATTTCTAAATCTGCTTCCAGTTCTAATAATGCTTTCAAGCCTTGACGAATTAAACTTTGGTCATCTACAAGCAACACTTTAATCATCAGAGCAACCTTGATAAAGGAATATCAACTATAATTTGACAACCAGAACCAGGAGTACTATTAATATTAAACTTACCTCCTAGAGCTAAAGTGCGATCGCGCATACTTTGTAATCCAAAACCAGTAGTATTTTGCTGGAGATCAAAACCTCTACCATTATCTTGAATCATCAAATATAAACTACCTTTAGTCATCATAATATCTAGCTTAATTTCTGTAGCTTCTGCATATTTAGAAATATTCGTCAATGATTCTTGAATAATCCGGTATATAGCAGTGTTAACTTCCGCAGCTAGAGGATGAACAAGGCTAATTTGACAAATTGGTAGAATGCTATTTGAACGATGAAAATCTTCTGCTAATAAACGAATTGCCTGAGTCAAAGATTGTTCTTGTAAAGGATTAGAACGCATCGTTGAAACAGACTGTCGCACATCTTGTAATGCTTTTGAGCCTAATTCTTTAGCTTGCATCAAGAAGCTGTGGGACTTAGCTGGGTTACATTGAGATAGTTTGAGAGCAGTTTCTAATTGAAGATTTAAAGCAGTTAAAGAATGCCCTAATGAATCATGAATTTCACGAGCAATGCGGTTACGTTCTTCTAGGGTAGCTTGATTTTCAATTCGCAAAGCATATTGCCGCAGTTTTTCGTGAGCGATCGCTAATTCTTCTCGACTTTGTCGTTCCGATAATACTGCATTCATCAAAAGTAATACAAAAACTAAACTTAAACCAAATAATAAAGCTAAACTAAAACTAAAAAACCGAAATTTCTCTTGGTCTTGAGGCCGTAGAGGAAACCTTGGAAACCGATGTTGCAGTGTTAGCAAAAAGAAGATAAATGATAATCCTGTAACTAATAAACGTCCCGGTAACTTAAAAATTAAACAACTACGAGTGACTAAAATTATATATAAGAATGGAAATAGTCGAGCAGTTCTTCCGCCAAAAATTCCAGTTACTAAAATTAATAAAATCTCACTAGCTGTGTAAATTATTTTACTAAACTTGTTACTAGTAGGTAATCTTAAACCCATTAAGCCAAATAGAATTAGGCTACAAATCGTAAGTTCGGGAAACTTGGGAGAAAAGCGAGGCGAAGGCGGTAGTACGGCAGAAAAAACAGCGATCGCTAATAATATCCACTCCAAATAAAGCAGAAACCGAAAAGGATGATTTGTAATTTGAATTGGACGGCTCATACTATTTAAATTTTAGACTTGGAATGATTACAGCCTTATTCTGAAACAATTAGAACAAAGTAAAAATTTTTTACTGTAATATATCAACATTGCCCACAGGTTTATATATTTACTGTAATTTATGCATAATTATGAATCAGATTTTGCCAGACTGAATCATGACCAAAGTCATGGGTATAACCATGACTTTCTCCTCATGTATTTGCTGGATGTAAGTTTCTATGATGGTGACATCCAACCAGGAAAAAGACCAAGGTCATAAATGAAACTTAAGTCATTGTCATTGATAGCTGGAGCGATTGCCTTAACTTTAACTGCAATCCCCTTTACAGTTAAAGCACAAACAGGCTCCTCTTCACCTTTGATAGTTGCACAAACTCCCAAAAAAGAAAGAGGCTTTTGGCAAAGCTTAGAACTCACGGACACACAAAAAGCCCAAATGCAGTCAATTCGCAACGACACTCGCGCCAAGATGGAGGCAATTCTCACTCCAGAACAAAAAGCGAAGTTGGCAGCTGCAAAAGCTCAACGTCAAGCAGGTCAAGGTCAACGTTCACGTAAAGGTTGGGGTGAACTGAATCTGACTGAAGCGCAAAAAACCCAAATGCGACAAATTAAAGAATCATCCAAACAACAAATGCAAGCTATCCTGACTCCTGAACAGCAGGCTAAACTCAAAGAACTTCAAGAGAATATGAGACAGCGCCGTCAACAACGTCAACAAACCCGCTAATCAAAAAAGCCAGGGTGAGAAGCGACTCACCCTCCTAAATTCCAATATTTCATATTATGTTGGCTCTAGGAATGTTGCGAGTCCTCCATAAAAATTTAAATTATCGACAAAAATTCAGCTGGAATAGACTATGGCAAGCATATCAACGTGGTCATCATTCACAGCTGAATCCAGATACTTGGGAACCAGAGTTGCTTTGGCACTTACCTTTAACTGATGTGCAAGCATTATTTTTCCTGGTCAAAAATTAATAGACTTCTTGCAGAAGGTGGGAAAGAAGATAAAATTTTATCTCCTTTCCTTTTCTCTCTTCTTCAACAAGACTACAAAATTACGAATTAATATCATCCCCTAGTAAAAGTTAGGAGTTATGAGTTATGAGTTAATCAAAACTCTTAGCTCTTTTAGCATGTCCAACGAATTCGCCATTGGTAGTAAAGTCCGTGTTGTGGCACTACCGCCCTACGTCAAAACAGCAGATCCCATGCCCATGCTACGTCCCCCAGATGTGATTCGTATTGGCGAAGAGGGTATAGTTCTTGACCGCCGTCCTGGAGGATATTGGGGTATTCGCTTTGCAAAAGGAGCGTTTCTCCTAGATAGCCAATACATCGAAAGCACAGAAACCCCTCCCGAATCTCACTTGGAGCAATAATAAAATTAAGAGGGAACTCATAAAAATTCAGTTTATTAAATCCAGGTGAGTACAATATGCTAAAAATCAAGCATTCGCCACTGACTTGTCTGGGAGTAGGAATAACTCTGGCAACGATCGCAGCTATGAGCTATCCAGTTTATGCCCAGTCTGCAATCTGGATTAATGGCGCTTCTGGAGTTAGCAATTCGCCGGCCGTTGGTTCATTTATTTACGGTAGTCCCATTCCTACTCCTATGCCTGTAGATCCAGCAACAGGATTAATGCCAAGTCGCACTAATTACCCCGCTTATTCCTATCCACGCGTCAGGCAAAAAGTGAGAAATTCGACGCTAATTAATCCAACCTTAATTAATCCCGTAATTCGTGACTCAACGTTAGTTAATCCAGTGATTATCAATAATTCCAGACATGGCAGACCATTGAGGCACCGATCGCGGATTATTTTGACTTATCCTTAAAAATTTTTAGGTGGGTAAATAGCCCACCTACCTCATTCATTCCCGTTTTTGGGCAAACTGGGAACCGGAAATCATAGTTCCAATACCAACATCTGTAAAGATCTCTAGTAGCAGAGCGTGGGGAATGCGACCATCGATAATGTGGGCTGCACTGACTCCTTGAGCAAGCGATCGCACACAACAATTTACTTTCGGAATCATCCCCCCACTAACTACACCACTTGCAATCAGTTCACGAGCTTCACGAATATCTACTTTCGGAATCAAGGTAGATGGATCTTTGTAATCTTTTAAAATGCCTTGTGTGTCAGTCAGTAAAATTAACTTTTCTGCACCCAGTGCAGCAGCAATTTCACCAGCTATGGTATCGGCGTTAATGTTGTAAGCTTGCCCTTGATCGTCTGCGGCGACGCTAGACACTACCGGAATATAGCCGCTGCTAGAAAGGGTTTCCAATATTTTGATATTTACATTGCTGACTTCCCCTACAAAGCCGATGCCTTCTTGATCTTGGGGACGGGCTGTAATTAAATTCCCATCTTTACCGCAAAGCCCCACTGCCAAGCCTCCAGCCCGGCTAATCAAAGAAACAATTTCTTTATTAACTCGACCTACTAACACCATTTCTACCACATCCATTGTAGGGGCATCGGTAACTCGCAGACCATTCTTAAATTGGGCTTCGATTCCCAGTTTATTTAACCAACTATTAATTTCTGGGCCACCCCCGTGTACGAGGATGGGACGCAAGCCGACGCAGGATAAAAAGACAATATCCCGCATAACTTTGTCTTTGAGGGCGCTATCTTTCATTGCGGCACCACCATATTTCACAACAACTGTGCGACCGGCAAATTGTTGAATGTAAGGTAATGCTTCGCTGAGTACACGCACACGAGTGGCTTCAGCTTGCCTGATGTATTCAGAATCGTTGTCCATTACAAGGAGCCGTTAAAACTTAAAATATATCCAGTCAGTGTAGAACGACTTTGGAACGTGTAACAATCTCTCATGTCAAATATTTTGTAAAAACTCTGCTTCTGTGCTTTTTCATTAACGGCGATGATCACGCTGCGATCGAATAATTAGTCCTACCAAGCCAACTACAATGGCGATAATCAATAAAGGTAGTAGATTAAAACTAATACCAGAGCCATCTGCCTCATTTTTCCAGCGCAAAATCCATAACGCACCGTCACCAATTGCAAATGAAGGAACGCGCAGTAATAGGAAGAGTGCTGGTAGTCCCAAAAAAATAATGATTAAGATTAAAAACGTGATAGCGCTCAAACTCAACCAAGTTTTTAAATTTGACGTTTTGTTTCTCATGTACCAAGCTCCTTCATTAATTGAATTGGCTTGATTTACTCGATTTAGTCGAGTTTTGAAAAAGGCGATCGCAGACTATAAAAGTTGTTTGAACTCTTCAATTGCCAATCCCGCATCTTTAATGATTCCAGCCATCGTATAGGCATTGACTGGGTTAGCTCTGGGAATGGTGATGATACGCTCACCATCAGTCATTGTAATATGTTTACCTTGCCTAATAACTTGAAATCCTACTTTTTCCAAAGCTTTAACAGCTCTCAGGTGATTAATCCCCGGAAGTTTCGGCATTTTTACCCTACTTCCACATATCGAGCATCGGCATCCTGAGTTAATTCCTCAACCACCTCTAAATAGGCTTGAATGGCATCCTTAATATTTTCTAAAGCCTCTTCTTCTGTCTCACCCTGAGACCAGCATCCTGGTAAACCAGGACACCATACAGCATATCCTTCCTCACTCTTTTGTAATCTAATTTTGTAGCGCATATTTGCATTTTAACTACAGTTTTCTTTATTTTATTCTGGAATAAAATTGTGTACCCAGTGCGATCGCACTCTGCAAAACTCTAGAATTAAGCTACCCCTAAGATTTCTATTTCCAGGGAAACTTAAATGACGACGCTGTTAATTCAAACTGAAAATACACCTTTAACAGTCAATTTTCCCTTCCTTGTGCAGATGACAAGTGAGCAATTCTATGAGTTATGCCAAGTCAATCGAGAATTGCGAATTGAGCGTAGTGCTAATGGGGAAGTAATCATCATGCCTCCAGCTTTTTCAGATACAGGCAATCGTAACTTTAATATTGCCGCACAACTGGGAAACTGGACAGAACAAGATGGTAGTGGGATTGGCTTTGATTCCAGTACAGGTTTTACGCTACCTAATGGAGCTATGCGTTCTCCTGATGCATCTTGGATTGAACTGGAGCGATGGAACGCTTTAACTGAGTCACAAAAAGCTTCTTTTGCACCAATTTGTCCTAACTTTGTCATTGAGCTACGCTCTGCTAGCGATCGCCTCAGCATATTACAAGACAAAATGCAAGAATATATCGACAATGGTGCATCACTAGGCTGGTTGATTGATCGAAAGAATCGAAAAGTTTATATCTATCGTCCTGATCAAGAACCTGAAATTTGGGATCATCCCGAAGTAGTTAGTGGTGATCCAGAATTACCGGGATTTGTGCTACGAATGACCAAAATTTGGTGAAGCGATCGCTTTTATCTTAATGAGAAACTTGTGGCTTAAGTACGCTCGGAATCATTTCCATGACTCTGTTAGCAATTTGTTCCGGTGTTTCTTCATGATTCACGGTAATTTTGAGATCAGCTTGGGAATAAAGTGGTGTGCGTTCTTCTATGAGCGATCGCAGTTTGCCTTTAGGGTCAACATCTTGTAATAGTGGTCTTGTGGTATCTTCTGCCAAACGGTTGTAGAGTAGCTCCACTGGTACATCTAGCCACACAATCAAACCGTGATGCAGGTAACTCCAGTTTTCTTGTCGCATCACAATTCCCCCACCTGTGGCTATAGTCAGCTTGGTATAAGCACAAACTTGGGCTAGTACATCACTTTCTAGCTGACGAAATGCTGCTTCCCCTGCTTCGGCAAATAGTTGATTGATAGATTTTCCTGCTGCTTGGGCAATTACATTATCGGTATCTACAAATCCATAACTTAATTGCTTTGCTAGTAACTGTCCTACTGTAGTCTTACCAGCGCCCATCATTCCAATTAAGTATAGGTTGACTCCTTGCAATAAACTGCTCACTAGTCACTTCACTCCAGTGATAAATTATGAGTACTGAGTTATGAGTTATCTTAACTTCTAACTCTTTACTTTACTTTAAATCTCCGCATTGATATGACTTTCTCTGGTGTAATTTTTTAATTGTGCAACCAAAATTGTATGATTGCTTAATAGATAGTTTTCTTATTCTTCACTTAATTTAAAATTTTCTTCTATTAAATGTTCAATTATATATTCCCTCAACACATGGCTTAGGCAAAAGCTAGATGCCTGCCTTTCAATTAGCGTAGGCGAAGCCTTCTCGATTAGAGATCGCCTTTGTAATAACTCTATAGACTCTAGTATTAATCTTTGCGATAGCCGTGGCGATAAACCCGGTATATTATGCTGTTGCAATTCCTTTACGGAAACAAGATCTTGCTTCACTGTTAACAAATAAAGTATATGCTTTTCTAGTTGAGACAAACGATTGAATTGCTGAGCTAAACTCGCTCTAATATCTCCAAAAACTACAATTTTCTGTTCTATAAATTCATTAATATTGCCAAAAAATAGTTCTTGAATAGCGCTAGCAATTAATTTTAAAAATAATGGGTTGCCTGCATACCAGTCAAACAATAATTTAGATGTCTCTTTTGACACACCAATTAAGCTTTTATCTTTGATAACTAATATTCCTTCTTGTTCATTTAAACCATTCAATTTTAAAGAATGAACAGGTAGTTGATCTCCCTCTAAAGCAGCAATCTCTGAAGTTTTTTCCCGACTCGTTAATATTAAGCAACTTTGATGTTGTAACTCTCCTACCCGTCGAATCAACTCTCCATACATCTCATATCCTTGACTATATTGAATCTGAGAAAGTAGAGAAATGCTAGAAGTATTTTTTATGCTTGTGGTGGTAGTGTAGTTAGTATGATTTTCTACTTGTACATACTCGTCGCTACTGTTCAAAATCGAGTCAAAATGATCTAAGACAATTAGACAGCGTGAAGAACGTAAGCAATCTATCAGTTGGGAAATTTTGCTTTCTATTGTTTTGGCAATTTTTGTCTCTGGTTGTGGAGATAAAGTCTTAATTAGCTGATTCAATATCTCCTCTAGGGAGGGGGCAAGACGTAGCGATCGCCAAATAACATATTGAAACTGATCTTGAATTTCTTGTGCCAGTTTGACAGAAAAAGCGGTTTTACCAATGCCAACCATACCCAAGACTAGCACTAAGCGGCAGCGTTCTTGCACAATCCATTTTTGAATTTTTGCTAGTTCTGTTTTGCGTCCGTGAAACACACTGACATCTATTGCTTCACCCCAATCTTGAATCTGGGTTGATTTTATTTTTACTAAATCAGTTTCTGGTTCTTGAAGTGTTTTTTTAGGGTTAATTGCTGGTTGTAGTTGTAATCTTCCTTTTTTATACCCTGCTTTTTCTAGTAAATGAGTCACACGACTCCAATTTTTTACCTTGACTGAGTGTTCTATTTGGTTACTCAGCAGTTCTTCTATGTATTTATATAACCCATTTGATAGATAAACCCTTACTGTACTACTGCTACGACTTTGATACACTATAGTGGCAATTTCAGCAGGGCTATAACCACAAAGTAAACCTCTGAGAAATTTTTTTTCTACAGGTGTTAGGGCTTTTCCTTTAGTTGACGCTAAATCTATGTATAACTTTTCTAATTCCCAATTACTTTTAGCCTCTATAAATTCCTCTTCTATTTGATTGGAATCAGTTGCTGCCATTATCGTTATTTATGTATTTATTGTAACTCAGGCAAGATCCTAACGATTCTTCAATGAAATCAGAATAAATAAAAGATGAATTTATAACGAATTTAATAACTTTCGTTAGGTGACTTGGCAGTTGTTGCTTAGGTATCGTTGGCTTAACGGAAATTTCATAAGGCTTGTTTGAAACTTTAAGTGAACAAATTCTGTCAATACAAACTAACAGGACTCTTTACTCTGGTGGGCGGATTTAGTTGTACATAATACTGTGTTTTAACTACACAGTATATCAACTTCTAAAACTTCGCTATAGCAAGCTTCAATCAACAAAATGTTGCAAATGAAGGTGTAAAAAATGACTTCAATTCTGATTATTTTCCAAAAAAGGTTTGGTAACTTGAAGGCTTAAGCACAAAAACTACTGCATATTCCACCGGAGTAAGACCAAATCAATCAATGTGGTATGTAAGAGGCATCAACCATGACTCGAATTCGTGACGTTGTGCAACAAGCTTTGACAACTGGTTATCTGACGGTTGAAGCAGAAAACCAACTACGGCATCTGTTGACCACCCCGTATGACTTGGAAGATTTAAATGCTTTCATGACTTTGCAGGAAGCTGCTATGAACGGTAAAGTCAGGCAAGAGTCCCGTGAAAGGTGTAGTATAAGATAGCCATAATTAGAGCTTTACGGACGAGAGGGCTTGTCTTCATCTTCAAAATCATCGTCCTCAAAAAATTCCCAGTCATCATCATCGCTATTATCAGCTTGATTACTAGCTGGTGGTTGATAAGGGGGAATAATTACCCGGTAATCAGCATCGTAGACAGATTCTGTTTTTCCTACCGCAGTATTTTTGGGTTCGCGGTAGCTGTAGGAGTAGACTGAGCCAGACTGAGAACCACTTTTGGGTTCTTGTTGACGTTCATAAGTTTGAGAGTCTTGAAACGGTTGAGTTTTAGGATTAGGGGTAGGCGTTTCTGTTGGCTTATCGTCCAAGTTCCAATCATCATCTGTATTGTTGCTTGTTTCCCAATCGTCAAATTCTTCACTAGCATCACTAGCAGCGTACTCTGTTCTACTAGCTCGCGGTGGCGGACTGGAAGGGGGAGGTATAGGTTCTTCCCGCCGGGCGGCTCTTGCACGAGGTGAAGCCGTCCCCGACTTTAAAGGAGTTTGACGTTGCTGTCCCCCAAAGTAATTTGATAATTTGAACAAGGCACTGATTAGTACAGATGTAAAAGCTCCAGTGGCAATACTGAACAATATCCACATTGCTAGTGGTAATGGTTGAGTCCGCATCCCCAAAAACACTAGCGGTAGGACAGGCGACCAGTTTTGAACTAACAACAGTGTTAGTCCTCCTAGTACAGCCACTAACAGAATTAAGCGAATTACAGCCATAAAAAAGGATGAAGGATAAAGAATAAAGGATGAAGGATAAAGGATGATAGATGAAAATTTTTACTTCATACTTCACACTTCATACTTCATACTTTAACGATGACCTTGCCAACGCTGAATAGGGATGCAATCAATATCCAGCTGATCTAAAGCACGGGCTACTACAAAATCAACTAAATCTTCAATGGTTTGAGGATTGTGATACCAAGCAGGAATAGCAGGTACAACTCTGACTCCGGCTTCTGCCAAAGTAGTTAAGTTTCGCAGATGAATCAGGCTAAAAGGTGTTTCACGAGGAACGATAACCAGCTTGCGCCCTTCTTTAAGTTGAACATCTGCTGCTCGTTCTAATAAGTCGGAACTCAAGCCATTTGCTAGCTTGGCCACGGTACTCATGCTACACGGCATAATAATCATCCCCAAGGTGCGAAAGGAACCACTAGCAATCCCAGCTCCGACATCACTCCAAGGATGACAGTTAAGTTTCCCACCAACGGGGACTCCAACTTGTTCCCGCCAGAATTGCTCTTGAGCAGTTGGTTCTGCTGGCATTCGAGTATCCTGTTCTGCTTGCCAAACCATGTATGTTGATTTAGAGGCAACTAGTTCAATCTCATAATCAGCTGCGAGCAAATATTTGAGAGCGCGAACAGCGTAAATTAGACCAGATGCACCTGTTACGCCTAATATCAGGGGATTGGGATGATGTGACACGCGATTATTAGCAAAGTTTATTCATCGTCAGCATAAGATTCTAAATCGTCAGACTCCATATCGTCTAAGTAGATGTCTGATGCATCATCGTCATTGACATCAGTGACAGTCGATCCTTTAGCAATACCATCACTACCGACAGTGACTAAATCAATTTGCTGGCGATAGTAATCGACGCTTTTAACTTGTACAGCTACACGATCGCCTAGTCTATAAGAAGCGCGATTTTTGCGGCCAAAGAGTGCTTGTTGTCTGGCGCGGTATTCATACCAATCATCTTTGAGGGAACTGACATGTACCAGTCCTTCCACCCGTAAAGGTACGCCAGGATTGCTACCAGCTTTTGCTTCTGCTGCTGGTACTTCAATTTCCACAAAGAAGCCATAAGATTGAACACCAGTAATTACCCCTTGAAACACCTGCCCAATGCGCTGTTTCATGAGTTGGGCTTTTTGTAATCCAGCTAAATCGGCTTCAGCTTCTTGGACTTCTTTTTCTCTATCGTTAATCTGAATAATTACCCGATTCAAGTCAGTTTGGATTTCTTGTTGCAATTCTGGGGGTAAAACATTCCAGTTAATTTCTGTGTGAGAAGAAGAGTGTCGCAGGTTAACTCGCTCTTTTACACGGGTATTGCGGCGATCGCGTCCGTGTTCTATCAGCCTATAGTACACTCGCTGCATCAGTAAATCTGGGTAACGCCGCAAGGGGGAACTACAGTGAGTGTATTGCTCTAGTGCCAAACCAAAGTGCATTCCTTTAGTGGTACTGTACGTAGATGGTTTGAGTGTGTCCTGTAATAAATATGTCAGCACTTGCTCCGATGGAGATTCTGCAAAAGCCCTAGTTAAGTGTTGATAATCCAGGGGCTGGATCTCTACTTCTGGTTCTAATGACAGTTCCACACCTAAGTTGATGGCCAATTTCAGCATTTCCTGGACATCTTCGGGATCGGGTGTGCCTTGAACTCGCCAAATCGCAGGAATACCTAAGGCGCTTAAGTGGTTAGCCATCAGTTCGTTAACCAATAGTACCAATTCTGTTAATAGCGATCGCACTGGTAAATCATTCACCACCACAGCCCCCAAAATTCCCTCATCATGGTAAGGATTTTGGCTAGAAGGTAGATTCAACTGCAAGCTTCCACGAGCTAAACGCACCTGTTTGACTGCTTTTTGCAATTTTTCTAAATTTTGCAGCAGTTGAACTACTTGCTCAGATGCATTTTGAGATTCATCGGTGAGAATTGCTTCTGCTTTTTGCCTGCTAAGGGCAGTGTCTACGTTGATCACACTGGGTTGAATTTCCCACTCCAACACTTCTCCCGATTGGGGATCAATGGTGATTAAAAAAGAAATAGCTAAGCGATCGCTTCCGGGTAATAAGGCGCAGCGTTCTGCTACAGTTTCAGGTAGCATTGGCAGCACTAGTTCTCCCAAATACACTGATTTACCCCGTTTAAATGCTTCTCTATCTAGGTGTTCGTCAGGTTGTACATAATGAGAAACATCGGCAATGTGAAAGCCTAAACGCCAATTACCAGAGGCAGTTGTTTCTAAGCTCAAAGCATTTTCTACTGCTTTGAGATCACCGTTGACTCCAGCGATCGTAACGGTAAATAAATTACGTAAATCTAACTTGTTTTTGAGATCGGCTTTTAGTAGTCTTTTCGGTAATTTGGCTGCTGCTTCTAAAACTGCGTCTGGGAAATTACGGGAAAGATCGTGTTTACATGTAACTAAATCGATATCAGCAGCAGCTTCGGCATCACTACCGAGAATTTGCACTACCCGACCCAATGGGGGATATTGTGCTAAGGGGTAACGCAATACTTCTACATGGGCAAGGTGATCGAGGGCTTCTTCTAATTTCATGCCGTTGGTTTGGATTTTCAGTTCAAACAGCAGTCGATCATCCAAAGGTACTGCTCGAAAACCACCTTCTATCTGCTTGATGCGAGCTAATAAAGTGTGATTAGAACGTTCTAGAATGAGCTTGACTTCTCCTTCTGGAGATCGGCGACGACTACCTTCTTTGAGAACTCTCACCAAAACGCGATCGCCATTCCAAGCATTACTCAGGTGACTTTCGCGGATATAAATATCCTCGGCTCCTTCCACATCTTGAATAGCAAAGCAAAAACCTTTGCTAGAACACCGAAGTTTGGCTTCGATCATGCCTTCTTCTGTGACGCGGCGATACTTGCCCCGTTCTTTCACCAAAAGCCCAATTTTCTCCAGTACTTCTAAGGCAATGTGAAGTTTTTGTAAACTGTTTTCGTCCTCGCAACCAAGTTTCTTTTCTAAAACTTTACGAGCTACCAATTTGTCATCCGTGAAATTGGCTAATAGTGTAGCGATTGAAAATTCCATGCAGTGAACCGACCTTTGGTCAAAACATCATTTTTGGTTTAATCTGGTTCTTTCCTGTAGACCCTCATGGCTTACAGACACTAGCTGGAAACGACTTGCCCTGAGGCAGGGTTCCTATTCCAAAGAAGGAAACCAACCTTAGAAATTCTCACTGCACGACAATCTCAGAGTTTGCCTGCGTTTAAGTCTCTTCACCTAAGCAAACTGAAACAGTACGCCTGATTGAAATTTTACCCCACTAGGTAATTACGCGAAGGGTTTTTGAGAGCCTGGGTTAGTGTAACTCTCCACGCTGCCCAAAAGCGCTATCAGGGGAAACCACAGGTGTTTGATTGTCTAGCTTGAAGGTACTTTTACGCCATTAGACTCTGATCTTTAACTAGGAGAAACTGCTGATCAACCTAATTTTGCCACATGTAGAATCGGTAACAATTAGATAAGCAGCTTAACAAGCAGTGAGGGCGAACCTTATCTCCATTATTGTAGATTTAGAGCGTACTTCTAGGAAATAGTTCCGGATATAGAATTGGGTAATCAGTATAGCATTGAAGGTGAGCCCACCTAGTACTCGACCGACCCAAAATTGACGGTTTAGGACTGACGCGGGGATACGAAGACGCGGAAAATTTTAAAAAGTAATACAGTTTTTCAGCAAAAGTCCAAAATTGGCTCAACATATCGCTACTGCTACAATCAGGACACAGTTAGAATTAAAATACCTCCATAGATACACTGTGGGCAGGGTTTGTCATCTCCCAATGTGGTTGCAAATCCAGCAAAGCCTTTTTGTAACTGGGATGGAAGAAGATATAAAAACGGGGGGCAATCTGTCACTGGGGCAGACAGTTAGCATCAACCCATTATTCAGCAGACTTAGATTGGTGGCATTATTATGTTGGCTCAATTCCAGAGATTGTATCCCAACGGCAGTCTTACATCCGAATTAGTAGAAATTTTTCAAGGAAAATATATTGTCCGGGCCAGCGTGCAAATTGCAGGCGAAACCCGCGCTACAGGTATGGCAGCGGCAGAAACAGTGGAAGTGGCAGAAGACCAAGCCAGAACTAGGGCACTAATAGTTTTGGGTATAACTAGTTCACCACCAGCAACAGTATTTTCTCCAAAAACCACATCCCAGGCACAGCTAAATCCTGCCGTGAACACAACAGCAGGATTGAATGAGACTACCTTTGCTTCTGCAACAGATGAGGATTTTAGCGGTACTCAGTGGTCAACTAGTAACCAAGAAATATCCATACCACCTGTTCGTGAACAAAATATCCAACCAAATTTGGTAGAAAATGATACGTTAAAAACAAGCAACAACAATACTTATAGCCAGGATTTAAATCAGAACTTTCCTATAACTAACAATCAAGAATCAGAATTTGAAACCCCAAGAGAAAACTTGGAAACGACCTCTGAAAATCAGTCAGAAATTCCACTCTTTCCGGAAATTTCATCTCCTAGTAATGTCACACCGTTTACACCCCGCAGTTTCAATCAGCAAGAGAATGTAAGTACTTTATCAGGGGTAGGCAAAAAAAAGAAGAAAAATGAACCAGTAAATTTATCTGATGTAATTGCAAAAACCGATGTTCAAATCGAGCGCTTAGGTTGGACGAAAGATCAGGGAAGGGAATATCTCAAAAAAACCTATGGTAAGTTAGGACGCTCTTTGCTGAGTGAAGAAGAGTTATTGGATTTCTTAAGATATTTGGAATCTCAACCAGACCCGCTAGCGGGATTTTAATGAGTTCAGAGTGGATGCAATACGGTTCGTGTAGCTTTCACCTTTAGGATGAAGGTCACACGTACACGAATCGTATTGGGAGTGAACTTATTGAATACTAACTGACAGCAGCAACTACTGGACGACTACCAGCAGCGTGACGGTCAATCACTTGGTCAATCAAACCATAATCTTTAGCTTCCTCTGGCGACATAAAAAAGTCGCGTTCAGTATCTTCAGCAATACGCTCAATTGGTTGACCTGTGTGTTCAGCTAAATAGCTGTTTAGCTTACGTTTGTGATAAAGAATTTCCCGCGCCTGAATTTCAATATCAGTTGCTTGTCCTTGAGCGCCACCTAAAGGTTGATGAATCATAATCCGAGAATGGGGTAGACTCATCCGTTTACCCTTAGCACCAGCACTGAGAAGAAAAGCTCCCATACTTGCTGCTAGCCCGGTACAAATAGTACAAACATCAGGACGGATGTGCTTCATCGTGTCGAAAATGCCCATACCAGCAGTTACCGAACCACCAGGAGAATTGATGTACATGTAAATGTCTTTCTCCGAGTCATCAGCATCTAAAAACAGTAGTTGGGCAACAATTAAGTTAGCTAAATTGCTATCAACCTGTTGTCCTAAAAAGATGATGCGCTCACGCAACAGGCGTGAGTAGATATCAAAGGCGCGTTCGCCCCGACCCGATTGTTCAATGACGATAGGAATCATGCAGCGTGCTTGTAGCTATTTTACATCCATTTTATCTATGACAACGGCTGATTGTTGTCCTCTCCCCAAGGTAAGCTAATTTATTCTCTACTTGGCAGATGCATAAATCTCTCTGGGCACTTTTTATAAGGAAAAGCGTCTTAAGAAATAAGCTCATTTGGTTAGGGAAAAAACAATCACGAAATCCCTAGCGTCGTCAAACCTGAAAATGGGGTTTGCTACACCATTTTGGTAGCCTAGCGACCAGACCAATGACTACATAAGTGCTAGTAAATTTTCGTCAGCTATTGGTAACTTTTTCAACATTTATTTAGCTTTTTTGTGATCAGTTATCCGGTTATTAATCTCAAAATCCGGTAAACCAATAGTACGGCGTGTATTTACAGTAGTTCATCCTACTTGCAATGCTATCAACCAAGGGAGACCTGCCATGCCCGAAAAACTTGTGCAAGCCGCCATCATTACTTTCTTGCTCCATCTGATAGCAGGACTTAGCCCAAACCATTCCAGAATTCAGACAAGAGTAATATCACCTACCCAAGAAACGCCTGCAACGCTCGTCAGTTTTCTGTGGCGACCGTTTAAGTAAAAATATCTTTCTACACGAAAAAACTAAAAAAACTTTTGACTCAAGAGTATAAGTTGTTTGTTGCGTTTCTTGTGCATGTATTTAAACATCTAGGCTAACACCTTGAGGAACAGGGTAGACTGGGCTAAGAAGGCAACTATCTGCATCCTAATCATGACTAATCGCCTTGCTGAAGCTAAGAGTCTCTACCTCCGCAAACACGCCGACAACCCAATTGATTGGTGGCCTTGGTGTGATGAAGCTCTCGCAACTGCAAGGGCACAAAATAAGCCCATCTTTCTCTCCATTGGTTACTCTAGTTGTCACTGGTGTACTGTCATGGAAGGCGAGGCTTTCTCGAATTTAGCTATTGCCGAGTACATGAATGCTAATTTCTTGCCCATCAAAGTAGATAGAGAAGAAAGACCCGACCTCGACAGCATTTACATGCAGGCTTTGCAGATGATGAGTGGTCAAGGAGGTTGGCCTTTAAACATTTTTCTTTCTCCTGACGATTTAGTACCGTTTTACGCCGGTACTTACTTTCCCATTGATCCCCGCTATGGTCGTCCCGGTTTTTTGCAAGTGTTGCAAGCTCTTCGCCGCTACTACGATACAGAAAAAGAGGACTTGCGCCAACGCAAAGCCTTGATTATCGAATCGCTACTGACTTCTGCGGTATTGCAAAACGGTGCTACTCAAGAAGCTCAAACAAATGAATTGCTCAAGCAAGGCTGGAAAACCAGCACGAGCATAATTACTCCGAATCAATACGGTAATAGTTTTCCCATGATTCCTTATGCAGAATTAGCGCTGCGGGGAACTCGGTTTTTGTTCCGTGGCTCTGATTGGGAACGGGAATTTCAGGATGATGGCAAGCAAATTTGTACTCAAAGGGGACTAGATTTAGCCTTGGGAGGCATTTATGATCATGTAGGCGGCGGTTTTCATCGTTATACTGTTGACGCTACTTGGACAGTGCCTCACTTTGAAAAGATGCTCTATGACAATGGTCAGATTGTTGAGTATTTAGCGAACTTATGGAGTACTGGAGTTCAAGAAGCAGCGTTTAAACGAGCAGTTGCGGGTACTGTTGAATGGCTACAACGAGAGATGACTGCCCCGGAAGGTTACTTTTATGCTGCTCAAGATGCCGATAGCTTTCTTAGCCCCACCGCAGTAGAGCCAGAAGAAGGAGCATTTTATGTCTGGAGTTACAGCGAACTAGAACAACTGTTAACGCCAGAGGAACTAACGGAATTACAACAAAAGTTTACAGTAACTCCTAATGGCAACTTTGAAGGTAAGAATGTCCTCCAAAGACGTGATTCGGGACAATTAAGTGCAACATTAGAAATCGCATTGAGCAAGTTGTTTACTGCTCGTTATGGTGATGCACCAAATGTACTGAAGACTTTTCCTCCTGCTGCTAACAATCAGGAAGCAAAAACTCATGACTGGCCAGGTCGCATTCCTTCGGTGACAGATACAAAAATGATTGTGGCCTGGAATAGCTTGATGATTTCTGGGTTAGCAAGAGCTGCTGGAGTGTTCCAAGAACATTTGTATGTGGAAATAGCTGCACGAGCAGCGACTTTCATCTTGCAGCATCAATTTGTTGATGGGCGTTTCCATCGACTTAATTATCAAGGCCAAGCAACTGTGCTGGCGCAGTCAGAAGATTACGCTTTATTTATTAAAGCGCTGTTGGATTTACAAGCTTGTTGTCCTGACCAAAAAGACTGGTTAGAACAAGCGATCGCTCTCCAAGATGAGTTTGATGAATTTCTTTGGAGTGTAGAATTAGGTGGCTACTACAATACCTCCAGTGATGCTAGTCAAGATTTAATTGTACGTGAGCGTAGCTATGCAGATAATGCTACACCATCAGCCAACGGAGTCGCGATCGCTAATTTAGTCCGTCTAGCTTTACTTACCGATAATCTACATTACTTAGATTTAGCCGAACAAGGTTTAAAAGCTTTTAGCAGTGTCATGGATAGCGCTCCCCAAGCATGTCCTAGCTTGTTCACCGCCTTAGATTGGTATCGTAACTCTACCTTAATTCGTAGTACCATTGAGCAAATTAAATCTCTCATTCCTCAATATTTACCTGTAGCAGCGTTTAGTATCGTCTCAAATTTACCAGCAGGAAGCATTGCCTTAGTTTGTCAAGGTTTGAAATGTCTTGCACCTGCAACAAGTTATGAGCAAATGCTACAGCAAGTGCAGCAAAGTCAAACTAGAGGATGATTTAAAACACTGAACGTATAATTTATGAGTAAACAGCCTGTACTGAAAAACATCAGCCCCATGATTCCGGCTGGCAATGATTTAGAAAAATCTATCGCTTTTTATGAACAACAGCTTGGCTTTAAATTAATTCATAAAGAAGGCAACCCAATTACTATGGCGGTTGTCAAGCGCGACTTTGCAGAAATTTTTCTTTTAAAAAATGACGATCAACATCTTGCAGAATGGACAACCTTTCGCATTCAAGTTGATGGTATTGAGCAACTATATCAGGAATTTCAAGCACATGGCGGACACATAACTCATCCAAACGGTCAGTTGCAAACAAAACCTTGGGGAATGAAGGAGTTTGCAATTATTGATGTAGCTGGTGTGTGCATTACTTTTTGTGAACCAGAAAATTGATGAAGTCTATCTATTATATAAATAAAGCAAAATGGCAATAAAAAGCGAACAAGAAAGACAAGAAATAATCAAATCTATCGACGTGTTGTTAAACCAAGCATACGACAGTGTTTTAGATGAAATACTCGCGTATTTACGAAGAATTGATGATATGGAAGATGAAGAAGATTTACAAGCTGTTAAAGAAGCTAGAGAAGATAGACGTATCAATGGTGCTGTGTCTTGGAATGAATATAAAGAATATAACAAATAAACCGCTTAATGTATCAAATTGAATTGACAAAGAGTGCTACAAAACAACTAAATAAACTACCAATTAACATTAAAGAACGCATTGATGCCAGAATTTTAGATTTGGCTATAGAACCTCGTCCAGATGGAGTTAAAAAAATAAAAGGTGATGAAAATTCTTATCGAATTCGAGTAGGAGATTACCGCATAATATATGAAATATATGATGAAATTTTACTAATAAGTGTAGTTAAAGTAGGGCATAGGAGTAAAATTTATAAAGACTAAACTTGATAAATGAAAGGCTGTTTATAAATTGGTGCGTTAAGCATTATTATAACGCACCCTACAATTTCAGTTTACTTTAATAAATCATCTCTAAGAAAATCTCAAAACTAGTGACAACATTGAGGTACAGGGAGGAGGAGATAAGGATATAGAAGTACAAATAACAAATGGCTCACAACTGTTATCCGCCATTGTCTTAGCTGGTGGTAAAAGTTCACGTATGGGACAGGATAAAGCTTTGCTTCCTGTTCAAGGAATACCTTTATTGCAGCGAATTTGTCGAATTGCGGCGGGTTGTGCTGATAATGTTTATATTGTTACTCCCTGGCCAGAACGCTATCAACACTTAATATTGCCTCATTGTCAGTTTATTCAAGAAATGCCGTTGTCTGGTGAAACTGGCAATGAACCTTTAAATCACGGGCCGTTGGTAGGGTTTGCTCAGGGACTTGCACAGGTACAAACTGAGTGGGTGCTGTTACTTGCTTGCGATTTACCTAAGTTGCAGATTGATGTTTTGCAAGCATGGATAAAAGGACTTGATAAGGTAGAAGATGAAGCGATCGCAGCTTTAGCTTATTCAAATAAAGGTTGGGAACCTCTGTGTGGTTTCTATCGCAGTCGCTGTTTACCCCAACTTTTAGAGTTTATCAACCAAGGGGGGCGATCGTTTCAGCAATGGCTGAAACACCATCCAGTAAAAGTTTTGCCCTTACCAAAGCCGGAAATACTGTTTAACTGTAATACACCAGAAGACTGGGCTTTGATTTGATGTATACAGTGTTTTAACCAAACATAACCTGAAAACTAAGAGTAATAAATTTTACTATTATCATTCTTAAGAAAAAGCATATTTGTTATCTAACAAACAATAGTTGATCGCACTATTACTATATATTGAGGTATAGCTTTTCTCAATAAACCTTGTATAGCTCATGGCGAGTAGTGCGGTCATGTGTTCCTAATGGAATTTTGACTGATGTTCCTACTCGCTTTTTTCCATATTTACAGATAAAAGTGGTCTTAACGATTGGTTACTGCCAATTCGTAAGTATTGCCATGAGTTCGCCAGTATTATCCAGGAAGATCTGGTACTCCTACCAAGAAACAATTGTCTTCTTCTGACCATTGAATAACAGTCTGGTATTTTAGCATTGCTTTTCCTAAAGATACAACCGCTATTTTCAAAAAGATATCAGTTAGATTCTATAAAGTTCAAAAATTACCAAGTTGGATCACTAAACAGATTTATCGTCAATTCTTCTTGGGGTGGTATTGCTGTAATACAAGCGCGGATGACATCACCATCTTCAAGTTCCACAGTGCAAGCATGACAAGACCCCATCAGACAGCCTGTAGGAATAAACACTCCAGCCCGATCTGCGACATCCAGGAGGGCTTCTCCCACTTCGGCATTAACGGTGACATCATCTGGCAAAAAGCGGACGCGAACATTCATGAAATAAATAGCCTAGCTTAGTACAGCTTTGCGTAAAATTGTAGCGTTTTTAAATGCTGAATCAGCGCAAGGGGATGCAGATTTATACCAACTTTAAATTTGCTACAAATTAATGAAATGCTTTACTAAGGCAAAAAGGGTGTTAAGTCTAAATAGTTTTCAACTTCGGTAGCTAGTGAATCTAAAATTTGCTCTCGCTGTTCCCGATAGTTAGCAACACCAGTCGGCAAAGATTTCAAACCCCTTTGTTGACGCAGGCGATTTAACCAAGCGCGCCGCCAAGGGCCATTATCAAATAGCCCATGTAGATAACTACCCCAAACTGATTGACAGCTATCCACTAACCCTAAATTAACATCATCAAATAAGGGTTGGAAGGCTTTGCTATCACCTTGTTGCTCTATGCGCGATCGCCCTTGGTGAATTTCAAATCCATTGACGGGCAAACCCATCTGCGGATAATTTGAGCTAACTTGGCGTTGACGAGCTATTTTCTGTCCTGTAATTACAGTTCTAATTGGTAAGAGATTCAATCCTTGAAATCTACCTGCTTGTCCTTCAATTCCCTCTGGATCAGCGATCATTTGCCCCAGCATTTGATAGCCGCCACAAATACCCAAAACTGTGCCACCAGATGCGGCATAATTTTGTATTGCTTCCGCCATACCGCTTCTTTGTAGCAATAACAAATCAGCAACTGTGGTTTTTGTACCTGGAATAATCACAGCATCGGGGTGTCCCAAATCTTGCTTTGGACTTAGGTATTTTACGGAAACTGTAGGTTCTGATTCCAGTGGGTCAAAGTCGGTAAAGTTGGCAATTCTTGGTAAGCGGATAACAGCAATATTGAGATCAGCTTGAGTTTTGAGTGAGTTACGTTCCAACAAATCAAGAGAGTCTTCTGCTGGGAATGTTTCTTGGAAATAAGGGATAACACCTACAACAGGAATACCGATACGGGCTTCTAACCATTTTATTCCTGGCTCTAGGAGCGATCGCTGTCCCCGGAACTTATTAATCACAATGCCTTTAATGAGTTGGCGTTCATCTGGTTCTAGTAACTCTAAAGTGCCTACCACATGGGCAAAAGCACCACCTCTGTCAATATCAACTACTAATATAGTTGGTGCATTCAAGTACTTTGCCACTCGCATGTTTGTCAAGTCGCGGTGCTTGAGATTAATCTCTGCTGGACTACCAGCGCCTTCACAAACCAGCAAATCAAATTCTGTACTTAAATGCTGTAGCGATTCTTCAATTGTCCGCCAACCCAGTTCAAAGTATTGCTCGTAGTAATCTGCGGCATTAACTTTGCCAACAGATCTCCCTTTGATAATTACTTGGGAGGTCATATCTCCTTGGGGTTTGAGTAAAATAGGGTTCATTTCTACCCAAGGAACAACTCCTGCGGCCCAGGCTTGTACTGCTTGAGCATAGCCCATTTCTCCCCCGTTAGCAGTGACATAAGCATTTAAAGCCATATTTTGGCCTTTAAAGGGAGCCACCCGCCAACCACGCCGCGACAAGATACGACAAATAGCTGTAGTTATCAGTGATTTCCCTGCGTGGGATGTTGTTCCCACTACCATAATTGATTTCATAGTCACTATCAGTTTTTCAAAATAAGGGGTAAAAACTCAGGGGATAATATGGCAATCTGCTCATTAGCATTTAGAAAGCCGGGAAGCTTCGAGACTAGATTAAGTACAGGTATTCACCCCAAACCCCAAGGATATCCTAGAGCTTTTGATACCTGCTACCAGCCCATCTCTTTTATCTAACTCCTACCAACACCCGATAAATTCAGTCAGATGATTATGGTAAAGATTTCATCAAGGAGTTTGATGCTTCCGTAGTAATATTGTTCCCTTCGGCTCCCTAATCCTAACTCTTTGGTTTTCGATTCTAAAAAGGTAGTCTAAACCAACGAATCATCGCATTATATAGGCGATCGCTCCATGAGGGAGTAGACCAGTTTTTTCCTTGGTATTTTTCTACTAATTGATGACCTAAGGGAGTGAGGCGAAAACTATCTGTAATTCCTTGACCATCGACTTCTCGGCGGAGAACACCTACTTGAATCAGCCAGTTTAAAGCGTTATCAGATGCCAATTCTGACAAAGGGCGATTGGTGTAGCCATGCTTAACACCATTTTCTGAGGCGATCGCACCCAATGACACACTCTGATGACGCATTGCTTCAAACAATACCAGATTAAAGGGAGAACAAAAGAGCGATCGCTCAGCCCTTTTTTCTGTGCTACGGGAGTAAGAAAATGTTTTTGGGGTTGGGGAATCAGCAGTGGACATTTTGTGTTTGGGGCGATTTTTTTGAATTAAAGATTATTTTTAACGAGTATATTTTAGAACTAGCTATCCAAATTTTTGCAGAATTTTTTAATACGTATTTGTGCTGTTTTTTTTGCTAAATCATCTAATCATTGTAAATTATTGTAAAATTTCAGAGTCATCAATAATCTGAAACAGGAAAGGTTCATTATGCCTCTAGCAGTTGGTACGGATGCACCTGCATTTACCGTCAAAGATACTAACGGCAACACCGTCTCGTTATCTGATTTTGCTGGAAAGACAGTTGTTTTGTATTTTTACCCTAAAGATGACACTCCAGGCTGCACCAAACAAGCTTGTAGCTTCCGGGATGCCCAATCTAATTACCAAGGTAAGAATGTTGTAGTGTTGGGAGTTAGCGCCGATGATGAAGTCTCCCATCAAGCATTTACCCAAAAATATAATCTGAATTTTCCCCTACTGGCTGATAAAGATAAAACTCTGATTAACGCTTACGATGTCGATGGTGGTGGCTATGCCAAGCGTGTCACTTACGTCATTGACCCTAATGGCAAAATCACTCATGTTGATGCCAATGTAAACACAACCACCCACGCCAGTGATGTTTTAGCTGCATTGGGTCTGTAGTTGGTTTGACCGCATAAATTATTTCACATCCGCCTCACCTCACTTGATTTTGGGGTGAGGCTTTTGGTATTCATTCAGTTTTGTGGTTGAGGTGTAGCTTCTGGAAGCGTAACCGCTGGCAAACCTGGAACTACCTGACCTTGCTGCTGTTGGTTTTGAAATCGTTTATTTTGCTCGGCTTTAAACTGTTCGGCGGCTGAATTTAGTTGTTGATTTTGTTGGTCAGGATTCCAATTAAAATTCCCAAAATTTGCCCGATGAATCAGGTCAAACATATTTAAATCACCTGAGTTAGGACGGTAAAACGGATCAGTGTTTTGATCTGTTGTACTACCACCACTGGGAAAAGCATCCACTTGGTTGAGTTGAGCCAAGCTAGGTTGAGCTATCAGTAGAGAACCAAAGCCAATTCCTGCCACAACAAGTCTAGAAAGCTGTAAAAATGGTTTTTTCATTTTTTGTACCTTAAACTATTCTGTTTTATCTTAAGCAAGAGTTCGTCGCAATTGGGGTTGAATACTGAGCAAGGCAACAATGGCAAAGCCAAGCAATACCAGCAACGCTCCGCCAAAGGTAACGTCACCCCAAAAAGCCTGCATCACTACACTATTTAATCCCCAATTGCTATGAAGATAAAGATAGCGAATTGGTTCAATGGCGTAGCTCAGAGGATTAAGAGTAGCTACAACCTGTAACCACTTGGGCATGAAGGATAAAGGAGCCAAAGCGGTACTGGCAAATAGTAGCGGCAAATTGGTAACAAAAATCACTGCAATCAGTTCAATGTGCCCAGGTAGGGCAAAAGCCAAGCCAAGAGAAATAGCAGTTACACCCAAAGCTAGGAGAAAAACAATTAGGGCGATCGCACCTAAACCCGCCGCATCCGGTAGACCAGCACCTAAAAATGCTGCTGCGGCTACAATCACAGCTGCTTGCAACAAACTTTGACTAATAATAAAGATTGCTGAAGCAAAGACAATTGAAAATCGCGACGCTAAAGGAGCCACCAGCAACCGATTTAAAAATCCAAACTCACGGTCAAACATCACAGGCAAACCAGCATTTAGTGCCCCAGCAAAAGCTGTAAACACAATTACACCAGCAGCCAAAAACTGACCGTAATTTGTAGTACTACCAAATAAACCCTTGGGTGCATTTTGGAACAAAGCACCAAATAGTACCAACCACATCACCGGCTGAATAATTCCCGCAACTAATGTTGAGGGACGGCGTTGCAACTGAATAAACAAGCGCCGAGTTAAAGCCAGTGTCTCTTGTACTAATTCACCAAAAAAACTGGGGGCAGTATTAGCATCTACTGGAGGCGATGCTAGTTGCTGCCAATTCAGATCAGATTTAGGAGTAACGCTCATAATATTAGGGGTTAGGGGTTAGGGATTAGGGATTAGGGACTAGGGATTAGGGACTAGGGACTAAGTTGATTTTTAAACTTTATTCTCTATCACCTATTTATTATTTAATCCCTAGCCTCTAGCCCCTAGCCTCTTCTTCATCTCATATTCTGTTTCTTTTCGGCTTTGGGATCGCGGGTAGCAACTGCTGCTAATTCGGCATCCATTAAGGTGCGTCCTGTAGCAGCGAGGTAAACGTCATCCAGGCTAGGGCGAGATTGAGCGATGCCAAAAATGGGTAAATTGGCAGCATTCAATGCTTGCTGGATGGTAATCAAGGCATCATTTTGGGGGGTCACTACCAAGTTGAGGGAGTTACCTTGAGCGCTATTGATAATTACTTCTTGCACAAACGGTAAAGCTTGCAGCAGGTCTTTGGCTTTTTCGGCTTCTTCACTAGGCGAAAACTCACGAATTCGCAAAGTGATGCGATCGCCCCCTACTTGATCTTTTAACTGTGAAGGTGTCCCCGCTGCAATTACAACGCCGCGATCAATAATTGCCACGCGATCGGCTAGGGCATCAATCTCTTCTAAATAATGGCTGGTAATTACCACCGTTGTGCCAGATGCGCGTAGTTTTCGCAGGAAATCCCACACTACAAAACGGCTTTCTATATCAAGTCCCACGGTTGGCTCGTCCAATACCAGTACGTCTGGTGCATGGAGTAAACCCGCAGCTAAATCTAGGCGTTTGCGTAAACCGCCAGAGTAAGTCCCGGTTTTTTTATTGGCGTATTCTTGCAAACCAAGTAAATTTAATACCGTGTCAATCCGCTGTTTGGCGATCGCTTTTGGCAGATGATAAAGTGCTGCTTGCAATTGCAGTAGTTCTCGTCCTGTTAGTACCTTATCGGGAGCAACTTCCTGAGCTACATAGCCTAAGCGTTGTCTGGCGAGTTTAGGATTATCCAACACAGAAATACCAGATACTTCAATTTTGCCAGCATCCGGTGTGGTGAGAGTACACAAGGCACGCAAAGTAGTAGTTTTTCCCGCACCGTTGGGGCCAAGTAGACCAAAGATTTCTCCTGGTTCGACCTGAAAGGAAACGTCCTTTACGGCGACCACCGTGCCATAGTGCTTTTGCAGATTTTGAATTAAAACGGCGGGAGCCATGACAGCTTATCCCTAACGATACAAATCTCAACAAAGTCTATTCTTATTGTAAGAGTTAGGAGCTAAGAGTGATGAATTTAAACTGGATTAATTGATAAAAGTTACCTCTAATACCATTTTGCAGTGGCTTTTAACTATCAACTCCTGTAGGCAATCAAGATCAATATTTTGGTAGTCTTAACATCGTTTTTGATTCATGATCTAGGCTAGAGATAATTCACAAAAACCAATAATAAAATTATGTTTGATTTCCTCAACCCTCTTCTAGGTCGTCATCCAGAACGCGTCAATGCTAATGTTGAAATCTATACATGGCAAACTTGCCCTTACTGCATCCGAGCTAAGATGCTGCTGTGGTGGAAGGGTGTAAACTTTACAGAATATAAAATCGATGGTGACGCAGCAGCCAGAGCCAAAATGGCAGAACGTGCGAACGGGAGACGCACAGTACCTCAAATTTTTATTAATAACCAGCACATTGGTGGGTGTGATGACCTTTATCAGCTAGATACAAAAGCTCAACTCGAGCCTCTTTTATCCCAGCCAGCTGTTTAAAAATATACCTTACAACAAGATCCCCGACTTCTCAAAGAAGTCGGGGATCTGAGCCTATCAATTTTCACAAATTAAATAAAATTGCTACAAGTGGAAATTAATTTTTCGTAGTAAGGACTTTAGTCCTTTCAAAAACTAAGGACTGAAGTCCTTACTACGAACCTACCAGAACTTTTACAATTAAAATCCCAAATGGTATTAATTGAATACCCAGAATATCTGAGACACCGACAATGGATGAATCATGCTCTAGAGTTAGCACAAACCGCAGGTGATGCAGGTGAAGTTCCTGTAGGTGCTGCGATCGCTGATGTAAATGGAAACTTAATTGCGGAGGGCGAAAATAGAAAAGAACGCGACAAAGACCCTACAGCTCACGCAGAAATTATTGCAATTAGGTCAGCTGCTAAAACCTTACAAAGTTGGCGTTTGCATGAATGCACGCTGTACGTAACTTTAGAACCTTGCCCGATGTGCGCGGGTGCGATTGTACAAGCACGTTTAGGAATGCTTGTCTATGGAGTAGACGATACAAAAACTGGAGCTATCCGTACTGTTATCAACATTCCTGATAGTTCTGCTTCTAATCACCGCCTGCGTGTTGTCGGAGGCATTCTAGAATCATCTTGTCGTCAACAGTTACAAGCTTGGTTTGCTACTAAGCGGCATCAGAAAACTAACGGACAAAGATAAAACTGTCCAGTACCAGGGACACAACTCATAAAAGAAAATCTACGGTGTAAGTAACTAAGTTTTCGTTGTATTCTACCGGACAATCAGCAGCTACCGTCATGATAGAGTTTTACTCTTCCGTTCCCAACTCCCCAGAAAAATTAGCCCAAACTCAAGCAAGTTATCAGGTTGCTGATACTACCTCGCGGGTTTCTCCTTGGTTAAGTCCTTTAGCGTATCTATTAGGTCGTCATCTTCTTTTACCATTCTTCTTTCGACAAATTAAAATTACCGGACAAAAAAATATTCCTGTAACTGGCCCTATTATTCTTGCTCCTACTCATCGGGCACGTTGGGATGGATTGCTTGTACCCTACACTACTGTTGATTACATAGCAGGAAAAGATTTGCGGTTCATGGTGACAATTGATGAATGCCAAGGATTACAAGGTTGGTTCGTCCGACGTTTGGGGGGGTTTCCTGTAGATTCTAGACATCCATCTATTCGTACTCTACGGCATGGAGTAGAGTTACTTCAGCAGAGAAAAGCCTTGGTAATTTTTCCTGAAGGTAATATCTACCGCGATGGTAAAGTTCATCCTTTGAAGTCAGGAATTGCCCGCCTGTCTTTGAGTGCTGAGTTTAGCCATCCAGGATTAGGAGTTAAAATTCTCCCTATTGGCATTAATTACAGTCGGCCTTATCCTCACTGGGGTACGGATGTGAATATTCACGTTGGATCTGCAATTAATGTGGCAGATTACACGAATGGCAAAGTCAAACAAAATGCCAAACGCCTGACAGAAGATTTAACAAAAGTGTTGCAACAATTAAGTCATCAAGAATCAAAAATTAGTCATCATGCATTTGCAGAAATTCCTAATTCTTAATTTTATTTACGCTACGCGGGTCAGTTGTCGGTTGTCAGTTGTCAGTTGTTTTTGATCTGGTTTGATACCTCATCCCTTTGTTAGTGGTGTTACTAATAACTAATAACTAATTCCCAACTATTTAATTTCCCTACATCTTGTGATGCATAGTCAATTATCCATAAATGCCAGCGTCCTTGAATTGGAAGAGATAGCAACTGCTTGAGGATTGGATGCGATCGCACGGTATGTGTTGTTTGCAAATCAGTACGTCGTCCCAAGGTACGATTTTGTAACAATACCTGCTGATTATTGGGAGCTATTAAATAAATTTCTAAATCGCCTAAAAAATCGTGAGTGATGTTAACTGTTACCTGAATATCTTTAACAGTACTGCCTTGAGAAATAGCGATCGCACTTTTGATACCCTGTTTGTTATTATCTGGAATTTCTAGCTGGCTATTATTTTTGACCTGTACTTGTTGATTGGTCTGTGATATCACTCCTTTTAGCTGCTGTGCTGTTTGCACTGCCTTAGCCGCATTGACTTTGCCATAACCAAACCATTGGGAATGTCCATTACCATCGTAAGCACCTCCACGCAAACCCAATTGAGGATCAGGGTCAGAGTCTACAATCTTATCCGCTGTTTCTTGCAAAATGCGTTTGACTTGTTGTGCCGTTAAATCAGGATTTGCGGATAAAATTAGTGCTGCTACTCCCGCAACTACAGGAGTAGCGCTAGATGTGCCGCCAAAATTATTGGTAAAATTGCCTGGATCGTAGCCTGCGGCTCCTATTTGATCAGTAGTTAACATTCCTAATCCATTTAGAGAAGTAGCGATCGCAGGTTGAGTAAAAACAAAACCTTTTTCTTGAAACGACATACCAGGAGAAGCATTGTTGCTAGGGGCACATAACGCAATATTAGCTCCCCAATTACTATAAGCAGCTTTCTTATTTAAACTAGTAGAAGCAGCGATCGCCATCACATCTGGATGTACCGAGAAACCACTTAACCAATCTGTATTACCTTTTAAAATATTTTCTGGCCAATTGCGTTCATAGATGCTACCGTTAACCGGACGATTGGCATTACCCGCAGCAAATACAATTACACAACCTTTCCCGTTGCGTCCTTTCGTTGCAGTGCGGTTGATAGCAGCCTTTTGACGCAAAGACAAAGGAAAATAAACCGCAGAAGCTCCCCAACTGCAAGAAATGACACTAGCTCCCTTGTCTATTGCCCAGTTGAATATCTCCTCAATTGATACATCATCCAAAAACCCAGTGCTACGAATTGGCATCAAAGCGCAACCAGGAGCCACTCCCACAATTCCTGTACCATTTTCTTCTGCTAGGACTATACCTGCACAAGCTGTACCATGACTATTCTCTTGTCCATTAGGCAACGGTAAAAAGTCATTTTCTTTTAAGTCTCTTGGAGCAACAATTTTTCCAGTACCTTGAAAATCTGGGTGGTTCAAATCAAAAGAATCATCTACTACTGCCACAACTACAGAACGTACACCGCGAGTAATATCCCAAGCTTTTTCTACAAAAATATGAGAACCAACTGCTAACTGATTACCGCCGTTGTGGTTGAGATACCATTGCTGGGGATAAAGAGAATCACGGGGTTGATAATGTGGCTCACTTTGGATAAGGATATTAGGTTCAGCAACTAATACTTCTTTGAGTCCTTGTAATTGGTTGGTGATTTTGATGGGATTTTCTGTTGCTTGCTTGCTGACTAGAAATACAAAAGTATTCGGAATACCCAAAACTGGTTTTTCCTGAACTAAGCTAAATGTGGTTGATATGGTGTTAATTTCGGCAACATCTACCTTAGAAATAAATTGAATTGTGATTTGGTCATTGAGGTAAACGAACGTTCCTGGATGATTTTTGAGGGTGTAAACATGACTGGCAAAAGCAACATTTTGGGCAGCGCGTGCTTGGGACATCGCCAGGTCTAATTGGGTAGGTGCAACCGTAAATAATTCGAGTTGGGCTTGGGGAATACTTTGCTGCCAAATGCCCCAACTAACCTGAGATAATTGTTGGCGAGGAAAATCGATAGTGGGACGGATGGTGAAGCGGTCTAAAGCCTTTTCTAAAATTAATTCTTCACCACCGCGTTGTAAAATTACTCCCAAGCTGCTTTCTGGTACACCTGTGGTTGGCAAATCAGAGGAATTAAGATCGTTCATAGGAGGGAGCGATTGTAGTTTAGGATGCAGAGGCAATGGGAACTCAATTAAACCGATTTTCAGTCTAAATCACAGAAACTTCAGTGTGTAGCTTCGCTTTGTTAAAGACAAGAACAGAGTTAAGATACCCGAAGTTTGCATTCCTTTTGTATATATTTGTCGCATTAATTTACCTCATGAACATTGCTGCTGCTGCTCCTTTAATTCGCTTCACTTCCTTATCAGTCATAGCAGTCCTCAGTCTGCTATCGCCTGTCAATGCTCAGATGCCCCAGTTACCAGGTACTACTAACCAACCACAACCAATTGACCCCAACGACCCCAATAATTTACGTCCTACAGCCCAAAATAACAGCCTATTGAGCCTTGAGGGTGGGGAACGTCTCATGAAAGAGGCGAGTCAAGCCGTTTCTGCTCAAAACTACCCCTTAGCAGCAAAAAAGCTCCAAGAATCACGTCAGGTTTTTAATCAGTTATCTAATTTTTATCAAGAATTAAATGCCAGCTTTACGGGAATTGACAACAGAGTTTCTGATTCTCAACGTAAAAAGGCGTTAGAAACCGCCCAAAAGCGAGACGAAGCTACTTATCAGTTAGCACTAGTACATCGAGCGCAAAATCAGCCAGAATTAGCCGTACCATTGTTAATTCAAATTATTAGGAGTCAAAACCCGACAAGAGATTTAGGTAAGAAGGCTTATCAACAATTATTTGAACTGGGTTTCGTGGATACACCTTATCCCAGACAAGGTAGTAGCTCCTCTCCTTCAACCCAAAAATAGTCAACTCTCCCTAGCTTACCAGTGTTAGGATAAGATGATCGCTCACAGGTTTATCAAGCGATCGCCAAAATACGCCTCAAAGGCGGTTTATTCTCAGATTTGCTAAAACCTGAAATTGGCAAAGGCATCTGCTCTATATCTGTTAATAATAGAAAAGTAAGTTTTTTCAGGAATTGCGATGATTAGTCCGCAGCAGGTTGAGGCAATGATCAAGGCGGGACTGCCAGATGCACAAGTTCAGGTGCAGGACTTGACTGGTGGCGGCGACCACTATCAGGTGACAGTAGTTTCATCGCAGTTTGCAGGCAAAGGACTGGTGCAACAACACCAGCTAGTTTATGGTGCGTTGCAGCAAGCTGTGTCAACTGAAGCAATTCATGCCTTGGCTGTAAAAACATATACTCCCGAAGCTTGGAAAGCAACAGCCGCTTCCTAAAGTTAAGAGTTAAGAGTTAAGAGTTATGAATTTTTAACTCTTCACTCATCGCTACTCGCTCTTTAATTCAGAATAGGAAACAAAAAGACTATGACACCAGAAACTAAAGAGAAAATTGATAACTTGTTACAACAAAACAAGATTATGGTTTTCATGAAGGGAAACAAGTTGATGCCTCAATGTGGTTTCTCCAACAATGTTGTGCAGATTCTCAACACATTGGGAGTCCCTTTTGAGACGATTGATGTTTTATCAGACCCTGAAATTCGTCAGGGAATTAAAGAATATTCCAGCTGGCCGACAATTCCACAAGTTTATATTGATGGTCAATTCGTTGGCGGTTCTGACATCTTGATTGAACTTTACCAAAAAGGTGAATTGCAGCAAATGGTGGAAGTAGCCCTAGCTTCGTAGTATCTGCAATTTTTCTAGTTTTTATCGCCCTTGAAACTAAGGATGCTGATAGCATCCTTAGTTTCAAGGGTTTTTTATATATTAAGGTTACAAGTAAAATTGTCAGCCACGTAGCCCTTAACCTTTACCTTTAGAGACTATTTATAAAGTGAATTTTAAGTAGGGTATGTTAAGGTTTTAGCCTAACGCACATTATTATGTGATGGTGCGTTAGGCACTTAAATTTCCCTTTTCGTGACCAATCATATCGAATATATGCGCAATAACATACCCTTGTATCTTAAGCAAAGTGTCCGTGACATAGGAAGGCTATTTAATACTCAATCAATACAAATTTACGAATTTGAGAATTGGAGATTTGAGATTTACGCGAGAACATAGCGGTCACTAAAAGCCGCCAAGCAAAAACAGAAAAGAAAGATTTATCTAACATTGAGACAAAGCTTTGAAAGTTTTTTTGCTTTAATGCTACTAAAGCCCAATGTAGTTGTAGGTAATTTTTAATATTCTCAAGTGTAGGGACATGAGGGCGATGGCTTTCATCAATTAATCTATATATCTTTTCTTTCATTAAAATATTTGTCTCTAAGCGTTGAATTAAAGAAAACTTCTGATTATAAGCACCAGGCCAAATAGTACGGTAGGCAAGGCACTGATTTATAAAAATGGCATGACCAAACTGAGCAATGCGAATCCAAGAATCAATATCATCACAATTAGCATCAAGTTGAGAATCCCAACCGCCAGTTTGGCAAAAAGCTTGCCGTTGACAAGCTACTTGTACGGGTGTACCAAAAGGCACTAATTCCAAGAGCATCCCATAGTGAATATCTGTTTGTGGGATATAACAAGCTAAACCAGGCCCCACTTGAGGGGTACGGCTCAATTCAACTTCATCAACATTTACTTGAGCAGCAATACAAGAGCAAATGACAGCACCAGGACAAAGTGCGATCGCTTTTGCCATTTCTGCTAGACAGTTACTATCTAAGTAGTCATCATCATCCAAAAATTTAATCCAGTCGCCGCTGGCTTTTTGCACTCCTGCATTCACTGTCGCTGCATGACCTTTGTTAACTTCATTACGATGGTAAACAACAGACTCACCTAAGCTTCTGACATAGTTTTCGGTATCCTCTGTTGAACAGTCATCAGCAACAACTACCTCACAAGGAATTGTCTGATTGAGCGCAGAATCAATTGCTCGGCGGAGTAAATCTAAGCGGTTATAAGTACTAATGACGACGCTAAATTTCATAAATATTACACTTGCATCTCAATCTTTTGCAATATAGCTTCTATTACTGCCCTGCTGTATCGGTAAAATTCTCAATATTTAAATTCAGTAGACTGAAACCGGATGATCGATTTATGATAAATGATTGTGAGTTTTTAAAACATACAGATCATGAGCGCTCAAGAGATCATCGCTTCGATTGAAGCGGAACAACTAAAATCCAATCTTCCCCTAATTTACGTGGGTGACACTGTAAGAGTCGGGGTGAAAATTAAAGAAGGCGAAAAATATCGTGTACAACCCTATGAAGGAGTCGTCATTGGCAAACGTAATGGCGGTATTAACGAAACTATTACAGTTCGTCGTGTATTTCAAGGCGTGGGCGTAGAACGAGTATTTTTGTTGCATTCTCCCCGGATTGACAATATCAAAGTCTTGCGTCGTGGTAAAGTACGGCGTGCTAAGCTATATTATCTGCGCGATCGCGTAGGTAAAGCTACCCGGATCAAGCAACGGTTTGACCGTTCTTTGTGATTTTATGTTCAGGGTAGGGGAGAAATCCCTAATAAACAAGAAGCGGCATTTGCCGCTATTTGTTCTCTAGACAAAAATAGGGTAGTATAGAAGTCGCGTTGCGTTAAACTAATAAAGTTCAGCGCAATAACTGAATCCAATCCAGCTTGTGCGCTCTTAGTTCAGTTGGTAGAACGCAGGTCTCCAAAACCTGATGTCGGGGGTTCAAGTCCTCCAGGGCGCGCTAGGAAGCAAAAAATACAGCCCGGAACAGTAGCACAACTGCTAACATAGCAGTTAGTGCTAATGATTTCGGGTATAATTATTTTGATAATATTTACAGCTTTTTTGCTTCCAGTAAGTAGGATGGATTTGAAGCTGTAAACCTGAGCGCGAATTAGCAGGGTATAGCTCTATAAGAAACGGGGAGATTAACGACTGTGGCCAAAAAAAATGAAGCAGAAATGCCAGAAACCACAAATGGGTTTAACTTTGTCAACTTCTTTCAGGGAACTAGAGAAGAACTGGAGAAAGTAGTTTGGCCCAGTCGCAAGCAGTTGGTGAGTGAATCAGCGGCTGTATTGCTCATGGTGACACTCTCCGCTTCTTTGATTTATTTGGTCGATGGATTTTTTGCTTGGGCCGCAAAACAGGTGTTTTGATGACTTCCGCAACAGACGAACCACTTAACTCGGCTTTGCAGTCAGAGGAAACAGCAGAAACAGCGCTCAACGAAGCACGCTGGTATGCAGTGCAAGTAGCCTCAGGCTGTGAAAAACGTGTCAAGACAAACTTAGAACAACGTATCCAAACGTTTGATGTCGCTGACAAAATCATTCAGGTGGAAATTCCACACACGCCAGCGGTAAAAATCCGCAAAGATGGTAGCCGTCAGCACACAGAGGAAAAAGTTTTTCCTGGCTATGTGTTAGTACGGATGGTAATGGATGATGATTCTTGGCAGGTGGTACGAAACACCTCCCATGTAATTAACTTTGTGGGAGCAGAACAAAAACGTGGTAGCGCTAAGGGTCGTGGTCACGTAAAACCTGTACCTCTGGGCCACTCAGAAGTAGAACGGATATTCAAACAGACTACTGAACAAGAGCCGATTGTCAAAATTGACATGGCTACTGGTGATAAAATCATGGTGCTTTCTGGTCCATTTAAAGACTTTGAAGGCGAGGTGATTGAAGTCAGCCCAGAGCGCAGTAAGCTTAAAGCCCTGCTCTCGATTTTTGGGCGGGATACACCCGTGGAATTGGAATTTAATCAGGTTGAGAAACAGAGCTAAATACAAATGGCGAAGAAAGTAGTAGCGGTCATTAAATTGGCCTTGAATGCTGGAAAAGCCAACCCAGCACCGCCAGTAGGCCCAGCATTGGGTCAACATGGTGTGAATATTATGATGTTCTGCAAAGAGTACAACGCCAAAACAGCAGACCAAGCTGGGATGGTAATACCTGTAGAAATTTCGGTTTTTGAAGACCGGAGTTTTACATTTGTACTCAAAACGCCACCAGCATCAGTACTGATTCGCAAGGCAGCGAAAATTGAACGCGGTTCTAATGAACCCAACAAAAAGAAAGTTGGGACAATTACCAAAGCCCAATTGCAAGAAATTGCCCAAACAAAAATGCCTGACCTCAACGCCAACGATATAGAAGCGGCGATGAAGATTGTGGCAGGAACTGCAAAGAATATGGGTGTAACAGTCACAGATTAATTGGTCATTAGTTATTGGTCATTAGTTCAGTGGTAAAGAAAAAATAAACAACTGACGACTAACAACTGACAACTGACAAATAAAATTTATCGGGGGAGAGGCGAAGCTTCGGAATCACCCCAGGAGAAAAAAATGGGAAAAAAAATATCGCGTCGTTTGCAGGCGCTGCAAGAGAAAGTACAAGACAGGGACTATACACCCCTAGAGGCTTTAAACCTCTTAAAAGAGACAGCGACAGCCAAATTTCCTGAAGCCGCTGAAGCCCATATCCGGTTAGGGATTGACCCCAAGTATACAGACCAACAGTTGCGGACAACGGTAGCACTGCCCAAAGGTACAGGACAAATCGTCCGGGTAGCGGTAATCGCTAGAGGCGAAAAAGTTACTGAAGCAAGCAATGCTGGTGCTGATTTGGTTGGTTCAGAAGAACTGATTGATGACATTCAAAAAGGCATGATGGACTTTGACAAGTTAATTGCTACACCGGATGTGATGCCGCAGGTGGCGAAGCTTGGTAAGTTGTTAGGCCCCCGTGGTTTGATGCCATCACCCAAAGGTGGGACAGTAACATTTGATGTAGCAAGTGCGATCGCAGAATTCAAAGCTGGGAAATTAGAGTTCCGGGCTGATCGGACTGGTATTGTCCATGTTATGTTTGGTAAGGCATCCTTCTCGCCTGAAGATTTGTTAATCAACTTGAAGGCGTTGCAAGAAACAATTGACCGTAATCGTCCTTCAGGAGCCAAAGGTCGTTATTGGCGCACAATATATGTGTCTGCCACTATGGGGCCATCGATTAAAGTCGATGTCAGCGCCCTACGGGATTTGAAACTGACCGAAGCAGCTTAACTTTAGTCATTAGTCAGTTGTCAACGGTCAGTGGTAAATAAAAAATAACTGACAACTAACAACTGACAACTAACAAAACAAAATAGGTAAAGCCGGAGACAGCAGGTGCTAATAGCTTAATTTCCTGCCTAGGTTGATGCTCTAAGTTTCTACTACTACCTTTAAAGGTATGACTGTAGCAAGCCAAGAGTATTGCTGCTAAACCCCGGCTAAGATAGCTGGGGTTTGTTGTTTTGAGTTGGTCAGAGCAAGATGCATAAGTAGGGAAATCGATGATTTTGCCCTTGGAGGTAAAACGAGTATGGGTAGAACGCTAGAAAATAAAAAAGAGATAGTAGCTGACCTCAAAGAAACTTTGAGCGAGTCGACTCTAGCACTGGTAATTGACTATCAGGGGCTAACAGTTTCTCAAATCACTGACTTAAGGCGGCGGCTGCGTCCGACTGGCACTGTTTGCAAGGTGACTAAAAACACCTTAATGGGCATTGCCATTGAAGGGGAAGAAAAATGGCAACCGATGTCGGAATTGCTACAAGGTGCTTCTGCCTTTTTGTTGGTCAAAGAAGATTTCTCGTCTGCAATTAAGGCTTATCAAGACTTCCAAAAAGCTACCAAGAAGACAGAACTTCGCGGCGGTGTCATGGAAGGTCGCCTGCTCAAGGAAACTGATGTCAAGGCTCTAGGAGACTTGCCATCTAAGGAACAACTCATGGCTCAAATTGCCGGAGCTATCAATGCTTTGGCCACCAAGATTGCCGTGGGTATCAACGAAGTTCCTGGTTCCTTGGCTCGTGTCTTGCAGGCTGTGGCTGACGAAGAAAAAGATGGTAGTGCTGAAAGTGCTGCTGAAAGTTCAGCTGAATAAATTTGCCAAACCACACAAGATTTTGCCTGCATAAGTTTGCCTTGAAGTGAAACTGATAGTAGGTAGCAAAAAATTTACATTACAGGAGTTATATCAATGTCTGCTGCAACCGATCAAATTTTAGAACAATTGAAATCTTTGTCTTTGTTGGAAGCATCTGAATTAGTCAAGCAAATTGAAGAAGCTTTTGGCGTGAGTGCTGCTGCACCTGTAGGTGGCATGATGATGGCTGCTCCTGCTGCTGCTGCTGCTGCTGAACCAGTAGAAGAGAAGACCGAATTTGACGTAATTTTAGAATCAGTTCCTGCTGATAAGAAGATTGCTGTACTGAAAATTGTACGGGAAATCACTGGTTTAGGTCTGAAAGAAGCAAAAGACTTGGTGGAAGCTGCACCCAAGCCAGTTAAAGAAGCTCTTCCCAAAGATGCCGCTGAAGATGCTAAGAAGCGCATCGAAGAAGCTGGTGGTAAAGTAACTGTGAAATAGTTTAAATTTCACTACCAGTTTTTTGAAAAAGGAGCCTCATTGAGGCTCCTTTTCATTCACATACATTAAAGATGTTTCGTTAAAATTTCGACTGTATTTTGTTATTTGACGAAAAGTGCTGGCGATCGCTTATGCTAAATTCAGTTTTATTAAATTATTTTCTGTGAACAGAAACCGCGAACCGTTTATTAGTCTGGCACTTTACCACGCCTTTAAATGGTCGGTTGTCAGCCCTATGCTTCATGCTTACTTTCGGGGAAAGATTTATGGGGTGGAAAATGTGCCCCAATCTGAACCGCTAGTGGTAGTGAGTAATCATGCTAGTTATTTTGATCCACCAATTGTCTCTAATTGTGTAGGGCGACCAGTGGCATACATGGCTAAAGAAGAGTTATTTGAAATCCCGATTTTAGCCCAAGCAATTAAATTGTATGGCGCTTACCCAGTCAGCAGGGGAAGTGCCGATCGCACTGCCATCCGTTCAGCTCTAGAGTATCTTAATAATGGTTGGGCTGTAGGTGTTTTTTTACAAGGTACTCGTACCCCAGATGGCAGAGTTACAGACCCCAAAAGAGGTGCAGCATTATTGGCAGCCAAAGCACAAGCACCTTTGTTACCAGTAAGTGTATGGGGTACTGAGAAAATTTTAGAAAAAGGCTCGACAATACCTCGTGCAGTTCCCATTACTATCAGGATTGGCAGTGTGATTGCTACCCCCAGTTCAACAAATAAAGAGGAATTGGAGACAGTCACACAAAAATGTACAACAGTAATTAATGAGATGCACGACTTAGGGCGTTGAGTAAGGAAATATGCTTTAGGGGGGTAGCGATCGCCACTTCCCTTCTATAATGTTGGAGATCAACTCACTTTAGCAATAAAGTTAGACTTTGTGCCCAATGATGACTATTAAGCACAATTAATATTTATCTACCTTTTTTTAAACGCAATATGAGCGGCTTTGGAGCCAAGACTATTTGGGATAGATTGAATAATTTGGCGTTAGTCCGTTTTTTGCTATTGGTCGCTTCTGGCTGGGCTATTGTCCAACTTTTGGCTTACTTTGAAGCGGTCATAGTTATTTTTACGTTTGCCACAATTTTGGCTTTTTTGCTCAGCTACCCTGTACAATGGTTGCGGCGTTATTTGCCCCGAAGCATAGCAGTTATTGTGGTTTTTTTGACCAGCGTCATCATGATTGGAAGCCTGATTATCACTGTAGGTTTAGGAGTTTTATCTCAGGGGCAACAATTAATTGATAGTATATCTACTTTTTTAAGTTCTCTAGCACCTCTATTAGAGCAATTAGAACAAATTTTTCAAAAACGTAATCTTCAGATAGATTTAAGTGTAATTGAAGAACAATTACGAAATCAGGCTATATCTTCTCTAGTAACTGGTTTGGCTGTTTTACAACAGTTTCTGACTAATTTTGTGACATTTATTTTAATTTCAGTTGTGGCGTTTTTCATGTTATTGGATGGAGAAAAACTTTGGGATTTCATTCTTCAAATAGTGCCAGCACAACGCCGTGCTAGATTTACTCGTGTACTAAGACGTAGTTTTTTAGGTTTTTTCCGTGGTCAATTATTACTAACTTTATTCTTAACAATTTCAACTTTTATAGTTTTATTTTTATTAAAAGTGCCTTTTGCTTTGATATTATCTTTAATCGTCGGGATACTAGACATAATTCCAGGCATAGGAGCAACATTAGGAGTTAGTACAATCACCTTAGTAGTGTTATCTCAAAATGTCTGGCTTGCATTAAAAGTATTAATAGCTTGTATTGTGCTTCAACAAATACAAGATAATTTAATTGCACCACGAGTTATGCAAGGTGCGCTCAATCTTAATCCTGTGGTGGTATTTTTTTCTTTGTTAATAGGCGCTAGAGTAGCAGGATTATTAGGTATTTTCATCTCTATTCCCATTGCTGGAGTCATTGTATCTTTGTTTGAAATTGACGAGATGAAAGCAGAGGTTTAGTCAAAAAAAGTCTACAGACTCAGTATTTTCAAGATATGGACTAATGTAAAATCAGCCGTAGACAAATAAAAAACGGGAAGTTATGTCGGATTTAAGAGCAGAATTAACAGAAATCCTAGATGAAGCAGAGTGGGATTGGCTAATTCCTCATGTGCAGCGAGATGCGGTAATTGTAGTGGCGCTAGATTTAGATTTGCTAGATGTAGGAGTTGCGATCGCTAGTGATAATATTTCATTAGTGCAACAGTGGATTGATCAGCAATTAATTGCTAAACCTTCAGAAGTACAGATAGGAGAATGGAATAGCTATGCCCTCAGCGGATTAAATGAACGTAGCAAGCGATTTCATACCCTCATCCTACAGCCTTATGTTTTGGTACAAGAAATAGTAGCATGATAAATAATTCGTAATTCGTAATGACGCTTTCTACGAGACGCTAAAAGCGAACGCTGACTCGCTACCGCTACGCTCTAAGCGCAGTTATGCCGCAGGTTTTACCTAATACTCGCTCTTGGCGATAAGCAAGCTACGTAATGAAGCTCACAATTACTAATTACGAATTAGCAGCAAATGCAACGTAGGAACTTAACTTTCGAGTTCTTGGATTGCAATCTAGTACCTGTTTTTACCTTCATTCGCACCAGTGTAACCAGTAGTTACCCAAAGTAAGGCTCTAGCGCCATCACGAATAGATTTTTCTACAGGTTCAGACCGGGTTTCTGAAGGAACTGCTACCGATTGGAATTTAATACCTCGACTACCTAAAACTATCTCACCAATTACACAAGCCCGGCGCATGTGGAAATCTGAAGTAATCAAATAAACGTTTTTAATGCCGCGAGCTTGCAAATCATCGACCAAGGTAGTAAAATTTGTAACAGTATCTACCGCTTCATAATCCAAGTGTAAACGTTCGGGATCAATACCAGCTTTAGCAAACACCTTTTGAGTAGATCTAGGTGGACTTCCTCCAGAAATCCAAATTGGTAGGTTTGGATGCTCGCGTGCAAACTTTGCAGTAAACCTTTCTCGTTCTAGATTTTTTGTTGAACCGCCCAACACTACTACTGCTTGCGGTTGCTTGTATTCGTTTTGTGCTTCTTTTGCTCCCAACCACATTAACAGCGGTAGTGCAAGAATCATAAATCGAAATGATTTACCTGTAAACAATAGATTATTTTTCAAGGCTCTACAATTTCATCTCTAAGACAGGATTTTCTCTGAAAAAATATAAACAACTATGTAAGTTAGCAGATTTTTGGAAAATTTACCCAAGTATTAATTCGTATTTCTCTATTAATGCAAGTATAATCGCGCATTCACGCCATTAATTCTATTTGAGGCATTATCCTACATTAGATCAGAAATTCTTCAAAAACTCTAAATAAATACATAAAAAACTTTGCTATGAGCGCTAAAACACTCACAACAAGCTGTAAGCATGTTTGAAATTCGTCTTTGCTTACTTAGAAAAATACGGGACTGGCCAGATTCGAACCGGCGACCTAGCGCTTCAGATTTGTGTGAGTTTCCCCACTCTCTGGACTATACCTTCACCATAGGTTTTTAGCCGTTAGGTGGTGGCTATCTAGTCTCTACACCTTCTTGAGTCGAACTTTGATCAATATTAAAATTGTTGTTTCGATTCAAGCTTGGCTCGGTATTCCCATGAATTGTCAACACTGTGGTCAAAACACAACCAATCCAATCTTCTGTAGTCGCTCTTGTGCTGCTTCTTATAATAATCAAAAGCATCCTAAAAGGAGTAAACAAAAGAGACTTTGCAAATATTGTGGGATATCAATTGTTGGTAGGAGGACTACGTGCGACACTTGCAATCCCTGTTATGTAGATTGGTCTAGTCTGACTCTTAGTGATATTAGGAGTAAAGCTTTATATCAGTACTCAGCTAGAGTACGTCAAGTTGCCAGAAATATCTATCGTCAATCTGATAAACCTAAGCAATGTGCTGTATGTGGATATGACAAACACTATGAAGTTTGTCATATAAAGCCCATTAAAGACTTTCCAAATAACAGATTTGTTGGTCAGATTAACCATATCGATAATTTGTTAGCTCTTTGCCCTAATCATCATTGGGAGTTGACAACAGGCTTCTTACTCTTTAGGGTTCACCGAATTTAACCACATTCACACACAGAGTTTCCTCTATGGTGCCCGATTATTCAGGAGGCGCTCGCTCTATCCAGCTGAGCTACAGCCCCAAAAAAGTTCTCTGTAGGATTATAGCAGTTTTAGCTAGATTGCCAATAATTATCCCAAGAATCGCCACCTATTTCTAAGCCACAAAGAGAACTTTGTGCTTTCAGGATTGTTTTAGATTGTCTACCACTGATTTTTCGTAGCTCCAAATCTAGCTGTCCTTGCATGGTATCCCGACAACAGAATGAAAGACCATTGTCCGTCGGCGCACGCAGAGGTGTCCCAGGTAGATGCGTAGTTCCTGTTAGCTCGATTTCATGCTTTAAAGAACGTGCTTGCATTTGCCATCTACCCCAAGGCTGAATGTTCCACTTCACTGTTGAGTTCCAGGGAACAAATTCATAAAACTTGCCTTGATAATGCAAGCCAATCATGGCAACCGATTCCATCCACCACAGCACACCGCGCCGTCCACCACCAGCAGTTAATGCCAAATCTGGTTCGTTATCAAAGCTATTACAATTGAGCCAAAACCATTTTTGAGGAAAAGCACCACCCCAATTTTTCTCACCATAAGCTGGGGCGTTAGTGAACTCATAGATTTTGCCATTCCAATCAATCCAACCACTGGCTAAACCGTGAGCCATCAAAATTTGCCATCCAGGTTCAAAAATTTGCAAAAATGAAAGCCAGCCAGCAGTTGATTGCTGAATATTATTTTGGTTCCCCCAAAAGTATACTGGTTGAATTTCATATAACCAACGGCAATAACTATTAGTAGCGCGATCGCAAATTATTCCCTGATTTAATGTGGCTGTAGCTTGATAGCCTTCGTGAATATGACGCTCAAACTCCGCTGGTAAAAGGTACAGCGCTTGGCTATTGAGGTCGGTTTTACCCCAATGACCCAGACCGAGAGCATTTTGACTACCCCAAAATTTTTTTACATCAGGAAAGGTACGGCACAGATATTCATCGTTGGGTCCCAGAACTTGAGCTGCACCCCCACTATAGGGTTTACCGCCGATAGGGTCTTCGATGGAGTACATGAAGGCGAAGGTTTGGCTAATTTCAGGTAAAGTTACGCGATAATACCAACCCTCAAAGAAGCGGCGGCTACTACCATCCCAGTGGTAGCCGCTATGAGGCGTTTGGGATGATTCCAAGAAATTTATGGGAATAGTTAACATGGATTTACATAGTTGCCTATTTCCAGTATGCGCGATCGCCTTGATATCAATCATGCCTATGAAATTCTTGGATTAACACCTGGTGCATCCCAGGTAGAGATAAAGCGGGCTTATCGTCAGCTAGTTAAAACTTGGCATCCTGATCGCTTTGTTGACCAGCAGCAAAAACAAGAAGCTGAGGAAAAAATCAAAAAAATCAACGCCGCTTATAACAAGCTTAAGTCCGAAAATCCATCTCCATCCGAACCTCCATCTGTTGAACATCGGCCTTCGTCGTCAAAACCTACAAATCCTACAAATCCCATCAAAATTTCTGTCAATCGCTGGGATGCGGAAACTTTTTATAACTGGGGAGTTGAGAATGCAACTCAAGGAAGATATTCAGAAGCGATCGCAGACTTTACAAAAGCGATTCGCTTAAATCCTCATTACATTGAAGCATACAAATACCGGGGGTTAGCTTGCTCTCAACTAGGATATGAATATCGAGCCGCTTCAGATTTAAATAAAGCCGCAGAGTTAGAAGGAGAATTTAACACTCAAACAACTGCTTATACATCAGCATACTCAAGACGATCCACTTCATCCAGATATTCACCAAAGTCTAGATCTCTTGCAGGAAAGTTGTGTCAAAAAATTAAAAATTTATTACGGCTAAATCGGCGTTGGCGATGAGATGTAAAGTTTGTAAACTACTCACCATCAAACCTCAAGGGTCTGTTATGGCTTGAACATAATGCACTATTTTGTTTGGTTAATTCACTTTTACTTTATGAATTTATAATATCTACTTCAATAAAAATTAGCTTAATCTTCATAAAATAAGTATTAATTTAACTGAATTTTTATAACTTAAACAGCTGAGATAATTGATTATTAGTTCCTGTACCAAGTAATAGTAGTCCTGCCCCCAGCGCAGCTCCTCAACCACAAACTACAATCATTGAGAGAACCAGAGAAGTACCTGTTCCAGTTCCGCAACAGCAGGTTTCGCCTCCGCCTACATCTTCTTCACCAGATATAATATTACTGTTCCACCCCAACACCCTGCGGCAGAAACAGCGCCTTCTGCAACTCAAACAATTCCTGGAAAGATACCAAGCCAAAATAGTCCAGATGGTAACACTCCTACTCCAGGCGCAAACAGGGATACCTCTACTAATACTAATAGTGTCACTCCGGGCATAAACAGTAATACTTCTACAACAACTACTTCACCTCAAGGTGCAGGCCAGTCCGACAGTACATCTAATAATGGTTCTTCTAGCACTGGTAATAGTAGTACGGGAGACTCTGCTCAGTAACTAACTGAAATCTTTACCCACTTGGTACTACCAACATCTATAGAGGTATGTACCAAGTAAAACAAGTCTTAAGAAAAATTTCCGAATTGTTGCGACAAATTAATGCTAGTCAAGTTTAGTAAACACAGGGATCAGCTTTAAAAAGAGAATGCTACATTAAGAGCAAGGTACAAGAAGGTTAAAGCTTGATTAAAAAGCCTTGAAATTAGAGCCTGTACCTCCTGCTCTGATATCCTCGCAATTATATCTCATTGACGCATCTAGTGAAAGTGTTTTGTTTCGAGTTTATTTTGATTTTTGGAGGTTTTTGAACGTACAGCCAGAAATGCCTGCCTATTGGAATTAAAGATGCTCAATGCTGAAAATGATGATTGCGAATAATGTCCACCTTATTTGAGTTATTTTTTTCTGTTTCCTAAAACGATTACATATTTAATAACCGCCCTAAGTTACTGATACTTCTCCATCGTAGCTTTGGGCGGTTATAGTTATGTTTAAATAATTTGACACTACTATGGCATAGGTGCAGCTTTCAGAATTTCTTTGTGTAATAACTAGTTGTACTGCTTGAGAGATCGGTTAGGGCAGTATTTCAAGGTTACTGGTAAAGCGTTGAATACTGAGTTACTACTCATCGTTTGTTCTGTCAACTAACTTCATTTTGAACAGACCATTTGTGATCGCCGTTCCTAGCAAAATCAAACCACATCCCCAAATCATTAGACATCTTACATAAATACTTTGGTATTACTGCAAATATCTTTAAAAGCTCGCGCAAAGGCAAGCCAGTGCGCCCTTGCGGTTCCACGACTTGTAGCAACTGGCGCGCAAAGACGCAAAGGAGAACGCTAAATCTAGTTCTACATTTCAATGTTTAAATATTCGTGCAAGAGGTCTAATAAAAAGTGGAATCCAATTCCGTCGAATCTCATGCCAAAGATTTAAGCGGACTAAAATTGGCAGCAATGCTAAACCTGCTAGTAAGACGCGAAACTCAATCAGCCAAACTGGACCTAGTACAGGTGCTGCAATTCGCATAAATAAAAACGAACCACCCCATAATGCAGCAAGTAGCAAAAGTTCAGCAATCTCTAAACCTTTCATGTCAACTCCTGCCCTATTTTCTGATTTCGACTCGCTTCCCAACCCAGTAGAACTGTTTTACGCTCCAATCCCCACCGGAAACCGCCCAACTCACCGGACTCCCGAATCACTCGATGGCAGGGAATTAAGTACCCAACTGGATTACTACCTAATGCGTTGCCGATGGCTCTCGCAGCAGTTGGACGACCCATCGCTTCCGCTAAACCCTGGTAAGTTGTGATCCCTGCAAACGGAACTCTTAAGAGCGCACGCCAAACTTGAATTTGGAAATTAGTTCCTTTAACAAAAAGAACCAAGGGTTTGCTGTGAGATGCAACTGGCTCGAAAATGCGATCACAGATCTCTTTAGTTGTTTGTTGATCATGTATGATGTCACCATTTGACCACTCTGATCGGAGAGTATGTTTAGCAGCATCTTTGCTGGTTGTATTCAGGAAATGAAGATTGCAGATGCCACGAGAGGTTGTTGCAATCAAGCATTCACCAAAAGGGGTTTGATGAATTCCATACCCAATCTGTAACCCTACGCCCCCTGCCTTAAACTCACCGGGTGACATAGCTTCCAACTTCACAAATAGATCGTGTAAACGCCCTGGACTTGATAAACCAGTATCTACAGTGAGATCTAACAGGCTAGCTGTCTCAGTGATTTTTGATTTTGCATATTCCACTGTCAAATATTGCAAAAAACGCTTGGGGCTGATGCCTGCCCATCTTGTAAATAGTCGCTGAAAGTGATACTCGCTGAAATGCACATGTTGAGCGACGGTTGCTAGGTCAGGCTGATTCAAATAATTTTGACGCATGAACGCGATTGCCTTGGCAATGCGCTCATAGGTTTCGCTGTCATAGGTGCTGGTTTCTACTGAAGAATTCATATTACTTACTGGTTTCATCATACGTCCACCATGCAATCCTCAATTTATCTGTGGCAGAGGTTCAATGCCACCCGTTTCTTGCTATCTATAGATCTCGTCTAGCCAGCAGTACAACAACGCGATGGAGCGTCACTTTTGGTAATTATTATCAATGTCAGTAGACTGAAAACTTTTGCGATCGCTAAAAAATAATAGCCTGTGATACCATTTTTGGAGAAAAGTGTAAAAGCTGATTACTTGGGAAAATGATAAGTTTAGCTTATTAATACAATCTAAGAATACGGTTTTTTTGACAATAATCAATTTTGCAGATATCAATCACGGAGCGACTGCAAAAGTTTTCGGTATACTGAACAATACCTCAACTGAATAGCAATACTAAATAATTTGTAAACAAAAAGTATAAAATTTATTGTATTTTATTATACTAAACAACAGTGAGATTGCAATGCTTTGTTGAGTAAAGCTTGATATTCTTCATCCATAACACCATAAGCACCAAATCTTTCTAAGTGTGGATTCATCATTTGGGCATCGAATAGCACAAATTGCCTTTGACGTAATCTTTCCACTAACTTGACCATTGCGACTTTTGAGCCGTCGGGAATGCGGTAAAACATCGATTCGCCAATGAAAGCGCCACCAATGACAATTCCTAAAATTCCGCCAGCGAGTTCGTCACTTTGCCAAGTTTCAAAACTATAAGCATACCCTGTCTGGTAAAGTTGCCAGTAAATCTCTTGTAATTCTGGTGAAATCCAAGTGGTTTCGCGGTTAGCACATCCAGCGACTACAGCCTGAAAGTCACGGTTAATCGCTACGGTAAAACGCTCTTGGTTTAAGACACGTTGCAAAGACTTGGGGTAGCGAAATTTTTCATTCAAAGGAATTAAAGTGCGATCGCGACTTCCATACCACCCCAGGCCGTTGCGGTCGTCAGCCATGAGAAAATAGCCTTGGGCATAGCCTCGAATAATAGCAGCGATGTCATATTGCATAAATATAAAAAACGCCAGAGAAATACAACTGGATGTTAACAATCATCCAGTTGTATTTCTCTGCGACTTCCTTAGCGTTCTTCTGCGTTTAAAAAAATGACTGAGACAATTCCACCTATCACCCTACCACCATCTGAAAATCCTCACCTCGAAGGTGAATGGTTGCAAGAGCGTTTATTGAGGTGGCTAGATACAGAATTTATCCCGGAAGCCATCAATCACACAATTTCTCAACGAGCAGCACAGATTTTTGTGCGACAGCGCATGGAAGGAGAAAATGACCTTGGTTCTCTGGTGATTGCCATTGTCACAGAGATGCAGGCATTTGATTTTTCCAAAAGTTTTTATGGAGAGTTTGCGATCGCCAACGCTGTCAGCGATCTACTCTTAGACAGTCTAGGCATAGACCGTTGCTGCGGTCAATAATTTTTGTCAGTTGTCAGTTGTCAGTTGTTAGTTGTTGCAACTGACCACTAACCACTGACTACCAACTAGACTTAACAACTCCAGGTAAAAGACCTTCATGTGCCCATTCCCGTAGTACGTTCCGAGATAGCCCAAAGTCCCGGTAAACACCTCTAGGGCGACCAGTTACCCAACAGCGGTTGCGGCGACGGTTAGGCGCACTATTACGCGGTAGCTGTTGGATTTTACGATGAATTTCTAACTTTTCTAAGGGAGATTCAGTAGTTTTGAACTCGTCTAGCAAAGCTTCCCGCTTATCAGCGTACTTTTCTACCATTTTGGCGCGCTTTTTCTCGCGCTCAATCATGCTCTTTTTTGCCATACATTCTCTAACTTAATTTAGACAGCATTTTCCATTCTACAATGCCCTATGAATTTTAGTGGTGTGTCAAGATAGTTTTGAGGGTTCGTAGTAAGCACTTTAGTGGTTAAAATTCAGGACTAAAGTCCTGACTACGAAATTAATTATTTCCTCAGAACTAATAGACCACTAGGGCTGCTTTTGTCGCCAATGCCCCATGCCCTATGTCCTATGCCCTAATTTTGTTCGCAGTAGGGCATAAATCAGCAAGTTGACAAGCTTCACAGGCGGGAGACCGTGCTTTACAGATAGCACGACCATGATAAATTAGCCGAATCGACCAATTTTCCCAATCTGGTTGGGGTAACAACCCCATTAAATCTTTTTCTATCCGAACGGGGTCTGGATGCTGAGTTAAACCTAAGCGTTGGCTGAGGCGTTTAACATGAGTGTCTACAGTCACCCCAGCATTAATGCCATAAGCATGAGCCAAGACTACATTTGCTGTCTTTCGCGCCACACCTGGAAGTTGCAACAATTGTGCCATTTGGTTGGGTACAACAGAGTCAAATTCAGTGACAATCATGCGACATGCCGCTTGAATATTTTTCGCTTTATTGCGATAAAACCCTGTAGAACGCACCAAATTTTCTAATTCTACTAAATCCGCGATCGCCAAAGTCGCTGCATCAGGAAATCGAGCAAATAAAGCTGGTGTTACTTTATTCACTCGTTCATCTGTACATTGAGCCGAGAGAATAGTAGCGACCAGCAGTTGCACTGGTGTTGAGTAGTTCAAAGAGCAAGTTGCATCTGGATAAAGACGCTTCAGGCGAACTAGAATTTCTAGCGCCCGTTGCTTGTTGGATAGTGATTTACGCGTGGTACTCACTGAAACAATTTTTGTACCCATTCCAACTGGCTAGTAAGCTGGGTGGTTTCTTTGACAATGAGAAAAATTCCCAGTCCTAACAGTAGCATTAAACCTGTTTGCATCACACCTTCTTGGACACGGTTAGGTAAAGGCTTACCGCGCACACCTTCAATCAGCAGAAACGCCAATTGTCCACCGTCTAAAGCTGGTAAGGGCAAAATATTTATAATTGCCAAGTTAATGCTGATTAAAGCTGCAAAGAAGAACAAGCTGCCTGTATCATTTTGGGCAATGCTGGAACCAATTTGGACAATTTTAATTGGCCCAGCTACTTGGCCAGCTGTTTCGCCAAAGTTAGTAATTAGCTGTCCAAAGCCTTTAAATGTCATTGTGATGATGCGCTGAAATTCTATTGCACCCATGTTCAAAGCTTTCAGCGGGTTAGTAATGGCATGACGTTCTACTTTGACGTTGGGAGAAAGTCCAATACCAATACTACCTTCACCGTTGGATTTAGCTTCGGGAACTATGTTCAAAGCTAACTTTTGGTCGCCACGGGCAATTTCTAATTTAACTGGCTTACCTGCATTCGTTTTAATGATTTCCCTTAAAGCCTCTAACTCTTGCTGCGATGTGCCAAATTCTCTTTGATTAGCAGCTAAGATCACATCTCCTTTTTGAATACCTGCTTTTTGGGCTACAGAACTAACATCTGGTGCTAGCTGCTGGATTAAAACTCCTGGTTGGGGGGGGCTAGTTTGTGGTATGCCAACGAAGCCAATCTGCGCGACTAAAAGGAAGTAGGCAAATATTAAATTTGCGATTACTCCTGCGCTGATGACGATCGCCCGATCTAAAATTGGACGATTACGCAGCAAATTCGGGTCATTGGGTGGAATATCACTATCTGGATCATCGTCGGGAAAGCCAACAAAACCACCCAAAGGAAAGGCGCGGATAGCATATTCGGTTTGTGATCCTTGGTACTTCCAAAGAATTGGGCCAAACCCTAAAGAAAAACGGTTAACGTGAATACCTTGAGAACGTGCTGCAACAAAATGTCCCAGCTCGTGTACCAAGATCAAAACAGCCAAGACTGCGATCGCTGCTAAAACTGACATAGAGCAAATTAGTGAAAATATTAAGCTATCTAACTTATCTCTATTTTAAGATGTGCGACAAGCATACAGCAGGGAACAGGAAACACTTCGACTACGCTCAGTGCATCGCAGGGAATAGGAAATAGGGTTGAAACTCCCTTGGTATATGGCTTTGTTATGGAAATTTGTACTTAATTTCCCTGAAATCTGCTGTAGTATTTGTCTTGACTCGTCCAAATTAAACATTTTTGCAGTTTGTTTAAGTTGTTTGTAGTTATATAGTGTTTTTTTACACAAATAATAGTGTGATTAATTTTACTTTTGAGGCAGTTTATTAATCAAAGGAAGACAGTACAGCTAGTTTATTTTACTACTTCTGTTTTTCTATAATTTATATGGTTGATTTCAAAATTATTGAATTGCGATCACTAGTTTAAAGGCTATCTAGCTATAGATTACGGTATGTAACAAAAAAAGAAGCGATCGCTTTATTTGAATATCGACTCAGTATAATTTTCTTTTTGGTTTTAAAATTTACAAAACTTTTACACTTAGTCGCTGTGTAACTTCATTTACATGATATAGTGTATTTAATACTGTCGAAGAACTAACTCTCTACTGAGTACAGTGATATTTATTAATAGTTAGGCTCTACTGAGTTAGAGGCTATAAGAGAGATGACTTATGTATTATCATCTGTGGAATTTTTTCTTAAAAGAAGATCAGTATCTTTTCTGGAAAGAGAAGATAAAACTTAACAAAAAATCTGATAAACTTACTTGGCAAAACATTATCGATTTTTTGGGATTAATAGAGCAAACCTTTTTATTAAAAAGTCAATTAGGAGAAACTAATACTCTTGAGCAGTTTATCAAGTTGTCTACAGAAAATGGTTATCACTTTACCGCAGAGGAACTTGCTTGGTTCATAACTACGAGGAAACAGATTTGGGATCTTTTTGATTTGGCGCAAAAAACCCCATCTCTTAAAGAGCAATTGCTAACAGCCAAACATCCCCAGGATTTTATCAAAATAGCTACTGAGAATGGCTACTATTTTTCCGTGGAAGAATTAGCCTGGCTCTTAACTGAAATCAAAGCATCTCCCGAATTAGTATCTATTAATAACAGTGTTGGAGAGATTCTCGCAGTATCAAACTACGGCAGAATTGAAACAGGATATTGGATTTGGCTAGCAGAAGATTGGGGAATTGTACCACCATTTTGTCATCGTCATCAGCTAGGCACTTTATTTTCTGAATATATGGATAATCCTTTTCTACCCGATCGCTGTTTTTTACCTAAAAGTTACTTTAATCAACGTTTTTTAAGTCGGGTGTAATATTAATTCGTAATTCGTAATACTCGCCAAGGGCGAGAAGCAAGCTACGTAATTCGTAATTAAGACACACTTCAAGAAGGGTTAATACAGGCGTTTTATGTCTACTACTCTCTCGTACGTAGAAAAATATATAAAGTAAAGCACCCTGAAAATTGAAACTGGATGTTCAATCTGGGATGCTTTACAGTGAAAAATTGTTGTGTATGCAACAATACTTGAGAAAATTGTGATGTGTTAGCTAGCAGAAACTTTCAAACTACTTGGTTGACCTAGATCACCTTGAAGAACCACGCCTCGGTGATTAGCGTACAGATGACGTAGAATTTTGTAGATTGCTTCAACTTGGTCAGCAACACCTGCTTTCTCGGCAACTTCTTCCAAAGAAAGGGCAGTTTTTTCTTTTTGCAGTACTGCTACTACTCGTGTTTGTAAGTCGAGAATGGCGGCGGCGGCTTTTTTACCAGCTTCCACCCCTGGTTGATGGTAAGCGTTGATATTTACCAAGCTGGCATATAAACCAACAGCACGTTCATACAAAGCAATTAATGCCCCCACAGTCCGAGGATTGACTTGGGGAATAGTGACTGTAATCGAATCGCGGTGATTTTCGTAAAGTGCTTGTCGAGTTCCTTGGAGAAAACCAGAAAGAAAATCGCCCGATGTTACTCCAGGTTCTATTTCTGGAGAGGGTCTATTACGATCTTCCAAAACTTCGATTAGGGTAGCAAAGAAATTTGGTACACCCTCACGTAACTGTTGGACGTAAGCATGTTGATCTGTAGAGCCTTTATTGCCATAAACGGCAATACCTTGATAGACAGTCTTACCGTCTAAGTCCTTTTCCTTACCCAAGGATTCCATCACTAGCTGTTGCAAATAGCGACTGAACAACAGTAGGCTGTCCTTGTATGGCAGGACAACCATATCTTTTTCACCCCGTCCATTACCAGAAAAATACCAAGCCAAAGCCAATAAGGCAGCAGGATTATTTTTCAAATCCCGAACGCGGGTAGCGTCATCCATTTCTTTTGCACCATCAAGCATGGCGCGAACATCAATACCCTGCAATGCTGCTGGTACTAGCCCCACAGAAGACATTTCTGAAGTGCGTCCTCCCACCCAGTCATACATGGGGAACCTAGCTAACCAGCCTTCAGCTTGTGCCACTTTATCTAGGTTGCTATCAACACTGGTAATAGCTACAGCATATTTAGCAAAATCTAAATTATGTCCAGCATAGGCTTTTTTGACTTCAATCATGCCGTTGCGGGGTTCCGGTGTTCCTCCAGATTTGGAGATGACTAAAACTAAGGTACTAGCAAGGTTATTTCGCAGATGATTGAGAATGCGGTCTATACCTGCGGGATCACTATTGTCGATAAAGTGAATTTTGAGAGGTGGGAAATCAGGGGAGAGGGCTTCAGCGACAAATTGTGGGCCGAGGGCAGAACCACCAATCCCAATAGAGATCACATCAGTAAAACGGCTGGCTTTAGGAGGATGAATAGCACCTGTTTGGACTTTTTCAGCAAAGGCTTCGATATTTTCTAGAGTTTGGACAATTTCTTGTGTAAGTTCTGGAGTAGGGGCTAAATCAGGATTTCGTAGCCAATAGTGGCCAACCATGCGGTTTTCGTCAGGGTTAGCGATCGCACCCTTCTCTAATTCCGCCATATCCGCAAACGCCTTGTCAAACTTCGGCAGCAACGACTCCACGAAAGCGTCATCAAAACGCATACGACTTACATCTAGGTAAAGTCCTAATCCCTCGTGGAAATATAACCAATTTTGGTATCGTTGCCAAAGTGCCTTTGCATCCATAAGGGAAATCTCAAATAAAGTGTTTTTCCAAAACAAGTTTAATGTAAGGATAGAGCGATCCCTGCCTAGCCTTATACAGTTTACAGTTTTAAGTGTTGGTCTAAGTCCTCACCTTAAACATCTGGCATAGGTATGACCCGGAGAAATTTGACAATTTCGCCCCTAATCTCTATACCAATGAGATAATTATCTATGGTAAAACGATGAAAAATCCTTCCACTATCTAACTGCCGTAAGTCTGGCAGACAATGCAAAGGCCCCTTTTCAGCAAACTCAAAAAACACAAAATCATATACCCGCTGGTAGGCAGCTGGCTCTAAACTCTTCAGGTCTACTAAAAAAGACCTGGCATAGCGCACTTCCAGACTCACTAGGCGTTACCTTAACCAAAATTTGAGAGCTATTTACTTCGCATCAGCTTGAAAGCATTTCTGATTCAGAAAAACATTAATACTTGTATCGCTTCTTCACGGGTTAAGATATCCCACGGTTGCTGCGATTGTTTGACTTGTTGTATTGCATTGAGCATATAAAAGTCGCAATGTAAATCGTGGAGAGCATTCCAACCCTTTTCTAGTTCTTCATCACCTAACTGCTCGATTAAGTGATGAATTCTAATTCGCAGCAGATTCATAATTTTATTGATAATATTACCCAAAACTCAAAGATATTATTCCCAAAAATGGGCAATGGATAACGTCAAAATGGTTACTAAGCAGCGGGACAGAGGAGCAGGGGGAGCAGGGGAAGATGAGGAAGATATAACGATAATTAACAACTGACCACTGACCACTGACCACTGACAACTGATTAAATATGATTGACTATCTTATCTTTCTTGCAATTTCTACAGCAATTTTTGCCCTGTTCAGCTTGGGACTCAACTTACAATGGGGTTTTACAGGGTTAATTAACTTTGGTCATATTGCTTTTATGACTCTAGGAGCTTATACAACAGTATTGTTAAGTTTAAAGGGTGTTCCCCTGCTTATTTCAGCAGTGATTGGGGCAATAGTCGCTGCTTTGTTAGGTTTAATAATTGGTTTTGCAACTCTGCGCTTGCGGGAGGATTATTTGGCAATTGTCACCATCGGGACGGGAGAACTAATTCGTTTGGTGGTAAATAACCAGGAATTACCTGTAGGTGACACTTGGATCTCTGGAGCGTTTGGAGTACAAAGTTATCCTCTACCGTTATCCACAGCACCTAATCTGTTTTTCAGACTAGTAATGATTGGACTGCTGACGCTGTTGGCTGTGGTAACTTTCTTAGCCTTATGGCGATGGATTCGGACTGCTCAAAAATCTTTGATTGCTGATTCATCTCACAAAATAGGTAGTAAGCAAGAATTAGTAACACGTTTGGGAGTAGGAATTGTATTCGCCCTTTTGACGATCGCAATTTATATTTCTGGAGTCGTCCGGCTGTATAACTACGACCCACAAACTTTTCCCAAAGCAAGTTTGATGCTGTTGGCGTTGTTGGTGTTAGCTTTTGTGTTTTGGCGCTTGGAAACTTTGGTGCGATCGCCTTGGGGTAGAGTCCTCAAAGCTATCCGTGAAGACGAAGAAATACCCAAAGCAATGGGAAAAAACGTTTTTTGGTATAAAGTACAATCGCTGATGCTTGGAGGGGCGATTGCCGGCATCGCTGGTGCTTTCTTTGCCTGGCAACTTAGCGCTATTTATCCTGATAATTTCCAACCACAGCTAACCTTTGACGCTTGGGTCATGGTGACTTTAGGTGGTTCTGGGAATAATGTCGGTACAATTTTAGGTGCGGTGATTTTCTTTGCTTATGATGCCATCACTAGGGAAGTATTACCAAGATTCGTCCCTCTTGATGAGGCGCGTCTCGGTGCATTTCGCATCATGGTAATTGGTTTAATTTTGATGGTACTGATGATTTGGCGACCTCAAGGTATCTTAGGGAAAAAGGAGGAACTTACTCTTGGTAAATAACCAGTCATCTCCACCTCCCTTATTGGTAGCTACTGGACTTTGTAAAAGTTTTGGTGGTATTAAAGCAGTTAGTGAGGCAAGAATTGAAGTTGCAAAAGGCAGTATTACTGGCTTAATTGGCCCTAATGGTGCTGGCAAAACTACTTTGTTTAATTTACTCTCGAATTTCATTCGCTCAGATAAGGGACGAGTGATTTTTGACAGCGAACCTATCCAGCATTTACAACCATACCAAATAGCCCAACAAGGGCTAGTCCGAACTTTTCAAGTTGCTCGGACTCTCTCGCGGTTATCAGTGTTAGAAAATATGCTATTGGCAGCACAAAAACAAACAGGTGAGAATTTCTGGCAGGTGCAGTTGCAGCCGCATGTTGTAGCTAAAGAAGAAAAGCAACTGCAAGAGCAGGCAATGTTTTTATTAGAATCCGTGGGATTGGCTCAAAAGGCGCACGAATATGCAGGTTGTTTATCTGGGGGACAACGCAAACTGCTAGAAATGGGACGGGCGTTGATGACTAACCCCAAGTTAATTTTGTTAGATGAACCAGCGGCAGGAGTGAATCCGAAACTGATTAATGATATATGCGATCGCATTGTCACTTGGAACCGTCGGGATGGCATGACATTTTTGATTATTGAACACAATATGGATGTGATTATGTCCTTGTGCGATCGCGTTTGGGTACTAGCTGAAGGGCAGAATTTGGCTGATGGTACGCCAGCGGAAATTCAAAATAATCAGAAGGTTCTAGAAGCCTATTTAGGAAAATAATCTGTGATCTAAAAATATATTTGAAAGCTACAGATCCCCGACTTTCTTGATAAGTCGGGGACTTTGTTTATCATAGTTACATTTTATGAGTATTAGGGAATATTAAATTATGAAAGCTTAGACCCGAATTAAATGGTAGCTGATTTGTCGTAGGGTAGCGTTTGAAAATGTCAATAACTCCTACTTTCAACTAATGGGATTTCCAGGAAATAAATTATCCCATTTTGTGGGATGGGCAAGATGCCCGCACCACAAGAAATTTTTGGATATTTTTTTGTTTGTCAGTTCCTAACTTGCAAATCATTCGAGAATTACGCCTATGTTATGCGCCAATAAACCCCATTTTCTCGTTGCATTAACTGGTAGCCAACTAATTCTCGCCGTAAGGTAGCGCAGTCAGGATGGTAGCGCTTGAGAATTTCATTCACTGTGCGTTCGGGGTACTGAACCCCCGGATCAAATTTGTTGGCTAACCACTTGAGAATGACTAAGCGCTTTTTACGACTAGCGGGAATTTCTTTGAGGCGTTGCCTTCCGTTCAGTCCGTCAGTATCAGCCTCTAAATAGTTTTTCATGACTTTGCTTTCCCAGGCTTCAGTATCCACATCGTCCATCAAAGAGGCTATTTTCTCAGCTGTGAAAATTTCCTTGCTGATGCTTTGTAATACTTCGCTATCCAACTGATACAGACGGCTATTGCCATCAGGGCGCATAGTCACTAAATTTAGCTGCCTAAGTCTGGCTAGATGGTGAGATACCGTTGGCTCTTTGAGTTGCATGAGTGCCGCCAATTCTTCGACGCTGCACTCCTGATTCGCCAGGATACCCACAATCTTCAATCGGCTTTCGTCCGCCAAAGCTTTAAAAAATTGCAGCAGGGTCTGAAACTGTTCTTTGTTCATAATTTGTTATGCTTAATTAGATTTCAATCTAATTAGAAAGAAATCAAATTAGTCGTGTTGTTCTCCTCCGATGCACCAGAGGCTTGGTTTACAGTTAATCTTGAATTAATGTTAATTTTGGGATTCATTTTGTAAAGAATTGAGATTTCTTAAGTTGTTCTTTACATTTCGCTATGTTAATACCCCAATGAGAAGGCAAGGGAGCAGGGGAGCCAGCGCGATCTTGGGGGTTTCCCTCCCGCGGCGCTGTCTCACCATGCCCAATGAATGCCCAAAGGAATCAGCATCATTTATCAAATAGCTGATCTGATATGTTTTTAATTGTGTAAATTAGTATGCGATCGCTTAACTATACGGCTTAAAAAATAAACTCAATAGTTTTAGAACAACTTAAACCTTGATCGATCAAATGCATTTAAACATAAAAATTGCAGGTGCGTTAAAAACTAAGCTAACGCACCTGAGATCCTGGCAATAGATTTTAAGATTGTTTAGCTAAATTGCTCGCCTGCATCTAGGTTAAACAACATTTGCAGGGTTTGCATACAGCGCCGTCTGGCTTCTACATCCTGCTGCGCCCGCAGTTGCACCATCGGATCATGTAAAATTTTGTTAACAATTCCCCTTGTCAAGGCTTCGATAACTTCTTGATGTTTCTCACCAAATTCTGACCCCAATCGCGACAAAGCTTTTTCTAGTTCTTGTTCACGAATGGTTTCGACTTTATTCCGCAGACAGCTAATCGTGGATACAGTTTCTAGACTACGCCACCATATATCAAAAGCTTCTACTTCCTCCTCTAAAAGTTTTTCGGCTTCTTGTGCCATTTTTCGGCGGCTTTCGTAGTTTTGTGCCACTACCGCTTTCAAATCATCGACATTAAAAGCCTGTACGTTTGCTAGTTCATTGACATCTGCATGAACATTACGCGGTACAGAAATATCAAATAACATTAGAGAACGGTTAGGCTCTAAAACTATTTCTAGCTTGGTGCGATCAAGTATTGGCTCCGTTGCTGAAGTGCTAGTAAACACTAAATCACTATCGGCAATCACCGACATCATTTCTGATAGTAAATAAATACGTATAGGCTGTTCAGGGAACTGCTGTGCCAATTCGTGGGCGCGATCGCGAGAGCGATTGATAATATTAATTTGTGCAGCACCCTTAGAAATTAGGTGTTGAACTAGCAGCCGTGACATTTTGCCAGCACCCAAAATTGTGGCTCGACAAGCGGCTAAATTTGCCACTTTAATCTGTGCTAACTCCACAGCTGCCGAACTGATAGAAACTGCACCAGTACCAATGCTAGTTTCAGTACGAACCCGCTTACCAGCAGTAATTGCTTGTTTAAATAATCGATTCAAAATTGTTTTTATACCGTTGTATTGCTGCCCTAGTTTGTGAGTGGTCTTGATCTGAGCTAGAATTTGCCCTTCTCCAAGTACCAGACTATCTAAGCCAGCAGCTACCCGCATCACATGCATGACTGCATCATCATGCAACAACATAAATAGGTGTTGTCTAAGAGACAACACCGGCAATTTACTGTATTCCGAAAGAAACTGAGTAACTTCCCGGATACCATGCTCAGTTTCACTGGTAACAATGTAGATTTCCAGGCGGTTACAAGTGCTAACTATTGCTACTTCATCAATATGGGGATAGCTGCTAAGGTGAGCGATCGCGCTTTCAGTTTGAGGTTCTGGAATACTCAGCTTTTCCCGAATTTCAACTGGGGCTGTTTTATGGCTTAACCCCACCACTGCAATATTCATTTCTTATCGGTAATTAGTAATGGGTAATTGAATTGGTAAGAGCATGGGGCATTGGAAAGAAGGGTAAAGGGAAAGGGGTAAAGGGTTTGTTTCTTCATCCTTTACCCGTAGTCGAAACACTGCTCCCCTGCTTCTTCCCTAACCCCTAGTCCTTAAGTACTAACGCAATTGCAAATTCTTAGGTTCGTCAAACAAATGGATAGTATCAACAAAACGGGCTGTATTGGACTGGTTGGAAATAACCAAGCTTTGAGTCCTTGCACCACCGTTAAAGAAGCGGACACCTTCCATGAGAGTGCCAGGGGTAATACCACAAGCAGCAAATAGAACAGTTTCGCCAGAGGCTAATTCGTTGGCATCGTAAACTTTATCGGGGTCATTGATGCCCATTTCCTTCAGCCGGGCAAGATTACCTTCTCTGCTTTCACCAATCAAACCTGTTTGCACTACGCTTGGATCATAGATCAGTTGCCCTTGGAAATGTCCTCCCAAGCACCGCATAGCCGCAGCAGAGATGACTCCTTCGGGTGCTGCACCAATACCCATCAAAGCATGGATATTAGTACCACCAAAAGCACAGGAGATGGCAGCAGAAACGTCACCATCACTGATCAGTCTGACTCTCGCGCCTGCGTCACGGATTTCTTGAATGAGTTCTTTGTGGCGGGGACGATCCATCACCACAACCACCAATTCCTCAATGGAACGGTTTAAGCACTCAGATAGGATTTTGAGGTTTTCAGTAGCAGACTTGTTAATGTCAACTAGACCTTTAGCGGGAGCTGGGGCTGCAAGTTTCTTCATGTAGAAGTCAGGTGCAGCAAATAAACCGCCTTTTTCGGAAATCGCCAAAACTGCCATTGAGCCATTTTGACCGTAAGCAACTAAGTTGGTACCTTCACAAGGGTCAACAGCGATATCAATTTCAATTAATTCATCAGGGTTACAGAAGTTTTTGGCATCTGGTTGGGTACAAATACCGACTTCTTCTCCAATGTAGAGCATCGGAGCTTCATCGCGTTCGCCTTCGCCAATAACAATGCGACCGCGCATATAGATTTTGTTCATCCGTTCCCGCATGGCTTCCACTGCTACTTGGTCAGCAATGTTCTTTTCGCCTTTGCCCATCCACTTCGAGGAAGCGATCGCCGCTTGCTCTACTACCTCAATAATCTCTAACCCAAGTGTATTTTCCACAAACTCGCCCTCTCAACTGCTTGACTTCGCGTCGTTTCATCTGGCTATTTCAGTCTTCAAGTCTACCAAAGGGCGGATACCTGTGGGAAACAGTATCTAGTAACACCTGTGTTAAGTTTTGCTGCTATTGATATTAATAATGAGCAGATCTATTCCAAAACAGTATTTCCGTACTAATTGAATTGTACTAATTTTAAGTTGAAGCTCAGTACTTAAACAAAATTAGTTACATATTCTTTATGTTCCCTTTATCCTTGCCTCTACCAATAACTTGAATTTTGCATAGCCACTTAGTACTCTACCAACTTTGAAACGCAAAGTACGCTAAAATTCAAGCAGAGTAAGCATTTCCCTGCTCAGAAATACGCTATGTTTGAAAATTTGCCAACTCGACTTTATGAATTAGAACAATTTGCCAACTCTCTTGTCACTAACCAATTAACGCACCTGAGCTTGCTGAGTATTGGCATCATTTTTGTAGCTGGCTTACTCACCAGTCTCACGCCTTGTATGCTTTCTATGTTGCCTATTACCATTGGCTACATCGGCGGTTATGAAGGGAAAAGCCGCCTGCAAGCTGCGGCGCAATCAACATGGTTTGCTTTGGGATTGGCAACTACGCTAGCAGGACTAGGTATTGCCGCTGCTGTGGTAGGTAAAGTCTACGGTCAGGTGGGAATTGGTTTACCAATTATTGTTAGCGTTGTTGCTATTTTGATGGGGCTGAATTTACTAGAAGCATTACCCCTACAATTTCCCTCACTGGGCGAAACGAATTGGATTTCGTCAGATTTGCCACCAGCAGTCCGTTCTTATTCAATCGGGCTAACTTTCGGTTTAGTTGCATCTCCTTGTAGCACCCCAGTTTTAGCTAGCTTACTGGGTTGGGTTGCTAACACCCAAGATTTAATTTTAGGCGCTGTTTTGTTGCTTTCTTATACAGCAGGATATGTTGCACCTTTGATTTTGGCTGGTACTTTTACTGCTTCTATCAAAAGATTGCTGGAGTTACGTCGTTGGTCTGGATGGATTAACCCAGTCAGTGGTGTGCTCTTGGTAGGATTTGGCGTTTTTTCCTTAATTTCTCGCATTCCCTTTGGCAGTTTTTAAGCAATGACTTTAGATGATTCCGCGTCCACAGAATTACGTTGGTGGTCAATACCTGGGCGATTCTTACGACAAGAGCTTTTGCCTGTATTGACAAATTTACGACTAGCGATCGCACTTTTGCTATTAATTGCTTTATTCAGCATCAGCGGTACTGTGATTGAGCAAGGTCAGTCACCCGCGTTTTATCAGGCTAACTATCCCGAACATCCTGCCTTGTTTGGTTTTTTGACTTGGAAGGTGATTCAAGTCGTCGGGTTAGACCATGTGTATCGTACTTGGTGGTTCCTGGCATTACTGATTTTGTTTGGCACTAGCCTAACTGCTTGTACTTTCACTCGCCAATTACCAGCCTTAAAAGCTTCCCGTCGCTGGAAATATTACGAAGAACCACGGCAATTTCAAAAATTAGCTTTGAGTGCAGAACTAGATACTGGTTCTCTCAATTCTCTAAACGAAATATTACAAAAGCGCCGCTATAAAATTTTTCAAGAAAACAGCAATATTCTCTATGCCCGTAAAGGAATAGTCGGCCGCATTGGCCCCATCATTGTGCATGTGGGTATTGTGACTATTCTGTTGGGGGGAATTTTAGGGGCAATGACTGGATTTATGGCCCAAGAAATGGTTTCTAGCGGCAATACATTTCAAGTACAAAATATTGTTGATGCTGGGCCTTGGGCATCTACTAAAACTCTTAAAGATTGGTCTGTGCGCGTCAATCGTTTTTGGATTGATTACACTCCCACTGGTGGAATTGATCAGTTTTATTCAGATATGTCTGTCTTGAATAATCAGGGACAGGAAGTTGACCACAAAAAGATTTTTGTCAATCAGCCATTGCGTTATCACGGCGTAACTTTTTATCAAACTGATTGGGGAATCTCAGCAGTTCGCATTCAATTTAACAATAGCCCCATTTTTCAGTTACCAATGGCATCATTAGACACCAACGGGAAAGGAAGACTTTGGGGAAGTTGGATTCCCACAAAGCCAGATTTAAGTGAGGGTGTGTCTTTGATCGCCAAAGACTTGCAAGGCATGGTATTAATTTACGATTCCAGTGGTAAATTAGTTGATACTGTGCGTACTGGCATGGCTACCAAAGTGAATGGTGTAAATCTCAAAATTGTGGATGTAATTGGTAGCACTGGCTTGCAAATAAAATCTGACCCAGGTATACCTATGGTTTACTCAGGGTTTGCTGTGCTGATGTTAGGTACAGTGATGAGCTACTTTTCTCATTCGCAAATTTGGGCATTACAAAAAGGCGATCGCTTGTATGTCGGCGGTAAGACTAATCGTGCCCAAGTGGCTTTTCAACAAGAGGTTTTAGATATTTTAGACAAGCTAAGTTCACCATCAGAAAATGACAATCAAACCAACACTACAGAATCTCTAGCATCTAATCCACCACTTTAGCAAAGACGAACATTACGAATTACGTAGCTTGCTTCTCGCCCTTGGCGAGTATTACGAATTACGAATTAACAAGGCTGTTTATTAAACATTGAAACTCAAGATTTGTATGTCTGCTCAACTTCCATTTCAGCGACGGGCTTTCCTTCTATCCATAATCGCTGTCTTGTTGAGCATCACTTCCTGCACGACTGAGAATAGAAGGATAAAAACTGTTTCCCTAATTGGTGCTGGAGCAAGTTTTCCTGCACCTTTATATCAACGCTGGGTTACAGATTACAACCAGCAAAATCCCTATGTAGAAATTAACTATCAATCGTTAGGAAGCAGTGTTGGTGTGCAACAGCTAAGCAATGGGACTGTAGATTTTGCAGCTAGTGATGTGGCAATTACAGATGAACAAGCATCTAAGATTAAAAAGGGAGTAATTGCTTTACCCGTAACTGCTGGTGCTATAGTGCTAGCTTACAATCTTCCCAACATACCAACTGGTCTGAAGCTACCACGCCAAGTTTACACAGACATCTTCTTAGGAAAAATTAAAAATTGGAATAATCCTCAAATAGCTTTAGCGAATCCAGGGGTGAATTTGCCCAATCTCCCTATTCGGGTCGTACATCGGTCTGACGGTAGTGGTACTACAAGCGTGTTGACGCAACATTTTAGTGCTATCAATCCAGAATGGAAAAGCAAAGTCGGGGCTGGTAAATCCATAGCATGGTTCGTAGGAATTGGTGCTAAGGGTAATGAAGGTGTTACCGCCCAGATTCAACAGGTAGTAGGCGCTATTGGCTATGTGGAGTATGCTTACGCCATACAAAATAACATCGCTGTTGCTGCTTTAGAAAATAAATCTGGTAATTTCATCATACCTACACCAGAATCGGCGGCTAGAACCTTAGAAAAAGTGAGATTACCCGCCGATAACTTGATTGCTTTTATCACCGATCCTATAGATCCCCAATCTTATCCCATTGTCACTTACACTTGGCTGTTGACTTATAACGAATATCAAGACCCGGCTAAAGCCCAAGCATTAAAAAACTTTATAAACTGGGCTGTGACTGAAGGGCAAAAATCTAGTTTGGAACTGGGATATATTCCTCTGTCTAAAAAAGTTGTAGTTAAGATACAATCTGCGACCAAAAAGATTGTCGAGTAGTTGCTAAGAGACGAGCAACCTCCTAACAACTTTATTTTGCTAGTTCTATTTCAACAGATCGGTAGAATTCTTTTAAATCATTAGGAGACTGAAGATGGTAAACTCTCTTAGTTCCTTTTGCTTGATTCACGTACTCTCGGTACTTAGGAGTTAGTTTCTTGTTGCACAGCCAAACAGTATAATAACTGTTGAGCGTACCTTTCAAAAGCGGGCTATCCTTAGGCCAACCCTCTGGTGGTATCATAAATCCTTTCAAGAATCGCTTAGTTACCCACCAATAATGCAGGAGAATTGGCATATCCAAGTACACTAAGGTATCTGCAACTTCTAGTCTTTCCCATACTGTATCCAATGAACCGTATCCATCAACGATCCACTGGTCTTGCTGAAGGAGTTCATTATGAGCAGCTTTATACTCCTCGTATGGGACTTCTCCACCGCCTGGTTTATACTTTAGAAGGTCTAAAGCAACCAAGGGCAAACCAGTCATTTCTGCCAAACGTTTACTGAGAGTAGACTTACCGCCTCCAGCATTGCCAAATATAGCTACCCTATTCACTAGACCCTCACACAAACGTTGATGAAATTATTGCTTTTGATGCCGTACTTCTACAACAGTATGCACATTTCCACGGGGAGTAAAATCTGTTTTTACTGTCACCTCTAAAGGGTCACAAGCTGCAACAAAATCATCTAAAATTTGATTGGCTGATTCTTCGTGAGAAATATAGCGATCGCGGTAACTGTTAATGTAAAGTTTAAGTGCCTTTAACTCTACTACCCGTTCGCCAGGGATGTAGTTAATATAAATTGTGGCAAAGTCAGGATAGCCAGAAAACGGACATTTACAGGTAAATTCCGGCAAGGTAATACTAATATCGTATCGTCTGCCCACACGCGGATTAGGAAATGTAATTAATTGCCCTTCCGCAATTTCTCGTTCGCCATACTTCATTTCTGGGCTTGGCTGAGATACAGTTTCAGATAATTTGTCAGTTGTCATTTGTTAGTTGTCAGTTGTCAGTTGTTAGTTGTTAGTTGTTAGTGATGCACTGAGCTTGTTGAAGTGTTGTCAGTTGTTATTTTTCTTGCTTCCTCTGCTCCTCTGCCCCTCTGCTCTCTACTCCCGTTCCCAGTCTGGACAACTTTCATCGTCCCATCCGTGAGGATGCATGGCACAAACTAACAAGTTACCGCCATACACTTGACCGTGGTAGTTGTTGCAACCTATGCAAGCAGAATTTTGTTCGCGTGTGGGTTCAACTTCATAAGGAAACCCAGGATCTAAATCGGACATAATGTCTTCTAGATCCCAGTAAGCTTCCGAAAAAATCGGTTCGGCTAAATCTTGTAAATACTGATCAACTTCAGTGATAAATGTACTGTGTACTTGCTCAGTAATTTCTTCCGTCAGATCAAAAAAGGCATCTACCATTTCACTCATTCCTAGGAAGAATAGCTCTACTTCATCTGCAACTGTTTCTATGATTTCTGTTAAATCTTTCTGCCATTGTTCCATAAACTTTACGCCCTTAATTCTGCCCGGCGTGAAGCACTCTAAGTACACCCTAGGCAATTTATATTATAATACCTTTGGTCATAACGTCATGCCAAAGCGTTACTTAGTATGATCGCTCAAGCTAAAAAGTTGCTTTTTGACTTAATCGTTTTGCAGTTTTTTTAACTCTTCTTGCAGTTCTAGCACTTGCTGACGCAAATTATCCACATTCTCAGTTGGGGCTTGTTTCGCAGTTGGCTCTTCATCTTCCTCTAAGATTTCGATGCGGCGAGGTTCAGAAGAAGGTGTTTTATCTGGGGTTTCACTGGCTGGTTGTGGCTGTTGAGCTTGCTTCATCATGTCTTCGACGAAGCGGCGGGCTTCTTCTGTGTTCATTTCGCCCTTTGCGACCATTTCGTCTGCCAGCTTTTGGACTTGCGATCGCAGTTCTGCTAATTTTCCCCCAGCTTTCTCACCTGCGTAAGAAGCTAAGCCGACACCGAGGTAAAAAGCTTTTTGAACAATATCACCAAAACCAGCCATTGCTGCTGAAAGCTCCTACAAATAGGGCGACCCGGAGACTACGCCTACCACAAGCATCCCGTATTGCTGCTACCTTCCGGTTCTGACAAAGTTTGGGCGTTGAAGTCGCATAGATCCAGGTCTTCTAAAAGCATAACACCAAAAGTCAGTAAGTGTGTGTTATTCGACTACAATTTTCCATTCGTAAAGCTGATAGTCAACGCAGCCGTTTTTTACCAATGGGTCAGCAGCGACAATTGCTTGGGCTTCGTCCATTGAGGTTGCCTCAAATAGCAACATGCCTCCTCCCAACTGCGCCCAATATCCTGTTCGTGCTTTGTGTCCTTTAGCAATCAACTCTTTAACGTAAGCTTTATGGGCGGGTACGTATTGGTCAAAGGTAGGTTTATCGACTGTACCTGTTTCAATTTTGACAAACCAGGGCATTGTGCTGGCAACCTCTTAAAATTTTTGTATTGTAAATGATAGTTGTATATTTTCGAGGCGATCGCTGCTCAAAATAAACTAATAGCCTTTAACAGTTATCAGTTACCAGTCAAAAGCTATTTGATAACTGTTTACTGGTTTAAATCCCTCACCAACGCCGTGATAACTGTTTACTGTTTACTGTTCACTGATTTAAATAAAATGAGCCGTTTTTTTATTGCTCTTTTACCGCCTCGGCATATTCAAGAGTATGCCAGCGAAGTTAAACAATACTTTGCTGATAACTATGGCAGTCGTGCAGCCCAAAAATCTCCGCCTCACATTACCTTGCAACCACCCTTTGAATGGGCAGATGCAGATTTGCCACTGTTAGAAGCATCTTTAAAAGAGTTTGCCATTAATCAACAGTCAGTACCAATTACACTTAGCGGTTATGCAGCCTTTGCACCCCGTGTCATTTATATTAATGTCATTAGAAGTGAGGAGCTTCTGAATTTACAAGCTAATTTAATGGCGCATACAGAAAGTAAATTGAGTATTTTTGATCGAGTTTCTCAAACGCGTCCTTTTGCTCCCCATCTAACAGTTGCGTTTCGGGATTTAACTCGACAAAACTTTAAAGCTGCTTGGCCAGAGTTTGCCAATCGACAGTTACATTTTGAATTTCTTGCTGACAACTTAACACTGCTATTACACGACGGTAAGCGGTGGAATGTGAAATCAGAGTTTGGTTTTTTGACTGGTGGGTAGATTGCCGTCAATGATATTGTAAATTGAATTGTAAAAATAACCAGCGATCGCCAAACATTATTAAACAATTCAGTAATGAACAGCATCTTTAGCCCCGAAGAAATTACTGCCCTTTCTGCCGAAATTGACCGCCAGTTAACCGAACTGCGCGATGCCCCAGATTCAAGGCAAAAACAAGGAGACGATGAAACGTCGGCTGAAAAAATGCTGGTAAAACAAACCGAAGCAATTACAAAACTTACACAAGAAAAGTCTAAGAGTTTTTTGCAGAGATTTGGACGAGCCGCCAAAAGTGATTTATGCCAAGAAGGGGGAATGCTGAATCAGCAGTGGAAGAAATGGGGCGATTTGGATAATAAGGATGCTGTGGAACGCTTGGTGCAGTGTTGGTAACAATGGGTTTTTCAGGAGATGTGCTATCTCCTTTAGCTGTCGCCGTGACGGTGATTGTTATTCATATTGGGTTGAAAGCGTTTTGTAAAGATTATTCTTCAGAAGTGGAGAATAAATGAATTTTGCATCACGCAAAGACGCGGAGGCGCAAAGAGTAAAAGTTTTAAGAGTCCAGTTATGCCGTAGGCTAACGCACCTTATACCAATTTGAAAAAAGAATACGACAGCAATGCCTTGCCCTCTTGCCCTCTAGAATAATTGATATGTCGCAAACATGATAGTGATTATCGGTTAAGTCCACACACTCTTAAGGGCACGGCAGTGCCGATGCCCCTACAGGCGACGATATAATTTTGTCTTGCATCCAACTAAGAATCACTTTCTTAATTTTGAATTTTGAATTGGTATTATCACTCTCCCAACAACGCCTCAAGGGATTGAGGGTCAGCAATACCCCGCAGGATAGCGTAGATAATCATAGAATCTTCCAAATCTAACTGCTCGCACAGTATATTCTCATCTCGCTCACCGGCTAAGATACGACGGATGGCAGCAACGAAATTTGGCAAATCTCCTGCAAGATTCTCCATCTCAATTTCTAGCTGTTCCCTGATTTCTGCATTATCCACAGCATCTACTACCTGTGCAATCCACTGCCCATGTTGCCGCAACTCATACTGTGTCCCCCCAAACGCCGCTTTTGCTTGCCTTGCTTGGCGACGATATTCTTTAGCTTGGGTGGTGTCGCTTTGCTTGTCGGCAATATCTGCCAAGATGTTATATGTTTTCCAAATCTTAGCCGCAGCCGGGTCTAAGGTTTTGTCAATGTCTAAATAATCAACAAATTACAATGACTTGGTTATTCTCTGGGAAGCGCAGATTTAATTCCATTGCCGACCGTTTGGGGTGTGGAAGCTTATGTGAGATAATACAAGCTTTTTAGTCTAAATTCCGTAAAAATGCTAGGCGATCGCATACTCATTGAAAATTATTCCTCAATCCAAGATTTTGTAGAGCCATAACTAAAGAACGTGCCGTAGAATCTTCATCCATGTACAATCGAATTTGACTCATGAAAGTTTTTCAGTCTGATGCAGTTTCTCCAATCTCTCAGCTTCGGCTGCTTCGGCTGCAATATCAGCATCAATGTCCTCACGGTTCGCATGATAATAAATTAAAGCTGCATAAACCTGCGCTAAACTTAGATGATTAATTTGCTCGGCAATTTCTTCTACACTGTAACCTTGTTTATACCAAATAGCTATACGCCGGACTGTCACCCCTGTACCAGCAATAATCGGGCAATCCCCATGTATTTCTGGGTTATGGTTAATTAGTGTGCCGATATCGGTAATAGTTGCCAAAACTTATTCTTCCCATTATTTCACGCTCAATATCATTATTACAAGGTTTTAATTCACATCAGATGTAATGAGAGCTTTACTAGATACCCATGTATTCATTATGGTAATGGCGATGTCTACGACAAGCCGCATTGCGTCTACGCATCCATCAGCTTTCTTTACCAACATCACCATCAACATTGTGTATTGAGTAAAAGTAATGTTAGCCTTAGCCTAAAAACGAGCTGCCGATTTAACTGAATTTATGACTATACAAATTAGTATCGAACTTCCCAATGACGTATTTTCAGCACTCCGCAGTAACCCAGAGACGTTTGTTCAAGAGATGCGTTTAGCGGCGGCTGTCAAGTGGTATGAAGTTGGTACGGTTTCCCAATCTAAGGCTGCTGAAATTGCTGGAGTTAGTCGCCATCAATTTCTAGAAGCACTTTATCGTTATAATGTTTCACCTTTTCAAGTGACTCCCGAAGAATTAGCCCAGGAGTTAGCGCGTGACTAGACGATGGGTTGTGAATGCTTCTCCATTGATTGTACTTACTAAGATTAATCAGGTTCATTTGCTCTTTGAACTCTGTAATAAGGTTGTCATTCCTAGCGGTGTTGTTCAAGAAATCTGTATTGCCCCAGATAATGACCCTACAAAACTCTGGATTTTGAATACAGGAACTAGCTATATTCAAAATTTAGAACAAGTTGATCCAGTGATTGCTGCATGGGGTCTTGGTTTGGGAGAGAGTCATGTTCTTACCTGGATATATAACAATCCTGGTTATGAAGCAATTTTAGATGATCGCGCCGCAAAAACTGCTGCACTTGCTTTAGGGATTCCTGTACGGGGAACTCTGGGTGTGATTTTACTTGCGAAGCAAGAAGGTAAGGTAGAAGCCGCTAGACCGATTTTTGAACAACTGGTTCAGATTGGTTTTAGAGTCAGTACAGAAGTTATAGAGTCAGCACTTAAAATTGTTGGTGAGTAGTTTATGTACCAGTTAGCCGCATTGCGTCTACGCAAAATTACCTTTCATTACTAACACTACCTAATACATGGAGAACCTTAACTAATTTGTGACGAACGACGTAAGGTTTTTTATTAACGCTACCTCATACATAGAGAACCTTAACTAATTTGTGACGAACGACGTAGAGTTTCTTATTAACGCCACCTCATACATAGAGAACCTTAACTAATTTGCGACGAACGACGCAGAGTTTCTTATTAACGCCACTTCATACATAGAAAACATCAACTATTTGTGATCAGCATGTTGATTTTATGTGCTGAGATGTTTTCATAGACGGTTAATAGTTGCGTTTTCCTTGGTGAGTTGCAACTACTAGTAGCTTAAGCATAATTACATACTTTTTTAGAAAATACTTTGTTAATTAAAACACTAATTTTTGTGATTTACCCTGAGCCAGATTACAGCTTGTTTGAGACAAGCTAACACTATAACCGTTACAGGAGTAAATCTATGCCTCGCGCAAAACGTACATCTCGCGTTCTTGCAAAAGCTCAACTCAGAGCTTCTGGACTTAAAGCTATTGATCCAAATATAGATTTTGGCGATAATAACAGCTTGCAAAATATGATACAACAAATTGAGCAGTTAAATGCTAAACTTGATACTCATAACACTGCCTTGGCTGTGATTGATGCTTCGAGAACTGATATTGAACAGCTAGAAAAAAATTTGAGTGCCTTGTCTGAAAAAATGCTGCTGGCAGTTGCGGTAAAATACGGTAAAGACAGCCGTGAGTATGAAATGGCTGGTGGTGTTCGTAAAAGCGATCGCATCCGTAGAAGTACCCTGAGCCGTTTGAAAGCGGTTGCAGAGGAAACAGCCAAAGAAAATGCTAAAAGTGCGTAGAATTGGGATGTAATTAAAAACTATGCGATCGCACTCATCTACTAAAATTTAAGTTGGTAAGTGCGATCGCTAGAATAAAAAGCTAACCAAACCAATATTTATCAAACATTAAATTGATACTTCTTGGATGTTGTCAAGACTAGGCAACAAATCTTTTATTTCTTCAGTAGCTTGTGTGCGATCGCACCGCGTGGCAAACTGGCAATAATCACAAGCTTTACTACCCACCGCTTCTTGCGGAAATTGCTCGTTGTGTTGGTAAGCTTCTAGCCAATGAGTTAACTGGCTCAACAGTTGATTAAGTTCATTTGCTGTTTCTTGATGCTGGCGAGTATTGTAATTAAATTTAGTATTTTTTGGTTTGCCTTGCGATTGCACAAACCAGTAAGTCATCGAAATATTTTCTGGTAAATATTCACTCGTTTCAGCTAACACATACAAATAAAGACGTGTTTGCCAGTTTTGCTCTAAGTTGCGTTTATTTGGTGGTTGAGGATAAGTTTTCCAGTCGAGAATTTGCGCCTGTTGGTGATTGGCAATTAATAAATCATAGACAACTATCAACAAATAATCTTGAACTTGTAAGGTACGGTAGTGTTCGCTTTCACGGAAAGTTTGGTTATCGGTTACAGGTGTTAAAATTTCTGGTGCAGCATTAGCAAAAGCCGCCATCCAGGTTTGCAATTGAGTATCCGTTGCTAAAAAATTATCAATTGGCAGACCCATTTCTTGCTGCTGCATGAGCAAGTGAAAGCGACTACCTAAAGTTTGCCGTTCCTCATGTTCAGGGTCTGACGGGGAATGAAGTTTTTCTAAGTAGGTATGTTGGAATTTACGCGGACAAGTTGCTAGTAAATTGAGATGTCCTTGAGACAGTCGTAATAGTTGAGTTGGAGTTGAGACCATGATTCTATTTTAGAAGCGATCGCAAAAATATAAGACAGTAACGCCAAAAAGCCTCATGTAAAGACGCGATAAATCGCGTCTGATAAGACCGATTACCCAACTTTAAGCATGGGGGTTAGCTGTTGGGTAATCGGTCTACTATGAAAAGTATGTATTTTGTACCATATTCACAGATAGTCTCCAGATTTGCTATCTCAACTAGTCTTTATCTTGCTCATCTTGGTTAGGGAACTGTCTTGTCTTCTCGTTAGACTTACTAGAGCCGAAGCTATAAACCATCGCTATTTTCACAATGTCAAAATAGGCGGGATGATTGTCTTTATTTACGATTGCTAAAGAGATTGACCCTGCGATTAAAATAACTAAAATTGGCGACAGTGTTTCTCCTTTGAAGCCGTTACTGTTATGCTTTGGCATGATATAATCTCCTAGTGAATGAGAAACCTGTGGCTAAGTGCAAGTTAGCCACAGGTAACTGACTACAATTCGTCATGAGTGTCTAATAGCAACCTTTCTGCTGATGAGTGGGGCAAAAGTTAACCCCAAGACTCGATCATCATGGCGATCACAAACAGACAAAATAAAAAGACTGCAATCCTCAAAAACAATGTCCATAGTTCTGGGGATTGCAGTATCTTAATTATTAAGACAGCGTTGAAAACGTGAGATACAACAAAAGCGATCGCACAACCAAGCAAAGCTAAGAGAAAGTACTTGAGTCCCTTGGCTACCCACTTCAGAAGTCGGTTTTGTCTATTTTTGAGATTGGTTTTCATCATTTTTATCCTGTTGTGAGGGTTGAATCTAAAGTGCAAGCGCACCATCAACTACCCTAAAGTTTGGAGCAAATATTTATGGTGATGCTCCTACTTGGTTAAGGCACGCAGCAGTCTGAGCAAACTTTTGTCAAGTTTGAAAATTTGAATACCAACAATGGTGATCTAGAATTTGTAGATGAATTGGAAGCGTGATTCAGAAATCAAGGCTAGGCGTTCAATGCTTGTAAGAGTTGTCCTTTGTCATTTCTCATTTGTGTTTACACACAAAGGACAAATGACCAATGACAGTCTTCACGAAAAAGTGAAATATGTAGGCGCATTAGCTTATGAACAATTCCAACCAGGAAATTTGAATAACTGCCTTTCTTGAAATTGCTGAAATTTTCTATTCCAGCCTTTAGCTCTCACTCACACACAAAGTTGTTTTAAGGTAATAGCATACTTACTAAGTTACCTAAAAACTTATGTTAAACTCACTATAAGGTAACTAAGTTACTTCGTCAAGGTAATACCGAAGAAATTGTTAAAAAAAGTCAGAATACGACGATTTACCATTGTCATTTCACTTGCTGGACAGTAGTCAAATCGTCACTTTTGGCAGATTAATTTCTCACAAAGTGAGCTAATATGAGTGTTGTCGTTAGTTCTGGTGTGTGCATGAGTGCGATCGCTCAAAATTTTATTTTGGCATTAGCCGAAGAACGGTGTTTATCTAGTAGTGAGCTAGAGGTATTTTTGCCTGCCGTTGAGGGTAAAGCACCAAATGCGATCGCCCAAGAATTGGGTATTAGTGCAGAGGCAGTACGCAAAAGATTAAGTGAGGTTTACAAAAAATTCCAAGTTAGCGGCGGTGGGCCAGGTAAGCTCACTAAGTTACAACAAGTTATTGAAAGCGCATATCAAGCATCTTCGCAGCCTGCAAAACCGAGTGTCCCCAACCGGCAAGATTGGGGCGAAGCGCCTAGTATTCGTAGTAGCTTCTATGGCAGAGAAGCAGAACTATCTAAACTTAAGCAATGGATTGTCGAGGAGCGCTGTCGATTAGTAGCACTATTAGGCATGGGAGGAATTGGCAAAACTACCTTGTCGGTGAAGTTAGCAGACGAAGTTCAAGCTAATTTTGATTACTTTATTTGGCGAACTCTCCGCAATGCTCCTCCTATTCAAGAGATGTTAGCTAATCTGATTCGATTTTTCTCTGACGAACGGGGAATACATTTACCGGAAACCATAGATGCAAAAATTACGTTACTGATTAATTATTTACGAAAACATCGTTGTCTGTTGGTATTGGATAATGCAGAGACAATTATGCAAGGAGGAGCTAGTGTAGCTTCTTCGCAGCAGACTCGCGCCGGATATTACAAAGAAGGATATGAAGATTATGGTCAACTACTCAGACGGATAGGAGAAGAACCTCATCAAAGCTGCTTAGTAATTACTAGTCGTGAAAAACCGAAAGAATTTGCACCTTTAGAAGGCGAAACATCACCAGTCAGAACAATATCATTAACTGGTGTGGGAGAAGCAGAAGGACAAGAGATTCTTAAAGATAAAAGCTTATTTGGTTCACAGCAAAACTGGTCAAAACTGGTGAAGAATTATTCAGGTAATCCTTTAGCCTTAAAGTTAGTTGCTGAGACAATTCGAGAATTATTTAGTGGTGATATTGCTGCCTTTTTAGATGCTGGAGAGATAATTTTTGGTGACACCCGTAATTTATTAGACCAGCAATTTGAGCGCACCACAGAGCTAGAAAAAGAAATCATTTATTGGTTGGCAATTAAGCGTGAGCCAGTGTCGCTAGAAGAATTGCTAGAGGATTTTATGAATCCCTTGACTAAAAGGGAATTATTAGAAGCACTGGAGTCTCTACGTAGGCGAAGCCTCATTGAAAAAAGTGATGCTTTGTTTACCTTGCAACCTGTAGTTATGGAGTACATTACAGAATCCATCATTGAACAGATTTGTCGAGAAATTACTACAGATAAAATTGCGCTATTCATGAGTCATGCTCTGATGGGAGCCACTGTCAAAGATTATGTCAGAGATATTCAAATTCGCCTCATTCTCCAGCCAATTATTGAAAGATTACGAAATCTTTTGAGAACTCAAACTAATATTGAAGACAAACTAACTCATATTCTTGAACCCCTGCGAGGCAAAGTAATTGTCAAACCAGGATATGCTGCCAGTAATGTTATTAGTCTATTGTCTCAATTACAGACTGATTTGACAGGTTATGACTTCTCAAATTTAGCTGTTAGGCAAGCTTATCTCCAGAATGTAAATTTGCATCAAGTCAGTTTTGCTCACAGTGATCTGACGCGGTCTGTCTTTGCCAAGAACTTTGCCACAGTTTTATCAGTAGCATTTAGTCGAGATGGAAAACTTTTAGCTACAGGAGATGCTAACGGTGAGATTCGCTTGTGGCGAGTTGTCAATGGTCAACAGCTTTTGCTCTATCAAGCACACACTAACAAAGTATGGTCAGTTGCTTTTAGTGCCGATGGTACAACGTTAGTTAGTGGCTCTGAAGACCAAACCATAAAAATTTGGGATGTCCGCAGTGGTGAATGTCTCAAAACGCTACTAGAGCACACAGATAGAATTTGGTCAGTCGATTTTAGTTCTCAAGGTAACATAATTGCCAGTGCTAGTGAAGACCAAACCGTGAAAATCTGGGATATCCACAGCGGTGAATGCCTCAAAACTTTGGCGGGTCACATTAATGGGGTACGGTCAGTAGCTTTCAGTCCTAATGGGATAACTTTAGTCAGTGGCAGTAAAGATAAAACTGCAAAAATCTGGGATGTTCATAGCGGTGAATGCCTCAAAACTCTCTTAGGGCACACAGATAGAATCTGGTCAGTAGCTTTCAGTCCTCAAGGTCAGGCGATCGCCAGTGCCAGTGATGATAAAACAGTGAAGTTATGGGATGCGGAAACTGGTAAGTGCCTCAAAACTTTGACAGGTCATACTAATTGGGTATGGTCAGTAGATTATAATCTCGAAGGGGATATCCTAGTTAGTGGCAGTGATGACCAAACAGTTAGACTATGGAATGTAAACACTGGTAAGTGTTTGAAAACTCTGCAAGGTCATACAGACAGAATCTGGTCAGTCGCTTTCAGTCCTCATGGTCACACAATTGCCAGTACCAGCGATGACCAAACAGTAAAGTTATGGGATAGCGATACTGGTAGATGCTTGCGAACTTTAAAAGGTTATACCAATTGGGTATGGTCAGTAGCTTTTCATCCTGATGGTAAAATTTTAGCCAGCGCTAGTGATGACCACATAGTTAGGTTGTGGGACGTAGAAAGTGGTAAGTGCCTCAAAACTTTAAAGGGTCATACAAATGGGGTGCGCTCAGTAGCTTTCAGTCCCGATGGTCAAATTTTAGCCAGTGCTAGTGATGACCAAACTATTAGGTTATGGAATACCAATACTGGTATCTGTTTCAAAATTTTGAAGAAACACAGTAACTGGGTATGGTCAATAGCTTTCAGTCCAGATGGTCAAATTTTAGCCAGTGCTAGTGACGATCAAACAGTCAAGTTATGGCATGTGAATACTGGCAAATGCTTCAAAACTTTGTCAGGAGACACCAATCGAATATGGTTTGTGGCCTTTAGTCCAGATGGTCAAATTTTAGCTGGTGCCAGTGAAGATCGTACAGTTAAATTGTGGCGGGTTAACACAGATGAACCCTTGGAATCTTTAGAAGGACACAGTAATTGGGTAAGGTCAGTAGCTTTTAGTCCAAATGGTCAAATTTTAGCCAGTGCTAGTGAAGATCATACAGTGAGATTATGGAAGGCTAGTACCGAGGAACGCCTAGAACCTGTGGAACCTGCTTTGAAGGAACACACCGATAAAGTCCGAACAGTAGCTTTTAGTCCTCAAGGTTGTACAATTACCAATGAGCAAGATCAAGCCAGTGACATTTTAGCCAGTGCTGGTGATGATAATGCTGTAAAAATCTGGGATGTAAGCACTGGTAAATGCTTAAAAACACTGCAAGGACACACCAAGAGGATATGGTCAGTTGTCTTCAGTCCTGATGGTCGAATTATTGCTAGTGGCGGTGAAGATGAAACGGTGAGGTTATGGAACGTAGACACTGGTAAGTGTTGGAAAATCTTCAACATCTACAAACCATATAAGGACATGGACATTACAGGCTCTATCGGTTTAACAAAAGCGCAAAAAGCTACCTTGAAAGCTTTAGGGGCTGTAGAAAAAGCACAGAAAAAATAAAAGGTAAAAGAATGAATTTTGCCTTTTTACTTCATCCTTTTACCTTTTTTATGTACCTGATGCTTACTTCATGTTAGCCCGTGCGTCACTAACTGCGGCAAAGAAAAATAATCCTGTGAGTGGAATGCTCAATCCTAAGATAATTGCAGTTGTAAGAACGCCTAAATCTGGTTGTCCGTAACTCAGTTCAAAAATCGAACCGACAGCTGCGATCGCAGTTATACAAGCACCACCTAAAAACAAACCGCTTTTTGGAGTTAAATACACTACTAGTCCCCTATGCTACTGGTTTCACTGCCTGGTACGAGAAGCCATTTTTAGATAACTCCTGCGCCAAAGTCAAGGAGTTTTCCACGCGGTCTACAAAAACCACCCCATTGAGGTGATCCATCTCGTGCTGAATACAGCGGCTTAGCAAGTCATTAGCCTTTAATGTCCGGGGACGACCATATTCATCTTTATAGGCAATTTCTACGACTTCGGGACGCTTGACATCAATATAAACATTGGGAATGCTCAAACAGCCTTCTTGAGCAACGCAAACTTCCTTGCTCACTTGTTTAATTGTGGGGTTGATTAATACCAGTGGCGGATTAGCGGCGTTATCGGGTTCGCAGTCGATGACAATTAGTTGTTTTTGAATTGCCACTTGAGGAGCAGCCAAACCAATGCCATCCTTGCTGTACATTGTTTGTAGCATTTCGCGTATCAGTTGACGAAGTTCATCATCAACTTTGTTAACGCGTTTTGCTGCTTGACGTAGCACGCGATCGCCTAGATAGTGCAGTTCTAACGGGGGATTTTTTAATTTTTTCTTCTCTACAGCAATTTCAGGGGGCATGGTTCTTGATGGCTAGATTGTGAAAATTCCTACTAATCTCATTCTATCAATCTCGTCAGTAGTCAGTGGTCAGCGATGCACTGAGCTTGTCGAAGTGTGGTCAGTTGTTTTTTATCTGGTTTAACACCGCTAAAGCGCAAGGGGCGTGGAGTTTTTATTCTCCAAGTTTTGCGCTGTCGAGTATAAAGGTTGAGGTGATCTTGCACTTGGATGCAAAGCCAATTTTAGATATTGGGGTGATGTGTGTTTAAATTTCTCACAAAACTTGACTACTTGCTCAAAGAAACTTTCCTCGGTTTACTGCGCGGAGGTTGGATGAATTGGGCAGCTGTGAGTACTGTTACGGTATTACTATTTTTATTCGGCTTGAGTTTGCAAACTTCCTGGCAAGTAGAAAAACTCCTCAATCAGTTCGGTAGCCAGCTAGAAGTTTCTGTTTATTTCGATCCAGGTACATCAGCCCAAAGTATTGAGCCTTTTGTGGCGCAAATGCCAGAAGTAGTGGCGATACAAACAATTACCAAAGAGCAAGCTTGGACTAAGTTAGTTAAGGAATTGGGAATTGCAGATATTGATGGTGCTACCCAGCAGTTAGGGGAAAATCCTTTAGTTGATGAAATGAAGGTAAAAGCCAGAAATTCTCAAGTTGTGCCAACTTTAGCGACGCAACTAGCTAAGTTACGAGGAGTGGAGACGGTGCAGTATGTAGATGAAGCAGTAAAACGCATCGCGCAACTGCACCAAGGTTTAAACTGGATTACTTTAACAATTACAATTATTTTGACTTTAACTGCGATCGCGGTAACAACTACCACAATTCGCTTGATTGTCATGGCGCGTCGTCGAGAAATTGAAATTATGCAACTGGTAGGAGCAACTTCAGCGTGGATTTACCTGCCATTCATTTTACAAGGCATTGCCTTTGGCTTAGTTGGCGGTGCGATCGCTTGGAGTTTTATTTCGGTAATTCAACAGTTTATCGGTAAATTGTTAGCCAATCAGCCAGAATTTATCCAATTTATTAGTAATGGTATTCAACTTAGCACCACACAAATCTTATTGTTGCCGTTTATTCTCTTAAGTTTCGGTGCAGCGGTAGGATTAATGGGAAGCTTATTTGCTGTTCGGCGTTTTGCTAAAGGTTAGGTATAGGGCATCCTTTCAGGAATTAAAAATTAAAAATGAAATCGAATCAATTTCATTTTTAATTGAGCGAAGTATTGGGTATGGATAAAGGACAAAAGTTATGAAATCGCAGTGGGAATGTTTTTTGCAAAATCTCGGTGTATGGGAAGGTTCATTTACCAGTTTTTCACCTCAAGGTACGTTTCTCAAAGATATTCCTAGCCGTCTGACCTTAGAAGGGTTGAACAACAACCAGACAGTGCGCCTGAATCTCTGCCGTTCAGGGCAAGCTGACATGGTTTTAGAATATAGCTCTGTGGGAGGAAGTCTCCTATTTTTTGAAAATGGGGCATTTTCTCAAGGTTCAATTCAGCTAGCACCCTTTACTGAGTTTGGAGCAGAATTTGGTTTAATTTATGAAAATCGCCGCTTACGTCTAGTGCAATTGTTTGATCAAAATGGTCAACTAGACAAATTCACCTTAATTCGCGAACACTTAGCTGGAACCCCAACGCCAGAAACCCCACCCTTACAAATCGATGACTTGTTAGGAGAATGGCAAGGCGAAGCAATAACAATATATCCAGATTTGCGATCGCGAAGCGTCTCCAAGGGAGATTCGCCTGATACTTACTCTACAATTCTCAAATTACAATTGGACGGTACTGGACGCTTAAGTCAAAGTTTGAGTTTTGGCGAACATCAAATTACTTCGACCGCTACTGTTAAAGGCTCCATCATCCACTTTGATCAAGATCCGCAAAAACAGATACAAGTATTATTGCTACCCGACGGCGCTTCTGTAACTTCTCCATTGCAGGTACAGTTACGTCAACCCTTATTTTTAGAGGTGGGATGGTTAATCCAGCCTAACCTGCGCCAACGAATGGTTCGCAACTATAACGATAAAGGCGAATGGACTAGTCTCACTTTAGTTACTGAAAAAAAGGTGTAATACCAATTCGCAATTCGCAATGACGCTCCTTCGTCGCTCTAAGCGTAGCTATGCCGCAGGCTTTACGCTGCGAAGATCGCAATTCGCAATTAAAGAACTTAGATACAGCAAAGCTTTCAGGCTTTACATCTGTATCAGATTTTGCGTGAAATGGTATAACCTTATTAGTTGAGTTTCAGCGGTAGCAATATCTGTCAAAATTGTTACAGTTGCTTCTACCCTAGAAAAGGAATTGAGGAAACATGACTTCAGTAACTCACCGTTTCGTCGAAACCAACAACATCAAAATGCATATTGCCGAACAGGGACAGGGGCCCTTGGTTGTCTTGTGTCACGGCTTTCCAGAATGTTGGTATTCTTGGCGATATCAGTTATCGGCACTGGCTGAAGCAGGATTCCACGCAGTTGCACCAGACCAACGCGGCTATGGACAGACTGATCAACCAGAACCAATTGAGGCATACAATATTTTTCAACTAGTCGGCGATATCGTTGGTCTGGTTGATGCTTTGGGCGAAGAACAAGCCTTCATTGTTGGACACGATTGGGGTGCAGCTGTAGCTTGGCATTGCGCCTTGCTGCGTCCAGATATATTCCGCGCTATTACCCTGCTCAGTGTACCTTATAGGCCTCGTTCTTGGGAAGATATAAGACCGACAGAAGCGATGAAACTAATGGCAGGTGAGCAAGAGTTTTATCAATTGTACTTTCAAGAACCGGGTAAAGCGGAAGCGGATTTAGAGTCAGATGTTCGCGCAACTATACGTACAATGCTCTACGTTGCTTCGGGAGATCCACCACCATCAAAGCGTTGGCGCTTTTTGTTCAACAAGTCAGAGAAGCCACTAGACACGAGTTCAGTACCGGATCAACTTCCCGCTTGGTTAACAGACCAAGATATCGACTTTTTCACCTCTGAGTTTCAGCGGACAGGTTTCCGAGGAGGGTTAAACTGGTATCGAAATATAGATAGAATGTGGGAATTAACACCGTTCCTCAGTGGCGCAAAGCTGCACCAACCAGCGCTATTTGTGGCGGGAGAGACAGATGGGGTAATTACGATGTACCGTGAAGCATTCGACACCCTAGAGCAGAACGTACCCAATCTCAAGCAGAAGGTATTGCTTCCAGGTGCTGGTCATTGGATTCAGCAAGAACGCCCAATCGAAGTCAACAGGCTACTTATCGAGTTTTTAAGAAATCTCTAAATTAAGTGAAGTGGTGTTTGAGGCTACGTAGGTGCAGCCTTCCCGCAGAGTAAACCAACATCCTCTAAATTGTTGGGTGGAGTGATCGTTCCACTCAACCTACAAATTCTGGATGTTATTTAATCCTCCATCCTTAACGGAAGCTTATGAACCGAATAGTTCGCTTTAAAATTATTGTTCTCGTTGTGTTGAGTTGTATTATCTCTATCGTCTTTGAGACAATGCAATCAGCATCAATGCCAACATCAGCAATTGAGCTTCCAAACCGCGTAAATACTGCTCAAAACACAGATTTTGGGCGGCATTTTCGAGAACTAGGCGTTGAAGGTTCGATTTTGATCTATGATTTGAACCGCGATCGCTTTTTTCAACACAATCCACAACGTAATGTAACCGCTTTTTTACCTGCATCGACATTTAAGATTCTCAATTCCTTAATAGCTCTAGAAACGGGGGTAATTTCAGATGAAATTGCGGTTCTAACGTGGGACGGCATTCAAAGAAGCATTCCTGAGTGGAACCGAGACTTGAATATGAGAGAGGCATTCAAGCTTTCTGCCGTTTGGTTTTACCAAGTTATAGCTCGTCGAGTGGGACATGAGCGAATGCAAAAATGGGTGGCTCAAGCTGGATACGGCAACCAAAAAATTGGTAATAAAGATGATATTGATAAATTTTGGTTAGAGGGAGAACTGCGAATTACACCTCAAGAACAAATTCAATTTCTCCGTCGTCTCTACAATAACGACTTACCTTTCTCCAAGCGATCGCTCTCTATTGTCAAAGACATTATGGTGATGGAGCAGACTCCAGACTACACAATCAGAGGTAAAACAGGCTGGGTTGGATTTACGGACAACGTAAAACCTGAAATTGGATGGTATGTGGGTTACTTAGAGAAGGGCAAGAATGTTTACTTTTTCAGTACTAATATCGACATTCGTAACCAGAAAGATCAATCTGCTCGAATAGAGTTAACTCGCCGTTGTTTCAAAGATCTGGCGGTACTGTAAGTAATCTACCTTAGACCACAAAAGTACAACTAATCCAACGGAGTACAAAGCTATATGTAGTGTACTAAGGAATTGGGGATTAGTGCGCTGTCTCTCTCTCACAAGACTGCGTTTTGGATTGGTTGAGGGACGCACTCAAATTCCCCGGCAATTCCTCACGATACCGAAGTTCCCGATTTCGGTGTAGGAATCCTTACAGATTTAGTTGAAATATTTATTAGTGTACAGAGAAAATTACATATTAATATATATTCTATTTTGTCAACTATATTTAGCAGTATATTCCTTGATAAAAAGACTTGAATTAGTAAACAAACATGTAGAAAGTTGAATTATATTTGCTAAAATTCCCCGATTTAATTTTTTTCGCCTAGAGTCTTTTCTAGTGTTCCCTTACAAATTTGCTAGGCATGTTGATAAAAAATGTCTAGCAGTTAAATTTTTTTGAGGTTTTGTCTTATGAAAATCAAATACTTTACGATGGCTTCAGTTTTGAGAAAGCTATTTACAAAAGCCAATCAGGCCAACAATAAAGCGGTAAAAACCTAAGCAGTAAAAAGCTTAATTCAGGCATTTTTTCTACTGTCAGCTCATCAAGGTAAGGGTTAAGAATATAGTTGCAAGCGTGTTAACTTCCTTGGTCTGACAGCAAATTAGTCTTGGCAATGTCTACGATGGTCACTGAGCTTCTTGTGCTGAGCGCAGTCGAAGTATGCCGTCAAGCTTGCGGCATAGCTACGCTTAACGCGCAACGTCTCGTAGAGAGCGCGGGCTACGCCTACACGCCCTTGGTTTTCTCGAACGACTAATTTGTCAAAACACCAAGAATAGCGAGCTTTAAGCCACTTTGATACAGCTTTGCTTTTCCCTATTTATTTCAGCTCAACTTTGCTCTTTATAACTAAGAATTGTAGGGCCTATTCTTATCCCGCTTGAGCGCATGTAAACAAATCTTTACGAGAATAAACTCATGGCAACATTTGAAGAACAAGTCCTGCAACTAACTAATCAAGAACGAGCTAAAAACGGTCTTTCAGCGCTCAAAGCCAATAGCGAACTCAACTATTCTGCTGACAAATATGCAGAGTTGATGGCAGAACGTAACTACTTTAGTCATACAGGCCCAGATGGTTCAAAACCGTGGGATAGAGCCAAAGCTGTTGGTTTTGAAGCTCAAACAATGGGAGAGAATATCGCTGCTGGTCAAAAAACACCAGAAGAAGTGGTAAAGGCTTGGATGAATAGCCCAGGACACCGAGCTAATATTCTCAATCCCCGATTTACTCAGCTTGGTGTTGGTTTTGAGAAAAATTATTGGGTTCAAAACTTTGGTAGTGATGATACGAACCTTGCGACTAAGATACCAAATTCAGCATCTAAGCCAGCACCAACACCAGCACCAGCACCTACTTCTAACCCTGGTCAAGAAATTAGAGGTGGAAATGGTAACGATATGCTAATTGGTGGTTCAGGTGATGACATACTGTGGGGTCGTAGAGGTAACGATTTACTTAATGGAGGTAAAGGTAACGATCGCCTCATTGGTGGTTCAGGTAGAGATTTCTTTGTTCTTGGTAAAGGAGCAGGTACGGATACCATTAGCGACTTTAACTTGGATCAAAGGGATACAATCGTCTTGCTTGGCGTGACATCGTTTAATCAGTTGACCTTTTCTGGCAATGAGATTAACTTAGGCAATCAAACCCTAGGGGTTTTAACTGGCTTTGATACTACCACACTAACCCAAAGCAATTTTTTCTTTGCTTAATCAGGGCTAGGGACTAGGGGCTAGGGACTAGGAAAATTCTTACTCCCCTGCTCCCTGCTCCCCTGCTTTTTCGATTAGGCGCTGAAGTACTTCGCTACTGGGTGATAGGCAATAATCGCCGTTGTTGATTGTTCTGGATAAAGTTGCTCACTTTCATCCATATATAGGTTAATGCGATCGCTCCCCAATAATTCCAGTTGCTTGTACTGATCCTGGATATTTGGACAAGCCGGATAGCCAAAACTATACCGCGAGCCATTATATCGCTGTGCCAAAACATCCCGAATATTATCTGGTTCATCACTTCCAAAACCCAACTCCCGACGAATCCTAGCGTGTGTCCACTCAGCTAGTGCTTCCGCTACCTGCACCGCCAGACCGTGGAAATACAAGTAATCAGTGTATTGATTATCAGCAAACAGCTTTTGGGCAAACTCCGTAGCGATATCCCCCACAGTCACCGCCTGCATCGGGAAGACATCAATTACCCCCGACTCCTTAGTTGCAAAAAAGTCAGCAATACACAGCCTCTTTGACGACCTTTGCCGAGGAAACTCAAACTTCGCTATTTCCTTGGCGTTCTTGGCATCTTGGCGGTTCGCATCATAAACATACAACGTATTACCCTCAGACTGACAAGGAAAATATCCATAAATCACCTGCGGATGCAACAAATTCTCCTCAATCACCCGCTGCTTCCAAGTTTCTAAAACAGGATACACCTTCTCATCCAAAAAAGCCTGATATTCTTCCTTTGATTGCTCCTTCGGCTTGCGGAATTGCCACTGTCCAGCAATCAAAGCTTGCAAATCCAAATACCAGAATACTTCCTCAATAGGAATATCACTAGGCTGTAACAACTGTGTTCCCCAAAAAGGCGGCGTAGGACGTTTAATATCTAAAGCCACAGCCTCAGAACGCCTTGTATCTATTTCTCTTGATTCAGCAGGCGCTTTTTCTTCAGCAGTTTTAACTAATTCTTTATGACCATTTGTTGACTCTGCTGTTTCGGTGACTTCATCCAAAAATCCTTGGAAATCATCCCAATTACTCGCAGCCTTGGCTGGCATTAATTTATCCATGAAATGCAAGTCAGAAAAAGCATCTCTGCCATAAATAACTTTACCCTTGTAAGTGTTTTGACAATCTTGATTCACAAACTTGGGAGTTAGTGCTGCACCACCTAAAATCACCGGGACGGTAATTCCTTTTTCGTTAAATGCTTCCAAATTTTCTTTCATGAAAGCAGTGGATTTCACCAGCAAACCACTCATGGCAATACAATCAGCCTTGTGCTGTTCGTAAGCTTGAATGATGTTTTCCACCGGCTGCTTAATTCCCAGGTTAATTACCTTGTAGCCATTATTGGACAAGATAATATCCACTAAGTTTTTACCAATATCGTGAACATCACCTTTCACTGTGGCAATGATAAAGGTTCCTTTGGCATTATTGCCAGATTCAGACTTTTCCATGAACGGTTCTAGATATGCAACCGCCGCCTTCATAGTTTCCGCAGATTGCAATACAAAAGGTAGTTGCATTTGTCCAGAACCGAATAATTCCCCGACAACTTTCATCCCATCCAGCAGAAAGGTGTTGATAATTTGCAACGGGGGATATTGTTCTAAAGCTTTGGTCAGATGTTCTTCTAAACCAATGCGTTCGCCGTCGATGATATGGCGCTTGAGACGTTCTTCGATGGGTAAACTTTCATCTAAAGAGCGATCGCGTTTTGTTGTTACCCCTTCAAATAAAGTGGTAAGCTCTCCCAAGGGATCATAAACGCAGACATCACCTTCAAATCTTCGCTGATCATAAATTAAATGGCGACAAATATCTTGGTGTTGTGCCTCAATCTTCGATAGCGGTAAAATCTTGTTAGCACTGACAATGGCTGCATCCATTCCCGCCGTCATCGCTTCGTGCAAAAATACCGAGTTCAGCACAACTCGCGCTGCTGGGTTCAAACCAAAGGAAATATTGGATACACCCAAAATTACATGACATCCTGGCAATTCTTGACGAATGCGCCGAATCGCTTCAATGGTGGCTTTACCGTTTTCCCTGTCCTCTTCAATCCCTGTAGAAATTGGTAAAGCTAGAGTATCAAAAAATATTTCTGTGGCTGGAATACCATAAGCTACCGCTTGACGATAAGCGCGTTGGGCGATCGCAAACTTTCTTTCGGCTGTCCGCGCCATGCCTTCTTCATCAATTGTACCAATAACTACACCAGCACCATACTTTTTCGCCAAATCCAGCACCTTCAAAAAGCGCGGTTCCCCGTCTTCGTAGTTGGTAGAATTTAGCAAACACTTACCACCAGCTACCTTTAAACCCGCCTCCATCTTTTCCCATTCGGTGGAGTCGAGCATCAAAGGCAATGTCACATTATTAACAATCCGGGAAACCAACTCGTGCATATCACGCACGCCATCACGCCCCACATAGTCCACATTCACATCAAGAATATGTGCGCCTTCCTTGACTTGCGCTCTAGCCATAGAGACAAGTCCATCCCAATCTTCCGCATTCAGCAAATCGCGGCACTTCTTGGAACCACTGGCGTTGAGACGTTCCCCGACAATCAAGAAAGAATTATCCTGGTCGTAAGGTTGAGTGGTGTAAATTGATGCTGCCGCAGGTTCTAAACTAGGCTGTCTGACTTTTGGTTTGAGTTCTTTAGCAATTTCTGCCAATTGTTGAATGTGTTCTGGACGTGTCCCACAGCAACCCCCAATCACTTGGACACCCAAATCTTCAACAAAATGCATCAGCGACATCCGTAATTCCATCGGTGTCAGGCGGTAGTGAGCTTGACCACCAACGTTTTCAGGTAAACCCGCATTGGGAACACAAGAAACGATAAAAGGCGAATGTTTCGATAAATACTTGATATGCGGTTTCATCAAATCTGGCCCGGTGGCGCAGTTCAGACCGAGAATATCAATTGGGTAAGGCTCCAAAATTGTGAGTACGGCGCTGATTTCTGAACCTACCAGCATTGTGCCCATACTTTCCATTGTCACAGACACCATCAACGGCAGGCGATCGCCTTTTTTGGCAAAGACTTCTTCAATGCCATTTAGCGCCGCTTTAATTTGCAGCACATCTTGGCAAGTCTCAACAATAAATAAATCGACACCACCATCCCACAGCGCTTCTGCTTGTTCAGCAAAAGATGCTTTCATTGTGTCAAAGTCAATATGTCCTAGGGTAGGAAGTTTAGTAGTCGGCCCCATCGAACCAGCGACAAACCGGGGTTTTTCTGGAGTAGAAAACTCCGCAGCCACGCGCTTTGCCAACTCGGCGGCTGTTTTGCTGAGATAGTATGCTTGATCTGCCAAGTCATATTCTGCCAATACAATTGACGTAGCGCCAAAAGTATCCGTTTCAATCACATCTGCACCCACAGCGAGAAAGTCCCGGTGAACCTTGGCGATCGCTTCGGGTTTAGTATGGACTAAATATTCGTTACAACCTTCATACTGCGCGCCGCCAAAGTCTTCAGCGGTCAGGTTTTGTGTTTGCAGATTAGTTCCCATTGCCCCGTCAAAGACAATAACTGGACGTTCTGGGCTATGCAGGCGTTCAAGGAAAGGATGAGTCATATTTTCCTAGAGGAAATGAGCAAATTAAGTGAGTTTTGTGATACTCGACTTACTTTATTATTTTCTAAAATTGCGGGAGTTTCGACAGGGATTGATATAAAAAACCATACCCCTTGTGAGCAATTGGTAAGAGGTAGCAATGCTATTATGCCTCGCTTATTCTTTCTAACTAACGGTACAAGACTTTTGCCAAGCAGTAGTGCAAGGATGAACAAATTATAGATGCTGAAACCTATCTGTAAAGTAAGCGCTTATGAAAAAAATAACGGAGAATACATTAGGTTCAGACATGACTGATGAAGATTGGTTTAGTTTAGGTAAATCTGATGCCTGGGCTGGAAAACCCAAAGTACCGCCAGAACAAGATTCTCAAGCTGCTAGTATGTACGATCTGGGTTACTGCGAGGGCGAAATTAAACATCCGCCAACTCAAACCTCTGTCGATAAAAAACAACTAACAACTGACAACTGACAACTGACAACTGACAACTGACACACGAAGCACGATAAACTGAGAAAAATTCCTTGAGGAAGCGTTGATGGCACAAAAAAATGGGGTAAAAGCTGGAACGTCTGCACAGGAATTGCCTACAGTTTCAGACGTTGATGACTCGGTAACAATTGAAGAGTCTGTAAAAATTGAGGACTCCTCTGAATCAGTGGAGGATGTTCAAGATATTGACGAAATCTTAAATTCCCTCAAAGCCTTACTGAGTACTGTAGACAAGCTACAAAAAGTCCGGCAAGATGTAGGCGACATCAAACCTTTAATTGGACGGATGCTTGATGGAGAATTGCTTGCTGGTGAAGAACTCGAACAACTTAAGGTAGGCGTTAGCGGTCTTTCTCGCTTGGTTCGTGCTTATAGTGACCATCAAGCAGCACTGGCTAAAGCACAACCTGCTAGAGAGCTATTAGATCAAGTACTAAAAGAAGGCAAAGCAGTAACAGCAGCGCAATAAAATCTCTGTACACCCTGCAATATTCTTAGGACTAGTCCTTGACTCGAAAAATATCTTTGGCCTCTGTGTTTTCTGCGTCTCTGTGGTTAGAGAAATACTTTTAAACCGCAGAGGCACAGAGAACGCTGAGAGTAAAAAGTGAAATTTTCTTACTCTCCTCCCCTGCTTAGTAAGTAGGGGGTATTTCTAAGGGGATTGTACCTAATAATCCCTTACGAAAATCTGTTAGAAGTTGTCTGGCTGCTCGTTCTACATCTCCTTTGTAGCGATGCTCTGCTAAAGCGTGTAAATATGCTTCTCCTGTGTGGGGTGTAGAATCAAGTTCGTAACGTGACTGCAATGGTAGTTTTGGTAATAATTTAGGGGCTGTAGCTTGGAGAGAATTGAGTAAATCAACTAAAGCGGATGCTACTAGTTGATTATCGTAAGATGCTTGACCAATATCATCACAAATCGCTAATTTCAATGCGGATTCTTGATTTCCCAACTTCACGGGGATGACACCAGGAGCATCTAGCAATTCTAACTCGTCAGATATTCGCACCCAGCGTAAAGAACGAGTTACCCCTGGACGGGCGGCACTTTCAACCACTCGCTTTCCTAAGAGGCGGTTAATTAAAGCTGATTTACCAACGTTCGGAAAACCAATGACTACAGCCCGGACTGGCCTAGGTAACATGCCGCGATCGCGTCTTCTTTGATTGAGTTCTATCCCTGCTGCTTGGGCGGCTTTGGAAATTGCGATCACGCCTTGACCTTGTTTAGCGTTGGTAAAGTAAGGAAATTCTCCTTGACTTTTAAACCAATCTACCCAGAGCGATCGCACTTGGGGAGAAACCATATCTAACCTATTCAATACTAAAACTCGCCCCTTACTTCCCACCCACTCATCGATTTGGGGATGGTGTGTCGCTAAGGGAATCCGCGCGTCTCGTACTTCTAATACCACATCAACTCGCGTCAGCTGTTCTTTGAGCTTCCTTTCAGCTTTGGCAATATGACCTGGATACCATTGGATTATATTTAATTTATAATTTTCAGTTAGACCCATAATTAATTACGAATTATTTTGATGCAAAATTAAACGATTACCATTGGGATCGTAGGCATAAATTTCTCTACCGTGGCTAGCAATGGAGATGTTTCCGGGTGGGGGATAGCCTAAAGTTTTCAGGTGAGCGATCGCATCTTCCAAGTTACTCACCTCTAAACATAAACTCATTGTACTTTTAGCTGAGGTTGTAAATTCAGATTCGTGTGTCGTCTTGGGTTGAAAAATGCCTAACCGCACACCAGACAGCTGAAACTCAGCATAGACATTAGGAATTAGAGAGATTGGTTTTTGTCCTAAAAATTGGGTATAGAAATTCACCAAATTCGCCAAATTCATCGACGCAATGGTGACGAATGCGTCTGTATATAGAAACCCGATTTGATTCATGAAATTACTTGCGTAGCGAGGGAACAGGGAACAGGGAATAGAGAAGAAGGCGCATTAAATTTTTTCAGAAATGATGAATTTTATATTGCCAAACCATCTTTAAGTAATGTTGATTCTTTGTGAACCAGTATAAATATTGAACCGTTCCCCCCGCAGAAAACCAATTAAGGTAATCCCAAATTCTTCAGCTACAGATACCGCTAAACTGCTAGGAGCAGAAACAGAACAAACAATGGGAACCCCAGCCGCAGCAGATTTTTGCAAAATCTCAAAACTAGAGCGTCCACTTACCATCACCAGATGATTATTTAAAGGTAACTCGTCACTAAGCAAAGCTGTACCGATTAGTTTATCTAAAGCATTATGACGGCCAATATCTTCTCGCAGGTGCAAAAGTTGTCCTTGAGCATCAAACAAGCCAGCTGCATGTAACCCTCCTGTCGCAGCGAAAATACCTTGAGCCGCCCGCAGCTGATCTGAGAGACTATAAATAATTTCAGGAGTTACCATCAAACTTGAAAAAATAACTGGACAACCCCGCAGCCGCAAAGCTTCCAAACTAGCTTTACCACAAACCCCACAGGCGCTATTAGTGTAAAAGTGACGTTCTAAGGGTTGTAAATCTGGAATCAAATCCTGTCGTAGTTCCACATTCACAATGTTGTAGTGCTGTTTACCATCTACTAATTTATCTACGCAATAGCTGATGCGTTGAATATCTTGTTTACAGCTAATCGCTCCCTCACAATAAAGAAAACCAGCAGCTAGCTCAAAATCTGCTCCAGGTGTTCGCATGGTTACAGCTACTGTGCGACGTGGAGATGTTAAGCGAATTTCTAAGGGTTCCTCGGTGGTGATATGGTCTTGTCGAAGACGCTTTTTGCTATTCTCGACTACCCAAATTTGGGCTTTAGTTTTGCTTCCACTTGGCATATAGCAATCCGATTGATTACTGAGTTACTTGTAGAGACAGGACTTATGTATGAATAATGGAAAAACCGCAGAGGACGCAGGGAACACAGAGAAATGAGAGTTACTGAGTTTTTTCAAAAAATCAAGTATTCTCAACTCTTACTCTCTGCGACTCCCTTCGGGTGACGCTCCCAAGCTCGCTACCGCTGCGCTAACACCAGTCGCCTGGGTCGGGCTAACCCTCCCGCAGCGCTGGTTCACTGCGACTCTGGGTGAAAAAAATTCATATTCTCATTCAGCAACGCCAATTTATCTACGTCCATCTGAAGTTTCCTATTACATAAGGTACACTCTATTCCTAGCCCCTGATTTCAACTAGAAGCGCCATAAACGATAATCAATGCTTTATTATGCCTCGGCAATTATTTTCTGGATCACAATGGCTAGTATGCAAGCTTGGATTATGCGGTATCGGCTTCGCTCTGCTGGCTGGCTGTGGATTGTTGTGAATACCGTTGGATTAATTGTTGGTGGTTTTGGTGCAGCTGGCGTTACTTGGCTTTTAATATCTGTATTTAATTTTGATGTGCTGCAAAACTCCGGCGACGCGATCGCAGTTTTAATAATTGCAGCTATCATCTTTACAATAATTGTCAGTTTGTTTCAGTGGAGTGTTTTAAGGCGGCGAGTCCCTGCACCAGCCTTATGGGCTGTAGTTAATGTAGTACTTGGTTCAATTACATACTTTTTGCTTTTAAGCTTAAACAGTGATTTAGTCTGGAATAGTGTTTGGATAAGTATCTTAGTCTCTATGTTAGCTGGGATTATCATTGGAGGATTGACAGGTAAGGTTATAGACTTGTTTTGCAACCGTCGTATATCAGATTAAAAATTAAATGACGATTAGATTATGAGTCTTAGTTTATGCATGATTGTAAAAAATGAAGAAGTTGCATTGCCTAAGTGTCTTAGCAGTGTTAAAGATGTTGTAGATGAAATAGTAGTACTGGATACAGGCTCAAGCGATCACACTGTTGATATTGCCCAAGAATTTGGTGCTAAAGTTTATAATTTTCAATGGTGCAATGACTTTAGTGCTGCTCGCAATGCATCTCTCAAATATGCAACTGGTGACTGGATTTTGGTATTAGATGCCGATGAAACTCTTACACCAAATATTGTGCCGCAACTCAAGTCAGCAATCCAAAGCGAAGAATATCTTTTAATTAACCTCATCCGTCAAGAAGTCGGCGCAGCCCAATCACCCTATTCTTTGGTTTCTCGATTATTTCGCAAGCATCCAAATATCCGCTTTGAACGTCCTTACCATGCCTTGGTGGATGATAGTGTATCTGTAATTTTAAAGCAGGAACCCCATTGGCAAATTGGCTATTTACAAGGGGTAGCAATTCTACATAAAGGATATCAAAAAACTGCGATCGCTCAAAATAATAAATACGCCAAAGCCCAAGCGGCGATGACAGAGTTTCTTGCCACCCATCCTGATGATCCCTATGTTTGCAGTAAATTGGGGGCATTGTATGTAGAAATTGGTAAAATTAATCCCGGTTTGGAATTGCTGAAACGAGGATTAAACCAAGCAAGTGGAGGTAACAGCTACACAGATAAAATCCGCCAACAGGGATATGCTGTCAGACGCGAGATTATACCACCAGAGGAAAATTATGAGATTTTGTACGAGCTGCATTACCATTTAGGCATTGCTTATAGCCATTTGCAAAATACTCAACAAGCTATTAATCACTATCAAGCTGCTATTAAGTTACCGATTTACCCCATGCTCAAATTAGGAGCATATAACAATCTGGGCAACTTACTTAAAGCAAGTGGAGATTTCAACGGTGCAAAAAAAGCTTACGAAACAGCTTTGAAAATAGATCCTAGTTTTGCGGCTGGACATTACAATTTGGGGATGATGTCAAAAGCTTTGGGTTTGTTTACAGAGGCGATCGCCTCTTACCAAAAAGCCATTAAGTTAAACCCCTACTATGCAGAAGCATATCAGAATTTAGGGGTGGTGCAGCTAAAAGTTGGCAATCAGCAAGCTAGTATTATCGCATTTAGAAATGCGATCGCCCTTCACGAACAACAAAACCCCGCAGAAGCCAAAAGACTCCGACAGGGGTTACACGAAATGGGATTAATTAAGTCCCGTATTTAGTTATACCGTTGAGTTAACCAAAAAGCCTCATGTAGAGACGCGATTTATCGCGTCTACTTCCCTTTTTTAACGTCGTCTAAAACCACCTGAACGGCTGGGAGCACGACTCCTACTACCAAAACTACTACCACTAGGAGCGCGTCTAGTCCTAGAACCGGTATCGCGTCTTAAAGTGCCACTACCATAACCGGAACCAGTGGAACGGCTTCCAGTGCTTGTACGTGGCGTTGTAGTGCGTACAGTGGAACTACTTGGTCTTCTAATTGATCCCGTGGTGCGTAAAGTATTACGATTTCGCACAGCTGCGGGCGGGGCGTTATAGCGAGTCTGGTAGTTTGACACTGCTTGGTCATAGCTTCTACCATATCCACCAAAGCCAGTTAATCCACCTCCTGGTTGATACATTGGAGGCACATAGTATTGTGGTCTAAACAGCAAACTACCAATCGCCTGACCCGCTAAGGCTCCAGCAAAGGGTGTCCAAAAGCTATTTTCTCGGCGGACTACGACTGTTTCTTGTTGACCTGTTTGGGGATTAGTTTTTGTTTCGGTGACGTTGTGAACGTACTCAATTTTAAAGTCTTCAGTCAAGTATAAAATTGGCTGTCCGTTCTCAACTTTTAAATAAGTTTTCTTACCTTCCTTGATTTCTTCATCGGTTAGCCGTGCCATTTGCAACTTTTCGGTTGCCAAAGTTGGCGGTGTACTGTTGAGTAAAAACAACGTATATTCACCATTGGCATCGTCATAAGTTGCTTGTTGCACTGGATACTGACCATCACTTAATTTTGTGGCAGTAGAAGTTTGGCTAACATTCCTAGCTGAAGAGGTTGTTTGATTTCCTCCCCCGCAAGAAACAGTTGTCAAGCACAAAGTCAGGGCTAAAAAAACAACTGTAAGTTTCCGCATTATATTCATGATCATTGCACTATTCTATTATCTCTGAGCTTAACAAGTTCTGAATGTGGGTAGTAGGTACGGTCTACCCCACAAATTACAAAGGTATCAATTCTGGGTAATATTGCAATAGCTGATCATTAGTCAGTTCATCACCTAACTGTGCTGGTGCAAAATGCACATAAATTTCCCGCAGTTTGTTTTTATAATGCAAACTGATTAAGGCTTTTAAAGCTTCCTTCAATGCTTGAATATTAGACAGATTAGTTTCTAATTCTGGGACTTCTCCCTCATAGGCCACTGTAATCATTGCAACTACATTGCGAGTAACAGGTATAGACAAGGGCTGATCTAAGTCCGAGTCAGAGTTCAAATCAAGTTCAGCACCATATCGTTCGCCGGAGTCGGTAAATAAATCATCCACATAATTTGCCGCCTCGCCTTCGTCCCAAAATACATCACCTTCATTGGCAGAAGAAAGCCAGTATTCATCATATCGCAACAGAGTTTCGCAAAGATCTACTAATCCTTTTTCCAAAACTTCCATTTCACCATCAGAATCGATCGCTTCTCTTGCGTTACGATTTAATACTCCTAAAATTGGTGCTACGTCAGACCCAGCTAAATGCAAAAATAAGCGAAAGACTACGTAGCGAGTCCGACCAATCATTTTATTAAAGGCACGCATTTGCTTCCTCCTGAAGTTTGATTAGTTGTTAGTTGTCAGTTGTCAGTTGTCAGTTGTTAGTGGTCAGTGGTCAGTTGTCATTAATTATTGACTGATATAGTGGAAACTTTTAACAAAATCCACAATCATATTTAACGAAGGTAATATAGATGTAGCAGATTCAGTGGATGTATCCGCTAAAAATCCGACATCGAGATCCGCAGGATTAATAAATCGTTTACCAAAGTTCGGGTTGTAATGCACCGCCAAAGTTTGAGCGCTGGAATTCGTTAATATTGTTTGGGTAGGCACTCTAAAGAAATTTAATTTTGCTGCCAATTCCAGATTTTTTTTCATTTGCCTAATAGTCTTTGCCTGACTAATAGCTTGCTGGGTCAGAGTAGTTAATTGCTTCAGCCGATGGGATGTTTTTTCTTCCAAGTGGGGTAGATCTTGTTTACCCAGCATTTCTACTATTGTGTAAATATTTTTTTGCGTACTAACTGCATCTCTAAAGGGCAAAATCGCCATACAAGCTGTGGGAAATAAGGCTTCGTCGCTATCTACGCGAAAGGTGAAAACAGTCCGGCGGCGACTAATTTCCATACTAGGTGGTTGTTTTAGTACCCGATATTCCTGAGCAATGTGGTAATAAGCACCAGCTAGGGCAAAGTTGGCTTCTTGTTCTAAAGCAGTATCAACGATAATCCGAATTGTTGGTGGAGTTTCATTAAAAAAGTCTTTGGGATCTTCCAAGTCGAATTTTTGAATGATCGAGCGATCGCCTGATGGGCTAAGATCAACCCACTCACAAGTCAAGCCTTCGGTTTTTAAACCAAACCGGGAAGTAGAATAAAGTTTAGCTCCGGTTAAAATTGCGCCTGTTAAGTCCGCACCTACCCACTCTGCCTTAATTAAAGTTACCTGGGTTAAATCGGCATATACTAAGCTGGCATTGGTTAAATTTGCGTTGCTCAAATCTGCGCCCATTAAGTTAGTTCCGCTTAATTTGGCTCCGCTTAAATCTGCCCAACGAAGATTTGCTCCGCTTAAATCTGCCCAGCGGAGATTTGCTCCGCTTAAGTCTGCACCGCTGAGATTAGCATGGCTGAGATTTGCCTGTTTAAGTTCAGCTTCTCGCAAATTTGCACTATTGAGGTCAGCACGACTCAAATCAGTGGCGTTTAAATTAGCCATTTCTAAGTTTGCTCCCGCCAGGGAACAGCCTTTTAAACTAGCCTCGTTCAAGTTGGCACAGCGGAGATTTGCTTGCCGTAGCGTTGCTTCTCGCAAGTCAGCGTTGCTAAGATTGGCCTTAAACAAATCAGCACGACTGAGATCAGCTCGAATTAACTCCGCGCGAACTAATGAGGCTCCCCGCAGTTGAGCGCGACTGAGATCGGCGCGAATTAAATTAGCGACATTGAGGCTGGAATTATTGAGATTGGCGCTGTCAAGATTCGCACCACTTAATCGAGCCACATTGAGGTTGGCACAACTCAAATTAGATGCGCTGAGATTCGCCCCACTGAGATTGCTGACATTTAAGTTGGCTGTACTGAGATTTATACCACTGAGTTTGACACCACTCAAGTTAGCTTCACAGAGGTCAACACCAATAAAGTTTATGACTCCTGTCGCGTATTGTTCCAGCAATTCCTCTACAGTCATGGATGCTACCCCTAGGATGCCAACTTTAATAGTTGGTAAAGTATGCAGAAAATAATTAAAAGATAACGGTCAAAATTAAAAATGAAAATTGGTATTTTAGGATTGGGACTGATCGGCGGTTCTCTTGGCTATGACTTGCGATCGCAAGGTCATTATGTCTTGGGAGTCAGCCGCCGTGATTCTACCTGCCAAAGAGCGATCGCTTTGGGTAGTATGGATGAGGCATCTTGTGATCTGAGCCTTTTAGCAGCCGCAGAAGTTGTATTTATCTGTACGCCTATCGGGCTTATTGTTCCCCAATTTGAGCAGCTGATTAACCATCTGTCTGCTGCGACGATTGTGACTGATGTTGGTTCGGTGAAAGCTCCGATAGTGAAGGCGTTAGCTCCCCTGTGGGAAAATTTTGTTGGCGGACATCCAATGGCAGGTACAACAGATAGTGGTATTGAAGCGGCACAACGCAATTTGTTTGTTGGTAGACCTTACGTGCTTACACCAGATGCGACAACACCAACTACTGCGATCGCGGTTTTAGAAGAAATTGTGCGATCGCTTGGGGCTAATATCTATTATTGTCAACCAGAGCAACATGACCGCGCTGTGAGTTGGATTTCTCACTTACCCGTGATGGTCAGCGGTTCATTGATTGCTGCTTGTATGGGTGAAACTGACCCTAAAGTTTTGCAACTAGCTAAAAATCTCGCTAGTACCGGTTTTCGAGATACCAGCCGTGTAGGTGGTGGAAATCCAGAATTAGGGGTGATGATGGCCCAATATAATCGACAAGCACTGTTGCGATCGTTACAACAATATCGCCACAATCTTGATGAATTTATTAACTTAATTGAGCAAGAAAATTGGGCAGATTTAGAGCAAAAGTTGCAGTCAAATCAAAAAGTGCGACCTGAATTTGTTGAATAATCTTAAGGTGCGTTACTCTATGGTTAACGCACCAACTATAGGAATCCGATTTGATTTATGAAAAAATCTAAATATCTGTAGAGTGTGTTAACTAGTTGCCGGAGATAGAACCCGCCAGCGAGTACATTGATGGGTTGATCATCCAGAAACCAATGCCACTGGTTGATGGAGTAAGTGTAGAGCTACATATCTGCCGATTATCTCCAGCGATCGCTGCCAATGTGTTAAGTGCTAATCATGATTATTCACTCTTGATACTCTCATAAATACTGGATAGTAATTTTTCAAATACAACTGCTTTAAACTCTTCACTATTCATCACTTGCATGAAGATTTTTTCGTTACCGTCTATGCGTTCGATAAATAGATTTTCCAGATGCTTTTCTAGAACTGGGGCAAAGTTTTCTTTTGTATTGACTTGAGCCGCTTGTTTGATGGAGTCATTAGCGATCGCAGTTTCGGTAATCTGCTCAAAAAAGAGTTGGTCGGCTGGAGTGAAGTTAGTACCAAAACGTTCGTTAAGGGAGTCAATCAGCTGGGATAAGGGGACTTCTTTATCTGGCTGTCGAGTCCCAACTGCGATCGCACCTTTTAATGGTTCTGCTTTACCTGCGGTTAAATCAATTTTCCCTTCACTAATTTTTTCCAGGCGATAAAATTTTAGTTCTATATCCCCAGATAAATCAATTTTTGGAGCTTGGGTACTATGGGGTAATTTCTTGAGTAAGAAACGTCCATAAGCATAAAGTTTTTCGAGTTCAGAATCTTGATAAGGAATAATCTGGGCAAGGAATAGGTAGAGATTGCGGAAGCTGGTAAGTTGGCTTCTAAATTGTTCTTTATCTGGGTCTTGCAAGGCTCTATAATTTTCAATAATGAGGTCTAGTAATATATTTAATTTTTTGTGTTCGCCTCCGGTAAGGGAAGTTTTCGGGCGAAACCAAATTTCACACCACTGGTTTACATCATCTTGGCTAAAAAGTTGCCATTCATAAAGCTGGTAGGACAGGTCATTTAATTGTTGTGGATCTGCGGTTTCTCCAATGGGAGTTTCTTCGTAGTAGGGTTTAAAGGCTTTGTAGATGTCTTCGGGTTTATTGACAAAATCTAAAACGAAGGTATCTTCTTTGCCTGTGGCGGTACGGTTGAGACGGGATAGGGTCTGGACGGCTTGAACTCCATCTAACCGTTTATCAACAAACATAGTATGAAGCAATGGTTGATCAAATCCGGTTTGGAATTTGTTGGCGACCAGCAGCACTTGATAGGCATCGCTGGCAAATTTATCGGGAATTTCTGAAGTTTTGATACCGCCATTCATGTTGACTTCAGTAAATGTTTCTCCAGGGAACTCATCCAGGGTAATAGAGCCAGAAAAAGCAACAAGGGATTTAATATCGCTATAGTTTTTTTCTTTGATGCATTTATCAAAAGCAAGTTTGTATTTAATGGCGTGTTCACGGGAACGGGTGACAACCATTGCTTTAGCTCTACCCCCAATTTTGTGGCAGGTATGGTTGCGGAAATGTTCAATGATAATTTCTACTTTTTGGGCGATATTGTACGGATGAAGTTCAAGAAAATTGGCGATCGCTTTGGCTGCTTGACGACGGGGTAAGTCGGGGTTATTTTCAGAAATGCGGACAAGTTCGTAATAGCGATCGTAGCAGGTGTAATTGGCCAAAACGTCTTTAATGTAGCCTTCTTCAATGGCTTGGCGCATCGTGTAGAGATGAAAGGGGGCTTCGCCGTTCTCTCCGGGTTCATCGAATACGAGTTGGGTTTTGTGTTTAGGGGTGGCGGTAAAGGCGAAGTAGCTGAGGTTTGGTTGTTTGGTGCGGCTAATTTGTTCTTTTAGTAGTTGTTGTTTGGCCTCATCGCTAAGATCATCTTCTTCAAGTTCATCTTCAAGGAGTTGAGCTGCGATCGCAGATTCGATACCATCTTTATTGAGAATCTTGCGGAGTTCTGTGGCGGTTTCTCCGGTTTGGGAGGCGTGGGCTTCATCAACAATGACGGCAAAGCGTTTATCTTTGGTGGTAATGTCTATGGTTTTACCTTTTTTCGCTAAAGTCTCAATGGCTTTAGTAATGAAGGGGAATTTCTGAACTGTAGAAATGATAATAGGTACACCTTCGCTGAGGGCTGTGGCGAGTTGTTGGGTGTTTTCGTCAATTTTCTGGACAACTCCGGCCTTATGATCGAACTGGTAGATAGTGTTTTGCAGTTGTTGATCTAGTACGGTGCGATCGGTAATGACGACAACGGTATGAAAGATTTTTTCGTCTTGATTGTCGTGGAGGTTGGCCAGGCGATGGGCTAACCAGGCAATTGAGTTTGATTTTCCCGAACCTGCTGAATGCTGAATTAAATAATTATGTCCGGCTTTGTGTTGTTTGGTGTGGGCTATAAGTCTGCGAATTACATCAAGTTGATGGTAGCGGGGGAAAATCAGGGTTTCTTTTTTCTGGTAATTAACGCCAGTTGTGGTGGGAATTTTGGTTTCTTTAATTTCGATGTGGAGGAAACGGGCCAAGATATCCAAAAGGCTATCTTTTTGTAAGACTTCTAGCCAAAAATAACTGGTGCGATATTCTTCATTGTCTCCGACTGGGTTGCCTGCACCGTGATTATTACCTTTATTGAAGGGTAGGAAATAGGTACTTTCTCCAGCGAGTTTGGTAGTCATCCATACTTCTTCGGTGTCTACGGCGAAATGGACTAAGCACCGTTGTTTAAAAGCAAATAGTGGGTCTTTGGGATTGCGATCGTGTTTATATTGGTGAATGGCGTTTTGGTAGGTTTGCCCGGTGAAGGGGTTTTTCAGTTCGATAGTAGCGATGGGTAAACCGTTGATGCTGAGAAGAATATCGGGAATACCTGCGGTTTTAATTTTGACTTGGCGGGTGATGGTGAGGCGATTTTTTTCGTAGAGTGCCAAGGTTTCAGGGTTCATGCCTGTATTCGGCTGGAAGTAGGCCACTCGCAGGGTTTTACCGTAACATTTGAAGCCATTGCGGAGGACATCGAGCATTCCTCGGCTTTTGAGTTCTTTGGTGAGGCTATCTATAATGATTTTCTGGGCATCGCTGGTGTTAGCTAGGCGTTGCCATTGTGTGGGCTGGGTGGTTTGGATAAATTTGATGATTTCTGTGGGGAAAAGGGCTGTATCTGGGTCGTAGGTGTCTGCGTTCCCTTGGTGATAGCCACTGAGTTGCAGAAGTTCCCGTTCAATTATGTCCTCAAATTTATCTTCCGTGTGCATGAGATGTGAAGTATAAACATAATTAAATATAAAGGTGAATTATACTCCAAACAGCTAATCTCTGGAATTTGCATTATTGCATAAACTCAGAGCGAAAACCTGAACAAAAACTCTGCGTACCTCTGCGTTTACCTCCGCGAGACTCTGCGTTTAACAGTAACTTTACAAGCCCTTTTCAGTAAACAATTAAGGTGCGTTGCGCTGCGCGACAACACACCCTACATTTTTAAACCATTCTCTAAAAAATACATCAATTTTGTTGATCTAACCACTTGATTAAGTCTTCTAAAGATTGGAGGTCAAAAATTGCATCCGCTAGGTTTTCTATTTGTTATGAAGATAAACCATTAATTCGGCTTTCTATGGTAGGAGTAATCTGATTAAATCGCCGTTTTAGTAGTTTTTTAACAATCTTTTGTTCTCCTTGTTCAATGCCTTTTTCCATCCAACTGGTAACAATTTCCATGATTTGTTCCTCTTCAACTAAGTTGGCTTGTTTGAGTTTGGTATCGAGGACAGAGATTTTAACTATGAAAAATATTAAAAGCTACATCAATTTTGTTGGTCTAGCCACTTGATTAGGTCTTCTAAAGATTGAAAATCAAAAATCGCATCCGCTAGGTTTTCTAATTGTTCTGAAGATAAACCATTAACACGATTTTCCAAGGCAGAATCAATATTATTGAAACGCCGTTTTAGTTGTCTTTTAATAATTTTTTGTTCTCCTTGTTCAATCCCTTGTTCAATTCCTTTTTCCATCCAACTGGTGACAATTTCCATGATTTGTTCCTCTTCAACTAAGTTAGCTTGTTTTAGTTCAGTTTCCAGTTCTTGTTCTTCTGTGGCGTTTAATCTGAGATAGATGTCAATGAAACCGGAAATTAATTCTATTTTAGCAGGATTTAATTTTAGGGTGACTAGCATTCTTAAGCATTCTAGTTTCACTCGGACTCTTTCTTCTAGTTTAAACTCCATTTTTGCCATTAATGCGGCAGCTACGGGATTTGGTTGATTTAAAAAAATGCGCCAGTTGAGGTTATTTAATTGAATAGCTACGTAGTTAAATTCTAATATTTTTCTGTTAAGAAAGTTAACTTTATATTGGCTTTTTTCAGGTCTTTTTGGTTCGTCGTAAGAGAAGATAACTATAGGAAAGATAGGCAATAAATATTTAGAATCTAAACGAGCGAAGTAATGAAACATCCGCCGTTCAAATTCTTTTTGATTATATGCCTGATTTTCTAGGTGTATGAGAAAGTAAGTGTCTTGTTCTCTAAATTTGACTTGGGCTAGTAAGTCGATTTTTCTTTTGTCTCCAGATGTGACATCTGTAAATATTTCTTCTGGTAAAAAGATGAGGCTGTCTTTTGTTACATAGTCTAATACTTCTGGTAAAAAGAGTTCTATAAATTCCCAAAAGAAGGTTTGAATTAATTCTTTAAAGAGTCTATCGTGATCTATCATTGGTTGATATGATAAAAGAAAGTTGGAGATTGCCGAGAAGATCAGGACTTACGCAAGGGTCATGGAAAAACGTAGACGCTCAAGCGGCTTGCCGTAGGCTACCACAGAGACACAGAGGACACGGAGGAATGAGAGTTTGAGAGGTTTTTTGCGTAAGTCCTAAAGATACCAAATCCAGATATGGGTATCTAGTAAAAGTTTCATAATAGGACATCCTAAGTAACTAGATTTGAAGTAGGCTCGACAATATCCCTTGTAATTTTACCGCTATCTTTCATCCCTCCGAAGGTGGCTCTTTTGCTTTTCTTAATGTGGGAAATAATGGCGATCGCAATACCATTTTGTATGATGGTGAAGGGTTCGCCTGTTTTTTGCGCTTGGTTAATTAGGTTTTGGACAGTTTCAGGAAGTTCTGCAAAGGTGATTTGTGCCATGCTGGTTTCTGGGGTTAGAGGATGGGGACTTGGCGCACGTCTATTTTACCTGTGACGGCATTGGTAATCAGGGCGGTGCGATATTCTTTTAATAGTTCTATGGCTTCTTTAACTTTGGCTTTTTGTTGGTCAATTTGGGTTATTTTTTGGTCTAAATATTTGGCAATTTGTTTTTGTTCATCTATAAAAGGAAAAGGGATTTTAAGTCTACCTATTTGTTCAACAGATAAACCGGGTTGCGCTGCAGAAGTTGAATATTGATTTAAATTTATCGTTTTTAATAATTCTCCAAGCCAATACACCTCAAAAGTAGTTGAAGGAGTAACAACTACGGCGTGTTCTGATGCCCAAAATTTACCATTAGCATAATTAATATTTCCACATAAAGCACCTTGCCTACCAATTAAAATATAATGACCATCATGTGTATACAAATCAAAGTATCCTCTTAACCCATTTCCTCCAAAAACAGGATATAGACCTTCTTTATCTATTTGTTGTGATGTTATATTTTCACCACTTTTTAACAATCCAATATATTGGATCTTTTTAATTTTCCAATGTTCTGGAATTTCACCCAGCCACTCTATACCAGAATCTTTCATCGGGACGTTTGGATCTAGTCCTTTGGTGACGGCGTGACTGATGAGGGCGGTGCGTTTTTCGTCGAGTTTTTCAATGAGGGTTTCTTTCTTGGCGATGAGGTCATCTATTTGTTTGGTTTTATAGTCGAGAAAGCGGGCGATTGTCTCCTGTTCATCGAGTGGTGGAATAGCCAAAAAAAGATTACCAATAAAATCCCAACTTGCTCTAGGCATTTTTGCCCCAAAAGTTGAAGAATCAACAATATTTATAAAATCACGAGAAAGGATATAATATTTTAAATATTTAGGATAAATGTATTTTTTAGAGCGTAATACTAAAGCTTCAGTTGATACCAAACCTTCAATTTCAGATAAATATACTTTTGCTAAATAGGGTCTAAGTTTTCCAAATAAAACATCATTTGGACGGAAATGAGAAGCAAGACCCTCGCTTAAAGCATTATCATCTTCAATCCTTTTACCAGTCCACGACTCAATATGTTCTAGCCCCATATAAGGCAATTTACTATTTTCTGCCTCAATTTTGTTATTAATTAAATCAACAGAAAATTTAAACCGCTTAACTCCCCAATGCTTAGGAATAGCCCCCAACCACTCAACACCAGAATCTTGATACTTTTCATAACCCTGATACTTACCCATTATTCCGCCTCTATTTCCCCTGCCAAAACTAAAATTTTGTCATATAAACGAGGAGAAATCCAAAAAGTAGAACTTTCAATTAGTTGATCCATCAAAGGCTTAACAGAAATAATGAAGCCTTTGGTTTTCCCTTCCAACAAAACCCCTAATAATCCCGTAATTCTGATTCCTAAACGTTGTGCCTCAGCCCTCCCCCTGCGCTCATCAATTAATAATAAATCAGTTTTTAAATCCAGTGCCAAAATAATAGCCTCTGACTCTCCTTGATCCAACTTAGTTTGTTGTTTTAACTCATCAACTTTATTCTTATCTATCACAGTTCTAATCTCCAACAAAGGAGATATTTCTGTGAGTAATTCACTTAGTATTATGGGATGACACCTTGATAATTCTTGATAAACTCCTTGAGGAATAATCACCCTTTGATAAAGTGATTTCAGCAAGAAAATATGTTCAATACTAATCAGATTAGTAATAACAGAAGTATCACTAATAATCACAATCTCCCTAACTCCCGCAAACTTTTTAAATCAACCTCAAAATCATCCACATCATAATGATATAAAGCAATTTTACGAGCTTTCAGTAAATCTTGAAAAGCATCACAGTCCATCTCCGCCATTTTAGCTGCATAACCCAAAGTTAATCGCCCCGACTGAAACAAATGTAATGCAATTTCCTGCAAAAATTCTGTGGGTGTTAACTGAGAAGCGTCTAAAAATTCATCGGAAATTATTACGGCCATTACTAAAGTCTCTCAACTCTACATTTTTATTTTAATTCAGTAGTAGTAGGTTGGGTTGACGTAAGAAAACCCAACACCCCGATATTGTTGGGTTGCGCTGCGCTTAACCCAACCTACATCCTCACTAATTGGGGTGGTATCAGAGACAATTATCATTTAATAATTTGCTGATTTAACATTAATTCCGCTTGTTCTACTTCTTGCTGTAATTCCTCTAAACTCTGAGAGTCATCAAAAAGCGGAATACCCCATTTACTCATCATTTCTATAACTTCTAGCCGAGAAACACCAAGGATTTTCGCTGCCCTACCACTCCTAATTTCTCCTACCTCTAATAAAGCCATTACATATCCTTCTTTAGCTTTGTGCAAAGCCTTTTCTCGAATCTCTGCCGAAAGCTGAATACTTTCCAAGTCTTCATCTGAAATTACTAAAGCCATTGCTAAAATATTCCAACTCTACATTTTTATTGTAATCCTTAAACCACTTCCCCCAACATCGCCATAATATCTGCTTCTAAAGACTTAATATCATTCTCAATTTCATCTAAAGGTCGGGGTGGCTGATACACATAAAAATGACGATTTAACGGAATTTCATACCCTACCTTAGTTTTATCAAAATCAATCCAAGCATCCGGTACATGGGGCAATACTTCCGCTTTTAAATACTCCTCACAATGCTCTTTTACTAACTTAACCAACTCATTTACACTTGCATCCTTGTCATACCCCAACGGTAACGGCAACGTAATATCATCCGGTAAAGGTACAATTTCCGTATCCCGCAAATTACTATCCGGTTCAGGATTACCTTTACTATCTAGACAGATTTCCGCTTCTGAATCAGCTTCTCCCAATGCTGATAAAATCGCCTTTTTGACAGGAGCTTTTAAACTTAACCCGGCATTTTTTAACACCCTATTTAAGTCTTTCTCAAACTCATTCCGCGACAGATAAAGTTGATTTGCATCCAATTTCTGCAAAGCATCTAAAATTTGCTTTTGCAGACTTTCACCCATTTCAATTTCTAACTGTTGCACCTTAGCATCTTTACGCTTCTTACTCGTTGCTAAATCCTGAAACGCTTTCTGCTGTGACAACCGCGCCAAACGCTCCTCACTTGTCTGAAAATTTAACCTTAAGGGACGCTCCACTGTAATTTTAAGAAATCCAAACTCCCGATTATCAAAAATCTTTGAGCAAATCTGCTTTTCTATCTGTCCGTCTGATTTCACCTCACTTAAACCATTCTGCTCAAAATCTCCATACAATCGCACCAGTTCCGCAATATGCTCAGGGGATAACTCATTACGCTTATTACCAAGACTCTTTTTCATTTTCTGAAAATGGTGAGTACCATCAATAAGCTGCACTTTTCCCTGACGATGCGCTGCTTTTTTATTCGTCACCAGCCAAATATAAGTAAAAATTCCCGTGTTATAAAACATCTGGTCAGGTAGCGCAATCACTGCATCCAGCCAGTCATTTTCAATAATCCAACGGCGGATATTACTTTCACCACTCCCTGCATCCCCGGTAAATAAGGGGGAACCATTAAACACGATCGCAATTCGAGAACCATCACCCCCTGACTCTGGGGATGAGTGCATTTTTGAGATCATGTGTTGCAAAAACAACAGCGAACCATCATTAATTCGAGGTACACCAGCCCCAAAACGTCCCTTAAATCCTAAATTGTCATACTCATCTTTAATAAAATCCTCTTCTGGTTTCTATTCCACACCAAAAGGTGGATTAGCAAACATATAGTGAAACTGTTTATCAGGATGACCATCACGGGGTAAAAAATTATTACTTTTGCTTTTGGCGTTTTTTACTCCCAAGGTGTCACCATAAACAAGATTGTTAATTGGTTCATCTTTAATCAGTAAATCAGAACAGCAAATTGCATAAGATTCAGGATTATACTCTTGCCCAAATAACCCTAAATTTGCTTTAGGATTTTGCTTTTTAATGTATTCCTCCGCTACCGATAGCATTCCCCCCGTTCCGGCTGTGGGGTCGTACACTGTCCGGTAAATTCCTTGTTTAAAGATATCCTGCTCATCACAGAAAACCAGATTCACCATGAGTCGAATTACTTCACGGGGTGTAAAGTGATCTCCCGCCTCTTCGTTCGCCTGTTCGTTAAACTTCCTCACCAGTTCCTCGAACAGATAGCCCATTTGCAGATTAGAAAGTTTACCAGGAGATAAATCAACTTCAGGACTAGCGATCGCCTTCATCACTTCAAATAATTGGTTAGCTTCATCTAATTTCTGGATTTCATTATCAAACTCAAATTTCTCAAAAATATCCCGTGCTAAAGGCGAAAAACCATTGATATAAGCTCTGAGATTATCCGCCAGCCCCTCTGAATCTTCTAGTAATTTTTGAAATGTAAATTCACTGAGGTTATACAACGGCTGTTGGCGTTCGCCTCCTATTGCAACTTTAGCGATCGCTTTCTCAAAAGCATCTCCCTCTAAGCCCATCGCCTCATATTTCGCCTTCGCTTCAAGAACAGCTTTCTTAGTCGGTTCTAAGACAGCATCCAAACGACGCAACACAATTAGAGGTAACATCACCCGGCGGTACTGGGGTGGACGGTAAGGGCCTCGGAGTTTGTCAGCAATGCTCCAGATAAAACCGACTAACTCTTGATTATGAGAATTTTCTATATTTGTCACCATTCAGTTGTCAGTGGTCAGTTGTCAGTTGTCAGTTGTTAGTGGTCAGTGGTCAGTTGTCAGTGGTCAGTGGTCAGTGGTCAGTGGTCAGTGGTCAGTGGTCAGTTGTCAGTTGTTAGTGGTCAGTGGTCAGTTGTCAGTTGTCAGTGGTCAGCGATGCACTAACCAAACTCTATCCCCTTGTGGGTAGAATTTTTCATATAGTCAAAGCCCGACTGTTTTTTGATACTATAAAAACTCTGACTCGTTAAATAAGCATTGACGTATGAGCAAAGGTACCCTGTTTGATAAAGTTTGGGACTTACACACCGTTGGTACACTTCCTTCAGGGCTAACGCAACTGTTTATCGGGCTGCATTTAATTCATGAAGTTACCAGTCCCCAAGCCTTTGCTATGTTACGCGAGAGGGGATTAAAAGTACTGTTTCCAGAACGGACTGTGGCTACAGTCGATCATATTGTACCGACAGAAAATCAGGCGCGTCCCTTTAGCGATCGCTTGGCGGAGGATATGATCCAAGCACTAGAACAAAACTGTCAAGAAAATAATATTACCTTTTATAACATTGGTTCTGGGAGTCAGGGAATAGTTCATGTGATTGCTCCCGAACAGGGATTGACTCAACCTGGAATGACGATCGCCTGTGGAGATAGCCATACTTCTAGTCATGGAGCATTTGGGGCGATCGCTTTTGGTATCGGTACTAGTCAAGTGCGGGATGTTCTCGCCTCCCAAACCCTGGCCCTTGCTAAACTGAAAGTCCGCAAAATTGAAGTTAATGGCACTCTCAATCCTGGTGTCTACGCTAAAGATGTCATTCTGCATATCATTCGTACCCTTGGCGTGAAAGGTGGTGTAGGCTACGCTTATGAATATGCAGGCACTACCTTTGAGCAAATGAACATGGAAGAACGGATGACCGTTTGCAACATGGCGATTGAGGGTGGTGCTAGGTGCGGTTACGTCAATCCCGATCAAGTTACTTACGATTACTTAAAAGGTAGAGACTTTGCCCCTAAAGATGCAGATTGGGGCAAAGCTGTAGCTTGGTGGGAATCCATCAAGAGCGATGCTAATGCTGAGTACGATGATGTAGTCGTTTTCGACGCAGCCGAAATTCCCCCCACAGTCACTTGGGGAATCACTCCTGGTCAAGGAATTGGCATTAATCAGTTCGTCCCCAAACCGGAAGAATTACTAGAAGAAGATCGCTTCATTGCCGAAGAAGCCTATAGCTACATGGATTTGTTTCCTGGTCAGCCGATTAAAGGCACAAAAATTGATGTCTGCTTTATTGGTAGCTGCACCAATGGTAGAATTAGCGACCTGCGAGAAGCTGCAAAAATTGCCCAAGGTCGCCACGTAGCCGAGGGAGTCAAAGCCTTTGTTGTTCCTGGTTCGGAACGCGTCAAACAAGAGGCGGAAGCTGAAGGATTGCACAAAATCTTTCAAGAAGCAGGATTTGAGTGGCGCGAACCTGGGTGTTCTATGTGCCTAGCGATGAACCCCGACAAACTCCAAGGTAGACAAATTAGCGCTTCTTCCTCTAACCGCAACTTCAAAGGACGGCAAGGTTCATCCTCCGGCCGCACATTGCTGATGAGTCCGGCGATGGTTGCTACCGCTGCGATTAAAGGCGAAGTGTCTGATGTGCGCGAGTTGCTGTAATTTATCAAGGGGCATCCCTTTGGTAATTAAAAATTAAAAATTAAAAATTCGTCTTGGAAAGTTGGGCGGGACGGAAACCGACACCGCCTACTTTCCGCAAAATGAAATCGAATCAATTTAATTTTTAATTGAGCGAAGCATGGGGCATTTGTAAAAACTAACACGCAGTTATTTAGGTGATAAATAAAATTTATGGTGAGTGAAGTTAAAGCAGTTTCAGGACGCGGTATACCCTTAATAGGCAATGATATAGATACCGATCGCATCATTCCTGCCCGTTATTTGAAAGCTATCACCTTTGATGGATTAGGTGAAGGTGTGTTTATCGATGACCGCACAGCACTAAAAGGTGAGCATCCCTTTGATCAACCCCAATACCAAGGCGCGAAGGTTTTAATAGTTAATCGCAACTTTGGTTGTGGTTCCTCGCGGGAACATGCACCACAAGCGATCGCTAAATGGGGAATTCAAGCTTTAATAGGTGAAAGCTTTGCAGAAATCTTTTTTGGTAACTGCGTCGCTATGGGTATACCTTGTTTAACAGCCGATGCTGCTACTGTCAAACAACTCCAAGAATTAGTAGCTAGCAATCCCCAGGCGATCGTCACAGTGAATCTGGAAACTTTGCAAGTGCAAGTTGGTGATTACATAGCCCCAGTTGCGATCGGTGAAGGAACAAGAAGCACGTTCATTGCTGGAACTTGGGATGCTTGCGGTCAGTTAGTAGCTCAAGCTGATCAAGTTAGAGCTACTGCTGCAAAACTACCTTATGTTAGTTGGGGCAAGTTAGCCGCAAGTTAAATAATAATTTTCCTTCTTTGAGCTACCTCAAAGACGGCATCATTAACTTCTGGCAAATTGGGGGTATGACGAGTTCAGAGAGTCACACAGATGACCAACGCAACCCTCAATTTCCAAAATGCTTCTGGACATGAAGTGCTAGCAGCAGCAGGCAAAAAATATTTGCGTCCCGGTGGACGAATCGCTACAGAAAAATTATTTCAATGGGCGAATTTTCAGCCTGGTGAGACAGTTTTAGAGCTAGCTTCCAGCTTTGGATACAGCGCCATATCCCTTGCACAACGCTATGATGTCAAGGTAGTCGGTATAGAAAAAAATCCTGATAGTGTGGCTCGTGCCCGTGAAAATATCCGCGCGGCTGGCTTAGAAAACCAAATTGAAATCATTGAAGGCGATATTTTTCACCTAGATCATATTCCAGGAAAGTTTGATTATGTTTTGGCAGAAGCTATTCTCACAATGCAATCTCCACCTGGGAAAGCTAAATTGTTAACTGCAATTCATAATCGACTCAAACCGGGAGGTAAGTTTCTCTCTCATGAATTATTAGCTAGTGACAAAGAAGAACAAATTCATGTTGATTTAGCAAGAACAATCCGAGTTAATTCTACACCGCTTTCAGAAGCTAACTGGATTGCAGCTTTTACAACAGCAGGTTTACAAGTACAAAAACATCAAACCAGCCCAATAAACTTATTGAATTTAGGGCGGATGTTTCAAGATGAAGGCATTTTCAATACGATCCAGATTTTATGGAATATATTGACGCATAAATCTATCCGTCAACGAGTTTTAGAAATGCGCCAAGTTTTCAATAAATATAGTCAGGAATTAGGGTATATCATTGTGTGCGCTGTTGCTTAGTAATACCACTTCTCTAAAATTCGGCAACAGATTTAAACCTATAAATCTAAATTCTGTCCGAATTGCGTAATTACGAATTGGTTAACATCATCTATTTCGTAAAAACTTTACCTTTTTAGAAAAATATGGCTACTCCAATAATAACTAACCCATCTCTTGTAATTCAACTACAAGAACAGATTGAATATCCCCACGCTGGAGTTCTCAGCAAAGTCATGATTAAAGATCAAGCTTGTCAATATACTCTCTTTTGTCTGGCAGCTAACACTGAGATTTCCGAGCATACTTCTACTCGTAACGCTACTATTAACGTTCTTGAAGGTAGAGGTTTATTAACTTTATCAGGCAAAGACATCAATCTCAATCCTGGTGTTTTTGTCTTTATGCCTGCTAATGCTCCCCATTATTTGAAGGCTGAAGAAAATTTAGCTTTTATCCTCACACTTTCCGAAAAAGCAATAGAGAAATAAATCAATCATCATTTTTGGAGTTTGGCAAAATGCAATCATTAGTTTCGACTTTTACCCAACACTTAGATCTTTCTCCGACTCAATTAAAAGCTATCTTCTCAATGCCGCTAACTGAGTTTATCAACTCACCTGAATTGCAACAACAATTAGATAGTTTAGATACTAATTTGCTCAAGACAACATTAACTACAGCGGGAGCAGTTTTGGCTAAGGAACTACCGCCTTTTTACAACTGGCTGAAAAATGAGTTAGGAGTCAAGCGGGTTCCTAATAGTCCAGACCATACAACAAAATGGGTGGTTGGTTTTGTGAATAGTCAAGAAAGTCTAACTCGTTTGGTTGAGTTACACTGTCCAGTTCCTCGTCCTGCTTTAGAAGCTTCTATTCCTCGCTTGGTAGGAGTGTTTGCAGATGTTGAAGACAAGCAAATAAGGCAAGAATGGCAAAAAGCCGTTGCAGCACTTTGTTTAGTTTTGGTTGTTGCGGCTCGTCAACAAGATAGATTAAACTTAGCAGCTTGATGTCTTGAAAAGTTTCCTGCGAAGGGAAACCCTCCCGCAGAACTTTTCGCTGAAGTAAAATACCAGTTATTTTTGATGTTCCGGAGCATCAAAAATAAACTGATTTTAAGGTGAATAGTTATGACTATTAGTAACAGCCTGGAATGTCGGTATTTAGGTTGGGGTGACTTTCACCATTTCCGTCAAATGCCTCTAGCTGAGAATGAAGCGTTAATTTACACTACTCCTATTGGTAGTGTGCCTATTTTGATTCATGGTTTCTTGAATTGCATTCGGTCTGAGGAACTAAAAGAAAAATTACCGCAACAATTTTCTGAGAATGAATTGGTAGCGGTTATGGTAGAGATGGTTAGAACTCTACCTGATAGTTTAATACAAGAATTTAACAACCAGAAAATTTTCTCAGATAACATTGTTGTTTGTGGTGTGATTAGTTGGTAGCTGTATCCTGCTATAAAATTTAATCTATTTCTCCCGATGCGATCGCATCTAATTTTTCAGTATCAAGTATGGTAATTTTACCGCCTCGACTATAAGCAACTATAGACTTGAGATTTTTAATTAAACGCACACATTCTTCGTAAGTAATGCCAATACTCCGAGCCATGCGATAGTAAGATAAGTTGAGTTTTAAACACTCACCTTGTGGGCTTGATTCCGTTCCAGATTCGGTAGCAAAGTATTGAATGAATCTGGCAAGACGAACAATTGCTCTTTGCGAAACTAACCCATGAACTGTTTCATGTAATTGCTGAATCCGAGTATTAAAAACCATTAGCATCTGTAAAGCAATCTCAGGATTATTTTGGATGGCTTTTAATAAAGCATCACGCTGAACAGTGAGAATTTCACAATCAGATTCAGCGGTCACAGTTGCAGGTGAAATACCGTCACCTAGTAGCGCAGGTGCAGCAAAAATTTCCCCAGCAGATAGTCCACGCAAAATAGTTTCTTTACCTGTACTTGCTGTTTTGGTAACTTGAATTGAGCCACTGACTACAGCATATAACTTTGCTGGTAGGCGATCGCCTTCATGTAGAACAATCTCTCCTTTACTGTAGCGTTGCACCTGGGTGTGAGTTTGCATACTTATTTTGTCTGCGGGTTCTAAACCTGCAAACACGGTAATTTTTGAGAGTTGTTCCAGAGATGCCTGCATAATTAACCTGATATAGTAATATCATTTCATGTTAATTACGATACATATAAGACGCGACATGTCGTGTCTCTACACCAAAAGAGTGTACTATTTAAGATTCACCGTGAAACCGCGATAATAAGTCCTCACGGCTAGCTTGATAAATCAAACTCATGTATTCATCAGTAGATAACTCCATTAATTGGGGAATAATTGCCTCCAATTGAGCATCTATTTCCCCAAACCGCAACTGAAGAAATTTAGTAATACTAGCCCGTCGTTCTTCCTGACGACCTTCTCGAAGACCTTCTCGTTTCCAACTTGTAACAATTTCCATATATACTTCCTCGTTGGTTAATCCCATTCTATCGACAGTGGCTTTAAACACTTCCTCTTCTGTCATATTCAAATTTAAATACACATCTACAAATCCCGAAATTAATTGCATCCTCGCTGGGTCTAGTTTTAAGGTTGTCAACAACCGCAAACATTCTGCCTTCACCTGCGGACGTTCCTCCTTAGGAATATTCATCTTAGACATCAAAGCCGCCGCTACAGGATTTGACTGTGTTAAATAATTCCGCCAACTGAGCTGATTTAATTGAATTGCAGCAAAATTAAAATCAAGCACATTTAAATCTGGAAAGGTAACGCGATGATTTCTCGGTTCGAGACGTTTTGGTTCATCAAAAGAGAAAATTACCACAGGATAAATTGGTAAATCATATTTTTCATACAGCCTAGAAAAATATTTAAACATCCGCTTGGCAAATTCTGACTGACTATAAGATTGATTTTCAATGTGAATTAAAAAATAAGTTTCCTGCTGCTGATAAAGTACCTGTGCCAGCAAATCAATTTCTTTCTTTTCCCCAGAGGTGACATCATTAAATACTTCCTGGGGTAAAAACTGAATTTCATCTCTATCGATATCTTTGGCAATTTGTGGCAGAAATAAATCTAAAAATTCGACAAAAAACGTTGAAATTAATTCTTTAAATAAACGGTCGTGGTCAATCATTCTAGCAACTTCTCTAACGCAACTTGCAAATCTTTTGTTAAATCACTTACCGCCTGTCTGATTGCATGGCGATCGCCTTGAAGATTTTCCCAGCGTTCAGTAACTGAAATTGGCTCGCCAACTGTAATCTGCGCTTCTTTCCAACCTAAACGGGGTCGTCCCGGAAATGTTGTATCCTGAATTCGAGAAAGCATATCGAACATCAACAGGGTTGTTTCGGCAAATTTTTCAGCAGTAGGCTGTTCTTGAATATGTGTGGAATTGACTGCTACGAAACTTTCTACTAAGCGCATGTGTCGCATTCGCAAGTCTGCTTCTTCAGCAATCCAGTCTGCCAATCCACGTTTGAAAGGTGGTAAAGCATTGATATCTGGTATGTCTTCCCGATAAATATAATTCCAACCTGCTTCTTCCAAACGGCGACAGCGATCAATAAAATTTCCCTGTGGCTGGATTCCGAAATATTCTTCAGCAACTTTTAAAGCTTTATCCATTAAGCGGTGCAGTCTCGCAATCAGTATCTCATTTGGACTGGCAAATTCTTCAGTTGAGATGGTTTTTGGGATGTCTTGATGATAAAAGCGGCGATAAAATTCTTCCATCTCGGTAATTAGATATTCACCAAGGCGATAAATGCGTTGATAGTAAATTTCTTGTTGATTGAGACTTGCAGACGGATCGATTTCATTGACTGGCAAACCGCTATCAGCTTCTAATTTGCTCAACAGCCAATCTATTTTTGACCAAGGTTTTTCAACGTAGCGGTACTGGATGCCGACTGGCACAATGAAAACAGTCTCAGAACGGTTGGCTTTTTGTAAGTCTTCAACACACCAAAACCCCATTTGGGCAACACCAGGCTCTAAAGGGCTAACAATGCCACTGTGACCATTGTTACCGCCTTCCGGTGCAACTGCGATTGGTAATTTCCCATTAGCAAATAACTCCCGTGCTGTTTGAATAGCTTGCCTATCTAATCGTCTACCACGACGAATCGGCACACCACCAACGCGAGAAAACAACCAACCCAACCAGTTACCAGCCCATACAGTCATACCTCGGTCATAGAGAAAATAGCTGTGAACTGGGTGTTGCAGCAGTATGCCTTGCTGACGAGCTACTCGTGGTACAATCCGGGAGAGTAGATACAGCATACAAAGAGGATCTTCCACCTCTGGATGACGAAACGCAATCAAAAAGCGAATTTTCCCAGCCTGAAATTGTTGATAGAGTTTGGCTAATATCTCAGCATTTTTGCTTTCAATATGAACAATACCAGTGGGTAGCCAAGGTCGAGTCCGAAATCTCAGGACGAAAGGTAGCAACCACCGAACAATCTGGAGTACAAACGGGTTAAATCGTTGGGGAATAAATTTTAGTGGCGGTTGAGTAGATTGAATCGATCTAGGCAAGTTGTTCTCCAGATTATTTTGCTAAAAGGTTAAAATTGACCACGGTTGCGATCGCCCCATTAATTCTGACATTTTTAAAAGTTAGCGTAGATAAGTAGAGGCTAGTTGCTAGATTCAATTAATCAAGGGAATACCTGCGCCACCCCATACAATTTTCCCTGTTCCCTGTTCTCTATTCCCTGTTCCCTGCTATATGAAGACACCACAAGACGCACGACAATATGCACCAGCAACACAGCGCAATCGTGAACCCATTATAGAGGTGCTTTTACAAGTACTACCTGCGAGTGGCACTATTTTAGAAATAGCAAGTGGGACTGGCGAACACGCAATATTTTTTGCTCCACGTCTTAGCCCTCGTAAATGGCTACCTTCTGACCAAAATCCCCAATTACGAGCTAGTATTGTAGCCTGGGCTGAACAATTTCCCTGTGATAATTTGTATCCACCGCTGGAACTTGATGCTAGTATGCCAGTCTGGCCAGTGGAAAAAAGTGAAAATTTACCAGAGTCGCCAATTGTTGCCATAGTCAACATCAATATGATTCACATTTCGCCTTGGTCAGCTTGTTTGGGACTAATGGCGGGTGCTGGTCGGATTCTCCCACCAGGTGGCATTCTTTATTTGTATGGGCCGTTCAAAAAAAACCAAGAACATACCGCACCAAGCAATGCAGCTTTTGACCAGTCTTTACAAATACAAAATCCAGAGTGGGGTGTGCGTAACTTAGAAGATGTTGTGGCCGCAGCTAATGCTCAAAACCTAGTTTTGCAAGCAACTCATCAAATGCCTGCAAATAATCTTTCTGTAATTTTTCAACGTTCTACAAGTGGAGATTAGCGGACTCGAACCGCTGACATCCTGCTTGCAAAGCAGGCGCTCTACCAACTGAGCTAAACCCCCATAAAATGAAAAAGGCGCGTATTTTTAGCTGCCTTCGTTATTGTAACTGAATATTGTGCGATCACCAAAAGAATCATGTCAGAAAATACTCAAGTTGTCGCAGCACTATATAAATTTGTGAAACTGCCAGATTTTGCCCAAAAGCAAGATGATTTGCTATCTTACTGCCTAGAACAAGGTGTCAAGGGGACAATTTTGCTAGCAGCAGAAGGCATTAACGGTACAATTGCAGGCTCGCGACAGGCAATTAACTCTGTTCTTGACTTTCTGCGTTCTGACCCTCGCTTGGCAGACCTAGAACACAAAGAATCATACACTCACACGCCACCATTTGAACGGATGAAGGTGCGTTTAAAGTCCGAAATTGTCACCCTAGGTTTGCCTAAAGTTGACCCAAATCAGCAAGTTGGGATTTATGTCAATCCCAAAGAATGGAATGATTTAATTTCTGATCCAGAAGTAACTGTGATTGATACTCGCAATGATTATGAGGTGAGTATCGGTACTTTTAAAAAGGCACAAAATCCTCAAACTGAATCATTTCGAGAGTTCCCTGAATATGTCAGCAAACACCTCGACCCAAATCAACACAAAAAAGTTGCTTTGTTTTGTACTGGCGGCATTCGCTGTGAAAAAGCCTCATCTTTTATGCTTGCTCAAGGCTTTGCAGAAGTTTATCATCTCAAAGGTGGCATTCTCAAGTATTTAGAATCAGTACCAGCCGCAGAAAGTTTATGGCAAGGTGAATGTTTTGTTTTTGATGAGCGAGTCGCCGTCGGTCATGGATTGACACAAGGAAGTTATGAGTTGTGTTTTTGTTGTGGCCGTCCCATTTCTGAGGAAGATAAAATATCTCCTAAGTATGAGGAAGGTATTTCTTGTACCTACTGTTTTGATAGTCTTACAGAAGAAAAAAGAGCGCGTCAGCAAGAAAAATGGCGACAAATGCAGTTAGCTAATCAGCGGATTCAGGACGTTTCCAAGCCAGAGTCAAACCATCAGCAATAGGTACCAAACTCAGACTAATTCGCTGGTCTTGATGCAGTTTTTCATTGAAGGCGCGAATCTTGGTGGTGCGATTGTCTTGTACCTGGGGATCTGCAACTCTACCTGACCACAGGACATTATCGATCGCAATTAATCCTCCCGGACGTACTAGTCGCAGCGAGCGCTCATAATAACTATCGTAGTTGCTTTTATCTGCATCGATGAAGGCAAAATCAAAACTGTTTGCTTCTCCTGCTGTCAGTAAATTATCTAATGTTTCCATTGCTGGGGCAATGTGCAGGTCAATTTTATTTGCTACCCCTGCTTGCTGCCAATAACGACGGGCGATCGCTGTAAACTCTTCACTAACATCACAGGCTACTACTTTGCCGTCAGTTGGTAATGCCAATGCTACTATCAAGGAACTGTAGCCTGTAAATACACCTACTTCTAAGGTTTTTTTTGCCCTCATTAATTGCACTAGTAATGCCATAAATTGTCCCTGTTCAGGAGCAATCTGCATCCTCCCCATTGGATGATTGGCTGTTTCTTGCCTCAATTGCCTTAAAATATCTAGTTCGCGCAAATAAACAGACAGTAAATAATTATACAGTTGCGGTTCAATACTCGATGTATGAGTTGTCATTGAATATGTAACTTAGGTAAATGATAATTTTGGCATATCTGCTCAGAACTATAGACACGAGGTAACGGTATATTAACAATAAAGGTAAAGGAATATATTTAAATGAAGATTTTCCTTTGGAATCCTAGTATTTAATAATAATTGAACTACTGCAATAAGTTAGAAATATTATTAATTAATTTTATTCCTTAAGACTGAGAAAATTTGTAATTTGTTTCCATCCCCAGAGTGATTAAACTAGTAAGTTAACATAGTTAACTTGAAAGCAGATGAACAGGAGAAGTCCTTACATCAAAAAAAGAGAGTTGTGTACTTGTTTTTCGTGGTCAGATTAAGAGCGTGTGTCAAGTGTGGGGAGAAACAATATAAGTCAAAATCAGTTGCGAACAACTGTATGTTTGGCTAATATCCGGGGTAAAAAATGCCTAAACTTGCGGCAATAGCAAGTAAAAACTAAAGTAACAAGCCAACCTTGGGTTGAATTATCGATCCAAGGTTTATTTTTGGGGAAAAAGCAAAATTAAAAATCAAGATTTTTGCTTTGATCCATCTTAATTTTCAAGTTTTTAGCGAATTTTCAGGAAAAATTTTATGCCAGCATCAGACAAAGAAACATTACAGCCACCACAGCAACAAAAGCCACCAGGTGTGGAATCAGAAATGAATCCAAAGCCGAAAGCAGATGATGCCCAATATCGTGGTAGTGGCAAGTTGCAAGATAAAGTAGCATTAATTACGGGTGGAGATAGTGGTATTGGTCGGGCTGTGGCGATCGCTTATGCTAAAGAAGGTGCAAACGTAGCGATTGTATACCTTAACGAACATGACGATGCTAAAGAAACAAAAAATTTAGTAGAAAAACAAGGTCGTCGGGCGTTAGCTATAGCAGGTGACATTACCGAAGAAGCTTTTTGTCAACAAGCTGTACAACAAACTGTAGATGAATTTGGTAAACTAGATATTCTGATTAATAATGCTGCCGAACAGCATCCTCAAAAAAGTATTGAAGATATTAGTAAAGAACAATTAGAACGCACGTTCAGTACTAATATTTTCTCTATGTTTTTTATGACTAAAGCGGCATTGAAACACTTGCAAGAAGGCAGTGCCATCGTAAATACCACATCAGTTACAGCTTATAAAGGTAATCAACAATTACTTGATTATTCTGCTACAAAAGGTGCGATCGTAGCTTTTACTCGCTCCTTGTCACAAAATTTGGTAAGCAAGGGGATTCGGGTAAATGCTGTAGCGCCAGGGCCAATTTGGACACCTTTAATTCCTTCAACTTTTCCTGAAGAAAAAGTGGAAACTTTCGGTCAACAAGTACCGATGAAACGAGCCGGACAACCAGAAGAAGTTGCGCCTAGTTATGTATTTTTAGCTTCTGATGATGCTTCTTATATGTCTGGTCAAGTTTTACATCCCAATGGTGGAGAAGTGGTCAACGGCTGATTAAAAGTTAATAGTTAGGAATGTAGGAGTTGGAAATTAGAAGTGAGGAATTTTTACTTTTAATTTCTCACTCTATCTTTTTATTCATCCATGAGAGGGATGCGTCAATACCGAACAATTGATAGTCTAGCTAGCGACGAACATCTAACAAATAATTACTAATTATGGCATCTGCAAAACCATTGCATGGCACAGAACTAGTGGATTGTGCTAGAGCAAATGCCAAGCAGGGAATTGAAACTGCTGCTTATCAATGTGGCTATGGTGATGATCTTAATAAGTTTGCACAAGAATTACGGCAAGCTTGTGAGGAGATGAATTTACAAGTTAAAGAACTTAGTGAATTGATTACTTACCAAGATATGTTATTAGAATTGGGGACTGGTGAAATAGTTGCTCCCGATACTGCTTCGGAATTGTAAAAATGAGAAGTGAGGAGTGAGGAATTTTAAATTAAAAAATATTGAACTCACAACTCACCACTCACAACTTATAACTCATAACTTTAAAATTACCCGCGCCAAGTTGAAGTAAATTAAAACGCCAAGTACGTCAACTGCTGTAGTAATGAATGGTGCTGACATTAAAGCTGGGTCTAAACGTAGGAAGCGAAACAAAAACGGTAGTGCTGAACCAGATATAGAAGCTAAAACAGAAATAGCAACCAAACTAACACCTACAGCGATCGCCACTTCTATTCGCCCTTGCAAGAAGAAAGCCCAGACAGTGGCAATTGTGCCTAACATTACTCCTAACAAAGCACCAGCGATCGCTTCGCGCCCCACCACCTGCAATGCACCAAGCGATCGAATTTCATCGGTGTTCATCCCGCGAATTACCACGGTAGAAGACTGAGCGCCCACATTACCGCCTGTACCTGTCAGCAAAGGAATAAATGCTGTCAGTGTTACCACTTTGGCTAAGATATCCTCTTGTGACTTAATAATTGTTCCAGTAATTGTATTAGTAATCAGTAAAACAAATAACCAAACAACGCGCTTGCGGGCAACTTCTAATAAATTCATCTGAAAATAGTTATCGCCATCAGATTGCACACCACCACCGAGAGCGTAAATATCTTCAGTAGTTTCTTGTTGCAAAATATCAATCACATCATCAACGGTGACAATACCCACTAGACGGTGTTCTCGATCTACAACAGGTACAGCCAAAAAGTCATATCTTTGGATTAATCTAGCAACTTCTTCTTGATCTGTATCTGTATGCACAAACACTACATCGCGGGTCATAATATCACCAATCGGTTCATCTGGCTGAGATGTCACCAAATCTCGTAGTGATAACATCCCAGTCAAGTGTCTAGCACTATCAGTGACGTAAAGGTAATAAATCATCTCGCTAGCATTAGCTAGGGTGCGAATCCGTTCTAAAGCAACACCAACTGTAAAGTTTTCCTTTAAAGAGATTACCTCTGGTGTCATGATTCGCCCAGCAGTATCAGCTTCATAGCCCAAAAGCTGGGCTGTAGCTTCGCGCTCTCCTGGACTCAGCTGCTCTAACAAACGATTGACAACTTTTGCCGGTAATTCGTCAAATAACCTAGCTCGGTCATCTGGAGACATTTTATCTACAATGTCTCGAACATCTTGACTTCTGAGTTCTTCAATTAAATGTTCTTGAACGCTGTAATCAAGATATTCATAAACCTCAATGGCCTCAGCTTTAGAAAGCAAGCGAAACGCCAAAGCGTGCATTGCTTCTGGTAATCCTTCTATGGCCTCGGCAATATCCGCAGGCTGCACAGGTACAAGAATAGCTTTTGCTCCCTGCAAGTCACCCACCTCAAGCAGCATTTGCAGCTGAGTCCGCACCAAATCCCGCAATTCTCTACGGGTGACATTCTGGAGGATAGAGTTTAAATTGTTTGTCTCAGTCAAAGTCCACTTTCCTTAGCCAGTTTGAACAAGTTTGCTGCCATTAGTCTAGGGGAAAGTGGGAATGTGAAACATCAAACTTGTAATTTTCCTGACTTTTTCTTAGTAATTCTAGTCTTCGCCTTTTTTTGTCTCTTCTTCAACCCGTCAAGATCACGTGATGTTACTCAGAACGATTTGGGTAGACAATCTCTGCTTAATCGTCACCCGACTCTGTAAACAAAGACTCTAAATCTCTATAACCGCTAACTACACGTAAAACTTCGATTCCGCTATCTGCAACTCGGTAAAGAATGATATAACCATCCAAGGGTACACCCCGCAAATAATCTTTAATATCTGTATAACTACGCCCCATATTAGGGAAATTAGCAAGATATCTACATTTTTTATTAAATTCATCAACAAAACGCTCTCCAGCGTCAATATTATGAGTAGTAAAATAATCAATAATTGCTTCTAAATCCTGATTTGCTTCTGGGGAGATAATATGTTGTTTCACAATTGATTTTCTTTGGCTTGACGCAGTTTCTCCCGCAGTCGCTCAACTACAACTTCTCCATCAATACCTTCGCCTCTATCTAGTGACTGGGCAGCGACTTCCACTTGATGACGGGTTTCTTCAACCCAATTTTGATAACCTTTTTCCCACTTGTCTAACAGTTTCAATGCTTTACTAATAACTTCTTCTGGATTTTCATATTTACCTTTGGCAATTTGTGTTTGAATAAATTGCTCATCTTCGGGCTGGAGTTGAATGTTCATAATTTTGATCGATTGTGGATTTGCTATTTTACCTTTTCATTAAGAAAGCTTTGTTAAAAATCCTAACAACTTTTTGGTTCGTGGTGTCAGTAGTGTACGACGATAAGCATCTGCCGCCTTTTTAATTGCTTCAGCTTGAGTTGGATAAGGATGAATTACACTGCTTAATTTACTCAAACCGATTTTATTGACAATTGCTGTAGTCACTTCTGAAATCATCTCACCTGCATGACTAGCGACTATAGTTGCACCGATAATTTCATCAGATCCCTTTTTATGGTGAATTTTGACAAATCCTGACTCTTCACCATCAGCGATCGCTCGATCTACACTACTAAAAGGAATTTTAATTGTGGTTACATCAATGCCCATTTTCTGGGCTTGGTGTTCGTACATTCCGACATGGGCAATTTCTGGGTCAGTATATGTTACCCAAGGCATCACTAAACTACTTAATTGAGAGCGTCCCAAACCAAAAGGAGAAAACAGTGTATTCTTAATCACAATTCGCGCCGCTGCATCGGCTGCATGAGTAAACTTCCAATTCATGCAGATATCACCAGCAGCATAAATTTTGGGATTCGTGGTTTGCAGGTAATCGTTCACCTTCACACCTTGGCGCTGGTCGTACTCTACTCCTACTGCTTCTAAATTTAGCCCTTGCACATTTGGCGCACGTCCCGCACCCACTAAAATCTCATCTACGGTGACAGAATCTCGATGACCATTCACGCAAAAGTAAAGTCGCTTACCCTCGGTGACAGTTGCTACCTCTTCCAGGCGGCAATTTAGTACCAAGCGTATTCCTTCACGAACCAAGACATTTTGGACAATTTCAGCAGCATCAGCATCTTCTTTATTCAGGAGATGAGAACCGTTATGGAAAAGTACCACCTCACAACCCAACCGCCGGAAAGCTTGAGCCAATTCGCAACCAATAGGGCCGCCACCAATTACCGCGAGTCGTTCCGGTCGTTGGATGAGGGAAAATACTGTTTCGTTGGTCAGATATCCGGCCTCTTCGATTCCTGGAATTGAAAGCCGGGCGGCTCTGGCTCCCGTAGCAACTACTGCTTTTTTAAACTTGAGGATTTTGCCGTCAACTTCTACAGTATTTTGACTAGCAAACCGACCGCTACCTAAAAATACATCTACTCCCAGGGATTGAAAGCGTTCAGCGGAGTCATGATGGCTAATACCAGCTCTGACTCGCCGCATCCGCGCCATTACTGCGGGAAAATCAACATCAATTTGTTGGGTAATATTAATTCCCAAATTTTTGGCATCCTCGATTTCACCAACAACACGAGCAGAGCGAATGATAGTTTTAGATGGTACACAACCAACATTTAAGCAATCCCCACCCATGAGATGCTTTTCAATCAAAGCTATTTTTAAGCCTAAGTCCAGTCCCGCTGCACCCGCAGCTACTACTAATCCTGCCGTCCCAGCACCAATTACCACCAAGTCGTAACAATCAGCAGGTTGGGGATTCACCCAATTGGGCGGATGAACATAAGAAACCAGTTTTTGATTATATTCATCTACTGGGCGCACTATGACTCGCTCTGATTCTAAATTGGACATCCGACTATACCTCTTGGGAGAATTGAAATTACCACAGTTAGCTGATTAGGTACTTAGTTTTTAATTACTTCATCTTCCAAAGCTTTCCGAGCAATACGGGTTACATAAACTGTAACTGCGATCGTTGCAATTAAACCTACAATCCGAATTGTCCATTGCACAGTGGGGTTACTTGGTTGAGCTTCAGTACCAATCATGGCCAGATTACCAGCCAGTGAACCAATATAGACGTACATTATAGTTCCAGGAATCATTCCTACAGAGCCGATAAAGTAGTCTTTGAGTGAAACTCCCGTGATGCCAAAGGCGTAATTTAATAAATTGAAAGGAAATATTGGGGAAAGTCGCGTTAATAAAACAATTTTTAATCCTTCCTTACCAACTGCTTGGTCAATCGCAGCAAATTTTGTATTACTTGCAATTTTATTAGCAACCCAACCCCTAGCTAAATAACGTCCTACAAGAAAAGCAGCAGTAGCTCCTAGAGTTGCACCAATAAAGACGTAAACAGAACCCAAAACTACACCAAAAACAACACCAGCACCCAAAGTCAGAATTGAGCCTGGTAAAAAAGCGACGGTAGCAATAATGTAAAGACCAATAAAGGCTAAAGCTCCAGCCGTACCCAGGCTATCAATTCGCTGCAAAGCGTTCCGTAAAAGCATTTGGGGATTAAAAGCACTGGTGTTTACAGATTCTTGTGCCCATGCAGGATCTGTGTACAGCAACAAAGGTATACTCAATATTAGTAATATTAATACACCCGGTTTCAAAAAACTCCACAAATTTGTGGTGTTAAATTGATATATAGCGAGTTGCTTTTTCATGACTTGCAAGGATGATATCAATTAGAAAATTTAATTGTTCGCATCCTAACATCTCTTTGAAGTTGCTGATAGATGGGGAATTCGAGCCAGCGATCGCCTATTCTAACTGAATGGAGCAAAATAGCAGCAAATATTAGTTACTAGGTGATTTTATAGCCTATGAATAACTATATTAAGATGTAATACTAAGTTGCCCTCTTGAATGAATCCAATTTGAATAGATAAATTGCTTCATCAGTAATATTTGACAGGCGATTCTTTCAGTTTGTCGAAAACCTAAAAGATCTTGGACAATTTTATATACTGGTCTTTTACTATTGGCTTTAAAATCTGGAAACAAAGCTAAAGTCTCTTCTAAAAAGCTGACATATTGTGAATAGTCAATAGATAAAGACTCCCTTGCAAGTTCAAAATATGATTTAGCTAAAGCATGGCGATACTGCATTGAAAGTTGATTATTTTGCAGTAGTTGCCTTTCTACCTTCTCTAATACTAAATAATGACTTTTTAACCAACGGCTTTTAGATGATGTTGAAACTGTTACAGAACCATATCTTCTATAGATTGCATAACAGCCAGATTGGTATACAACCTTGTTATTGTTCATTACTACTGACAAAAGAAAATCCCTATCTTGTGCCGCAGATAAGGTTTCATCCCATCCATTACTATTTTCTACTGCGGTTCTTTTATAAAGTAAAGCAGCAAGCGCAACCCACCAATTTGCTAGTAGAGAAGCTAATATATCTGATTGCATCTCAGAAATTTCTATCTTATCCAAGAAACTTGAACCGTCAGGTAAATGACGCTGATGTCTCCAGTCACCATAAACAACATCTGCACCTGTTGCTTCTAAAAAATGGACTTGTCGCTCTATTTTTTCTGGTAAGATATAATCATCTGCATCCAAATACTGGATATACTCTCCTTTTGATAAATCTAAGCCTCTATTTCTGGCAAAATTTCCTCCTTTATGAAGTAAGCTTTGCCAGATAACTTGATTGCCGTAACTCTTGATAATTTCTAAAGAATTGTCTGTAGAACCATCATCAATTACAATTATTTCGATATTGGAATAAGTCTGTTTCAAGCAACTATCAATTGCTTGTGCTAACCATTTTTCTGCATTAAAACAGGGTATAATTATTGAAACTAGCTTAAGCATATATTCAGGAATCCTAAATAGGATATAAACAAGAGCTGTACATTAACGCCTGTATGAAAGTTAGATTTACTGGCAAATTATAAACTTAATTTGTACAGCAACTAAAATTGACAAACAAAGCGCTTATATCTTGTATGCACCTGATAACTTTTTCAATCCTGACCGATAAAACCTAGAAGTGATGCGGGGAAATATACGCAATGGATCTATTTGCATTGCCCAGCATAAATTGAAGAAAGCTGCACGTTTTTGACCAATTTCGTAAGAGATGGAAGCGTGGTCGTAGACGAACTGCGCGAACATTTTTGGATGCGCTTTGAAAAGTGACTCATGCTTACGCACAAGGTGTAAAAAGCTCTCTTGACGAAGTATTGGATTGCGTGAAACTCTTTCTCCATCGTGACTGTAGAGTTGGTAAGTAACAATGGGTAGACCGATAATCGAACAGACCAGGTTGAGTCTTAAAAAGAGTTCGGAGTGGACGCGAGAGCGAAATGAGTTATCCCACCCACCAATTTTGTTAAGCACTTCACGTTCTACGACCAGGGTTTGTTTAGTGCTGTAAGATTTGCCTGGTTCCAGTTCTTCTAAAGAAAAGTGAGCGCCACGCAGACGCTCCGGTGGAGGTATACGCGTATCCAGGACTTGACCTTGGGAGTTGACTTTTTCCAAACCTGATATTACTGCCACTGGTGCTGGTAGCGTTGTCTGAGATAGCGCCTCTAGCGACACTGCCGCCATCTGGGGAAGAAGTCGGTCGTCATCATCAAGGAATGTCACCCATCGACCGAGGGCTGCTTCAAGTCCGACATTACGAGTTCCTGCACCACCATGAGACTCTAATAGACGAATCGTCCTTAGTCGGGGATGACTTGGTAAATCTATCGGCTCTATTGAAGCGTCGTCAACAACTATGACTTCCAAATCATCCATAGTTTGGTCGAGGGCACTTTTGACAGCGTAAGTTACTAGATGAGGTCGGTTGTGGGTGGGAATAATAATGCTGAGTAGAGGTTTGCTCATCTTCAAAACCTTTGTTTATCGAGGTTATAAAGTACCAAATAATCAGTTACTAATAACTTTCCATATACGTGGCTGATAGAATAAACACCTACTTACAGTCTTATTTGTTTTGACAGTAAATCTAAAAGATTCAATGATATCAAACGACTGTACACCCCTACGGACGTAAATTCTGGCGCTATATACACCAGGTATTAAAGAACAGTACGGCATATACATTTGAATTTCGGATTTACCGGGTAATACTGTTAGTTCTTCATTATCACTAGCAGTAGTTAGATACAAAACTCGATCATTTTCCCCTGATAAAGCTGTTATTAAAACACCTAAATTAGCTTGATCAATTTTTTTATAAGCTTTGCATTCGACGCATAAAGAAGCAGGTTCGCCTGAAAGTAGTGCTTCTAGGGAATTTCCTTGCTCATCTCTAAAAAATACAGAAGTAATGTCTAAACCCATACTTTCGGCTTCAGACTTTTCGGGCAAGACCATTTTTCCTAAAGCGCTTTCTGTGCCACTTAGACAAAGGTCTTCTTCATATTTCCGAATTACTGATTCGGTTTCACCATAAGTAATTAATTGACCTTTTGATAAATAAATTGAGGATTTACATACATTGAGGATGCTATGAGCATTATGAGAAACCAATACAAAAGCCGTGCCATTCTCTCGAAGTTGAGCCAACTTCTTATGACACTTCATTTTGAATTTTATATCGCCTACAGCCAATACTTCATCAATTAGTAAAACATCTGGTTCTATATACACTGCACAAGCAAATCCCAGTCTAGCTGCCATCCCAGAGCTATAAGTTTGTACTGGTGCATCAATCGCATCTCCAATTCCAGAAAAATCTATTACATCTTGAAATCTTTTTTTTATCTCCTTGGTGGGTAGACCCAAAATTGACATATTTGCGTATATATTTTCTCGCCCTGTCAAGATGGGATTAAACCCTGCTCCTAGGGCAATTAATGGAGCTAGCTTACCCTTAACTTTTACAGAGCCAGTGTCAGGTTTAATTAAGCCACTAATGATACGTAGTAAGGTACTTTTACCAGCACCGTTTGACCCTACTAACCCTATAGCTTCTCCACGCCGCAATTGGAAACTAACATCTTTAAGTGCCCAAAACTCCTTTGGACGCAAAGTATCACTTTTTCTATTACTTCCTACTAACTCTGTGGCAATGTCTTGGACACCATAGAATAAAGAACTCTTTAGGTCTCTACAAAATTTTTTAGAAACGTTATCGACTGAAACAAGCACTTCAGTATCTTTAGGCTGAACAGAAATTTTTTGATCTATCAATTTAGTCATCATTAAGAACTAACTCTCTCAACCACAAAAGGCATAGCAAGACGAAATGCAATCCAGGTTAATAATAACCCTACTAAAGTAATAACACTTACTATCCAGAAACTATTAGGCTCTGATACCACTCCTGTTGTAGCTAAATCTCGTACTGTTACTAGTAGAGGAGTAACAGGATTCATTTGTACTAAAAAGCCAAAGATTCCATTTCTGGGAACTGGATAAACCACAGGAGTCAAGAATAACCAAAAACCTGTAATCAGAGTTAATCCTTTAGATATATCTTGATACAATACCCCCAGCGGAGCTAATAAAACACCAAGAAAAGTTCCTAACAAAACTAAATTAATTAACGGTACTGGAGTTAAAATCACTGTCCAAGTGATGGGAATACGAAACCAGATAAACAATGCCACTATTAAAATTAGCTTGACAGCGAAGTTAAAAAACACTTCGCCCACTTTTGCTAAAATTAGTGCCTCTCGTGGGAAGTTAACTCTGGCTAACATGGGTTTTGCCACTGTTACGGCTTGCACTGGGCCATTTAAAGCTTCTACAAATGTTTGCCACAATGCTGTGCTGAACATGACATAAGCCGGATAAGGCAAATCTGTTGCACCAACGTTAATCACCTTGGCTTCATTGGCAAGGGTAAAACCAGCAGCCATAATCATGGGTGGTAAAAAAGCCCAGGCTATTCCTAAAAAAGATTGGCGATACTGGGCGCTGATATCCCTTACCATCAGTCGCCAAGCAAGTTCGCGAGAAGCTAGCAAGTCTCGCCACATTTGCCGGAACAATTGCTTAGGATGCCTAAGCATACTTTCAGGTGTATAAACTACCTCAGGCGGCATTTTAAATCCTCGTTTTGCTTTAAAAGAAATTGTTCATCTTTTTTAACCAAGCTTACGATCATTTCCGTTGCAGCTTATTTACAACTTTTTTGTAAAAAGACAATGGATTTTTGAAAAACTTGATTGCGATCGCCTTAATTGCAACCAGAGTACCAAAATAATGATTAGGCGGGTTGTAGGGATACTTACCCAACTCTGGGACGGCTCTAGAAATCAGATCAACTTGATGGAGGGAATCAACACGACAAGACTCTTCTAGACCAAACATCAGTGCATAATTACGAGCAGCATTGATGATAGGAATTCTCTCGGTTTTAGTAAGGTCATACAACTGTTCTTTGGAACTTTGCCAGCCTGCTAAACGTTGCTCAATAAAAAACTGATCCCGCCAATCCAAGTTTTCCTGGGGATTTTTTTTAACCCATTCCAGCCAATCACCCATCCTTACCATCATTATTGAATTCAATGGCTCTCTCAGTAGTTGGGCAATTTGTTGAGCGCAAATTCCTAAATCATCTAGAGTATCAGGTAATTCATTACGCCAAAATGCTTTACCAACTTCAAAGCACCAACCGCCAACAGAAATTCCTTCCAGGGAATCCCGTACACTTTGCATAAAGGGTTCAGCATCACCTATAGATACATGACCTCCTGTATGTTCGGCTACGAGACGCTTGCGGTCGTCGGAATTACTCTTATGTCCTTGCAAAAAGATGTGGTTATACCCCAGTTCTTGTGCCAGTTTGGGTGGTAGCAAACGATCAGCAATCGGCATTCTAGCACTAAGACGGGTAAAGGGTATGATATCGATGCCAGCACAGTGGGCTAAAGCAAACACGAGTCGCGAGTCTATACCCGCTGATAATCCTACCCACAATTTGCCTTTCCCTATGGGGAGACGCTTCAGTGCTGTAACCAAACTGTTATTGAGAAGCTCTACAGTTTTGTCATAGCCAAGGGAAGGATCAATAGGCGGTATTATCGCTCGCGATCGGATACTGCCTTCTTTGAGTTCAATAACTTGGCTTGGTAAAAGACGATAGACTCCCACAAATCTGGAATAAGGTGGTGGAAACCACGATATCCCAACAGTATAGCGTAATACCTCAGGAAACACTACAGGCGAAGCATTGGGCGAAAGTATTTGAGCAAGTAAAACTGAACTGCTTGATACCCAGGTTTGTTTCTCAGATGTTATGCCGTAAAAGCAACCTAGAAGCCCAGTAGCGTCCATGTGTATCTCACTACAACCAACTAACACCCAGCGGCCTGCCCAGCTAGCATAAAGATTTGGTACGTCAGCGCTTGCCGTACGTGCAATTTCTATCATGGGGTCTGCTTGAGATTCAAGGGTCTCTACAGCGAGTCCCAAAAGCATCCACTGGATGCCATCAGCGTCACTCGTCCAAGCAGCGCGGAGATCAGCACAGTAGGAAACCCACGTTGACGCATCAAGTTGATGAGACTGCCAATCATCATAGGCGCGAAAGGGTTTTGACCCAACGACGAACTGTCGACGATGAGGCCGTATCCTAAATTTAGAGTCTTGAGCAGGCTGAAATTTTTCATCCTTTGCCCAACTTTCACTGTTGATCACGCTCATGAAAAATTTGTCTTCTTGGCTTATTCAAGGAGTTGTTGTTTATGGAAGTAAATTTTACCTTTGCTACAACTTTTAATAAAAGTCGTAGCAAAGGTAAACTATTATTTTTCGTGGGTTAGCATATCATCAACTACGTGATGATGCTGTAATTGCAGATTTCGCTAGCTGTGGTGAATCTTGGTTTTGGATGCTTGGTAAGTATTTTTGAGCATAGCGAGCAGTTACAAAACGGTTTACCACCTTATCTATGAAAATTAAAACTTTTCCAGTTACCCGCGAGCCAAACTTGCCCATAGGCAGTTTACGGGTAAGAGGAGTGACAATTGTCAGTTGTCGCCGCCATCCCAAACGTTTGTACTTATTTTTGAAGTACTCATCTTCTGTGAGGTTCCACTTTTCACGCAACCGCTTGAGGCTTGCTAGTTCCCAGGCATCGCTCCAACGCAACATGTAATAATGCATGTCTGTCAACTCAAGTTGCTTTCCTGGCACATAAGTCATCAAGGATTCGGGTTCAAGGTAGACAGTACCACCAACTTCAGCCACTCGAATGCATAAATCGACGTGTTCTTTTGTGTTCAGCAGTCCTTCATCTAATAGACCAATTTGCTGAAATATTTCTGTACGTACTATCATGCAGTGAAATTCAGCTAGCCCAGTTTTTTGCCGTTGCAGTTGAGGACGTACATCTGCTACTTTCCGACCCTGTTTATAAATTTTTTCGATTATCCGCCGTCTTGTGGTTTCGCCTTTAGTTTCCAATAAAACCCCAGATTCTCCACCTGCACAATGCACTTCTTCATGTAGCGGTGTACCCTGACAAACGAGGGGGCTAACTATAGTTGCTCCTGTTTCTTCCGCGCACTCTACTAAAGGCTTGAGCCAGTTAGGAGTCACTACCACGTCGTTATCAATAAAAACAACATATTTGCTTTTAACCTGACCCAGACCAATGTTTCTAGCGCGGTTTGGAGAAAGGTAGTAATCAGTACGAATCAGTTGAAATTGCTTTTGCTCTGCTTGCTCTATTAAATAATCCCTGATGTGACGTGGAGAGCCTCCATCCATGTATATTAATTTAAAAGGATACTTGGTATGCTCATAAATACTTTCTAAGGATTCACGAGTGTAACTGAAGCGCTCCCGTGGGGAGACGATAATTGTTACTTCTGGGGCTGCGATCGCTGATGAGTTCATATCTCAATCAATCTCCTTGTTATAATTTCTGTGGATGCAATTGTGCGTGAATAGACTAAAGAATGAAGACTGAAATTTTATATTTTTCACTTCTTAATCGATACCTAAAAGTTAACATTACATTTTCATTTACATACTCCAAATTGATTTGTAAGGTTTATTTTATAATGTCATACTTTCTATTGGAGCTATTGTTGCTTCTTGCTGATATAAATCATTCATCATGACTCGGCGATAAATTTGCACTAATTCATCGTTTAGCTTGTTAATATCATAGTTGGATTCTACATAAGCTCGACCTGCTTGACCCATTAATGGCCAAATTTCTGGATGTTCTATGAGATAAACTAATTTTTCAGCTATAGCATCGCTATCTCGCTCCGGAACTAAAAAACCAGATATGCCATCCTTAACAAGTTCAGGGATACCACCATGAATAGTAGCTATAACTGGTAAACCCATAACCATTGCTTCTTTTAAAGTATTAACTGGGGCATCTTGGTTTCCGCTTATAGCCGTGACGCTGGGTGCCATAAAAATATCTGATTTATCTAAAATTTCAATAATTTCCGGCTGGTTTTTCCAACCAAGCAGCTGCACTTTATCAGCAATATTAAGAGACTGAATTAGCTGTTGCAAACTTTCCTGTAGGTATCCATCACCAATGATGTTATATTCGATTTTTGGGTAAATCTTGGATACTTTAGCAACGGCACGAATGCCGTATTCTATGCCTTTTTTTTCGATGAGACGACCAGTTGTAGTAATACGGGTTTTACCATCTGGATGAGGATGTCTTACTTGGAATGGAAACCGGGCACTATCTATTCCCGAACCATGTACGACAATTTTTTTTGCATTACAGCCTAGTTTGATGGCCTTTTTCTGGAAATATTCACAATTCGCTAGAAAAAAATCTCCTTTAGAAAATAGGGAGTCATAAACATGTTCTCCATTCTGCTGAACAAACAAGCTGATATCGTAACCTCGAAATGTTGTAATTAACTTTCCTTTGATCGCGCCAATGTCGCGCAAAATCATTCCTTCCAAAGCAAATGTTCCAAACTGGCAATGGATAATATCGTATGTTTGAGCTTCTAATAGCCGCATCACTGAGTACAGCAAGCGTAAAGAAAATACTTGTTTACCGTACTTGAAAAAATTCAGAGATTGCAGAATAACCAAGGGGGATTTATGGAAATTTGTAATTATTAATACTATACCTTTGAGGATACGCCACAAATAGTTTTTAGAAATTTTTGGTGGATAATGAGTGTGAGCTAACAGCTGATACCTGTTTACATCTGGATGAACTTTAGAGGAATCATCTGGTGGATTGCCGTAAATATCAACTTCATGCCCACGGTCTATGAGTCCTGTTATTTGATTAATAATAAAAGTTTCTGATAAAACTGGAAAACATCCCACTATAAAAGCAATTTTCATGGTAACTTCCTAAAAATTTCAGTAGCTAATTCTACTTTTTTTAAAGCTTTTAAACGCTAGGTAACTTTTACCGAAACTGCTTTTAATTAAACATCTCTCTCTAGACACATTGAGCTTTTGTCAAATAACTAAACATTTCCATAATATAAAAAACAGTGCTAAAAATTATAAATTGAAAAAAAATACTGGCTTTTTATGATTTGAATAATGTCTTTAAAGGATGAATTGAAAAATGATTTTTAGCATGTTTACTCAAAAATAAGCTAACACAAAACCTACTTAAGTACATACTAGAAATTATGAATTTTTGATGAAGAGATGAAAATACTTTTTGAAAATTACAATATGAAACCTAGCCAGTTGAAATTCGGTCACTTAAATTGTAAATTGTGAGACCATATCATCTATAAAAAGGAAAAAGTTTGCGCGTCCGGTTGTCACAGCACACAAATTTTCAATAAGACTCTACGCAAGTACACTTTACTTTACACTTTGGACTTTTTTAGTAAAGATACGATTAAGAGGAGTAACTTTGTCGGAATTAATTTTTTATGTCTGGTTCTTTAACTGAAGAGATTCTCTCGCAACTACCAGGTGATGTTTTGGGGGGATTGCGTCAAGGCGATCGCATTTTAACATCACTGAGAGAAAATACAGCACCAGTACCAACAGTAATTCAAGCAAGTCAGCAGTTTATAGATTCTGTAAACTGGGATGTAGTTATTTGTGGTGGCACCTTAGGCATTTTAATTGGTTGTGCTTTAGCGGTGAAAGGATTGCGAGTAGCGTTGATGGAAAAAGGGATTCTGCGCGGGAGAGAGCAAGAGTGGAATATCTCACGCCAAGAGCTAAAGGTATTTTTAGAATTGAACTTGCTCACAGATGCGGAATTAGAACAAGCGATCGCTACCCAATATAACCCTGCACGAGTCAGTTTTCATAGTGGTACAGAAGTTTGGGTAGAAGATGTATTAAATATTGGTATAGATCCAGTTTATTTACTGGCTGCATTGAAGAGAAAATTTTTGGCTGCTGGGGGAAACTTATTAGAAAACATACCCTTCACTACAGCAGTAGTTCATCCAAATGGGGTGATAGTAAATAACCAATTTAAAACTAGGTTGTTAATTGATGCGATGGGAAATTTTTCTCCCATCACTCAGCAAGCACGCCAAGGCAAACAACCAGATGCCCTTTGTTTAGTTGTAGGAAGTTGTGCCCAAGGATTTCCGGAAAATAACTCAGGCGATTTGTTGTTATCCTTCACACCTTTGCAAAATCAATGCCAGTACTTCTGGGAAGCCTTCCCCGCTAGAGATGGCAGAACTACTTACTTGTTTACCTACATGGATGCACATCCGCAACGCTTGAGTTTAGAAGCTCTATTTGAGGAATATCTGCGTCTGTTGCCAGAATATCAGGGTGTGGAATTAAGCCAGTTGCAGTTTCAAAGGGCATTGTTTGGTTTTTTTCCTACTTATCGTCAAAGTCCACTCAAAACCCCTTGGAATCGCATTCTCCCAGCGGGAGATAGCAGTGGTAGTCAATCTCCCTTGAGTTTTGGTGGTTTTGGTGCAATGGTGCGTCATCTCAAGCGTTTAACCTTAGGTATTCACGAGGCATTAGAAACGAATCAATTATCTGCAAAGGCGTTGGCACTACTGCAACCTTACCAGCCAAGTTTGACTGTTACTTGGTTGTTTCAAAAAGCAATGAGTGTTGGTGTCAATCAAAAGATTGCCCCAGATCAAATTAACCAACTACTTTCGGCAGTGTTTCAAGAAATGCAACAACTAGGTACACCAGTACTTAAACCTTTTTTGCAAGATATAGTGCAGTTTTCGCCGCTGACACAAACACTTTTAAAAACTGGTTTGTCTCATCCGGGATTAGTTGCCAAGATAATTCCCCAAGTAGGTTTGGCAAGTTTGCTCGATTGGATGGTGCATTACTGTAATTTAAGTGTTTATACTGCCTTGTTTTGGCTAAGCCCAATGCTAGAAACATGGATTAAGAACCAACCAAGTGAACAACAATATTATTGGCATCGTTTGGTTGATGCCTGGAAGTTTGGTTCTGGTGGTGATTATACGATTCGAGGTTAACATGATTGAACGGAAATCTTCAGGTATTAAATACTTTACTGTGCTAATTGGCTTACTGCGCGATCGCCAAAAATTTCTCGAAGAAATTCGTCAAGGTGTAAGATTACCAAATAAGATTATTTCTTTGCTTGTTTGTAGTTCCATATTTATTGCCATCTATGGCGGAATTATTGGTGCATATCATAGCTGGATGCAAGCTTTATCTTCCGCCGTTAAACTACCAGCCCTGTATTTAATAACTCTACTTATTTGTCTACCCACATTGTACTTTGCTAACGTAATTTTCGGTTCTAGGCGTACTTTTAGTCAACATTTTGCTCTAGTGTTGACTGCGGTTTCAGCCACTAGTGTTCTATTGTTTAGCTTTGCGCCAATTACATTATTTTTTTTAATTACTACTAATAATTATCAATTTTTAATTCTGTTAAATGTATTTATCTTTGCCTTAACAGGATTTATTGGTGTTTCTGCTTTATATCAGGCAATGAACCTAGTTTTAGAGCAAGAAGATGAAGGTAGTAAAACCCGAAAGAAAATTTTACAATTTTGGTTATTTCTTTATGCCTTTGTCGGTAGCCAGCTAGGATGGACGCTCAGACCTTTTTTTGGCACACCTGATTCTGTGTTTCAATTATTTCGAGAAAGAGAAGGCAATTTTTATTTGAGTGTAATTCAAGCTATTAGCTATCTCTTGGGATTTCGTTCATAAATTTTTAGTGAATCATCCTAATCCACATTTACCTCATCTTGACTAAATTTAAAATTGTTATGCTAGAAAAACAATCTTACAAAATTCAACATTTTCATACCCTGATTAGTTTACTACGCGATCGCCAGGGATTTTTAGAAGAAATTCGTCAGGAAATAAGATTACAAAATAAAATCAATTCGCTGTTTGTTTCTAGTTCTATTTTTTTTGCCATTTATGGCGCGATTATTGGCGCATCTCACAGTTGGGCACAAGCTTTATCTGGCGCTATTAAATTACCAGCGTTCTATTTATTAACACTGATTATTTGTTTCCCGACTTTGTTCTTTTTTAGTGTGTTATTTGGTTCTCGGAGCAGTATTCAGCAGCATTTTGCTGTTTTGCTCACATCGGTATCAGTAATTAGTGTGCTTTTATTTAGTTTGGCACCAGTAACGCTGTTTTTTCTAATCACTACTCCAGATTCTTATCAATTTTTTAAACTCTTAAATGTGTTAATTTTTAGCATCACAGGTATTTTTGGTGTGAGATTTCTTTATGAAGGAATGCAGTTGCTTTCTCAACAAGATGAGGTTGGCAAAAGAACCCGCACTACAATTTTAAGATCGTGGTTATTACTTTATGGCTTTGTGGGTATGCAGTTAGGATGGTTTCTCAGACCTTTTTTTGGTGCCCCTGACTCTAAATTCGAGTTATTTCGGGCGGTAAGAGGTAACTTTTATCTAGATATTGTAGCGGCGATTTCTGAAATTTTGGGTTTGCGTTAAGCTGATATTTTATTGTGAAGAAAAAAAATAACCAAGGCATCGCTATAAACAATATAAATAAATTGCTGAAGAATGAAATTTTTTCCCCTGCACGGTAAATAATTCATCCTTCAGCAGACACTCACTCAATTACTGCAACCCCACCCAAATACTTCCTTCTTCTAAACGCGTAGGAAAAACTGGTAGTGCCTTTTCTTTAGCAATTACACCTAACACCTTTCCGATACCTGGAGGAAAGGTACTCCATTCCTTAACATTACCAGTGGACAAGTCAAAAGCGCTACGGTGAAAAGGACAAATAATTGCTCCATCCTCCGTAACCTTGCCCTTCTTCATCGGTAGCTTCAGGTGGGGGCAAGAGTTTTCTACTGCATAGATTTGGTTATTATGGTTAAGTAGTAAAATAGCGCGTTGTTCAACTTTTACCACTTTGCGCTCATTAAGCGGTAATTCATCTTGAGAAAGAACCTTAATCCAGTTCATCAATACCTCACTTGATTTCTACAGGGATGCTGTTTAACAGAAGACTTTGGAATCTTAAGCTCTTTTAGCCATCAGAAAACCAATTAAATACATGATTTTACAAGTTTGTAACGGTTGAGATAGCTAAAACCTTTATTAGCAGTTTACTTAATTCGTTTGATAGCTGAGTTTATTCTCTCATCCTCATTAAAGTAGATATTTAAACTCTATCGCCATGCAGATATATTATTTAAATAATTAAGCTTACAATACTACAGTAATATCTGCAATAAATCATTATCAATAACCTACTGGTGCAAGGGTGGCAAAGCTAAACAACTTCGCATTACCAGTTAGTCAATCAGGCTTAAAACTCTACAAAAATATGCAAAACGACTCTGGAAAGACGATTTCTACTTGGATGACAACGGCACAAGTGCCAGATCAACCTGTACTTTCAGCAAACACTCATGCAGATGTATGCATTGTAGGGGCGGGTATAGCAGGGATGTCAACTGCCTATATGCTGAGTCGTGAAGGTAAATCAGTTGTGGTACTAGATGACGGCCCTATTGGTGGAGGACAAACTTCCCGTACTACAGCCCATTTATCGAATGTGTTGTCTTATGGTTATTCTGAACTTGAAGATATCCACGGTCAAGAACACACCAGACTCATTGCAGCAAGTCATGCAACAGCTATTGATACTATAGAGGCGATCGCTGCTAGAGAAAATATAGACTGTGACTTGGTACGACTTGATGGCTATCTATTTCCTCCTGATCTTCAGTCTTTAGACGAGATGAACCAAGAGTTAGAAGCAGCACATCGTGCAGGTTTAACAGAAGTAGAACTCGTAAACCAAGCGCCCCTATCCGGTTTTGATACAGGAAAGTGTTTGCGCTTTCCTAACCAAGGTCAATTTGACCCACTGAAGTATTTAGCCGGATTAGCTGAAGCAATTCAACGTCGCGGTGGCAAAATTTATACAGGCACACATGTAGAAAAAATAAAGGGTGGCTTGACTGCCTGTGTGGAAACAAGCAATGGTCAAGTAGTAACAGCTGATGCTGTAGTTGTAGCAACTAACTCCCCAATTAGTAACTTGGCTACTATGCATTTTAAGCAAGCTGCCTACATTACTTTTGTAATTGCTGGGAAAGTCCCTCGCGGTTCTATTCCCAATGCACTTTACTGGGATACTCTCGACCCCTACCATTATGTGCGGCTGCAATCACTTGATGAGCAGTATGATTTACTGATTGTTGGTGGCGAAGACCACAAAACTGGACAAGCCGATGATGCTGGTGCGCGGTATGCCAGACTCCAGGTATGGACACAAGAACGTTTCCCAATGGTGGAAGAGATTTTATTTCGCTGGTCAGGTCAGGTGATAAATGCTGACGATGGTATTGCCTACATTGGTAAAAACCCATTTGATGAAGAAAATGTTTACATTGTTACGGGTGATTCAGGCTTGGGAATGACTCACGGTGCGATCGCAGGCATCCTCCTAACTGATATGATTTTGGGGCGCAAGAATACCTGGGCAGAAGTGTACGATCCATCACGGACGAGAATTGGGGCAACGGGTGATTTTATATCTGAAAATCTCAACGTTGCTACCCAATATTTAGATTGGGTGACACCAGGGAAAGTTGATTCTGTCGAAAAAATTTCCCCTGGTACAGGTGCAGTGGTGCGGCGTGGTTTGACCAAAATTGCAGCCTACCGCGACGAAAATGGCATTTTACACGAGCATTCCGCAGTTTGTACCCATCTCAACTGCATTGTAGCCTGGAATTCTTCAGAGGATACCTGGGATTGTCCTTGTCATGGTTCACGGTTTGATTCACAGGGAAAAGTGATCAACGGGCCCGCAATTCATGGACTTGCACCTGTAGAAGAAAAAATTAAGTAGCCAGGATGGGGTTTTGTAATCTTCACAGCTTACAATCACTTGGTCTTCAAGCTTTGAACAGATGCAGCATTTCAGAAAATTGAAAGGACATCTTTATTTATAAAGAATTTTTGTAAGTGGGCATTGCTCACTTTTTTATTTTTATACGGGCGAATATAGTAGTTTTGCCCTGATCAATCAGATTTTTGTGAGAAAAAAAGCTTTATTTATAACATATCGGACATTAACATAATTGTTTACTTTTATACTAAAAATTGATGATAACTATATCAATCCATACACCCCAAGCTTCCGCCACCAAAGTCTTATATACTGGGGTTGACTTTGATAAAATTAGAATTTGCGTTAGATATGATACTCACAACTATCAGCTTTGAGAGGAAATATTAGTACATCTACAGTTTTTAAGGTTTAGTAACAACTAGATCCAGTATTATCAGAAAACTGCATGTGGTGTCAGAATTAAGAGGGGAGTGAAGACATGGATTTACGTAGTGATGCATTGCAAATCCTCAAAGAAACTAGTCGAACTTTTTATATTCCCATTAGTATATTACCGTCAGGATTACAAGAAGCAGTTGCATCAGCATACTTGTGTATGCGTGCCATTGATGAAATTGAAGACCATCCAGAACTAGATAACCCTACTAAAGCCGCACTTTTGCGAACAATTAGTTTAACATTGCAAGCAGGGGTTGATGGTTTCGCTGTTGATGCTTTTTCCGTAGGCTTTAACGGTTACGAAAATACTTTAGAAGAAGTCACTGTGAGAGTTAGAGAATGGTCACTACTAGCACCTGAAACGATCGCACCGCGAATTTGGGATGCTACCGCCGCAATGGCAGACCGCATGGCTTACTGGGCAGAAAGAAACTGGAAAATTTATACAGAGGCTGATCTAGATCGTTATACTTTTGGAGTTGCAGGTGCTGTAGGTTTGCTACTCTCCGATTTATGGACTTGGTATGACGGGACGCAAACGAACCGTACTCAAGCAATTGGGTTTGGTCGGGGTCTACAAGCAGTTAATATTCTGCGTAACCACAACGAAGATATGGTACGTGGAGTCAACTTTTTTCCAGAGGGTTGGAGTGCAGCAAATTTGCATGAATATGCGCGTCGCAATCTAGCACTAGCAGATGCATATACTAAATCTCTTCCTGCTGGGCCGGCCTTAGATTTTTGCCAAATTCCCTTAACCTTAGCTCATGGCACTCTCGATGCTCTAGCTAATGGTAAAGAAAAACTCAGCCGTAACGAAGTTATTGCACTCATTGAGCAGTTTATCAGTGTCAACATAAAAGCTAGTTAGTGCTTATATCCCCCGAAGATAAATCGGGGGATTTACTCATGATAAATTGTAAATCTTAACTATTTAAAGCAAATGAGCGATCAACAGAGCTTTTTTAAAATTTTCTTAAATAATTAATAACTTAACCAATAAAATGACTAATTTTAATAAAAGTTTTTGGTTAAAAAATAAGCAACTAATCAACAAATAGACTGCAAAAGACAGCCTATTTAAATCATAAATTGGGATTTATTGTTCGTCCCATATCTAACCTTCATATTAAAGCTAAATTTCCAGAAAATCTTTACTCAACTGAAATAGAATCTTTAAGTAAAAACACTATTGTCTTTTATATGATTGACTACGGAAGACAAGGAGTGTTTATGCATTTTTATCAGATTGGGGCAATTGTTGGTTTGACTACAGCAGCTTTTGTAGCAATTGCACCCATACAAGCAAACGCTGCAAATTATCAGATACAATCTGGTGTCACCAGCGTTGCTGAAGACCACGAAGAAATTCTTAGAAGTCTGGGGCTGAATTTGACCGACATGAATAATACAGCCGAAACAATTCCTAATGAATTTGCATTTGGATTTAATATTGCCTCAGACACTAACTTCACCTTCAGCGACGTAGGCGGTTTTTCTCAGCCTTCAGGTACAATCAAGCATACTGGCACTATTACCTTCAATAACCAGCTTACTGTTGGTAACTTTTCTGTTGGTTTCGCTGCAACACGGGCTATTAACAATGCCAGCGGTTTTTTCTTAGAAGATACAGTTTCTCTAAACACAATTTTGTTTGATTTAAGCGCTCCGGGCACTTTAAACTTTGATGGCAAAAATTTAACCCTCGCTAATGTTCAATTGCTGTTCTCTCCAGAGTTTGCTAATATACTGGGTAATTCTAGTTTGACTGGTGAATTTGCTGGAACTGCACAAATTGATGCTAAAGTTGCAGCTGTATCAGAACCTACAAATACGATAGCCCTGACAGCATTAAGTATGATTTTCTTAGGAATTAAGTATAAGAAAAAAAGTAATCGCTAACTATGGAAAAGCACGAGAGACAATTTACCCATCTCTCGTAAATATTTGCTTCTGTAATATTTAAGCTTAATGATTTTAAGATCAACAAAAATCGAAATCATGAGCATTATAGTTTTCGGCAGTATCAATATAGATTTAGTGGCGACAGCACCACGGTTGCCAGCCCCAGGAGAGACTTTGCTGGGAGAAGATTTCTTTAAAATGTCGGGAGGTAAAGGCGCAAATCAAGCCGTAGCATTAGCGCGCCTAGGGATTCCTACTCAGATGGTAGGCCGAGTAGGCGCACACAACTTTGGCGCAGAACTTATCCATGATTTACAGGTTTCTGGTGTGCAGACTGACAATATTTTCGTAGATGAAACTGTTAGTTCGGGAGTCGCCCTCATCACCGTAGATTATGCTGGTGAAAATCAAATTGTTGTTATTCCTGGTGCAAATGGGTGTGTTAATCAGGAAGATATAGAGCGATTATCATACTTATTACCAACAGCTACAGCGCTACTTTTACAACTAGAAATTCCTATTACTGCTGTGGTGGCAGCAGCCCAAGCTGCACGAAGTACAAATATAACTATAATTCTCGACCCTGCACCCGCGCCATCTAATTTACCAGATGAACTTTACCCTTTAGTAGATATCATTACACCGAATGAAGTGGAAGCAGGACAGTTAGTAGGTTTTGCTGTAGACAATGAAGTAGCAGCCACAAAAGCAGCAGCAGTTTTATTGCAACGAGGTGTGAAATGTGCGATCGTCAAACTGGGTGCCAAAGGTGTTGTTTGTGCCACTGCGGAAGAAACATTTTTTGTCCCAGCCTTTCCAGTTCATGCAGTTGATACTGTTGCGGCGGGCGACGCTTTTAATGGCGGCTTAGCAGCAGCACTGTTTGCAGGACTTTCTTTACGTCAAGCAGTTGTGTGGGGTGCAGCAGCAGGTTCTTTGGCTGCAACAAAATTAGGGTCACAAACTTCTTTACCTAATAGATGGACTTTTGATGCCTTTCTCAAGGAAAGAGGAATTGAAACTAACCACTGACAACTGACAACTAACTATTTACCAATATCCTCATTCCATAACTCAGGGTTAGTTTCAATAAAATCACTCATCATCTGTTCACATTCATCAAGATTGAGATCAATTACTTCCACTCCGTGGGATACCATAAATTCTTTAGCACCAGGAAAAGTTCTTGATTCTCCGGCAATGACTTTTTTAATGCCAAATTGCACAACTGCCCCAGCACACAAATAACACGGCATTAGAGTTGAATAGAGTGTTGTACCTCTGTAGCTACCAACTCTACCAGCATTGCGGAGACAATCGATTTCAGCGTGGGTAACAGGATCACTATCTTGCACACGTTTGTTGTGTCCTCTGCCGAGAACTTTGCCATCCTTGACAAGAACGGAACCGATGGGTATTCCACCTTCTTGTCTACCTTGTTTTGCTTCTTGAATTGCAGCCTGCATAAATTCATCCATCTTTTAATTCTCCTTGTTATGTCAAAACAACTCGTATTAATGGATCATGATGGTGGTGTTGATGATTATCTAGCAACAATGCTGCTGTTGACGATGGATCACATAGAACTTTTAGGTGTCGTCGTTACTCCAGCAGATTGCTACATTCAACCTGCTGTTAGCGCGACACGTAAAATCATCGATTTAATGGGATTTTCTCATATCCCAGTTGCCCAAAGTACTGTACGGGGTATAAATCCTTTTCCGCCTCTCTATCGCCGCGATTCATTTATTGTGGATCATCTGCCAATTCTCAATCAAAACGAAATTATCAATACGCCTTTGGTTGCAGAAACAGGGCAAGATTTCATGATCCGGGTTTTACGTGAGGCATCGTCACCAGTAACACTAATGGTAACTGGCCCGTTGACGACAGTAGCAGTAGCCCTAGATAAAGCACCAGACATTGAAGCGAAGATTCATCAGATTATCTGGATGGGGGGCGCATTGAATGTCTCTGGTAATGTAGAAAAAAGTTTAGAAGCTGGACAAGATGGTTCCGCCGAATGGAATGTTTATTGGGATGCAGTTTCAGCGGCGCGGGTATGGCAAACCCAAATTGAAATTATTATGTGTCCTTTAGATTTAACTAATAATGTGCCAGTCACATCGGAATTAGTGCAAAAGATGGGGAAACAACGCCACTATCCTGTCTCTGATTTAGCGGGGCAATGTTACGCCCTGGTTATCCCCCAAGATTATTATTTTTGGGACGTATTGGCAACAGCTTATCTAGGACACCCAGAATTTTATCAATTGCATGAATGGGAAACAGAGATTATTACTGCTGGCGTAAGTCAGGGGCGTACTAAAGTCGTACCTAGTGGTCGAAAGATTTACGCGATGGATAAAGTGGATAAAGTGGCTTTTTATAGTTACATCTTGCAACAATGGGCGCGCTGAAGATGCATTTTATTGGCATAACTTCTACAAGTCAGTAGAGGAGATGTTTCCTTTAATTGAACGGTGGAACAGGCGACAGGGCCAAAAGAAAGCTCCACAGATACTTACTGAGGCGATGGTGGCGACAACTTGCCAACTGGAGTTAGGTGGAGTGGCAGACTCTGAAGGTTGTTCTTGTGTGCCTTTAGTTAGCTCTGGTGCTGAATGAAATAGCTGACTAGCTGTAGTCACCCCTTCAATCGTCGCTCCAATTAGGTAAGCTACCAGGGCAATTACTAGCCAGTGATTCATTATATTTAGTTTGACTCTGAGAGGATTTTTGACACTGAGCAATCATGCGAATGCTCGCATTAATGATGATTACTTTGCTCAAATGATAATCGGCCTTCAGCTGTGTCGCGAATTAAGGGCAGTTTAGATTCGATATAGGTGTTGAGGCTGCAATCTGCTTGTGCTTGTACATCAAATCCGTGCTTGCCTTCTAACTTTTGGAGTAGCAGTTGTACTAAGGCAGCATCATCAAACTGGAGCAAGGTACTGACTTGGGTAGACTCTATTACAGCCCATATTTGTTTCATCATTTTGACAGTAATCATAAGTCTTTGGATTCTTAAGCTTTTCTTTATGTTTGCACACATTATCAAATCGTGCCGAATTTCTTTGTAAGGATTTGTCAAGATGTTGCTTCAAGCAAGACAAACGAGGGTGTTTAACAAAAACTATCTCGCCTAAACTTGGAGTGCATCTCATAAAATCGTGTTATTCCCTACTCAAGCATCTGTTGGGAATTACCAAGTACTACCTTATGAGTCAGAGAATTGTACTAATTCACACGAAATAATAAGGCTAATGAATGCCAAGATCAAAAAAAGAACGCTTTAAGGGTATTTAAATTATTATGCCAGAAATACGCGAATCCATTGCTCAGCATTACCATGAACGGACTAAATACGACCCTGAAACCCTTGCTTCTAAAAATCAAAGATTAGATTGGGCTAAGCAACCAGTGCCGTTTAAAGAGTACAAAATTGGCTCTGCTTTTGATCTTAAACCCTATCTCCAAGAAATCCCAGAGGCATTTGTTAACAAACCAGATGCTCAATGGTGGCAAAGACTTTCAAGGCTATTGTTTCGCAGTTATGGACTCACGGCAAGAATGCCTTCTATGGGTAGTACGGTGTATTTACGAGCTGCCCCTAGTGCAGGTGGGTTGTATCCTGCCGAAGTATATGTAGTTTCTCGTGGCACGCCTTTATTACCGCCTGGATTGTATAATTATCAATGTCGGACTCATTCACTGATGCATTATTGGGAAAGTGATGTTTGGCAAGCTTTACAGGAAGCTTGTTTTTGGCATCCCAGCCTCGAAAGTACCCAATTAGCAATTATTGTTACTGGGGTTTTTTATCGTTCGGCGTGGCGTTATGAAGATAGGGCTTACCGCCGGATTTTTTTAGATACAGGACATCTTTTGGGCAACATTGAATTAGCGGCTGCTATTACCGACTATCGCCCGCACTTGATTAGTGGTTTTGTGGATGAAGCTGTAAATGATTTATTGTATATCGATCCGCAACAAGAAGGAGCGATCGCAGTTTTACCCTTGGCAGATTTATTAGACATTAAACAAAATTTGCCGATGGGATGTACTGCTTTACCCTCTGCGACTGAAACTAGTTACCCACAAATTCCGGATGGCGAATTGCTGAAATATGTTCATCGGCATACTCAGATTCAACCAGGTATAATTGGTAAGCTGAATTTGCCAATGGTGAAACAAGAAAAGTCTCTAGAGGATAAATATAATTTTCCTTTTTGTTTGAAAATTCCTACCTCTACAACACCTATTTTCTGGGGAAAAGATCTGTCAGACTTGGAAATCACCATGCATAAACGACGCTCTACCCGTGCCTATAGTGGTGATGATTTAACCTTCGATGAACTTAAAGCTTTGCTTGACTTTACCTATCAACCAAAAAACTATATCGACCAAAGTTTAGATAGTTCTCCAGACTATTGTGATCTGAATTTAATAGAAACATTTATTGCCGTCTGTGGAGTTAAAGGATTAGAAGCAGGTTGTTACTATTACGCACCTAAAGCCCAAGAGTTACGACAAATTCGATTTAAAAACTTCCGCAGAGAGTTACACTTTCTCTGCTTAGGACAGGATTTAGGGCGCGATGCAGGAGCAGTGCTTTTTCATACAGCCGATCTCAAATCAGCTATTTCCCAGTATGGCGATCGCGTTTACCGTTATTTACATCTAGATGCTGGACACTTGGGACAAAGGCTAAACTTAGCTGCAATTAGCCTTAATTTGGGTGTCAGTGGTATTGGTGGTTTTTTCGATGACCAAGTAAATGAAGTTTTAGGTATTCCTGCTGATGAAGCTGTTTTATACATTACTACTTTGGGGCGGCCAAGATAGCATAAACCACAGAGACACAGCGAAAAGTTGTCAGGAGGAGCCACTGCGCCCTTGCGGTTTCCCGACTTGTTCGCGCAGCGTCTCCCCTTGGGAGAAGCAAGTGGCGTTGGTTTCCTTCCGTAACAAACTTTTAAAGACAGAGATATCAGATATTCTGTGTGTCTCTGTAATCGTTTGCTCAATGTTAAGGATAAAGACCTCTATCACTCAATGCTTGAGCCACACGACCTACACCCAGCGTATAAGCTGCTAATCGGAGATTAACTTGCCGCAGTTTCGATTGCTGAATTACTTGATGATAAGCTTGCACCATTAACTGTTCCATTTCATGGTTAACTCGTTGTTCATTCCAAAATAGATAAGAAAGACCCTGCACCCACTCCAGATAACTTACTACTACACCGCCAGCATTTGCCAATATATCTGGTAGTACTGTCACACCCCGTGCTTCTAAAATCTGGTTAGCTTCAAGAGTAATGGGGCCATTAGCTGCTTCTGCTATCATCTGCGCTTGTACTTGATTAACATTCTCTTCAGTAATCTGGTTCTCTAAAGCTGCTGGAATCAATACATCACAAGGCAAAGTCAGTAAGTCTGCATTACTAATGGGTGCAGCTTGCGGAAAACCAACAACACTTTTACGATTCACGGCAGCATAGGTTTTCAAAGCTGGAATATCAAGACCTGTTGGATAATATACTCCCCCTGTGGCCGTTGAGACGGCAATAATTTTAGCTCCTGCTTTATATAATAATTCCGCTGCTGCACCGCCGACATTACCAAAACCTTGAATAACAATTCGCATACCTGCCAAAGATTTGCCTTGATCTGCTAACGCCTCACGAACAATAATCATCACGCCCCGCCCGGTTGCCATTTCCCGCCCTAGTGAACCACCAACTGAAAGTGGCTTACCTGTGACAACTCCTGGTACAGCGTGACCAACATTAACTGAGTAAGTGTCCATCATCCAAGCCATCTCACGGGCAGAAGTACCCATATCTGGTGCAGGAATGTCTACGGAAGGGCCAATATCTTTAATTAATTCGCTGGTATAACGACGAGTGATCCTCTCTAATTCACCAACGCTGTATAATTGCGGATCTATGGCAATACCACCCTTAGCACCGCCATAAGGAATGCCTAACAAGGCACATTTCCAAGTCATCAGCATTGCCAAGGCAGACACTTCCCGTAGTGTCACAGCTGGATGGTAACGAATGCCACCCTTGTAAGGCCCTAAGATATCGGAGTGCTGTACCCGGTGTCCAGCAAGAACTCGCACTTCCCCATTATCTAATTTCACAGGAATGGAAACCGTTACTACTTTGCGCGGATGACTAAGGATTTCCAGAGAACCTTGATCTAACTTTAATTCTTTACCTGCCGCTTCTAAATAGCTACAGGCTTGATCAAATGGACAAATATGCGCTGGAGAAGCAGCTTCCAAAGGCAATACAGGTGTTGTAACCATAAAATTTTCTCCTAATCGCGGTATCTTCGCCAACCGGATATATATATGCCTAGCTTATCCTTGTTTTCTAGAAAAACAAGGATTTTGTAGTTTTTGTTACATTTTTATTTTTTTTTTATGATATTAAAAATGAATACAGAAAATTATAATTTTCTGTATTCATTGCATAGTTGTTGCTAAACAGAGTATTAAGCTGGTGCAAAAACCTCAGAAGTAAAGCTTCCATGCAGACCATAGGGAATATGATGCTGAAGATGTAGCCTAGCGATCGCGCCTTTACCAAAATCATTAGCATCTAAAATCACCACATCTGAGCGATGATGAGCAGCGTCATAAACCAAAGCCAGCACCCAACCGTCATCTTCTTTAGTTGAACCTGGGCGCGGTACAAAAATCGGTTCACCCATAAAACCATGGGGTGCAGCACTCCAAAGTTGTCTTTTCCCGGACTCCAAATCAATTTTTAGCAACGCTTGCAACGGAGCATTACCAGTCTCTTGATGAGTAGCACCTATATATAAATATCGATAAGAACGACCGACATTAGCCGGATTTATAGCCGGAAACTCACAACAACGGCTTTCAATCAACTCCTTTCCTACTGTCTCATCTTGAAGGTTGAGAGTAAACCGCCAAAGTTGCCCAGGCGACTGTGCTTCAAAATCAACTTGTCGAAAATCGCTTTCTGGCTCCACTTCAGGTAAAGACTCATAACAAATGGAGTCAATCAAAATTTTCTGTTCCACCTCAAAAGCATTGATGTGATGGAAAACGAAACCAGATTGGGTTTCTAAAATTTTTACCTTTGTTTGCCCTGTTTGGGAGTTGCGGGGAATAACTATAATGCGAGTTGGTTGATTTGGCTGAAACTTAATACATTCACCGGCTGCACGTATGCCTAAAGCCAAAGGTATAGGGTTGAAGGTAACAGGATTTTGAAAGAAGATACAATAATTGGGAGTAATAACAAAATCGTGAATAAAACAAAAACCCGGAACGCTATGAGCGTGCTTCCTAATAACTTCACCAGCTAAATTTAGTTCAAAAATAGTAATTTTGGTAGATAGTCCTGGCTTAATCGAAAAGTTTACTAAGCAAGGCGCGCCTCCATCTTGAGCGCAACTAGGGTCAAAACGGGGATGAGCGCTAAAAGCTTCACCTGCTGATAAAACATCATTAAAATATTCTTTTCCTAACGTTCCTAATGTGTAAGGATCGAGGCGATGAGGTTCAGCAGCTTCCCACAGTGCCAAAAGTTTACCACCCCAATAGATAACGTTAGTGTTTGCAATATTTTTGATGCTGAAGTCGAAGAGATTAGCTAACCAACCACCAGGTTTTTGAGTACCAAAAACACCCCGATAAAGAATTTTTTTAGCTTTTTGTTCTGCTAAATAGCCTTCGGTGTGAACAAAGCGGTTACGGAAATGGGCACGACCATTAACAAAGCAGATCCGGCTAATCATCCCATCCCCATCAAAAGGGTGATGAATCCGTTGTCCATTCACATCCAGCAAACCAGGGCCGTTTCTAAAGAGTGTACCTTGCAATTCTGGGGGAATTTGTCCTTCTACATCATCAATCCAATAATCAAATTTTTGAGTAAGAGATTTATATCCTCCCTGCCAGTCTTCAGGAGTATAAGATTTTTCTAAAATTGCTTTTTCTGGAATTTCTAAACTCTGCATACCTTTATTTATGTTTATCAAATTAAGTAAACAAAATTGTATCTTACGAATCTTTGCTCAGATATTTACGTTCAGTCAAATCTTGATCATTCCACTGCTTTGGACTCTGTTTCTCGTAACATTAACTCAGGCATTAAATCAGATAGAAATTCTTGCTCACCGTTTGTTATTAATGCTGGTTGCAATGTAGGAGTTTCAGTTTGCGAGCTACTAGTAGGTAGCCAATGCAGGAACGGTAGTGGTAACAGTGTGCTTAAGTTAGTAATAATTACCAACAGCCAAAGTAATTCAAAGTTGGTTTCAGTAATGCCCAACCAATGCATAATAATGGCCCCAAATTCGTAAGAAACCATTGCCGCTAAGTTCGATATTGACATCAGCAAGGCAAATAAAGTTGCTTCTACTCCAGGAGGACAAAGCCTCGCTGCTAATACTAGCACTGGCATATAAGAAATTTGACCCATCACAGTCAGTATGAGACTATCTCCCAAACTAAACCAGTGGTCGTCTATACCTAAAACTCGGTTAGTATGAGTCACTAGCAGCAGCATTGTCATGCCCAATACCGCTGAAATAACGGTACTCCAACCAAAAATTACGCGAAATGAGACGCTTTTCAAGAAACGTTGAAAAATCCAAATACCTATTAAAGAAGCAGCACTAGTTACCAACCGAACTCGACCCAAAAATTCTGGTTCAAAGTGGAGTTCGTTGGTAGTGAAGAAGAAAAAGGCTGATTCTGCTGTAGGAGTAGATAGCCAGATAAATACAAATGCTGTTGGCAGCCAAATGGCTTTTTGGGTGATGGCTTGGCGTAGTTGCTTCAGTTGATGCTTAACACTTAAGGAGTTAGTGTTATTACTTTCGCTCTTGTCTTTGCTGATGGGAGACTCGGCAATCAACCAAGCTACTGCTGAGACAATGAGAGGAAATGAAGCAGTGATCAAAAATACAGTGCGGGTAGTGAAATGTTGGAGAAGCATCCCACTCAAGTATGCTGTTACCAAACCTCCAACGGCGGAAGCACCCCAACATAAAGATTGTAGTGAACCTGCATCCGCTTGTGACTCCCCCCTAGCTCGTTCTACAACCAGTGAATCAGCTATCACATCACTAACGGCTACAGATAGGGAACCAAGAGCAATTACCGCTGTAGCCGCCCAGCTAGTATGAACTATTGTTGCGAGACTCACCCAGGAAATGGCTCCTAGTATTCCAGATAGCACCAAATATGGACGGCGGCGGTAGCCAAATATGGGTAAGCCATCGGATACAAAACCAAACACTGGCTTGATAATCCAAGGTAGGGCGACAATTCCCAACAAGGCTGACACCTGGGCTGGACTGAGCAGCAATTCATCTTTGAGGAAAAAGCTGACGGCTAGACGAGCCAATCCTAAAATTCCTTGGACAAAGTAGACGGTAAGAATCGCAATTAACTCGGCAGTAGGTTCATGACCGAAGAAAATTTTTTCCTTTACTGAGTCTTTGACTTTGGACAAGCCAGAGGAGTCAATCAGCATTTGATAAATATTCTTTAAGTTTTATCGACTTTTCTATCATATCGATTTCTTGAGAGATGGGTTTTAATATGGGCAAACCTAATGCGGTTCATTTAATTATGGAAAAGCCTCAAAACTTGCAGTTATCCATGCAAGATGTTGTTGAACTGCTTGGTGCATGGTCATTTCTTGGTAATTTAACAGTTCAACCAACAAACCAAGGTACGGTCAACACAACCTTTTTTGTGGAAGCACAGGCTGGAGATTTTGTCTTAAAACTTTACAACGATACTATAACCAATACACAAATTCAGTATGAACACTCGCTATTAGCACACCTGAAATCATGCAATTTATCGTTTGCAGTACCAGATCCTACACCAACCCTATTGGGTGAAACATGGATTCTAGTTAATCAAAATAACTCATTGCAGCGCGTTGCTTTACTTCCTTTTATTTCAGGTCAGCCTGCTGAACGAAAAAATCTTGCTCATATTTATGCTGTTGGTCAGGTACTTGGAGAGCTACATCACGCCCTTGCTGATTTTGATTCAGAGAGAGAAATGGCGCAATTACCTGCATGGGGAGATCTTTTCCATATTCATCCACTAGTGACAGATCCCCTGGTAGCACTACAATCACTGGAATTGCCTTTAAAAGAGCAAGAGTACATTATTAAGTTTTTAACAAAAATTATTGTAACTGCACCTAATTTATATAAAACGCTTCCAGTACAAACAACTCATGCGGATTATCTTAGCCCTAATATCCTCATGATAGAAAACCGTGTAGTTGGGGTGTTGGACTTCGAGTTTGCTACTTCAGATTTGCGCTTAATGGATTATGTTGCAGCACTTGACCACTTCACCCGATTCTCTTGGCAAGAAACACCGCATTGGGAGTTTGTGGAAACTTTCAGCGCAGGATATAGCAAGCATATTTCTCCGATATCAGCAGAAGTAGAGGCGCTGGCGTTAGTTTGGCGCTTACAGCGGGCAAGCTGCATTATTTATTGGACAGGCTGGTTTCTTGAAGGAAAAGCAACTCGCCAAAGCGTAATTGATGCAGTGACAAATACAATTCTGCTAGAAGAGTGGTTGGAGGAAAACACAACTAAGATTGCGGCAATTTTTACTGATTAGATGTGTTATCTCAAAGCTACGATCGCATTTTGACCACCAAAGCCAAAACTGAGGCACAGCACCTGCTGAATTTTACTGGGGCGGGCTGCTGTAATTAAATTTAAATCAAATTCTGGTTGCTGTAATCCTACACAAGGCAGTAAGATTTGATGCTTTAACGCCATGAGAGAAAAAGCTACGCCCAAGGCTCCTGATGCCCCTAATGTATGACCTGTAGCTCCCTTTGTGGAACTTACTGCTACATCTTGGGGAAACAATTGCTGAATTATCTTGCTTTCTATACGGTCATTAAGGAGAGTAGCCGTACCATGAGCATGAATGTAATCAATATCATCTGGGGTCAAATTACTACGTTTTAGGCATTGTTTAAGGGCAGCGATCGCACTTTTACCTTCTGGTTCTGGCTGATTAGGATGATATGCGTCTGTTGTCAAGCCAAAACCGAGAATTTCCCCATAAATTTTTGCCTGACGCTGCTTTGCTAATTCGGCTGATTCCAAGACAAATACAGCTGCACCTTCGCCCAAAACTAAACCTTCTCGGTGCAAATCAAAAGCATAAGCCCCAGTTTTAGCTAGAGCCCCCATTTGCTGAAAACCTGCCAAAGTCAGTGGTGTAATTGGTGCTTCTACTGCTCCAGCGATCGCCCGTTGATATTGACCAGTTTGCACGAGCAAAGCTGCTTGAGCAAGTGCCCAAATTCCAGTAGCGCAAGCTGCCATCGGTGCTAAAACTGTGCCTGTTGCCCCAATTTGTCGGGCTGCTGCGATCGCATTTGTATGAGGTAAGGTATCTAACCAATTTTCTAACACCACCTCTTTAGTTTCTAAGCTGGAATCATACCCATGCATTTGCCGTGCCAGCAATTCCCAAGCTCCCTGATGACTGCGACTTGATCCAATAACCACAGCACAGTCAGGTAAAGGAGGATTTAAACCGCTATCTTGTAACGCAGCAGCGACAACCGTTTGGGTCAGTCTTTTTAATTTTGCTGGTTGTTGACCAATCAAGCCTAGAGGAAGCGGTTCGATTTCTGGAAATGGTTGATGCCATTTAATTCCAGATTTACCTGCGATTAATTTTTGCCAGCTATCCTCTAGGCTTGTACCCAAAGCCGAAACTAGACCGATACCAGTAACAACGACTTGATTTAATTGGGCATGGGGCATGGGACATGGTGAGACAGCGCTGCGGGAGGGTTTCCCTCCGCAGGCGACTGCGAACCCGAAGGGGGCATTGGACATTGTTATTTTCCTCTGCTTCCCTGCCCCTCTGCTCCCTACGAACCAGAAGTTTTCAAATTTTCTGCGCCTTGAGTGACTTTAGCAGAGTCAATGCGATCGCCCTGCTGAATTTTATTAACTACATCAAAGCCATCGGTGACATTGCCAAAAACAGCGTAGCTTCCATCTAGGAACCCTAGATCTGCTAGGGCAAAATAAAACTGTGATGAAGCTGAGTCGGGCATTTGCGATCGCGCCATTGCCACTGCACCCAGTTTATGCTGCAATTCTGGTGGTTTCGTGATTCCTGCTGATTCTAATGTCTTGCCGTAAATTGGGTTTGGTTCCCCTTTTGGCTTAATTTCTAAGGGTATACGGCGTTCAGTACCAGTTTTCGGGTCAATATAACCACCTGTTCCGAGTCTATTTGCTGGAACTTTCGGATCTTTGCTTTGGGGATCACCACCTTGCACCACAAAAGGTTGGGGCTCGCGTACAACTCGATGGAAAACTAACCCATCGTATACACCTTTTTGAACTAAATCTACGAAGTTGCCAGCTGTAATTGGGGCATTAGTACCGTCTACTTCGATAGTAATCGGCGAACCTTTAACCGTCATCACCACAGTAGCTTTGCCTTCGAGCCGTGGTAAATCTTTCATTCCAGGAATACTCTCACTAGTAGTTTGTGATACGGGCGTTGCTTCAGTAGTTGTTGTAGTGCTTGTCTCGACTGCTGTGGAGGTTGGAGAAGAGTTAGAAGAAGTTACTTGCTCTGTTGAACATCCTCCCAACATCAAAGCACTGACCATCAAAAGCGCAACCAAAAATTGTGAAACTTTTAAACGCATTGCCAGTTACTGATTCAACCAGAGTATCTTATCCTCTCAGAGGATTTTTGGATCTTATATTTTAGGAGCTAGGGATTAGGGGCTAAGAGAAGCAGAGGGGCATAAACAAAAGGGGAAAAGGTAAAGGGTAAATGATGAAGAAACAAACCCTTTCCTCCTTACCCCTTTCTCTTTAACCTTCTTCCTCATGCCCTATGCCCCAATCCTTTAAAGTCCTTCTAGGGGTACTCTCAAAAAGCGTGCTAATTCTGCACCTTTAGTTTCTAACTCTGTTAAGGATAACGGCTGACCTACCCGTGTTAGGGGAATATCTCGCCGACCCTTAATGCGTAAATAAAGTGCGCGACGGGGATTCAGTCCTTCTTTGATATCTATTTTTACGGATTGCACGTCTTGTGTACGGCTGTCAATCTCAATCCGGCGGTTTTTGCCGGGAAATCCCCAACGAAAAATTTTTATGCTACCAGTTTCCTGATTAAAATCGTTATAGCCGCCACCTACATCCCATAAAATCATTAGCCACAAATATAAAGCTAAAAGCAAGCCAGCGCTGCCATATAGCCCCATAACCAATCCTTGGGGCACAAATATCAGTTGAGTTGCATCGGTAACTAAGAGTAAATTTACTTTTAGGTAGCTAGATATCCCAGCCAACAAAAAGCCTGTGGCTCCCAATGTCACGATAGTTGCCCACCAGTAGTTGCTAAACCGACGAGAACCGAGAACTTTTTGATGTAGGATGCTTGAAGCAGAGCTATCACCGTTAGGAGAGTCGCCTTTGTTGATTGTTGTTGATGCCGTCATTGAACTACCTTGGCCTGTAAGTTCTTCCCATTAAAAGTCTGCCATTGGAATGCAATATCTTGCAAGCTGAGGATTAAGACTTTTAAGATTTCTGAGAAAAGTTGTGTCAGATTGTTAAAATTCTGATATTCATAATATTTATATAGGTTCGTGTTAAATACCTGATTCACCTCCGTGCTTGGGCGAAAAACCGAACTAATGTGATAAGTTAAGAATCATTAAGTTACCAAAAGCTAGGTTCCTAGCCAACGGTACGTGTAATGGCACAATCCTGAGAAATGCCAAATTACGTAAGCGGCAAGCTCTCAGAATTTTAGCAGCTTTCCAGCCGCTGAAGAGTGTCAAAAAAACGTTAATTCCTCGTAGTAGTTGCTTCAAGTCGGGAAAACCCTTTGGGTTAACTAGTTGCCTGCTGTTCGCGTTAGCGTCTCGTAAGCGAGGGAAACTCTCCCCGTTCGCGGAGCTTCTCCCCTTGGGAGAAGTTGCCACAACGCGGCGGCACTTCCTTGAAGTCGGGCATTGCCCGCCCAACGGAGTGCTTTAGGAAACCGTGCAAAGCACTTCTCTTCTCTACGAGACGCTGCGCGAACGCAGTACTGGACTCACCGCCCAACGCATTACTTAAAAACGTTGCAATTTTAGTAAAAAGAGGATTTTAGTTCGATGACCATCGCAGTAGGACGCGCCCCCAGTAGTAGAGGGTGGTTTGACGTACTAGACGACTGGTTAAAGCGCGATCGCTTCGTATTCGTAGGTTGGTCAGGGATATTATTATTCCCTTGCGCCTTCCTGGCACTAGGCGGTTGGCTAACCGGTACAACCTTCGTCACCTCTTGGTATACCCACGGGTTAGCGTCATCATACTTAGAAGGCTGTAACTTTTTAACAGTAGCAGTATCATCACCAGCAGACAGCATGGGACACTCCCTGTTGTTGCTGTGGGGGCCAGAAGCACAAGGCGACCTCACCCGTTGGTTCCAACTGGGTGGCTTGTGGCCATTCGTGGCGCTACACGGAGCCTTTGCTTTGATTGGCTTCATGTTGCGGCAATTTGAAATTGCGCGCCTAGTAGGGATTCGTCCTTACAACGCTTTGGCATTTTCAGCCCCGATTGCGGTATTCGTCAGCGTCTTTTTGATGTATCCCTTGGGACAATCTTCTTGGTTCTTTGCACCCAGCTTTGGTGTAGCAGCCATTTTCCGCTTCTTGTTATTCCTACAAGGTTTCCATAACTGGACACTCAAC
>NZ_JAECZB010000093.1:0-101843 GCF_016056295.1 Atlanticothrix silvestris CENA357
TTATTATTCCCTTGCGCCTTCCTGGCACTAGGCGGTTGGCTAACCGGTACAACCTTCGTCACCTCTTGGTATACCCACGGGTTAGCGTCATCATACTTAGAAGGCTGTAACTTTTTAACAGTAGCAGTATCATCACCAGCAGACAGCATGGGACACTCCCTGTTGTTGCTGTGGGGGCCAGAAGCACAAGGCGACCTCACCCGTTGGTTCCAACTGGGTGGCTTGTGGCCATTCGTGGCGCTACACGGAGCCTTTGCTTTGATTGGCTTCATGTTGCGGCAATTTGAAATTGCGCGCCTAGTAGGGATTCGTCCTTACAACGCTTTGGCATTTTCAGCCCCGATTGCGGTATTCGTCAGCGTCTTTTTGATGTATCCCTTGGGACAATCTTCTTGGTTCTTTGCACCCAGCTTTGGTGTAGCAGCCATTTTCCGCTTCTTGTTATTCCTACAAGGTTTCCACAACTGGACACTCAACCCCTTCCACATGATGGGTGTAGCAGGAGTATTGGGTGGTGCGCTATTGTGTGCCATTCATGGAGCGACAGTAGAAAACACCCTATTTGAAGATGGCGAAGGTTCTAACACCTTCCGCGCCTTCAATCCCACCCAAGCCGAAGAAACCTACTCAATGGTGACAGCAAACCGTTTCTGGTCACAGATTTTCGGGATTGCTTTCTCCAACAAGCGTTGGTTGCACTTCTTTATGCTGTTTGTGCCCGTCACTGGTTTGTGGATGGCATCAATCGGGATTGTTGGTTTAGCACTCAACCTGCGGGCGTATGACTTCGTGTCACAAGAATTGCGCGCGGCAGAAGACCCAGAGTTTGAAACCTTCTATACCAAAAACATTTTGCTGAATGAGGGTATCCGCGCTTGGATGGCTCCTCAAGATCAGCCTCACGAACAATTTATATTCCCTGAGGAGGTTCTACCTCGCGGTAACGCACTATAAGCATGATGAATTAAAATTCATCGATTCATCATTGATTATTTTCCAGAAATCCTCCGCGAATTTGCGGAGGATTTTCTATTTTTAGTTAATAACAAATAAATTGTGTTATATTGTTTCAAGGTGAATAACCCAGAGCTAAATGCTCTGCCCTTTTGAAACTAAGACCACTTAGGCAATAAGGAGGTGATGCCCATGATTGAAAGTAGTAAATGCGTGGGTCATCAGGTTGCAGTTAGCCGGCTGCGCGCCGGGGCTGTTCTTTAAAAGTTAGCCTTAGTTATCCTTGAGATACTAAGTTAGCTCAATTAGCTAGGCTAAGCTAGAAGTTCCTTCCGGCAGTCTGGTTGCAATCTGAAGACCCGCTAGACCGCTCTGATTTAGATCAGCTGATCCGAATCAGAGCGGATAGTTTTTGTGGGTAAGTTTTGATTAATAGATTGCTAATTGTTGACAACTTAAAGTAAGTGTCGCACTCTAAATCTTTTTCACACAAATCGATATTTTGTATCTTCACAGGATAGACCATTTTTCTTATCCTCCTAGTGACCTAGTTGAGATAATCATTGCCAATATCTATAAAAAGCGAGACGTAACTAAATAAGGATTTTTTGATATGGCACAACTATTGAGCGATGCAGAAATCCAAACACAGGCAAGTGGTCTGTCAGGTTGGACAGTTGACGAATCTAAGTTACAGACTACCCGCAAATTTAAAGATTTTATTGCAGCAATTGAATTTGTAAACAAACTCGTGGAACCTGCTGAATCAAAGGGACATCATCCAGATATAGAGATTTCTTATAACAAAGTGAAGATCATACTTACAAGCCATGATGCAGGTGGGTTGACGCAAAGTGACTTTGATATGGCCGCGGTAATTTCACAAATCAACTAACCAACTGGATTGGATCAACCCTAAGTGTCTTTACTTTTAGTAGTCTATGTGGATAAAAACTTGCAAAAAGTTTTAACCTTACTCCCACTGTAGATATATCAGTGATTCCATGTGACAGTTGATCAGCCGATCACTCAGATGTTGCCATCTACTTCAAATAGCTTATAATGATATGCTATAAAGCTATGTTTTTGCATAAGTTAATTACATCAATTTTTAACATTAAATTGATCATTTATGAGCTTTGCAAAAACTAAAATTGTAATAGTGGCAACTATAACCTCATCGATAGATTTTCTAAAAAAGATGTCGCGTCTTTGAGAAAGTTAAGTGCAGCGAAAACAATTATCTATACAAGGTGTGAGGAGAAAAGGAAAGATGTCTAATCTATTGTGGAAAGCCCTGGTAGTTAGCCCAGCAATCTTGGGAGCAACATTGTTAGTTTCAGCAACAGCAATTGCGGCTCCAAGTACCACCAAAGAAGTATCAACAACAGAAGCACCAGCTGTAACGGAATTTGCTCTGACCCCAGAAATTTTGGCTCAAGCAACCCCAGCAGCTAACGATGCCAAAGTAATAGATCAAGTTAATCGCTACAGCGACGAAGGCAAAGAAAGTACTTCTTTGTCTCAAGTCACATCGGTATCACAGTTTTCTGATGTCCAACCAACCGATTGGGCATTCCAAGCCTTGCAGTCCTTGGTTGAACGCTACGGTTGTATTGCTGGGTATCCAAATGGTACTTATCGCGGTAATCGCGCTTTGACCCGTTATGAATTTGCCGCTGGTTTAAACGCCTGTTTGGATCGGGTTAATGAATTGATTGCTACAGCAACAGCTGACTTGGTGACAAAGCAAGATTTGGCTACCTTACAGCGTTTACAAGAAGAATTTTCCGCAGAACTAGCAACCCTACGCGGTCGAGTAGATTCTTTAGAAGCGCGTACTGCTGAATTGGAAGCGAATCAGTTCTCCACTACTACCAAATTAGTTGGTGAAGCTATTTTTGCTGTTACTGACGTTTTTGGCGACAGCACTGGCGACGTTAACAATACTGTCTTCCAAAACAGAGTACGTTTAGGCTTGCAAACCAGTTTCACTGGTAGAGACCTATTGACCACCCGTTTGGCTGCTGGCAATGCACAAGCATTTAATGTCGTAGACAACGTTGGTAACACCATTCCTAGTGCTGAAGGCACCCAAACTTTTCAAATCGGTAGTACCGGCAATAACAACGTCGAGATAGACAAGTTGACCTACGAAGCTCCCATAGGTCCAGCTCAAGTTTATCTTGCTGCTGCTGGTGGTCGTCACAGCCATTATGCTGCGGTCAACAACCCTTACTTTTTCGACAAAACTGACGGCGGTAATGGTGCTTTGTCTGCCTTCTCTTCTGAAAACCCCATCTATCGGATTGGTGGTGGTGCTGGTTTAGCGCTGAATATACCTTTTGGTCAAGGCGGCGGTATTCTAAGACCAAGTTCAGTCACTTTGGGTTATTTGGCTAATGAAGCCAATGCTCCTGGTGCAGGCGAAGGTGTGTTCAACGGTAACTATGCTGCTTTAGGTCAGTTGAATTTTAGTGTTGGCGATCGCCTAGCTTTAGCTGCAACCTACGTCCACGGATACAAGGGAGCAGGTAGTAATCTATTCGACTCAGGTTTGAATCTCACTAACGCAGCTGGTACTCCAGTTGGTGTAGTAGGTACTCAACAAGCCAATACTCTACCAAACGCATCTTCAAGCAATTCTTACGGTTTGTCGGCGGCGTTTAGACCAAGTGATAAACTTTCTGTTAGTGGCTTCGTATCCTACACTGATGTTGTAGGTTCTGGCGCTGGTGATGATTTTGAATCTTGGACTTACGGTGCTGGTGTCGCTTTATCTGATTTTGGCAAAAGAGGTAACGTGTTAGGTATTTTCGCTGGTGCAGCACCCTACTCCTTAAATCGAGGCGCTAACAGTGGAGATGTGCCTTACCAAGTTGAAGGCTTCTACAAGTATCGCGTGTCTGATAACGTTTCCATCACTCCTGGTGTGATTTATTTGACATCTCCTAATCAAAATAGCGACAACGACGACGCTATTATCGGTACCCTAAGAACAACCTTTACCTTCTAGAGGTTTCTAGAGTATCGAAAATCTGTCTACAATCTGAAACTCTATTTTTCCCCGCCTCACGGCGGGGTTTTTTGTTTTTGGTAGAGTTAATCAGCAAACTCCAGTGGAGAACCGGAGTATACTAAAGAAAGTATGAAGGATGAAGTATAAAGTAGGGAAAATTTTGATTTCTTAGCCTTGATGATTCATCTTGAATTCTTCAGCCTTCATCATCTATCCTTCATCTTTAATTGCTGCTTGTGGAACTATCGTGCAAATCTGAATACGCAATTCTTGCCTTACTAGAGATGGCGACTCATCATGAAAGCGGTGAACCAATGCAAATTCGACAAATTGCCGCACAACAAAACATACCCGATCGCTATTTAGAACAGCTTCTAGCAACCTTGAGGCGTGGTGGTATAGTCAAAAGTCAACGCGGGTCAAAAGGTGGCTATTTTTTAACGCGAGAACCTTGGAAGATTACTCTTTTACAAGTTTTAGAATGTTTAGAAGGCTCAGATATGCAAACCTGTGAGGATGAGGTTAATCCTAAAAATTTAGATAGTTCTGTTATAGAAGACATCTGGCGGGAAGCGTGTCAGGCAACAAACTCTGTGTTGCAAAAATATACACTTCAGGAATTGCGAGAAAAACGAGATTCCCGCCAGCAGTTGGATATCATGTATTACATTTAGTCCAAAATCCATAGTCAATAGCATAAAAGTTTTTGACTATTGACTTCATAACTCTAATAACCAAGGAATAATTATGCGGATTGCTCGTAACATTACAGAACTTATTGGTCGTACACCCTTAGTGCAGTTAAACCGCATCCCCCAACAAGAAAGATGTGTGGCTCAAATTGTCGTGAAATTAGAAAGCATGAACCCCTCTGCCTCAGTTAAAGATCGGATTGGGATCAGCATGATTAATGCCGCCGAAGAAGAAGGACTAATCACTCCTAGAAAGACGGTATTGGTAGAACCTACCTCTGGAAATACAGGCATAGCCCTAGCAATGGCAGCAGCAGCTAAGGGTTATCGGTTGATTTTGACAATGCCGGAGACAATGAGTGGGGAACGCCGGGCAATGTTGCGGGCTTATGGAGCTGAATTAGAACTAACACCGGGAATTGAAGGCATGAGTGGGGCAATTCGCCGGGCCCAGGAGATAGTTGACAGTACACCAGATGCCTATATGTTGCAGCAGTTTCGCAATCCGGCGAATGCAAAAGTGCATCGAGAAACTACAGCAGAAGAAATTTGGGAAGATACCGATGGACAGGTAGACATGATTGTGGCAGGGGTCGGCACAGGTGGTACGATCACTGGTGTAGCAGAAGTTATTAAAGCGCGTAAGCCTAGCTTTCAGGCGATCGCAGTTGAACCAGCCAATAGCCCAGTGTTATCTGGGGGACGACCAGGGCCACACAAAATTCAAGGAATTGGTGCTGGGTTTATTCCTCAAGTGTTACAAGTCAAATTAATTGATGAAGTAATTGTTGTCACCGACGAAGAAGCGATCGCTTATGGTCGACGTTTGGCAAGAGAAGAAGGGCTATTATCTGGCATTTCTAGTGGAGCAGCTTTATGTGCTGCAATCCGTGTTGCCCAACGTCCAGAAAACGAGGGACGCTTAATTGTCATGATTCAGCCTAGTTTTGGAGAAAGGTATTTGAGTACACCGTTGTTCCAAGACTTGGAAACAAAGGTCGCCGCTAGCATTAGCTAACGATAAATTGGATGAATGGTCGATTCTAAGCAAGATTTTAACCACTACGAAACCCTCAAAGTTAGTCCCAGTGCGAGCCAAGCGGAGATTAAACAAGCTTATCGCCGCTTGGTTAAGTTATTTCATCCTGACAGCAACCAAGAAACATCTGATAAAGAGCAAATTATCCGGATTAATGCTGCATACGAGGTTTTAGGGGACAATCAAAACCGCCTCAGTTATGATCAGCAATTGCGAGATGATTCCCAGAAATTAAATAGCGATCGCCAACAGCGGACAGCTGCGGCTCAACAACGTTACAAAGCAAGACGACAAACGGGACGGGATGCTGATGAGCAAGTCGAAGAATGGCTGCGTCTAGTTTATCAACCAGTTAATCGCTTGCTTTGTGGCATTCTCTATTCTCTAGAAGAACAAATGGAGCAGTTAGCAGCCGATCCCTTTGACGATGAATTATTAGATGAATTTCAGGAGTACTTACAAATTTGTCGAGATGAACTTAAACAAGCTCAAGTAACTTTTCGTTCTCGACCAAATCCCCCAAGTCTCGCTAGAACAGCAGCTCACCTTTACTACAGCCTCAATCAAGTAGGAGATGGATTGGACGAGTTAGGTTACTTCCCTTTAAACTACGATGAGCGATATTTGCACACAGGGCAAGAACTATTTCGCATCGCGACAAGATTGCATTGCGAAGCACAAGTGTCTGTAAATAGTTAAAAGTCAACTAACAACTGACAACTAACAACTAACAACTGACAAACAAATTAGTTTATGCTGGAAACAGTGAAAGTTTAAGAAATTTTAAATTCTGTTTCCAGAGTACTCATGGAATGCATTGTAAATCGCCGCGCTCAGTTTTCGGCAAGTCATCGCTATTGGTTGCCAGAACTGAGTGAAGCTGAGAATATTGAAAAATTTGGTGCTTGCTCTAAATTTCCCGGACATGGGCATAATTATGTATTATTTATCTCTCTAGCTGGAGAATTAGATAAATATGGCATGGTGCTGAACTTGTCTGATGTAAAACAGGTAATCAAGCGCGAAGTTACAAGCCAATTAGACTTTTCTTATCTCAACGATGTTTGGGTAGAATTTCAACAAACTCTGCCTACTACTGAAAATATTGCACAGGTGATCTGGCAACGGCTAGCACCGCATTTGCCTTTAGTCCGCGTGCAGTTATTTGAACATCCTGAACTTTGGGCAGATTATATGGGAAACGGTATGGAAGCCTATCTTACTATTAGCACTCACTTTAGCGCCGCCCATCGGCTGGCTCATCCTCATCTTAGTAACGAAGAGAATTCTGAAATTTACGGTAAGTGCGCTCGTCCTAACGGTCATGGTCACAACTACCATTTAGAAGTTAGCGTCAAAGGAGAAATTGATCCGCGCACTGGGATGATTGTCGATTTGGGCGCTTTGAACCAGGTGATAGAAGATTATGTATTAGAGCCGTTCGATCACACCTTTTTAAATAAAGACATTCCTTACTTTGCCGAAGTTGTTCCTACTGCTGAAAATATTGCGCTTTACATTAGTAATTTACTGCGATCGCCTATCCAGGAATTGGGAGCTAAGCTTTACAAAGTAAAATTGATTGAAAGTCCTAATAACTCCTGCGAAATCTACTGCACAGACTTAGAATCAAATACCGCAAATTTAGTACAACACGAGCCAGTTTTAGCGCGTATTTAGTGCTTTTTGCGCTAGGTGGTGACTCCTAAACTCTTTTGTTGTTTCTTTGCGCTCTCTGCGCCTCTGTGGTTTAAGATAATTTATTTAACCGCAGAGGCGCTGGGGGCACAGAGCCAGAATATGTTATGCATATAGGGGCCTTATGTGGTAAGGCCCCTATATAATTTTTAACTTTTTTAAGCCTCGACCTTTACACCTTTCCAGAAGGCAACGTAACCCTCAATATTCTTAGCTTTTTCCTTAGCGGTGGGATAGTACCAAGCAGCATCTTTGTTCACTTGACCATCAACTTCGATACTGTAGTAACTAGCGACACCTTTCCAAGGACAAGTAGTGTGAGTATTACTTTCTTGGAAATACTGCTTGTTAATGGCATCAGATGGAAAATAATGATTGCCTTCCACAACTACAGTGTTATCGCTCTCGGCTAAAACAGTTCCATTCCAAATAGCTTTCGGCATAAGTTGAGATTGCAAATAAAGTTCACACATAATATTTTGACACTTCTACAGCTTTCAGCCTTGGGTTTCTCGAAACCTCAAACTATTGATGGGTGAGACCAGCAGTTTCTAACTACTCCGCAATAAATGCAAGTTTGCCGCTGGGACTTTAGCTCTGGAAAGATTTACTATGAGTGCCGAAGCATTCATTAAAAAGCTGTAAGCATGTTTGAAATTTAAGTTCGCTCATCCATAAGATTTAAATTTTTCTCTGAAGATTGGCAAAATAATTTGCCTAAGGTGAAAAATTGGTTCAAAATATTGTTAATTTTCGTAAAATTGCGGCGTTCAAGACTAGAATACTGATATTTACCTAGCTAAACTATCAAAGAGTGCATCTGTACTGCTTAGTTAATCAAACTTAGATGTGGCGCTATAGCCTCAATGATCCCAGTACAACTTATCCTCAAAAACTTTCTCAGTTATCGTGATGCAACTTTAGATTTTCGCGGTTTGCATACGGCTTGTATTTGTGGTTCTAATGGTGCAGGTAAATCGTCTCTTCTCGAAGCAATGACATGGGCCGTTTGGGGTGAAAGCCGCGCCGCTGCTGAAGACGATGTAATTCATTCTGGTGCAAAAGAAGTTCGAGTTGATTTCACTTTCCAAAGTAATCAGCAAAAATATCGAGTCATTCGCACTAGAATGCGGGGTGCTAGTGGCGTTCTAGAATTTCAAATAGAAACACCTTCTGGGTTTCGCGCCCTGACTGGCAAAGGGGTAAGGGCAACACAGGATGTGATTTTAGAACACATCAAGTTGGATTACGATACTTTTATTAATTCTGCCTATTTGCGTCAAGGTCGTGCAGATGAATTCATGCTCAAGCGCCCTAGCGAGCGCAAAGAAATTCTAGCAGAATTGTTAAAACTCAATCAATATGATGATTTAGAAGAACGGGCTAAAGAATCGTCGCGCCAATTTAAAGCTAGGGCTGAGGAACTAGGACGTTCTTTGGAATCGAGTAAAATTCAACTGCAACAACGTGATGTCACCCAGACACAAAGAGCAGAGTTAGAAGTCCAACTTAACCAACTACAACAAGTACAAGCTTTTGATAATATCCAATTGCAAAGTTTGCAAGTTATCCAGCACCAGCGCCAAACAAAAGTAGAACAACTGAGCTTTGTTAGGCAACAATACCAGAATTTAAGTCAAGATTGCGATCGCCTGCAACAAGAGCAATCAGCAGTTAAAAGTCAAATTTCCGGTTTACAAGCCATATTAAATCAAGAAGCAGAAATTAAAAACGGATACACTCAATACCAAAATCTGCAATCTCAAGAAGAAGCTTTTGCCACTAAATTTGAGGAACACAACCGCGCTACAGCGTTGCGTCAACAAAAGCAACAACAGCTAACCAAACAAATTCACGAAATTGAGCGCCAACTGCAACAAGTCCAAGGACAACTAGAAGCATTGCAGCAACAAGAGCAAGAAATTCAGCATACTCTCAGTAAATCAAGTGAGGTGGAAACTGCTTTAGCACAAGTTGCTGTAGCGCGTCGCCGTGTGGCTCATTTGGATGAATTGCAAATGCAAGTTAGTCCCTTATTACAACAGCGGCAAAATTTACAAAGCCAAATCGATAGGGTTCATGCTGGTTTAGTTGCACGGCTAGAACAGCTACAAACAACAGAGAACCAGCTGCAAAGTTCATCACGCCGCCAACCACAACTGCAACAAGCAGTAATGGAAGTGGGAATGCAGATTGATCAAATGGAAAAAGATCGGGTTTATCTGCAACGAGTCCAGGAAAAAGGCCAAGAAAGACGGCACTTTATCGAACGTCTACAAGCTCAACAACGAGAGTATGAAAGAGTATTGGGAGAACTGGATCAAAAACTGCAAATGCTTCGCAACCCCGATGCTATTTGTCCCTTATGCGAGCGTCCTTTAGACGAACATCATTGGAATCGTGTAGCAGAAAAAACTAAGGCTGAATACCAAGATACTGAAGGGCAATTGTGGGTATTTCGGGAACAAATGGCAGTTTCAGATCGAGAAATTCAGTTGTTGAGGCAGGAATATCGAGAAATATCCCAAAAATTGGCGGCTTATGATTCTCTGAGAGAACAGAGGGGACAATTAGCAGCACAACTACAATCTACAAGTGATGCGGAACAACAACTGCAACAACTGGCTGCGGAAAAGCAGCATTTGGAGCGATCGCTACAAGTCGGTGATTATGCGTCTGATAAACAAGCTCAATTGCAACAGCTAGATCAATATCTGCAACAATTAAATTACAATGAGCAAGACCATGCTCTAGCTCGTAGTGAAGTCGAGCGCTGGCGATGGGCAGAAATTAAACAGGGCCAAATCAAAGATGCTACTAAGCGACAAACCCAAATAGCCACCCGTAAACCCGAATTACAAGCTAATATTGCCCAATTAAAAACTAGAATCCAGCAGGAACAAATTGACTCTGACTGTGCCAGAGAAATCACTGAGTTGACGCGTTATATTGGTAAAATTAACTACAGTTCAGAGCAGCATAACAACCTGCGTCAAGCTGTACGCCAAGCTCAATCTTGGCAGTTGCGCTATCAACAAATGTTGTCAGCCCAGCAGCAATATCCCCAACTCCAGGAAAGATTGCAGGATTTAGAAGCTTCCAGGAGTGCAAGATTAAATGAGCGACAACAACTCGCCACCCAAATCGAAAACATTACCCAACAGCTAGCCCAAACAGCCAATCCAACTGAGCAAATTCAAGCATTAGAGCAGCAGTTAGCAACCCGCAGACGGCAACTCGATGAACAAATAGCTAAGTTGGGACGTTTAGAACAACTAGCTCACCAACTGGAAACTCTGCAAATTCAGTATGAGCAACAACAACAGCAACTACAATCTTGCAAGCGACAATACCGAATTTATCAGGAATTAACGCAAGCCTTCGGTAAAAATGGCATCCAAGCTTTAATGATTGAGAATGTGTTGCCCCAACTGGAAGCAGAGACAAATCAACTACTTTCACGCCTAAGCGCTAACCAGTTACATGTGCAATTTGTTACCCAAAAAGCTGGACGCAGTGGCAGTTCCAAGAGAAAAAATGCCAAGTTAATAGATACCCTAGATATTTTAATTGCTGATGCTAGAGGAACGCGAGCTTATGAGACTTACTCTGGCGGGGAAGCATTTAGAATTAATTTTGCCATCCGTTTAGCTTTGGCGAAATTATTGGCACAAAGGGCAGGAGCAGCATTGCAATTATTGATTATAGATGAGGGTTTTGGTACGCAGGACGCCGAAGGATGCGATCGCCTGATTGCTGCCATAAATGCGATCGCCTGTGATTTCGCCTGTATCCTCACTGTCACCCACATGCCTCACCTCAAGGAAGCTTTTCAAGCCCGCATTGAGGTGAATAAAACCCAGCAAGGTTCACAGTTACATTTGCTAATTTAATCTATACATAGTCTTAATCTTACAGTTGTGGCTGAAGGTGTATAAACTCAAGAACAACGCAATTTACTATATTTGAGGGCAATTAGAGAATTATCCGGTTTTTGTTATTCGTTTGATGTTGATGTTAAGATGCCACTGTCCACCGGGTCATACTGTATCGACGGGGATTCTAATAAGCATCACATCTTGTAATAACTCATATTGCAGAAAGTGCAAATTACACCGCAGAGATAAAAATTGTCAGTAGTCATTCACAATTGCGAATTGGTGTGACAGGCGATCGCGCTTAGAAGCAGGGTGTATGAACAAGAAGTATCAAATTAATCTCAGCCCAGAACAGAAACAAGAACTACTGGCTCTAGTCAAAAAGGGTTCAGCAAAAGCCAGAGAAATTCGTCGCGCACATAGATTATTAATGGCTGCGGATGGTAAGACGGATGAGATAATAGCAGAAACGTTACACATATCAGTAGCAACAGTGGAGCCTCGTAAACAGTTCTGTTGTGAAAATTTAGAGCGACATTAACAGAGAAAAAGCGTTCAGGAAAGCCACAGAAGTTAACTAATTATGGCGAAGCATATTTAATAGCAACAACTTGTAGTGATGCACCTGCTGGGAGTACACGTTGGACTTTAAGAATGTTAGCAAACCAACTTGTGAGTCTGGAAATAGTTGATAGCTTGAGCAAAAGTACAGTTGGTAGGATATTAAAAAAAACGATCTGAATTGTCTGTACTTGTCCGTCAATGCCTTCAACGAAGAATTCCCAATATTGAAACTTTAGAACAAGAGGTTTCAATTTGGGAATGCGATCGCAATCTTAATCAGGTTTGTGTAGATTGGCGTTTTCGTACAGAAGATGCAAGAGTTAAGCTTTCAAAGATTTATCTAACCCTTCAAAATTAATGGGACAGACCACTAGTACGTTACGCGTAACTCGTAATTACTTTTCTATAAGGATTTTAGACATTTCAGGTAGTTTATTTCCGCCGTTCTGTAATAGTGAGTTAGCGTAGCGGTAGCGACGTATGAGCGTCGGTTCTCAAATTCTTACTGTGGCTTTAGGTGAGGCTCATTTACACTTAACGCTCAGCAATGCAAATTTCTAAATCCGCAATAGTCCGTCTTGAGGTAAAATCCATTTAAGATGAGTCTTGAGAATTTTTATACTTAAATTGAGGAAAGGAGTTAATCTGTATAGTAGGTAGTGGAGACATGACTAATTCCCTCCTAGATAAGGGTTTACAAGCTTCGGACAGCAGAATATTATTGCAGTAAGCCTCAAATTATCTAGGATGATTTTAATTCACTATTGCAAAAGTATTTCAGATACTTATTATTTATGAGGTATCATTTTCAACCAGTAGGTACGCATTTAGCTCAATTAATATCCACAAGATTCAATTATCCTTTTCTAGATTAGGTTTATATAAGTCATTAAGGTATATATGCAATTTTTTTTTGGTATTGAACACGAAGTTGCTTTCTTAAATAAAGAAGGGAAATTTGCTGATTTTTCCTGCACCAAGTTTGCTGATTTCAATCAAATTGTGGATAGACTACCTACATATCCTGATGATTATTTGCAACTACGAGTTGGTGACGCTGGCATTAGAATGAAGAGATGGTATATTGAGGGATTTGAGAGATTTGCTGATTCTGATAAAGTCATTGATTGTGTTTCCAAAGGAATCGAAATCAGAACAACTATACATTCTAATATTCAAAATGCTATTAATGAATTATCTGAAAGTTTTCGTTTATTGTGTGAAATTGCCACTGAATTTGGTTTTTCGCCAGTTTTAACTAGTTTTAATCCTTACAAGACAGTTTTCCAACCTCAACCGCCATTAAATGATTATGAACTGAAACAGCTACAGGCTTATCCAGACGAACAAACTGCTAATATTTATATGGTGACATACGGCCCAGATTTAAATATTTCAGTGGCAGACTTGCCAATTAAAAATGTAATTGATATCGGTAAAAAGCTAACTTATTACAGTCCTTATATTGTGCCTTTTAGTTATAGTTCTCCCTTTTATAACGGTAGTTTATGGAATGGGCTATCAGTCAGGACATTTATCAGAACAGGAAAAAGATCAGCCGCCCTAGTTTTTGTCCAAACACAAGAACAATTAATCAATAGCGTCCCTTCGTTAACAAAAACTGCCCGCCTTCCTGCTGAAGTGGGTCGTATCGAATTTAAGGCTTGTGATAGTTGTGACGATTTTTTAATATATGCAGCATTACTAGCATTATTAAAAGGTCTGATTTTAGATCAAACCTTACTGGGTAGAGCGACTATACCTGATGCAGATTTACACCAGCTTTCAGCAAAAGAAGGCTTTGGTAACGAAAATATTTTTGCAAATGCCACAAAAGTTTTACAAGCAGTTGAAACTGCCTTAAAGGATGATTCTGACTGTCATTTATTAATACCACTAAAAAATTTATTGGCAAAGCGAAAAACAAAATCTCATGAACTCATAAAAATATTTGAAAGTGTAGGTTCTATAGAAGAGACGCTAAAGCAAACTTACCAAGTCTCAAAAATATAACAATAAGCAGGAGTTAGGAGGTAAAAAATTCATATTCATGATATATATTCACGCTATCCAAATGTCATAATCTATATACTTTTTGATATATCCCTCTTTTGTTACCACGGGGAGAGTATAATCAGCAATAAAATCGAAAATGCTGTGGTTAACAAAAATGTGTAGATATTTAAATGCCTCAAAACTTCTCACTTCTGGGAATAATTTTCTATACCATTCACAGTAATCGTCAACCAATTTTATCGTTTCTGATGCAACTCTAGCCTCAAACATAGTCCAGCAAACAGTTTGTGATACTTTGTATTATTCTCTTATGAGAGTGATGGAAGAACGATATATAGCCACCACAAAAGCCCAAAAAGTCTTGATTATGCTTTGATTAACAACAGTCTATCGTCTGTTTCAGAAAATTATACATAAGCGATCGCTCTCAGCTACTTAAAAGTGATTCTCTAGCTTGCAGAGACTGACCACTATCGCAACATAAATCTAAAACCTAAAGTATCTGAGTAAATTGTTAAGTTTTGTAAGACAAGTTGCCGAAAACGGGCTTTACCACCTATGCTTACAGCTGCTAACCGCGAAGTAACATCATACAGCCATTAATAACGGTAGTTCCAATCCCTTAAAATTGTTACCATTGAATCTTTCCTGACTATTAAGCTTTATATTTAATAAAGATATATTGTTAACATTAGTAAAAAACCTGAAAAGATTGGGGGAAAGTAACTGCTATGGGTCGTGTAGGCGTCTTATTACTCAATCTCGGTGGACCTGACAAGCTAGAGGATGTCGGGCCGTTTTTGTATAACCTATTTTCAGATCCGGAAATCATTCGCCTACCATTTCGCTGGTTGCAAAAACCCCTAGCCTGGTTTATTGCCTCACGACGAACCAGAACATCTCAAGCAAACTATAAGCAAATCGGCGGCGGTTCGCCTTTGCGGCGAATCACTGAGGCTCAAGGGGAAGCCTTAAAAGAGAAGTTAGGCAATTTGGGGCAAGAAGCCAATATCTACGTAGGAATGCGTTATTGGCATCCGTATACTGAAGAAGCGATCGCTATGCTTACTCAAGATAACATTGAGCGCTTGGTGATTTTGCCACTCTATCCCCAATTTTCCATCAGTACTAGTGGTTCTAGTTTCCGGCTTTTAGAAAAACTTTGGCAAGAAGATCCAAAACTTCAGCGCCTTGACTATACCGTTATTCCCTCTTGGTACAAACAACCAAGCTATCTCCAAGCTATGGCAGAACTCATAGCTCAAGAACTCGAACAGTTTCCTAATCCCGATCAAGTTCATATATTCTTCAGTGCCCACGGTGTTCCTAAAAGCTACGTTGAAGAAGCAGGTGATCCTTACCAGCAAGAAATTGAGGATTGTACTGCTTTGATTATGCAGACCCTCAATCGACCTAATACCCACACCTTAGCTTACCAAAGTCGAGTCGGCCCAGTAGAATGGCTGCAACCCTATACTGAGGATGCCCTTAAAGAACTAGGCGCGCAAGGAGTAAAAGATTTGGTAGTCGTGCCTATCAGTTTTGTTTCAGAACATATTGAGACACTACAAGAAATTGATATTGAATATCGGGAAGTAGCAGAAGAATCAGGAATTGACAACTTCCGCCGTGTGCCTGCTCCTAATACCCATCCAGTATTTATTCAAGCATTAGCAGACTTGGTAATTGATGCACTGAAAAACCCTAGTTTCAAGCTTTCGCAGGCCGCCCAAATGAAGAAAAGGGTCAAAATGTACCCCCAAGAGCGTTGGGAGTGGGGTTTGACTACTAGCGCTGAAGTTTGGAATGGTCGGATTGCTATGTTAGGCTTCATTGCCTTAATTATCGAGCTAGTTACTGGTCATGGTTTACTACACATGATTGGGCTTTTGCAGTAAAAAAGTTTTTTGGGCATAGGGCAAGTGGGCATGGGGCATGGGGCAATAGTTAAGAGTTAAAGGGTTTGTTTCTTCATCCTTTAACCTTTTACCCCCTCTTCTTGCTCCTCTGCTACCCTGCTCCCCTGCTCCCTTTTCCCTTGTTTATGCCATTGTCCGCCGCACCTTGTGCCAAATTAATCCAGCAACAATTAATCCTAAACCTACTTGCCAGATAGCAGATTCCACCCAGAAAGCCAAGAATAAGCAAGACACAAGACCTATCCAACCTACCCACACAGGATAGAGTCGCTCAGATGGGGTAAGTTTTAAGGCAGCTAAATTAGTCACTGCATAGTAAATCAAAACACTGAAGGCACTAAAAGACCATGTGGTTTTGACATTGCCTAATAATACCAACAAGGCGATCGCTCCTCCTACCACAATCACAGCCCAGTATGGGGCTGTCTGTTGTTGATTAAGTCGTGCTAAAAATCTGGGAGCATCTGAGCGCCGTCCCATTGCTAGTAATACACGAGATAACCCCAAAATCAAATTCAACAGCACACCCAACATTGCTGTCATCGCACCAATAGCTAAGATAAAAGCCGCACCTGAACCTGCAATGCTACGGACTGCTACTTCTAAGGGGGCTGCCTTTGTCTGTCCTGTAGCATTACCCAAAACATCCACCCCCACAGCTCCAATACCAACCGTCGCCACTGTCATGTAAAGTAACATTGTCAGCAGTAGACAGACGATCATTGCTTGAGGAATCGTCTTTCTTGGGGAACGTGCTTCTTCCCCCATTGTGGCAATGCGACCATAGCCTGTATAGGCAACAAACATCAAGGCGCTTGCCTGAAGTACTGCTCCGGGGGAAGTGGTAAAAAAAGGTGTCAAATTTTCGATGCCCACTACAGTAGCACGGGGTAGGCAAACAACGATAAAAAATCCTAAAGACAGCAGTGTTACCGAAACAATCACTGTATTGACAACATTAGAGCGTCGAATACCGTTCAATACAATCACCGTCATTATCACCACAGCTAAGAGAGCTGTAGGAATAACCCAACTAGCACTTAACCCTAAAATGTTTAGTAAATAACCAGCAAAACCCAAAGCGGCGGTGGCGGCAGAAGCAGTCTTTGCTACCAAAAACATCCAACCTGCTGTAAAGCCTAATGCAGGGGTGAGATATTTATAACCATATTCATAAGTACCACCACTTACAGCATGGTTAGCTGCCAACTGAGCGCTATTGAGTCCATTGCAGGTAGCAACGATCGCACCAATTGCCACTGCTACAATTACCGCAGGCCCGGCAATGCCTGTAGCAATACCAATACTGACAAATACACCCGTACCGATAATTGAACCCAATCCCATCAAAGTGGCACCAAAAACCCCTAACTCTCTTTGCAGTTGGGGTGGTGAGTTGGTAGCGGACATCTTTTATCTCCTTGTTTTAGATGATGAAGATGTAGGTTTCATTGCTGAAGATACCATTACAAGATTTGAATGTTGGTTAAATCTGAATGATATTTTCCTGTATATCTCCAAGTCAATAAATGGTCTGCATTCAGTTACTGCTGATAATAAAGCGCTGATTTATATAAAACTTGTTCTTGATGAGTTTCTAAAGTGCAATCAGATAAAGGGTAAGTGACACAAGTCACAACATAACCAGCTTTGATTTCATCTGGACGCAGAAATTTTTGCTCACTTTGATTAACTTCACCATCGACAAGTTTGGCAATACAGGCGGAACATTCACCTTGTTTGCACCCAGATGGTAAGCGAATACCAGTTTCTTCGGCTATATCGAGGATATATTGATCATCTGGTACTGGAATAGTACGATCTAATCCTGTTCCTGGATTCATGAGTCGAACTTGGTAAACTGTCATGCTAATTCGTAGTTCGTAATGACGCTCGAATACTCGCTAACGCTACGCTAACGTAATTCGTAATTAAGGGACACAAAAAATTTTTATTGCTTAAGTGCTTTCATCGATAAACTAATTCGCTTTAATTTTTCATTGACTTCTAGCACTTTTACTTTCACAACTTGTCCGACTTTGACAACTTTTTTGGGATCGTCTACGAATCTGTCAGCTAGTTGGGAAATATGCACCAAACCATCTTGATGCACGCCGATATCTACAAATGCACCGAAATTGGCAACGTTTGTGACACTTCCCTCTAATTCCATTCCCACCTGTAAGTCGGAGATTTCCTTAATTCCCTCTTTAAAGGTGGCATATTTAAATTCTGCACGGGGATCTCTACCTGGTTTTTCTAATTCACTGAGAATGTCATGTAATGTAGGTTCGCCAACGTTATCAGTAACGTATTTCTTCAGATTTGTTTTTTTAAGTTTTTCGGCAATTTGTGTCACCTGATTTAATGACACATTCAAGTCAGATGCGATCGCTTCTACTACTGAGTAACTTTCTGGATGGACAGCTGTATTATCTAAGGGGTTGTCACCACCACGAATGCGAAGAAAACCCGCAGCTTGTTCAAACGCTTTTGGCCCTAACTTGGCTACCTTCAAGAGTTGTCGGCGATTTTTAAAGGCTCCGTGCTGGTTGCGATAGGCAACAATGTTATTGGCAACCGCTGCCGTAATCCCAGAAACAAAGGTCAAAAGTTCTTTGGAGGCGGTATTTAAATCTACGCCAACATAGTTAACGCAACTTTCTACAGTTTCATCCAACTTCTTTTTGAGCAACTTTTGATCGACATCGTGTTGGTATTGTCCGACACCAATTGATTTGGGGTCGATTTTCACAAGTTCCGCTAAGGGATCTTGCAAGCGGCGACCGATACTAATTGCACCACGCACGGTAATATCTAAATCGGGAAACTCTTCTAGTGCCACTTTGCTAGCAGAATATATAGATGCACCGGACTCATTCACCATTACTTTAATCGGCTGACGATCGATTGTTTGTAATACTTGCAAAACAAATTCATCTGTCTCACGGGAAGCTGTACCGTTACCAATAGCAATTAATTCAACTTGATATTTTTCAATGAGATTTTTAATAGTTTGTGCAGCTTTAGTGCGCTGTTCCGCTGCTTGGTGAGGGAACACTGCCTGATATTCCAAGAATTTCCCAGTTTGATCGAGTACTGCAACTTTGCAGCCAGTTCTAAATCCGGGATCTATTGCCAATGTAGGTTTCATCCCCGCTGGCGCTGATAACAATAACTCCCGCATATTAGTCTCAAATGTCTTGATTGATTCAATATCTGCGTAGGTTTTCTTTTGTGAAATTACTTCTCCTATGAGAGAAGCTTTCATCAGACGATTGAATGCATCCTTCAGCATTACCTGATAAAAATCACGAATTATCCGGATTTTTGTTTTAATTTCTTGGGATTCCAAATACGAAAGCACTATGTCTTCATCGAAAGCAATTTCAAAATTTAATACTTTCTCTGTTTCGCCCCGACATAAAGCCAGCATATTATGAGGTGCAATATTCCTCACTTTAATCTGATAGTTGCGGTACATTTCAAATTTGGTTGTCCCTTCAGGATAATCGTCTTTGATACGAGAGATAAATACCCCTTCCTCTAGCAAATAATCTCGGATGTATGCACGTAACTCCGCTTTTTCCGCCACCTCTTCTGCTAGGATATCAGCAGCACCTTTTAAAGCTTCTTGTGGTGTTTTAACTTGCTGAGCCTCAGAAATATATTTAGCTGCTTCCTCTTCTAGTGAAGCTGGTACAGCATTTTTGATGTTCAATGACTTGATGAAATTTGCCAGTGGTTCTAATCCTTTTTCTCTGGCGATGGTAGCGCGGGTACGCCGCTTGGGTCGATAGGGTAAGTATAAATCTTCAAGTTCAGTTTTTTGTAAACAGAGTGTAATTTTCGCTTTTAGTTCATCGGTCAGTTTACCTTGTTCGGCGATCGCATTTAAAATTACCGATTTCCGTTCTTCCAGTTCTGTTAAATAAGTATATCTATCAGCGAGATCACGCAGTTGAACTTCATTCATTTCATTGGTACGCTCTTTGCGGTAGCGTGCAATAAAAGGGATTGTTGCACCCTCAGCCAAAAGTTCCAGCGCGTTTTGCACCTGATAAGGTTTAAGGTCTAGTTCAGCTGCCAGTAGTTGAGGAATGTTCAGCATTAGGCGTTTAAGTTTAAATACTCCTAAGGGTAATATGCTAGATCGTTCTTATGGTACTAGCGCCAAGTGTTAAGCTAATTTACTGAATGATTGCATAATCTTGACTTTATAAACTGTTTATTTCCATAGAGTGTTGTGACGTAAACCTAGTTAGATGTAAAATCATTCACAATTAGAAACACAATTTTGATATATTTCTGTTGACTTTTGTCGGCAGCTATGTACTTAGTTTCGAGATTAGTAAGATGCCTTTGTTTTTTTTAATTCCACTATTTACTGGTTTAGCAACTGGCTATTTGTCTAAAAAATGCAACGACGAAATAGCATATTTTATAGGGTTGTTTACAATAATCAGTCTTGTTTTGAGCTTGGTCTTGGCCCCTTGGCAGATCCAATTCGTGCTGTTAGTTTTCGTGATTTTCAGTACTAACAGACTATTAAAGTAGAAATCATCACATCGACACTGGAAGATAGGAGAAACAATCAGTAGCGAGTCCATGATAGCAATTACCACGCACTGATTCACTATTAAACTACCTGGAGTTAAATTACATCCAGATATTCGGCTTCGTAGCTGAAGCCGGAAACTCCAAGTGATATGCAATTGAACTTAATAATATACTTCTTAGCTGTTGAAGTTTATTTTTTGACCATTACCAACTACACCTAATACATTCAATCGAGAAAATTTAAGGTTATCTAAAGCTTGATTCAATACCGACGAATCTGTTTTATCTATCCTTACTACCATCAAAAGACCATCTGTATGGGGTGCTAATAAACTTGCGTCAGCTAGTCCCACTAAATGGGGGACATCATAAATTACTAAGTCAAAAGTATTATGAAAATCTGCCATCAATCGCTTCATTTTTTCAGACGAGAGCAACTTTGTCGGATCTGGTGGTATGGGGCCAGCAGTGATCACAGATAATTGATTCATAGAAGGCAGTTTCCGAATCACTTCTTGGACTGGTAAGTTTGTGGAAATTAAGTTACTTAATCCCCATAAATTATTTAAATCTGAGAGTGTGTGAATAGCTGGCTGGCGAAGATCCGCATCTATAAGTAGTACTCGTTGTCCCATAGCTGTAGCTATTTGAGCTAAATGAAAAGCAACTGTAGACTTACCATCACCAAGTGTAGCTGAACTAATCGTAATAGAGCGAATCTGGCGATCGGAACTGAGTAGTTGAATATTTGTATACAGTACCCGTAAAGCTTCTAAAAAGTTTGGAGAATAGTGGTTGTAATCTTGATTTGATTCAACAGTCGAATCATACATCCCCTCAGAAACATGATTATGTACTGCTACTATGGGAGCTTTTTGAGTAAAACTACGATTTTGACTAGTTTCAATTTGCCTTTCAAATGGATTATTTCCTAACAGCGGTAACTTGCTCTTATTTTGCTGTGCATGAATATAAGCACGGTCTTGATGATTTTTAATTTGCTGTTCAAATGGAATATTTCCTAATAATGGTAATTTGACTTTATCTTTCAAAGCTTGAACATTATGATAAGTATTATCCAGTTTTTCCAATAACAAAGCAGCACCAATTCCTAATAGGATGCTAGCAACTAGTCCTACTATTAAATTACGTTTAAAATCTGAAGCATAAACAGGGTTTTCTGGCTTAGTTGGTGGTTGAAGTAATTGCCAACCTAGTTCTGTTTGTGATACCTGAATTTGCAAAGTTTCGCGGGTAGATAAAAAACGATTTAAACTCTCAGTTGCAACCTGTAAAGTGCGTTGTAATTCGGTATACTGTCGTGCCAAGATCGGCCATTGCTTACGTTTTTGTTCAAGCCTCTGCTCTGTTTTAGCTATTTCTTGGCTCTGTACCTCTAAATTCTGAATTTGATTTACTATCTCTGCAAGTTTTACATCATAAACACGCTGTGCTTCTTGGTTCACCAAGGGTAACAAACTTTCGCGTTTTTCTTTCAATGTTTGGAGAGTTGGATTAACATCCTGCAAACGAATCGACTCTGTAGCAATCTGAACATCTAATTGCTGTAGTTGAGCAAGTAACTGCTGATATAAAGGAGCGTTAATCAGTGCTGCTAGTCTGCCATTTTTTCCCTGTAGGATTGCTAAATCGGCACGAGCTTTAGCCAATTCTTGAGCAATATTTTGCCGTTGATTAGTCAAGACAGTAACTTGCTCAGTAATTAAACTGACCTGCTTATCTGGATCAACAAAGTCGTACTTTTGTCGAAACATTTGTAACTCTTTTTGCAATCGATCAACTCGACCTCGTATCGATGGTAGTTCTTTGTCAACAAACCGAATTCCTTGACGTAATTTGGTTTGTCTTTTTTCTTGACTATAGTCTATGTATTCCTCAGCAATTCTATCTAGTACAGTTTTAATCTTATTAGGATCGTTACTGCGATAACGTACTTCTATAATCTTAGTTTCATTTAACTGAGTAATAGTCAGAGAATTAATCAAGGAATTGTAACTGATGTCTGGATAGGAGATTTGTAACGTCCTAATAATGCTTCCCATCAGGGCAGGACTTTTAAGAACCTGAATTTGGCTCTCGTAATCTAGACCAGCCGCGGCTGAATTACCTGAACTATTATCTTTGACAATATCAACAGACCTAGCATCATCTGTTACAGGTTCTACTAACAGTTGAAAATTACCTTCATATTCTGGTGGTTTCTGGTTTAATGTCAAATTTACCACCACAGTTGTCATCATAGTAATAGTTACCCCTACAATGACTAAAGTTCGTCGCCGTAAAACACCCAGAAAATCTTGAAAACTCCAGTCATCTCCTTGTCCTTCAGCAAACGGAATAGGTTGAGCTTGAGGTAATGAAGGTATGGAGTGACTACTACTATCAGAACTTGAGGAATTAAAAGAATAGTTTTCCATTATTCGTATTTATTAATATCTGGTAATAGGTCGTGTAATATTTGCAGAATTTAAATCTTTACTCATTTTGAAGGTGAGGAAATTGACTGTATGAGTTTTAACACTAATTTTATGCTTTTATGATAATTCACATTAGTTTAACAGTTTTTCAAAGCTGAGGTGTGGTACCTTTAAGCATCAGTATTTAAAACAAGCAGCTAATTAGCATCTACATTTTTGTTTTGCTTTTAAGTGAGAGATAGTTAAAAATTACTTAAATGGCAAATTTAAAGGATAGATATAAGTATAACCAATGAAATATACTTGTACTTAATTTTTACATTACCTCTATTTCAAAAAGTTGAAGTATTGCTTTTAAAAGATAAACAACATTTATATTATATTTGCTACAGAGATAGACAAACATATAACCTATTAGTATTAATTATACATAAGAAAATATACAGAGTAAAATCTCTATCTTATGAAGATTCAGTTTAAAGATATTTAAATAAGATAAATTTTCTATGAAGATATAATGGTCAAATTTGAAACATGGTAGTCTAGGAATCGTAAGTCAAATGTCAACGAATAAACTTAGGTCATAACACTCTAGTAAAAAAAGACATGTAACCAAAATTAATACAGTAAAAGTGACTAATGTCAGCAGTGAAAATGCTACTAATTCAAACAAATAACCATAAATCCCGAAATTTTTCACTCAAAAGTAGTGCTAGTTTAAAATGATGGTATTTTCTATCACAGGCTCTTTGTTGAACCTACAGTTAAAATTCTCCAAACTCTTTTAAAGCAACTTGCTTTAGGAAATTTGCATCCATAGCAGAAAACTGTTGATCGCTAACCTAGACTTCTCTTTCTCCTCGTTGTGTTCCCGTATTCAAGAAAAGTGCGTGTTTCAGTTTTGTGTTCCTATCTTTTTAAGAAAAGCGCGTGCGTGTTTAAATTTTTTTGTTTACGTGTCCCAGAGAAGCCCGTCTGTCAATCTTCTGTTTGCGTATCCAAGATAAGTGCATCGGCTAGAGATCAAGTGAATAAATGACTAATGTCAATCATCTGTGTTGTCCATGAAGTTTGTATGTACTTAATTTCAAGCCTATAAAAGTAGGTATAGAGTAAGTGATTACTACATGAGCTTGGAGAAATTTGAAAATATTTATCAATAACTGAGCATAATTCTCACCCAAATTGCTGCTTGTGAGAATTTCATCTGTATTTTCAATAAGTTTTGTAAAGTTTAAAGTAGGATACATAAATCTGATGAGACTTAATCAATGGATTAATCAAAAATTATTGCCATCTACTTCTAATTCTTTAGAAGTCCAGAAAGAGCATTCGCATTCTATAAAAATTCAGCAATCTGTTAAATTATCTGTTATAACTCAGTTTTTTCCTCCAGACTATGCTGCTACGGGACAATTGATTGAAGAACTCGTGAAACAATTAGGGCAGCAAGGGGTAGATATTGAAGTTTTTACAAGTCAGCCTGGATATGCATTTAAGTCTTCTTCAGCTCCAGCAGTTGAACGGGTAGATAGAATCCGAGTTCAGCGATCGCGCACTGCTCAACTTTGGCCAGGGAGGATTCGCGGTAAAGCTGTGAATGGTGTTTTATACACCTTACGTGCTGCTCTTTACATGTTTAAAGCTTGGCGGCGTAGCAACGTAGTGTTGTTGACTACGGCTCCCCCGTTTTTACCAGTTATTGGATATCTGGCTTATCTGTTATTTAGATTGCCTTATGTTTGTATCCTATATGATCTTTATCCAGATATCGCGATCGCCTTAGGAGTAGTTTCCAAAAATAATTGGTTGGTGCGGTTGTGGCGGGCAATTAACAGACAAGTTTGGCTTAATGCTAAGGGCATTGTAGTTCTTAGTCCGGCAATGAAAGAGCGAGTGGTAGCCCATTGTCCCCAGGTAGCCGATAAGATTTCTGTAATTCACAGTTGGGCTAACCCCGACTTGATTAGGCCAATTCCCAAGGAAGAGAACTGGTTTGCCTTGAAGCATAATTTAGTCAACACATTCACCGTACTTTATTCCGGCAATATGGGTCGCTGTCATGACCTTGATACGATGCTGGAAGCTGCCAAGGAATTACAAGACGAGCCGATTCAGTTTGTGTGCATCGGTGGTGGAGCCAAACGCGATGACTTGATTCAGGAAGTGAAAGAATTGGGACTCAGGAATTTCACTTTTCTACCATATCAAGACAAGCATGTACTACCCTATTCTTTGACAGCTTGTGATTTATCACTCGTGAGTGTGGATGCCTCAACCGAGAGTTTGGTTGTTCCTAGTAAGCTTTACTCAGCTTTAGCTTCTGGGCGGCCATTAGCTGTGATTTGTTCTCCATCTTCGTATCTCAGACAGCTGATTTCAGAAGCCAACTGTGGCGGCACATTTGATAATGGAGACAGTCATGGTCTAGCTCAATTTATTCGTTTACTCAGTCGCGATCCCCAACTGGGGGAACGCATGGGTACAGCAGGTCGTCAGTATATGCGATCGCATTTCACTCCTAAGGTTATATCCCAGCAATACCTTGATGTTTTACTGCAGGCAATATTACCTGATGAGATAACCACTATGCCTAAAAGCCATGTAAAATAAGCTCTTTGGAAAGTTAAAATTGGTAGATTCTAAAAGCACAATCATGGTTGAAACTTAATTTTGGTTACAGACACAGTTAGAATCACCATTTATCTTTCCATTTGTGAGGATCAGAAGCTACTTGTACCCCCTTAAGGATTGTGCATGGGGTTACAAATTTAAAACATAAGGAAGTATTTTATATTATGAATAGTAGTAGGGACTGCTATTTTAAGTGAAATATGACCGATTTTTCTTTGGAGTGAATCAAAAGCAAAAATTACTTATCTAGAAATCTTTATCTTAATTCTTTCAGCTTATATTTTCATTGTTCTTTATAAGGGATATTGCACACATAACCAAATCTATCAAACTTAAACATGAGGTAAATATGATGTAAATTTTATTTAAAGAAATATTATTGTCTCAAAACATGTTATAATTACTTACATGTAAGGAAGTAATACGACCAATTAATACTCAGTATGTAAAAGCTATTTTATTTTGCCTTAAATACTACATTACTTAATAAAAAATTTTATTTGTATTCGTAAAAAATCAGCTTAAGTTCCTGTAATAAAGAATAGAGTTCGGATTGTATACCTAAAATTTAATAATTACTTGCGAATTTCTGGAGTTGGGCTTTGATGGTCTTATTGATCTCAGTCCCTCCAACGTAACCTTCCCCATCTGCTTTTTCTGTTTTATTAATTATTGGGAGGTAGAATTGCAGAGAAGGTGTGACCGAAATCGGAAACGTTCAAAACGACGGGCTATCTATTGCCCAATTCATGGCTGCTACATCGATAGCGTAAGTCAAAAATATCAAATATTTGCCGATCAACCAGGACAGTTGCAGCAACGGGGGATGAGTAGGCGAAATGCATTAATGCTGGTAGCAAGCAAAACTACAGTTTCTATTGAGGGTGAGTGGTTAGAAGCTTTCTGGTGCGAAGAATGTCAACAAAAAAAGTGGTATCACGTTTGTAAATCTGACGGACGCACCTATGAACTTTCGTTAGCACCACAAGAGCTTTGGCAGCAGGTAACAGGAGTAATTGATCCTCAAGGCAACCCTTCTGTTGGAGAATTTACTCGTAGGCATTCAAGGCTGGTAGGCTATCACGGTATGAAAGATTTTCAGTTTGTAGTTTAAGTTTTAAAGACAATAGTCTAAATAAGCTTCAATTAACACTATGAGTAGTCAAGGTATGGCGTCTAAGCAGGAGTTAGTAATTGAGGCTGGACGCACTGAGCGCCAGTACTGGCAAGATCTATGGCGCTATCGGGAGCTATTTTATTTTCTGGCTTGGCGTGACATTTTAGTGCGGTACAAGCAGACAGCAATTGGTATAGCTTGGGCATTAATTAGACCATTTTTGACGATGGTAGTATTTACTATAGTGTTTGGAAAGTTAGCAAAGTTGCCTTCAGAGGGGGTACCTTATCCAATTCTAGTGTTCGCAGCTATGCTACCCTGGCAATTTTTTTCTAATGCCCTAGGTGAGTGTAGTAACAGCCTAATTACTAACGCCAATTTGATATCTAAAGTCTATTTTCCTCGTCTGATTGTGCCCATCAGCGCTGTGATTGTCAGCTTTGTAGATTTTATGATTTCTGGCATAATTTTGCTGGGGTTAATGGCTTGGTATAACTTTGTTCCTGACTGGCGAATACTGACACTGCCTTTATTTATTGGTATTGCCTTTGCCGCTTCTATGGGAGTGGGATTATGGTTAGCAGCGTTAAATGTAGAATATCGAGACTTCCGCTACATTGTGCCATTTATTATGCAGTTTGGGTTATATATATCACCAGTAGGGTTTAGCAGCAGCGTTGTACCAGAACAATGGCGTTTACTCTACTCTTTGAACCCAATGGTGGGAGTAATTGATGGTTTTCGCTGGGCAATTTTAGGAGGAGATTCAAAAATTTATTGGCCGGGATTCACACTATCTTTAGGATTAGTTGTTCTTTTACTAGTCAGTGGTATCTGGTACTTTCGCAAAATGGAACGGACTTTTGCTGACGTAATTTAGGCTGGACAGATGTCTAATAATATAATTCGAGTCGAGAATTTGGGTAAAAAATATATCATTTCTCATCAACAGGAGGATTCTGGCGGTCGTTATCGTTATAAGGCTTTGCGAGATGTGATTTCTCAGGGAGCCAAGTCTCTAGGAAAGAAATTTCTCAAGCCAGTTGGTAAACAAATGCCCAATCCATCTCGTGAAGAGTTTTGGGCATTAAACGATGTTTCTTTTGAGATTCTACAAGGTGAAGCTATTGGTATTATTGGGCGCAATGGCGCAGGTAAATCGACATTATTAAAAATTTTGAGTCGAATTACTGAACCGACAAAAGGAAAAATTGTCATCCAAGGACGGGTAGCAAGTTTATTAGAAGTGGGTACAGGATTTCACCCAGAATTAACTGGGAGGGAGAACATTTACCTCAACGGTTCTATTCTGGGAATGAGTGGAGTTGAGATTAAGAAAAAGTTTGATGAAATTGTTGATTTTGCAGAAGTCGAAAAATTTTTAGATACGCCTGTAAAACGTTACTCTTCTGGGATGTATGTGCGCCTTGCGTTTGCTGTAGCAGCCCACTTAGAACCAGAAATTTTAATTGTAGATGAAGTTTTAGCAGTGGGTGATTCGGCATTTCAAAAGAAGTGTTTAGGAAAAATGGGTGATGTGGCTACAAAAGAGGGACGAACAGTATTGTTTGTGAGCCATAGTATGCAAGCGATCGCCCAGCTTACCAAGCGTTGTATACTGCTTTCTAAAGGTAATGTTCAGTTTGATGGTAATACCAGTAAAGCAGTACAGCTATATAGTGCTGGGCAGAAAGCCTCTAACGAAGAACCTGCTTATTATGAAGCTCCTTTGACCAAAACTGGCAACTATATAGCTTGGGCACGAGTACATACTTCTGAGGGAGAAGGAATTCACTCTTGGGGGCAGCCGATTACTTTTGAGTTTGCTCTACACGTCACTAAACCACATGAAAGTCTTTGGTTTTCTTTCCAGATAGTAAGCGCCTTACAGCAACCTATTTCTATTTTTTGGTTTTACGAACCAGAAGCGCCATTTCGCCGAGAAACTGGGACATTTATTTTGAAATGTGAAATCCCAAAACTTAGGCTTTACATGGGTTCATACACTTTAACAACATGGTTTTCTGAGCGTCGTAGCGAAACACTGCTAGAAAACCTCAGAGATATTTGTCTTTTTGAAATCACCATGCACAAGATTGAGCGTCCAGAGTATCAATGGGAATCTGATGAGTGTACTTATTTAGAAGATGCAGTTTGGCAATCTGTTGAAAAGTATTAATTTCAATTCAATCGGCAGATAAATAATGGCAATAAATGATGATGTCCAGTTAGGCAGTAACGTGAAAATTTTTCATCCCAATCTTGTGAACCTTTACGGTTGCGTTATTGGTGATGACACAAAAATTGGTACCTTTGTGGAGATTCAAAAAGATGTCACGGTAGGAAGTCGGTGCAAAATTTCATCACATAGCTTTCTCTGTGAGGGAGTCATTATTGAAGATGAAGTTTTCATTGGTCATGGAGTAATGTTTACTAATGACCTTTATCCGCGTGCAACAAACGAAGACGGCAGTTTAAAAACTGACGATGATTGGTATACAGTCAAAACTTTAGTAAAGCGCTCTGCATCGATTGGTAGTAACGCTACTATCTTACCAGGGGTAACGATTGGGGAAAAAGCCATAGTTGGTGCTGGGGCTGTAGTGACTCGTGATGTTCCTGAATATGCAATTGTAGCGGGTGTGCCAGCTAGAGAAGTTGGTGATGTACGCGATCGCAACCAAAACTTAGAAATAACTGCTAGCAGTTTTAGCTAACTTGTAGCATTGTTTCTCATTCAACAAAATATGTCTGAAAACAAAAAATTAAAACAAGTAATTATTTCAATAATACTTGAATGTATCAATTTATAAATTGAGATTTTTTTGTAAAAAGGCAGTCTTACTGAAGTATTTATTTTTATTGCTTGCCATGTAAATACTCTCTTAAATTCCCTTAATTGGGGAAAAAAATTGTTGGAGTAATTAAAATTTATGTTGCAATCATCAAAATAATAGGTGTTTGACTGGTTAATTTTTTGTTGCGAGCAATCTCACCACAAAATAGCAGTGTCCATTAAGGGCAATAGCTAGTATTACAAGTTTAATGAAAATAGATTTTGATTAGTTAGAAGCAATGGGAAATATAAATATCGGTGTCATTGGCTATGGTTATTGGGGACCTAATCTAGTACGAAATTTTGCTGAAATTCCAGGCGCACAAGTGACCAAGGTCAGTGATTTTAAACCAGAACTACTAGCAAAGGTACAGGCTCGTTATCCCAGCATCCAAGTAACAACAGATTGTCAAGACATATTTAAAGATCCTAAAATTAACGCTGTTATAATCGCCACACCAGTTTCCACTCACTTCGATTTGGCTTTGGCGGCATTGCAGGCTGGCAAGCACGTATTAGTAGAGAAACCAATGACAGCCTCCTCTGAGCAAGCAAGACGATTGATTGAAGAGGCAGAAAAACGCAACTTAGTACTAATGGTGGATCACACCTTTGTCTATACAGGCGCTGTACGCAAGATGCATGATTTGATTGCCACCAATCAACTAGGAGATATTTACTACTACGATTCTGTACGCGTCAACCTGGGACTTTTTCAGCATGATGTCAATGTGATCTGGGACTTAGCAGTTCATGATCTCTCAATCATGAATTATGTATTGCCATCCCAGCCTTATGCTGTCTCTGCTACAGGAATCAGCCATGTTCCGGGAGAACCAGAGAACATTGCCTACTTGACGTGTTTCTTTGAAAGCAACTTGATTGCTCACTTCCATGTTAACTGGCTAGCACCAGTAAAAGTTCGTCGCACCCTGATTGGGGGGAGTCAACGCATGATTGTTTATGACGACTTGGAACCCAGTGAAAAAGTCAAGATTTACGACAAGGGAATTACCGTCAATGGCAATTCTGAAAGCGTATACCAGATGCTGATTGGTTATCGCACTGGGGATATGTGGTCTCCCAAGTTGGATATGACAGAAGCATTGCGGACAGAAGGATTACACTTCATTGATTGTATTAACCAAGGCAAGCGCCCCATTACCGATGGCAAAGCTGGGCTACAGACAGTAAAAATTTTAGAAACTGCTACCCAATCAATCAAGCAGCGTGGTCAATTAGTTGAACTGAATTTAACAGAGGTAGCAGCATGATTCCATTTCTAGATCTGAAAACTCAATACTTAAGTATCAAAAATGAAATTGATACCGCTGTCTTAAAAGTATTAGAAAGTACGCAATTTGTTTTAGGGAATGAAGTTACTGCTCTAGAACAAGAGTTTACCAATTACTGTAGTGCTAAATATGGCATTGCTGTCAATACAGGTACAAGTGCCCTTCATTTGGCACTATTAGCAGCTGGCATTGGTGCTGGTGACGAAGTGATTACCATACCTTTTACTTTTGTTGCTACCGTGGCGGCGATTTGTTACACAGGAGCTACACCAGTTTTTGTAGACATTGACCCTGTTTCCTACACAATAGATGTCACTCAAATCGAAAAAGCCATAACCGAACGCACAAAGGCGATTTTGCCTGTGCATTTGTATGGTCAACCAGCGGACATGGAGCCAATTATGGAGATTGCCCGCCGTCATGGTTTGATTGTTATAGAAGATGCTGCCCAAGCTCACGGGGCTGAATATAAGGGGCAGCGAATAGGTAGCATCGGTGACATTGGCTGTTTCAGCTTTTACCCCGGAAAGAACTTAGGGGCTTATGGTGAAGGAGGCATGATAGTAACCAACAATCCCGAATATGCCCATACTATGCAGATGCTACGTGATTGGGGTCAAGAACGTAAGTATCACCATGTTATCAAAGGCTACAACTACCGCATGGACGGGATCCAGGGAGCCATTTTGCGAGTGAAACTGCGTTACTTAGAAAAATGGACTGAGTCACGGCGAGCAAATGCAGCACAGTACGATGCTTTACTAAAAGATCTCAGCTTGACTATACCTACAGTCATGCCCTACAGCCGCCACGTTTACCATGTATACGCGGTGCGATCGCCCCAAAGAGATGAACTACAGCAGAAGTTAAATGACCAGGGCATCCAAACAGGTATTCATTACCCCATTCCTGTACATTTGCAACCAGCTTATTCAGATTTGGGCTATAAAGTAGGGGATTTTCCGCACTCAGAACTAGCGGCTAGGGAAGTATTTTCACTACCTATGTATGCTGAGCTAACACCACCACAAATTAATATTGTGGCTGAAAGTCTTCAAGGCATCCTTCAGGGAGTTACTGTTTAATGTACGATACCCGTCCTGGTTTAAACTCCCAACGCCTCGTTAATCTAATGCGGCAAGCAGTTAAACGTTGCGAACTGCAACTCGATAACTTGAGCGTACTTACAGAAGCAGCAACTGGAGCTTATGCAGTCACGCCTGTAGTAGCAGCGATTGCCGGAGCAAAAAAGGTGTTTGCTTTCACCCGTACTACTCGATATGGTACTGTAGAGGGAGTTAAAGCACTGACACAGCAATTAGCAGAGATTGCTGGATTAGGTGATCGCATCGAATTTATTAGCGAGAAAACTCCAGACATCGTCAATCAAGCAGATATCATCACTAACAGTGGACATCTTCGCCCCATCAATGCAGAGATGATTGGCTGGATGAAGCCGAATGCAGTGATTGGCTTAATGTACGAGGCTTGGGAGTTTAGACCAGAAGACGTGGATTTAGTCAGCTGTCGCCTGAAAGGTATCCAAGTAGTAGGTGTGAATGAACGCCATCCAGCCGTAGATGTGTTCTCCTTTTTGGGAATCATGGCTGTTAAGCAGTTATTAGACGCAGGTGTATCCGTTTACACTAGCAATCTTTTATTGTTATGCGATAATCCTTTCCGGCAATTTATTGAGCATGGTTTAGTCCAAGTTGGTGCGACAGTAGATAGTGTTGACAGTCTTGTAGCTGCATCCATAGATAAAAACTACGATGCGATTATTGTCGCCTTGCAGCCAAGAATAGAACCAATCTTAACTGCAAACGATGCTGCTGCGATCGCCAAGCAATGGCCAGGTACATTAGTCGCTCAATACTGGGGTGATATTGACAGAACAGCTTTTATTGCCCAAAAAATCCCCCTATTTCCAGAAATTGAGCCAAAACCAGGACATATGGGTATTCTACCATCAGCAGTAGGCCCAGAACCAATTGTCCGTCTGCAAACAGGGGGACTCAAAGCAGCCGAAGTCATTTGGCGGCAAGCCAACCAGCAAGCATCAGGTTGGGAATTTGTGCAACTCCTGTGAGGAATTAGTCAATGGTGAATGTACTGCTAATTGGTATAGGCCCAACAACCTTAACGGCCTTGGACTCCTTAATGTCCAAGTTTCATGTTCAAGGTGTGGTGCGTGATGCTGGCATAGATGACCCTGTAATTAATTTGGCACAAAAAGCCAGTATACCAGTATTTCCGGACACCTCACAAAAAGCAATTAAGTCACTAGTTCTTAAATATCAACCAGATTGTGTCGTAGTTTCTTCCTACAATCAAATCCTGCCGCCATCAATAATTGAATTATCTACATTCATCAACGTTCATTATTCCCCTCTACCCCAATATCGGGGACGGGCTAATGTTAACTGGGCAATAATTAATGATGAACCTTGTGCTGCTATAAGTATTCATAAAATCTCGCCAGATTTAGATGAAGGCAATATTTTATTTCAACAATTAATTCCCATTCGCATTGATGACACCGTAGCTGATTTATATGACAAATTAAATCAAATTCAGTGGCAAAATTTAGGTAACACAGTTGTTAAAGCTTTTAATGGCTACGAAGGTGTCAGGCAAAATAACACTGAGGCAACTTATGGTTGTACTCGTCTACCTGAAGATGGTGAAATTAATTGGTCTACTTCTACTAGAAGTATAAATTGTTTAGTTCGGGCTTTGGTTACTCCTTTTCCTGGCGCTTATACTTATTTTCAAGGCAAAAAACTGTTGATTTGGCAAGCGATTCCTGTCGAAAATCCGCCTGTTTATTTAGGTAGAATACCCGGACGAATTGTTGGTAGATCCAAAGAAGGTTTTGTTGATGTCCTCACTGGGGATGGTATATTGCGAATTTTGCAAGTGCAATTTATAGGTTCAGCAAGAACAGCACCAGCCAATATAATTAAGTCTGTAAAAAGCACTTTAGGTTTACAAACTGCTGATTTATTAAATCGTATTGAAACTCTTGAAGCGGAAATTATCAAACTAAAAGAAAATGCAAAATAATCGAGTACTAATTACAGGTGGCGCTGGCTTTATTGGTTCTGAACTAGTACGTCAGCTAGTAGCACAAGAAACACAACAGGTAATTGTTGTTGATAATTTGGTGAATGGCAAGCGCGAGAACTTGAAAGATATATCTAGCGACAAACTAGAATTAATTGTGGCAGATATTCGAGACAGCGATCGCATGGCTGATTTGATGTCAGGCGTAGATATTGTTTTTCATCTAGCCTGTCTGGGCGTGCGGCATTCCATTCACTCACCTGATGAGAATCATCAGGTGAATGCGACAGCAACGCTTCAGCTATTAAGGTCAGCAAAAGCAGTAGGCGTTTCTCGATTTGTCTACGTCTCGAGTTCTGAAGTTTATGGAACTGCGCGTTGGGTTCCCATGTCAGAAGAACACCCAACATTTCCCATGACTGTGTATGGTGCTTCCAAGCTAGCCGGAGAATGTTACACCAGAGCATTTTATGAAACCTATGGCTACCCAACTGTTGTAGTACGTCCTTTCAACGCCTACGGGCCACGTTGTCACCATGAAGGCGATAGTGGAGAAGTTATACCCAAGTTCCTACTACGCAGCATGGCTGGGAAACCAATGGTAATTTTTGGCGATGGTACTCAAACCAGAGATTTTACCTACGTTAGCGATACCGCCAAGGGCATCATAGCAGCAGGATGTACAGACTCAGCCGTGGGGCAAACCATCAATTTAGGTAGTGGTTTTGAAATTGCTGTTAATGATTTGGCAAAAGAGATAGCCTCAATAGTAGACCGAGCAGACACAAGCGTTATTCATGACGAACCACGTCCTGGTGATGTCCTACGTTTATACGCTGAACTCACAAAAGCACAGCAACTTTTAGGCTTCAAACCTCAAGTAACACTGCGTGAAGGTTTAATCAAACTGCGAGACTGGTATGTAAGTTCTGGAAAATCCCCAGAAACATTACTAAAAGATGAATTTGTGCGTAACTGGGATATAACGAAGGTGAACTAAGATGTCTGAAGCAAAATCTTTTATCCCATTAGCTAAACCTTGGATGGAGGAAGCAGAAGCCGACGCAGCCAGACGTGCTATTATGTCAGGCTGGGTGACACAAGGGCCAGAAGTTGCAGCATTTGAACAAGAGTTTGCTGCTTATGTAGGCGCAAAGTATGCTTGTGCTGTTTCCAATTGTACAACTGCGCTACATTTGGCATTGTTAGCTGTTGGTGTACAGCCTGGAGACGAAGTAGTTACCGTCAGCCATTCCTACATAGCCACAGCTAACAGCATCCGCTATTGTGGTGCAATTCCTGTGTTTGTGGACATTGAGCCACAGACATATAACATCAACCCGATGTTAATTGAGGATGTCATCAATGAACGCACCCGTGCTATTTTGGTAGTCCACCAAATGGGGATGCCTTGCGACCTAACAGTTATTGTAGACATCGCCCGTAGTCACAATTTACCAGTCATTGAAGACGCAGCTTGTGCTATTGGTAGTGAAATTCTTTGGGATGGACAGTTGGAAAAGATCGGTAAACCTCATGGAGATATTGCCTGTTTTTCTTTCCATCCCCGCAAAGTCATTTCCACTGGTGACGGTGGAATGCTTACCACCAACAATCCCGAATGGGACAAACAGTTTCGTCTCTGGCGACAACACGGAATGAGCGTTCCCGATACTGTGCGTCATGGAGCAAAACAGGTTATATTTGAAACTTACCCCATGTTGGGATATAACTACCGCATGACTGATATTCAGGCAGCAGTCGGGCGGGAACAACTCAAACGCCTACCAGAAATTGTTAAACGTCGGCGTTATCTAGCACAAAGGTATCAGGAATTGCTAGCAGATCTACCGGGGTTAAAGTTACCGACAGAACCAAGCTGGGCAAAAAGTAACTGGCAAAGCTTTTGTGTGAGGTTGCCAGAAAAACTTGACCAATTACAAATTATGCAGGCGATGTTAGACGCTGGGGTATCGACACGTAGAGGAATTATGTGTGCTCACCGCGAACCAGCTTACAGTATAGAAGCTTGGTCTTGTAGTATTAATGGGAATGCTTGTGATTGCGAATCAGTAAAGTGTAAACGCCTAAACGAAAGCGAACAAGCTCAAGATCATGCGATTATTTTGCCACTGTTCCCTCGCATGACCGACCAAGAACAGGAAAGGGTAATAAAGTTGCTGAAAAATGCATGTCAGGACTGAAATTGCCCTTTGGATGAAATTATCAGATTATATAGCTTTGCTTACTTAATAGAGTTAGCAAAAAATAGCAAGAGTAAATAACAGAAGAATTGTATGGATAAAATAACTAACTATATAGCTAACGATACACTTAATCTTTGGCGGGAAGAAGGTAATCGCCAAATACCTCAAAATTTTGAGGTTTTCCGTAATTTAGTGGCACAAGCAAAAGACTATTTGAAGCAAGGTAACCATAATATGGCTGCTATCTATGGAGATATAGCAGTCGAATATGCTTCGCTCAATCAACATTGTGGTCTTTTTGTTAGTCCAGAACTCGAAAATCTTCTCCTTACAATTGGAAAAGAAGCTTTACAAAGTAGCAGTCATCGCAGTGAAAATAGATCATTGCATGAAATGCCAAAGAACATACTGCATATTGTTTACGGAGTATGGAATACTGGTGGGCATTCCAGACTACTTTGGCGTTGGATTCAGCAGGATGCTGAGCGTTCACACTCAGTTGTGTTGACTGAAATGAGATTAGATGATACGCCTAAAGTGTTTAGAGAAGCCGTATACAAAAGTCACGGCAAGATATATGCTTTAAACAAAACAATTGGGAATTTTATATCTCGCGCTAAACGATTACGCGAAATTGCTGCATCAGCTGATATGGTTGTATTGCATACAATGCACGATGGCACTCTACCTGTTATTGCATTTGCAAATAGAGAGCAATCTCCACCAATTATTTATGTAAATACTGCTGATGAGCGTTTTTGGACGGGAGTGTGTATCAGCGATGTCGTTGCTAATTTGCGTGACTCTGGTATGCGTCTATCTCAAAAGCGTAGAGGCGTTGAACCAATGCGTAATATGGTTCTTCCTACCATTGTGGAGCCTACTCGCCGGATACTTTCACGGTCAGAAGCAAAGCGACAGCTTGGTATTAGCGAAAACAGTGTGCTGCTTCTTTCCATAGCTAGAGGTGTAAAGTACAACACATCAGATGGTATTAGTTTTGCAGATGTACATCTGCCATTACTGAAAAAACATAAGCAAGCCATCCTGATGGTTGTTGGACCAGGGAATCGCAAAGATTGGTCAGAAGCAATTCAGCAAACTCAGGGAAGAATACGAGTTTTTGGGGACACTCCGGATACAGATGTGTTTTACCAAGCGGCTGACATATATGTTGATTCATATCCTTTTGTTTCAATTACATCGCTGCTAGAAGCTGGAAGTTATGGCCTACCTTTGGTGAGTCGCTACCCATACTCCTCAGATGCCTGCGAAATCTTTGGTGCTGATATGCCTGGTCTGACAGGCAATTTGATTCGTGTGCAGAATCTTGGAGAGTATACGTCGATTTTGTCACGTTTGGTCGAAGATGAAGAGTTCAGACTATCCCTTGGCGAAGCAACTAGAAAAAAGATCACGGAAATACATACAGCCAATAATTGGCAGCAGTCTTTAGAAGATGTATATCTTCGTGCTGCGACTTTACCTAGGATAAATGTAACGTCTGCTCCACAGGAGGAAATATTTGTTGGCGAACCTGATGTCTTTTTGTCAAAAGTTTGTCCCTTCAAAAAAATTGACGTTGAGCAGTTGATTTTAAACCGTGTGAAAGTAATGCCATTCGATAAAAGATTTTCCTGCTGGATCAGACAAATAAAGATGGGTAACTTTCGCCGGATAAGTTTGATGAACTTATTTGCGCCTGAATGGTTCTATGAGAATTTATGGCTCTACGCACATTTGCAAAAATTCTACAGGCGCTTACGTTATGGTTCTTGGAACCCTTCGTTACCTGCAAGGCAAAGGTAATAAGCTCTAGAAAGGACGAGAAAAGCTAACCCTGTTTCGCATAAGCATTTTAAATTCTCAGTCAGTCAAACTACAAAAGCAATATTACACATAAGCGAGGGATTACATACAAAAGGGAATTGCATACAATAATTTAAAATTTTATCAATTTATAATATGGTTTTAAAATGCTAAAAATATCAAACAGATGGATAAAAAATAAGCTAAAAGAAAGCATAAAATATAGAGTTTTTTATAATTATTGTAACTTATTATGCTTTATTAAAACTCTAAAAATACCTCACATTGATTGGAAACCATTAGATAATAGTTTACCAAGGTTTGTTGCAATTGCACGTGAAGCAGATGTGCCACTGCTCGCATACAGTATCCAATCTTTAATGCAACACTCTATCAGCAGACCTAACATTTGGTTGATTGGAGATTCTGATGCTGCTTATATTAAGCTCCAAAAGTGGTTTGCTAATTACCCTTCAGATGTAAAATTTTGGCACTGGCAAACTTTACACGACGAGTTAGATCAAAGCTATAAAAACTTTATTCAGACTTGGCTTGCTTCTGGCCAATGGGGAGGATATGCCAAAAAGTTTGCCATTACTTTAGCTGCAAATGCTCACTCTGACATCCTACTTTTTGATGCTGATGTACTGTGGTTTGGCAATTTTCTATCTGCTTTACAAACTATTAGGCAGAATCATAATACAATTTTAGCAGGTCAAGATTATGTACAATCTTATGACTTGGAGGTAGCTGAGTTTTTATGTAACAAAAAAATTCTTGAAGATAAGCCTTTAAATTGCGGTCTTATTTATTATCCTCATAGTATTTTATTTAAAATAATTACTATTAATAAAGTAAATAATTTAATCGGATACGCGAAGGAAGCAACACCTCATTTTGAACAAACACTTATTGCAGATGCTTTTTGGAAATCAGGCGGTAAGTGGTTTAGTTCGGACACAGTAGCAACCACACTGATAGATAATTTTCAGTTCAAAAAACAAGTTTACGCTTTAGCCCGTCATTATGCTGGAGCTAAACATTTATTTTGGCGTGATGCTTAATACTATGTTTATTTGTAAGCAATTGCGTTATTTGAATCAGGGCAGTTTAACAACATTTAGATATTTATAAAAGTACTAACTAATTAACTGCTAATTTTTTATAAGGGAATTTTACCATGCGATCGCTGCGTATCCTGATAGCTACACATTCGCCCCTAGCTCCGGAATTTGGTGCTGGACAGATGGCGATTAATCTAGCAGCTGCATTTCGGGCGCAGGGACATGATGTTACTTTGTGGTCTCCTCATCCTATCCTTGGACAAACACGATGGTGGCAAGGTCTCCAAAGCCTTCAATTAATGCGAACAAAGCTAGATGAGTTTCTTACAACTCAGAAGCCTTTTGATGTAATTGATTGCTATGCTCCATTTATTACAAATCAGGTTAGTAAATCAGGTTTAGTAGTGGCTCGTAGTGTTCAGCCTGATATTTTATACATAATATCTAACTTAAACAATCCACAAAAAACAAAAGAGATATTGCTTCTGCCATTTGGCTATTTATTTACAATAATAAATATATTCTTACTCCTTCAAGGATGGGGAAGAGCAAAATATATTCTTTGCCTCGGTAGTTTAGAACTTCAATGGATGAGAAAGTGCTTCCCATGGTGGAGGAGTAAATTATTTTCTTATAACAATGCACTGTCAAAAGCTGAACAAGCGGAACTCGCTCAAGTTCGTCTTAATCGAAAAAGAAATGAAACAGAAAGTACTCGGTTTCTATGGATAGGGCGTTGGGTTGCTCACAAAGGAGTCAAGGAACTTGTTGATTTTATAGTTAAAAGAGCGACATCACATCCTCAAGACTCTTTTACAATTGCCGGATGTGGTACATCGGCTGAGAAAGATTTTCCGTCTAAACTTATTCAATCGGGTCAACTAAAAATTTTACCTTCATTTGAAAGGAGTCAACTTATTCATTTACTTGCTAACCATGATACTGGTTTGTTTACAAGCAGAGTCGAAGGTTGGGGACTTGTATTAAATGAAATGCTAGAGTCTGGAATGCCTATTTTCGCAACGCTCGCAGGAGGTGTACTTGACTTGCAGCCCTTTTTTGAGGATATGCTGCGACCATTTCCTCCGACAATACAAAAAATATCTGAAAAACTGATCATCTCTAAAGATATGGACAATTATTACAGTACTTTTTCATGGGAGAAAACAGTAGACAATTATGTTAAATTTCTGTTAAATGGGAAAAATTACAATACTAATCCAACAAAGTAAATATTGTGTTTGCATGATATTAGATTAGGCTAACGAAATACAAAATAAAGGATGTTGTACAAATAATGATAAAAGTAGAGTGAAATTTTATTTCTAAAGAAATAAAATTTTTTAGTTCTGGTGTTAGGTAAATGGTTAACTCGGCTATTTATGGAAACCAAAACACCAAACTGTTTGAATTGAAAAGTTTACACAAGTTGCAATCTAATTAATACATTATGAAACGTAAAGTTATTGTTACTGGTTCTTCCGGACTGATTGGTTCTGAGGCTGTTTGTTTCTTCGATCAAAAGGGTTGGTCAGTACAGGGAATTGACAACAATATGCGGAAAGATTTTTTCGGCGTAGATGGAGATACAACTCATAATCTACATCGCTTACAGAAATCTTGTGAACAATTTGAACATCACGGTTTAGATATTCGCGATCGCTCTAAGATTTTGGAATTATTTAAAGATATCCGTCCCGATGCAATTATTCACTGTGCTGCTCAACCATCTCACGATTTAGCTAAAGACAGACCATTTGACGATTTTGATATCAACGCAGTTGGCACTCTCAATTTGCTAGAAGCAACCCGACAAGCTTGCCCAGAAGCACCTTTCATTTTCATGAGTACCAATAAAGTCTATGGAGATGCACCTAATGAATTACCTTTAATCGAAAAAGAAACTCGTTGGGAGTATGCCCGGACAGAAGATTGGAATGGTATTAATGAAGGCTGTCGAATTGATTCCTGCTTGCATAGTTTGTTTGGTGCTTCTAAAGCATCTGCTGATATTCTTGTGCAAGAATACGGACGCTACTTTAGTATGCCAACTGTCTGCTTCCGGGGTGGATGTTTAACAGGCCCCAACCATTCCGGCGCAGAATTGCATGGTTTCTTGGCTTATCTTGCTCGTTGCTTCCGAGAAGACAGAAATTACAGAATTTTTGGCTATAAGGGCAAGCAGGTTAGAGATAATATTCACTCTCATGATGTTTGTACTGCTTTCTACACTTTCTACAAATCTCCTCGATGTGGAGCAGTATATAACTTGGGTGGTGGACGATACAACAGCACTTCGATTATAGAGGCGATCGCTTCTTTTGAAGAGTTATTTGGCAAATCTATTAAGACCGAATACATCGATAAAAATCGTGTCGGAGACCACATCTGTTACATTAGCGATTTAACTCGTTTCCAAACTGACTATCCCAATTGGAAAATCCAAATTTCCCTCAAAGAAACCATGCAGCAATTTGTGGATTTGTCGAAAGCCAACTCTCTAACGTCAGTTCTGTAACAAACAAAAAATTCTGAGCAAATTTCGCTTTTGAAAGCAGACATAACATGAAGACTCCGTATATCGGCATCTTAATGGAAAGCCCGGTTCAATATCATGCGCCCCTGTTCCAGTTTTTGGCTAAAGACAGTCGCTTTCGTTTGAAAGTGATGTATATGTCCCAGAGAGGAGTCAAACCTTTTTATAATCCACAACTCAAAATGACGCTGCAATGGGATATTCCTGTTTTAGAGGGATATGATTATGTATTTTTAAACAATCACTCTCCTATTACGGATGACGGTGGGAGTTTTTGGACACTTTTAAATTTAGGAGTTCACAAAACCATCGCCCAAGAAAAATTTGACGCAGTTTGGGTACATGGCTATGGCTATGCAACTTGCTGGTTAGCACTGTTAGCCTGTCAAGCAACGGGAACTCCTTTATTTTTACGGGGAGAAAGTGAAGACTTTTTCCCTAGAGCGAAATGGAAGAACCAACTTCGTGATTTAGGATTATCTGTTTTTCTCAAGCAGGTTGCAGCCGCTTTATACATTGGTTCCTACAATCGGGAATTTTACCTCAATCACCACGTTCCAGAAGAACGACTTTTCTACGTACCCTACAATGTCGATAATGACTGGTTTAATGTCCAAACACCAGAGCGTTTAGAATTTAGGAAGCAAATACGGGCTGAACTAGGGCTAGATGAAAATACAGTTGTATTTATCATGGCTTCTAAACACCGCCCAGATCGCTATCCAATGGATGTAATACAGGCATTTTGCCAAGTCCCTAAAGACCTGAATGCAGCTTTATTAGTGCTAGGGGATGGTGTCTTACGACCAGAATTGGAAGCTTATACTCAAGCTTATGGAGATGGGCGGCACATTCACTTTTTAGGTTTAATTCCGCAGTCCAAATATCCAGGTTATATGGGGACAGGTGATATTCTCATCCACCCATCTTCAGAAACCTGGGGATGTGCAATTAATGAGGGTATCTCTGCTAGTTTAGCGGTGATTTCATCTGACCAAGTTCTCGGATGGAGAGATATGGTACATCCAGAAGTCAATGGTTTGATTTACCCCTTCCACAATGTAGAAGCACTAGCAAAGTGTATAGTATCTTTGGCTCAACAACCAGAACGGGTGCAACAAATGCGGCAAGCATCTCGTAAATTGAGCGAAGAGATGGACTTTGGAGTTTGTGCCGATGGAGTGGTAGCTGCATCAGAACGTTTTGGCAGAGTTAATCATAACTAGCAGAAATAGTTTTCCTTGAATCATATCCACCGAAAAAATTCAATTAGGTTCTAACGTGCCAGGAATTAGTATTGCCTATAGCAGCGTTCATCAGGTATATCAGATTGCTCTAGCTGCTCAAGAACTAGGCGAACTGGACAACTTTTTTTGCTCTGTAATTGATGCACCAGGTAAATGGGGCGCTCTGTTTTCCCTGATGTTTGGACGCGATCGCCTCATTAACCGTCGTTGTCCAGAACTGAATTTGCAGCATGTTAAAGAGTATCCTTGGCCTTTAGCATTTCAGTATTTCAAGCAAATGCAGCGCAAAAGGCTTGGGCCTGCTGATTGGGAAGCAACCAATAATCTTTTTGATAAATGGGCGGCGCAAAAATTAAAATCTGTCACTAGCCAACTTTTTGTTGGTGTAGAAACTTGCGCTCTCCGGTGTTTGGAAGTCGCTCATCAGCGAAATATGACAACTCTTTTAGATTGCCATCAAGTACATCCAGATTTTTTGGATAGAGTTATCGCTGACGCTGCATCAGATTTGAGTATTCCTGTACCTGAAACTATAGATACTTCGACTTGGCGAAAACAAAAGTTGCAGGAATTTGAACTGGCAGATTTTTTGCTGCTGATTTCCGAACCTCAGAAACGGAGTTTTTTAGACGCAGGGTTTGCTCCTGAAAAATTAGCAACAATCACATTATGGGCAGATACAACTACCTTTTATCCGCCACCAGCAGCAATTCCTAAAAATTCAGGTGTATTGCGTGTATTATTTGTAGGAGGACTTTGTTTACGCAAGGGGGTTCCCTACTTGTTAAAAGCAATGGAGTTATGTGGTTCTAGTGTGGAACTGAGTTTGATTGGTGCTAAAACTTCCGAAATTGCTGAGTTTCTGGAAAAAGCAGCAGGCAAATTTAATTATGTGCCCACAATGACCAAAGCTCAATTACGAGAATATTATTGGCAGTCAGATGTCCTTGTTTTGCCTTCGTTGGTTGATACCTTTGGCTGGGTAGCAATGGAAGCAATGGCTTGCGGTTTACCTGTAATTGTCAGCGAAAACTGTGGTGTTCCGGTTCCAGATGAAAACTGGCGAGTGCCAATTATGAATGCCGAAGCGATCGCTGAAAAGCTTTCAATCTTACAAGAAAATCGAGAATACTGTGCAAGTTTAGGTGAAATTGCAGCCAACTTTGCCCAAAAATTTACTTCCCAACGTTATCGCGAACAATTGCAGACTTTATTTAAACAAATTTTGTCACAAGGATAATTAAGAGTAATAAATCTTGTCAGATGATTATCCAAATAGTTCCACAAATGCCTCCAGTTATCAACGGAGTCAGTGATTATGCAACAATTTTAGCTAGGAAATTGCGTCAAGACTTTGGGATATCAACCTGCTTTGTTGTGGGTGATCCTAATTGGAATGGAGCCACAGAGATAGAAAATTTTCAAATTCGCAAAGTTGATGAGCGTTCTGCAAAAGCCTTAGTTTCTGTCTTAAAGGAAATTTCCTCATCTTCCACTAAAATACTATTACAATATGTTGGCTATGGTTATGCTCCACGTGGCTGTCCTTTCTGGTTGGTGGATGGACTGCGGCAGTGGCAAACCAAGACAAATAAAGGTACTTTAGTCACTATGTTTCATGAACTTTACGCTACTGGTTATCCGATTTGGAGTAGCGCATTTTGGACAGAACCACTACAAAAATATCTTGTTGCTCGTCTTGTAAGTATGAGCGATCATATAAATACTAATAAGCCTGAATATGCAAAGATACTGCACAAGCTTTGCCCAGGTAAAAACCAACAAATTCCAACTTTACCCGTTTTTTCAAATGTTGGTGAGCCAGAAAAAATTAAACCGCTAGCTGACCGCAAACCACGACTAGTCGTTTTTGGTAACACTGGCAATCGATTAAAAGTTTATGAACAATCGACAACTGCCCTGAAACGTGTTTGTCAAGAACTAGATATTCAAGAGATTATTGATATTGGGCCACCAATAAACCTGTCAATATCTGCAATTAATGATATTCCTATAGTTAAATTGGGGCAACAATCTGCTGAAAATATTAGTGAGATTCTGCAAGATTCATGGGTAGGTTTTTTTCATTATCCTCTTGACTTCCTAACTCGCTCAGGTACTTTTGCTGCTTACAGCGCTCATGGAGTTACTCCGGTTGGCACTACCTACTATGCTTGGGGAAAAGAGCAGGATGGTTTAGAAATCAACAAGCACTACTGGCTCGCAGACAACCAAACTAGAGAGATGAGTTTAGAACAAGGGCAAATGATTGCTAATCAGGCTTATACATGGTATCAGAATCATAATGCATCAGCACATGTCAAAACACTTATAAATCAGCTTTTCTACCAATAAAATTATCAGCTTAAATAGATTTTAGATTTAACTATATGAAAGTTTGGTTAACAACAACAGCGAGAAAAGATTCAAAATTTGAACAGAGTAGAAAATATCACGAGGATGCAAAGCATAATCTGATTGAACCAGCGCGAGAAAGCATGCGCCGATTAGAAGGGCAACGTTATTCATTAGCAAACTCTCCTGAAGACGCGGATATAATTGTTTATATTGAACCGGAATACGTTAAGTTTAGAGAGTATATTTATATATTACTAGACGAAGATTTAATTTTTAAATATCCTAATCGATGTTTTGTGATAGATTGCGCCGATACGTCTTGGGGTTTTTTACCAGGAGTTTATACAAGTCTCTTGACTTCACAAATCAATCGTCAACGATTTAGATCTGGAGGCTATTTAAGAGAATACAATCCTTCGTGCGGAAAATTATATCAAGAAAAAAAACATATTAATCCAAGATTACTATTTTCTTTCCGAGGTGCAGCAAATGTACAAGTCCGTCAAAAAATTTTTGATGCAAATTTTTCAATTAGTGATGTTTCTATCAATAAAATAGTAAGTACTAAATTCTTTGACTACAATACTAACCAGCAAAATTTATATATTGAAGAAATCATTGATAGCAAGTTTGTTTTATGCCCCAGAGGTTGGTCTCCTGCCTCCATTCGATTATATGAAGTTATGCAACTAGGTAGAGTTCCCGTCATATTATCCGATCAATGGGTTCCACCTGAAGGGCCATCTTGGAATGATTTTTCACTCAGAATTTCTGAGAGCAAGGTGAATGATTTACCAGAGATTATCCGATCTTATGAACCTTATGCCTCAGAAATGGGCCAATTAGCTAGGCAAACTTGGGAAAATTTCTTTAGTCCAGACATAATTTTCTTTCGGATGCTCAACTATATTGAAAGCATTCTTTTAGAAAGAGATATTGATTATGATGAGAGTTTTTATCAAAAACAGTGGCTAACTTGGAAGTTTGATTGGGAAAGGGGATGGACTCCTTTGCAAAGTTTTGTGAGAGCAGTCAGGGAGAGAACTCTAATTAATAAACTGAAATCAAAATTTCAATCTTTAAATACTTCTATGTAGCCTATTTGAGATATATATCGATTTTTTAGTTAAGTTACATTATTTAATAATATATTAAAAATTACATATAAATAATGAAAATTTTCATATATTCATCTGTTTTTTACCCTTATATTGGTGGGCTAGAAACAGTTATGTTAAATCTTGCCCATGAATTTGTCGCTCATGGACATGATGTAAAAGTAGCTACTCAATCTCCAACAAATGAAGTTGATAGTTTTCCTTTTGAGGTAATTCGATGTCCCACGATTAGTCAACTTCTCAACTTAACCCTTTGGTGTGACCTCTCTTTTCATGGTTGTATAAGTTTGAAAGCAGTTTGGCCTGTTTTACTCCTGAAAAAGCCTTTGGTAGTCACTCATCAGACGTGGTATCGCTATCCAGGAACTAAATTAACGTGGCCATCTGCCCTGAAACATTGGATGACGCGATTTACGACCAATATAGCACCTAGTCAGGCGATCGCAGATCAACTTCCTGCCATGACAACGGTCATTCCTAACTCCTACCAGGATGACGTGTTTTATGAAATGCCAGAAATTACTCGGAATCAAGATTTAGTCTTTCTTGGGCGTTTAGTTTCGGATAAGGGTGCTGATTTACTCCTCAATTCACTAGCACTACTGAATCAGCAAGGGTTGGAACCTAACCTAACCATTATTGGTCAAGGGCCAGAAGAAGACCAACTTAAACAACAAGCACAAACTCTTAGAATTGCGGATCAGGTTAAATTTGTAGGGACTCAGCGTGGAGAAGCTCTAGCTCGACTGTTAAATGCTCATAAAATCCTGGTTGTACCATCCAAATGGCAAGAACCATTCGGTATTGTAGCTTTAGAGGGAATTGCTTGTGGATGCGTGGTTGTTGGTTCAAAAGCTGGAGGATTGAAAGATGCTATTGGTTCATGTGGGGTTACATTTTCTAATGAAAGTGTAGAAGATTTGACAAAAATATTAGCCGAATTACTCACCAATCTTGATCAGTTCGATATGTATCAAAAACATCGAGAAGCTCATTTAATAAAACACTGTAAAGGCTCTGTTGCTAAAGCCTATCTCCAAGTTATGGAAGCAATAGTGCAATGAACATCATCTTTCTTGCTCTACCCTTTTTAATAATTATACTTATTGCTATCAGCAGCATCAGTTGGCAGCAGCTAGTTAAGGGAGTCTTATTTTTAATAATTCTTGATGGTGCTTTACGAAAGTGGATATTACCACAGGCTAGCAACCTTATGTATCTTTTAAAAGATTTTATTTTAGTTCTTGCTTATATTAAATATTTTCTTTTATCTAATAGACCAAAGACACTAATTAAAAATAATTATACAGGTATTATTCACGGCTTTTTAGCCTTAGCTTCGGTATGGTTGTTCTTTCAGTCCTTTAATCCTGACTTGGGATCACCTATTATTGGAATTTTTGGTTTAAGTCGTTATTTATTGTATGTTCCTTTGATGTGGATGCTTCCAAACTTATTTGATTCAGAGGAAGAACTGTATAAATTTTTACGCAATTATCTTTTGTGTTTAATTCCGGTTTGTATTTTAGGAATTGCTCAATTTTCCAGCCCAGCTTCTAGCCTTCTTAATGTGGCCCCTGGAGGGGAGGAGGCATCGGAATCACTTGGTTTTGGTGAGGGTAAATTGAGAATATCTAGTGTATTTGCTTTTCCCAATATTTATACATCATATTTAGTCTTAAATTTTGCATTTCTCATTACATATCTTACAAATCAAGATAGGAATTCCCAAAAATGGAGATTAATTATTTTATTAGAATTATTATTAATGGTAGCTAATTTTTTTATGACTGGTTCTCGTGGAGTAATTGGCTATTCTGTGTTTATATTGTTATTTTATTTGTTGATAAAAAGTTTTGATAATTTATCAAAAATGATAAATTTTTTCAAGAAAATGGCTATTCCGGCTGTTTTAGGTGTAGTTATTTTGTCTCATTACTTTGCTCCAGCCCTAGAGGCATTTTCATCTCGTGGAAGTGTCGTAGATGCTGCTAAAGGCGATGCTAGAATAGCTTATTCTTTATCTATTCATACTCTACCTGGTAAATTTATTCTAGACTCTTATGGCACTGGTGCAACTCAATCTGCTCGCCAGACTTTTCAAAGATTGTTTGACTTGCCTAAAGGTTTACCTACTCCGCCTGCTGAAGCAGAAACGCATCGTGTCACTATTGAAATAGGGATATTTGGTTTTATACTCTGGTACGGAATGCGTATTGCTCTTTTAATAGCAACTTGGTCAGCTTATCGAAAACTCACCAGACCATTTTTAAAAGATTTGGCATTAGTTTCTTTCTTGATTCATGTATTGTGGTTCATAGGTCAAGTTGTAGTTCATCCTCTGGCTGTAGTTTATTATTGGTTTTTAAATGGATTTATTTTCTTATTACCTAAATTAGAAGCAATCGAAAATAACCGCCAACGACAGCAAATGATCCTGAATTACCAAAGAAAGACATAAAACATAATATCTAAATTAGTTAGTTATAGTATATATATTTTTTATTTTCATGAAAAATATCAATAATAAAAAAGTCCATTTTTGGTTTCCAAATATATTTGATGTCAAGGGAGGAATACAAACTTATTTACAGGCTTTGTTAATAGCGGCGACTGAGTATATTCCTAATTTAAAGATAGAAGTTTATAACAAGCTTGACAAAAATAAAAGTAAACGAGAATCCGTTTCCAATCATGTTGATTTCCATTTTTATGGCAACATACCACATACTATCAGAAGTATTTATTTTGCGGTGAGTCTGATTTTGGACTCAATAAATAAACGCCCAAATCTGATTTTAACTGGTCACATCAACTTTGCCCCTGTCGCTTACTGGATTCATCGTTTAATAGGAATTCACTACTGGGTAGTAGTTCACGGTATTGAAGTTTGGAGCCTAAAAAATCCTATTAAACAAAAAGCTTTACAGTCAGCAGGAAAAATACTTTCAGTGAGTGGGTATACACGCGATCGCCTGCTTAAAGAACAAAACCTTGAGCCTGATCAAATTTCACTTTTGCCAGTTACCTTTGATGCAAATCGGTTTGAAATTGCCCCCAAATCAAAATACTTACTAGAACGATATGGTTTAACTCCAGACCAGCTGATAATCTTAACTGTTGCTCGGCTATCTAGTAGTGAAGGTTACAAAGGTTACGATCAAGTTATTCGGGCACTACCCCAAATTCGACAGCAAATTCCCAATGTTCACTATTTAATAGTTGGTAAAGGTAATGACCGTCCTCGGATTGAGGAAGTAGTGCAAAATCTCAACCTACAAAACTACGTTACTCTAACCGGATTTATTCCAGATGAAGAACTCGTTCCTCACTATAACTTGTGCGATGTATTTGCAATGCCGAGTAAAGGCGAGGGTTTTGGAATTGTCTACCTTGAAGCCTTAGCTTGTGGGAAACCTGCACTGGGTGGAAACCAAGATGGAGCGATAGATGCGCTTTGTCATGGTGAACTCGGAGCATTAGTTAATCCTGATGATATAGAAGAAATTGCTCAAACGCTGGTTCAAATTTTACAACGTACTTATCCTAATGCTTTAATGTATCAACCTCAAGCGCTACGTTCTAAAGTAATTGAAACGTTTGGGTACGAGCATTTTAAAGCTACTCTAGATAGCTATTTGGATGAGTATTTCCAAGTGTAAGGAGCTAATATTTTAAATGTGTGGTATTGCTGGAATTCTTACAGTTAATCAGTATCAAGATAACTTGCAAACCATTATTCAGGGAATGCAAGCTGCCATACGTCATCGTGGCCCTGATGATTCGGGTATTTACATTGCTCAGGAAAAACAAGTAGCCCTCGCCCATACTCGTCTCGCAATTCTCGACCTCAGCTTGGCCGGACATCAGCCCATGTCTACTTCCGATGGGCGTTATTGGATTGTTTTCAATGGTGAGATTTATAACTTTGAAAAAATTAGGCAAGACCTGATTAGCCAAGGCGAAGAGTTTAAATCCCAAACAGACACAGAAATAATTCTCAAACTTTATCAAAGAGTAGGTTCTGATTGTGTCCGCTATTTACGCGGTATGTTTGCTTTTGCAATTTGGGATGATGCTGAAAAAACTTGTTTTTTAGCTCGTGATCCTTTAGGCATAAAGCCACTTTATTATTGGCAATCTGGTTCAACGTTAGTTTTTGCTTCAGAACTTAAATCTATTCTTGCATCCCGTTTACCTGCGATTAACTTGAGTGCAGAGGGATTGTATGGTTATTTAATTAGTGGTTCTGTGCCAGAGCCAAATACGTTAATTGAAGGAGTTTACTGCCTCAATGCTGGTCATTCATTGCATTGGCAAGCAGGTAAAATTAGTCAAAAACAATATTGGCAAATTGATTTTACTCCAGCAGAAACTTCACTTGCGGAAGCTCAAGCAAAAGTAAGGGCTGCTTTAATTAATTCTATTCATAATCATTTTGTGAGTGATGTACCTGTAGGTATATTTCTGAGTGGCGGGATTGATTCAACGGCAGTTTTAGCCTTAGCACGTCAAACCCAAAAAGGTTTACTAAAAACTTACTCAATTGCATTTGCAGAATCAGAGTGGAATGAAGGCGAAATTGCGAGCAAAGCTGCTCAAGAATTTGATACTGAGCATACAGAATATAAAATTACTGCTGATTTAGCCAAAGCTCTATTTCCAAAATTTTTAGAAACAATTGACCAGCCTAGTATAGATGGCTTCAATACATTCTGTGTCTCCAAAGTAGCGCACGACGATGGTACAAAAGTTGTTCTTTCCGGTTTAGGTGGAGATGAACTATTTGGAGGTTATGGTTCTTTTCAAAAAGTTCCACAAATGGTTCGATTAGGCAGAAAAATTAAGGCTTTTTATCCCATCAATATTGGCATTGGGAAGGGGTTAGAGAATTGGGCGCGATCGCCAAAAATGAGACGTTTAGGAGATTTTTTACAACAACCTCCCGATTCAGGTGCCGCTTACCGCAGTTTTCGGGGAATATTCTCTCATCAAGAAGCTTGCAAAATTGCTCAACGATATCTTCCAGATCATGTTTTACTTGAACGTTACAGTACTAATCAAATTACTTCCCAGCCAACCCTAGAGGATGAAGTTAGTTTATTAGAAATTAGTGGCTATATGCGTAATCAGCTATTAAGAGATAGTGATGTGATGAGTATGGCATGGGGTTTAGAACTGCGAGTTCCACTAGTTGATCGTGTTCTTGTCGAAACAATTTCTTCAATTCCTAGCAATTTACGTTTAATGTCTAACAAGCAGTTATTAATTCAAGCTGTTCCAGAATTACCCACTTGGGTGTACAATCGTCCCAAACGTGGATTTTACTTCCCTTTTCAACAATGGCTTCAACAGGAATGGCATGAGTGTTTTCAGCGAGTTCCTGCGTTTAACGATATACCGTTAAGTATGTGGTATCGTCGTTGGAGTCTAGCTTTATTTCAACATTGGTGGGAGAATATTTCAAACTAGACTAGTAAATAGCTTGTGTAATTAGCTATATCAATCAAGCTAATCCTTAAATATGAAAACAAATACCAAGCAACTACGTGTTTGTCAGGTAGTTGCTAGTATAAACGAAGTTGTAGGTGGGCCAGCATATTCTGTAACAAATCTAGCTCAATCTTTATCTGAGCTACAAATTTGCTCTCATTTATTCACCCTTGACTATCAAAATGCTGGGAAACAAGTTCCTACTATAAATGTAAATGTTCATAGTTATTCTGCTACAAAATTAGCCAAATATTTACGGGGATTTCAACCTAGTGCCAACTATGCTTTACAGCAAATAGCATCATGTGAGTTAGATTTAATTCATAATCATGGGCTGTGGATGTTTCCGAATCTGTATGCTCGTCAAGCAGCTGTAAACAATAATTTACCATTGATAATTTCTCCGAGAGGAATGCTGGAGTCGTGGTCTTTAAGAAATAGCTGGTTCAAAAAATTACCTGCATGGTATCTGTATGAACAGCAGAACCTCCAAAAAGCGATCGCCTTCCATGCAACCTCAGATGAAGAAGCTAAATCCATTCGCCAGCTTAATTTTCGTCAACCTATCGCTTTAATTCCTAATGGAGTAAGTCTACCTAATCTCAGTAATCTACCTAATCGAGAGATTTTATTTAAACAGTTCCCTGAAATCACTAAAAAAAAATGGCTCTTATTTTTATCTAGGATTCATCCTAAAAAAGGTATAGACAATTTACTTTATGTCTGGAAAAAGCTAATCACTCAATTTCCTGATTGGCATTTAATCATTGCAGGTCCCGACTTAATTGGCTATCAAGCAAAATTAGAACAGTTAACAGCACAATTAGAATTACAGCCACGAGTAACTTTTACAGGGATGCTTTCAGGAGAACAAAAAGCTTCTGCCTTATGTAATGCAGATTTGTTTGTTCTACCAACTCACTCGGAAAATTTTGGCATTGCCATAGCAGAATCTTTAGCTTATGGAGTACCTGTGATTACTACCAAAGGCGCGCCCTGGAAAGATTTAGAAGGTTATGGTTGTGGTTGGTGGATTGAAGATAATCAGCAAGCACTCATGGATGTTTTAATAGAGGCGATAGAAATGCCTGAGAGTCAGCGACAAGCAATGGGTTTAAAAGGACGAAACTTAGTTGAAACCAAATACTCTTGGAGCGTAATCGCTAAAGATATGGCCAGTGTTTACCATTGGATTCTGAATGGGGGTAGTCCTCCTAGTTGTATTCAAGTTAATGAATAATGGGCTGATAACAGAGAGGTTAATGTGAAAATAGCTATTGCTACAGGCCCTTGGTTTCCTGTACCTACTTTACAGGGAGGAGCGCATCATCGTCTTTGGCAAGGATTGGCAGAAGAATTTGCCGCCGCAGGTCATCAAGTGACTATTTTATGTCGTTCTTATCCAAGCCAACCAGATACAGAAAACATTAACAATGTTGAATACATTCGCAAAGGTGGTTTTTCCCAAAGTCCAAATATCTGGTTTGACTTGCTGAAAGATTTGGCTTATGCCTTTTTGACTTTTCCTACTTTACCCCACGCAGATATTTTGGTGATCAACGATTTTTGGTTGCCTGTATTTGCTCCACTACGTTCTAGAGTTGGCAAAATTGTTGTCAGTGTCGGTCGCTTTCCTAAAGGGCAATACCCTTTATATGCTCGTGTAGATTTGTTTACAGTTCTGTCGCAAGCAATTTGGGACGGAATTGCTCAACAGTACCCTAATGCGATTCCCCGGATGCGATTAATTCCCAATCCTGTTGACACTCGCGTATTCTATCCGTCTGCTCAATCGAAACCAGAGCGAGCAGAGAAGGTGATTTTATATGTAGGCAGAATTCATCCAGAAAAAGGAATTCATCTTTTATTAGATGCCTTTGCTCTATTATCTCAACAGGACTCTCCAGCCAAGTTAAAAATTTTAGGCCCAGTAAAAGGTAGTCAAGGTGGAGGTGGTGAAGGATATTTTCATCAGCTTAAACTAAAAGCAGAAGGTTTAAAAGTTGAGTTTATAGAACCAATTTTTGATACAAAACAACTTGCTAAAATATATCGAAGCGCAGATTTATTCTGTTATCCTTCATTAGCTGAAAAAGGCGAAGCGTTTCCAATCGCTCCTCTAGAAGCAATGGTCTGTGGCTTAGTTCCTATAGTATCAGACTTATCTTGTTTTAAAGATTATATAGAAGATGGAGAAACAGGATATTTCTTTAATCATCGTGACTCTAACGCAGCACAAAATTTAGCGAATACATTAACAAAAGCTATTTCCAGTTCCAAAGATAATATATGTCAGATGAGTGATAATGCTAGCCAAAAAGCATCTGAATTTAGTTATGAGCGTATTGCTAAATCATACCTTTCTAATTTTGAAAATTTACTAAATTCTGGTAAAAAATCAGGATAAAAATTTTGGTCAAAAAGAAAGATAGTGCAGAAGCAATTAAACTGTGAGGTTTTTGATGCTTAAAGAAGTTACTCCTCTTATCCTCACCTACAATGAAGCGCCCAATATTAAGCGTACCCTGCAACATTTGACTTGGGCAAAGACGATTGTAGTTGTTGATAGCTATAGCAATGATGAAACTTTAGAAATTTTGCATTCTCATCCGCACATACAAGTTTTTCAACGTAAATTTGATACTCATGCTACGCAGTGGAACTATGGTTTGGAGCAAGTCAAATCTCAATGGGTGCTTTCTTTAGATGCAGATTACATAGTTACAGATGAGTTAATTATTGAAATTACATCTTTACCAGATAATGAGCAGATAAATGGCTACTTCACCAAATTCAAATACTGCGTTTTTGGCAAGCCCCTAAGAGGTACAATACTTCCGCCTCGACAAGTTCTTTTTCGCAAAGAGAAAGCAATTTACATAGATGATGGACACACTCAACTTTTAGAAGTCACTGGTAAATCAGCAGTGCTTTCTGGTTGTATTCATCATGATGATCGCAAGTCTTTAAGCCGTTGGTTGTGGGCGCAGGATCGCTATATGATAGTTGAAGTCAAAAAATTACTGGAAACTTCAGCTAACGAATTGAGTTTGGGCGATCGCATTCGCAAACAAAAGATTGTTGCTCCCTTTATTATCCTATTGTATTGTCTAATTTTAAAAGGAGGCATCTTGGATGGATGGGCTGGCTGGTACTATGCTTTCCAGCGGATGTTAGCCGAAATTTTGTTATCAATCCGCTTAATTGAGTATGAAAAACTTGAGCTAAACCAGACTAATAAGCATTGATGCGTAAAAAAAAATCCAAATTCGGTAAATATAGAATACTAATATTTAGTGCCATCTTTTTGGTAGCTATTGAAGTCTCTTTAAGGCTTTTATTTGGGCTAGGAAATCCTGTTTTAAGCCAAGCTGATATTTCTACAGGCTATCGCTTTCAACCTAATCAACAAATAGTTCGCTTTGGCAAACGAATAGAATACAACCAGTACTCTCAACGTTCTCAACCCATCAGTCTACAAAAACTTGAAGGAACTCTGAGAATTTTAATGGTTGGAGACTCAGTTCTCAATGGTGGTAATCCTATTGACCAAAAACAAATAATTACTGAACAATTGAAAGCCAAACTAAAAGCTTCAGGGCAAACTACAGAAGTATTGAATGCTTCTGCCGGCTCATGGGGAATTGGCAATCACTTAGGTTATTTAAAAAAGTTTGGTACTTTTGGTAGTGATATTGTAATTTTACAAATTGGTACACACGATCTAACTCAACCTACTAGCACAGGTGAACGTGTGGGAAAAGATCCTAATTACCCAGTTCATTCTTTGTCAGCAATTCAAGAGGCTTTTACTCGCTACATACTACCTCGATTGTTGGGAAACGTTAACTTAAACCCATTTTCTAATCAAGAAATTCCTCAGATTTCCCCTGCACAAGTGGCTCAACATTTTCAGAAAAACATGGAATTTTTTAAAACAGCAGTCAATTTAGTGCGGGATAAAAAAACACCAATTTACGTACTGTTTACACCTAATCGTTACGATTTAATTCCAACACCTGTAACTCCACCTTACAAACCGGAGTTTATGCAAGTAGTGAATTCTTTACAAATACCAGTATTTGATACTTACGAAGCTTGGTCGAAACTTCCTACTAATGTTGTTGAAACTTACTTTCGAGACGAAGTTCATTTAACTGAAGTTGGTTATGAGGTAGTAGCAAATTTAATTTTTCAGCAGCTTTGCATACAACAGAAATTTTCAGGTTGTTCTCTAGCTTCACCTGTACATACTCGTTGAGTACTCATGATCAATAACTTTTTTGTAAAAGGGAAAATTCAATTCAACATCGCAGTTTTATAGCAAAAAACCTTGTACAGAATAGTTCTATACAAGGTTTTGATTTAACCTATTTCACGCCATCCGAAATATAATTCTAAATGACCTCTTCAAAGTTGACCATAAAGGGGTTGCCCTTAACTGGATTAGAGAATCCATGCATAAAAATGAGGTTCTCTCCATTTGATCCGACAAAATTTATCCGTTCTCTATTCCAATTAAACCCATCATTGACCATGTAGTTAACAACTTGTTTGCCACCGAAGTCCATCACTGACATCACATGAGCATACATAGCTTTATCTGGTCCAGAACCACCAAATCCGGCACCGTCTGTTGATACTGCGACACTTACAGGGTCTTTCAGACGGGAATCCCGTAATACTCCGTTGATTATGCCATTGTAAAATGCGTAATAAATAGCTCGATCACCACGACTAACAATGAACAAGTCATCGTTGGCAGTGCTATAAAATCCATGAAACATCTGAACTGGATTTTTACCGACTTGGAATAATTTAAACGGATTATCAGAAACAGCAGCCGTAGCATTTGGATAAATTAGCGACTGGACATCATACATTCGCACAGCACCATCCATAGAAGCGATGTATGCCGTCATCAAAGGCTTGCGTTCTTCACCATAGTTTTGTGATCTTGGATTTTTAGCAGTATTGTACCAGTTACCTGTTGCAACAGATGTTGGTTGATTAATAGTCAACACTTTCGATACAACTGGCATCTGCTCTGGTGCGTAACTAAACGTGTGTGGCCATTGGTTAGAAGCTGTACCTTCATTCTTCGTTTGATCAAAGTTCGCCTGAGTAGTCAAGTTCATCTTACGATAGTACTTTAGCAGAGGACGGAGGTCGATAAATGCAACCTTGTTTTCTGCCCGTGAACTGACGATCGCATATCCACTTTGAGCTGTCTGCTTCCACTTATTATTATTGACATCATCCCATTGTCTGCTGTACCAAGTGTTACGTACTGACTGGGAATTCAAATCGTCATTTAGGTTATCATTAAACCCTCGAGCATGACCCAATACTGTACTCACTGTCACATCGATCGCATTCGGTGCCGCAAATGGCAGATCAACATAACCAATCACTTTGAGACCTTTAACAGTTGGCCATCCTGGCAACCCCCAGTAAAACCTGTTCTCCTGAGCTAATTGGCGCGTTTTCGCCGCTAAAACTGCTACCTGTCCTTTGCGATTAACAGTGTCCCAAACAGTTACTAACACAAACTCATTGTTGTTGGTAACTGTCATTGCTGTCGGGACTTTCCCCGCATCAAGTTTTGTTGAAAGGTAGCTATACCCTTCCGAAGTATATGCATCGTTGCCAGTTCCGGCAATCCCTATCAGTCCATTCTGGAAGGCTAAAAAACCAGTCACAGAGGCACCACCAACTCCTCTAGCTGTTGCAACTGGTGGTAGCGGCAATGTACTACCAGAAGCATCATAATATTCCTTAACAGCTGGGGTCGTAGGAGTACTAATATTATTCCGATTCCACCAATCCCCAATCCATTCTGCACGTGCTCTCAAGCACAACCCATTGTCGACGAAGCTGATGACTCCATCAGAATTTCGCATGTTTGATGAGCCGAACTTATACTCGGCAGGCGCATCTGCATCAGGTGAAAACAACATTTGACCCGATGTCATCCAAGCTGCTCCTGGGTCGCCGTCTGTTCCTGGATTTACTCGGCACCAAGCGCCAGCATTTTTGCGAATAATACCGTCACTTGATGGCTGATATACTAACGGAAATGATTCTTCTGTGGTGTGAAAGTCGCTATATTTGGGACCGAAACGATAATCGATCATTTCGCGCTTGTGATAATTCTGCGCTACATTGGTGTATTCTGTCCAATTTATACTTCCATCAGCATTGAGAATCCTCTCTTTCCAGGAAGTACTGCTACTAGGTGTTGGAGTCGGTGTCGGAGTCGGTGTCGGTGTTGGAGTCGGTGTCGGAGTCGGAGTCGGAGTCGTTGTTGATTGGGCAACAGCAACAAAATTGATGTCACGAAAATAGTTGCTATTACGGTAGGAGCTATTCGGGAAATTTCCGCGAGTTGAGTTATACACTCCATTGTTAAGGTCAGCAACTGAGCTAAGATTACCATTGACTATGGAACTAGCTAATTGATTTTCTGTGTAGGCATAATGGCTATTCGCGTTCACAGAAACCACATAAGTCGTATTAGCTCGAATATTCAATGGTGTACTTAGAGCCTGTTTCTGCCAACCAGAAGCAGTTTCGTTACTAAAAGTGACGCTGGACAGGAGAGTTCCTGTTGCTGACCAGATTTTACCAATATGAGTTCCTGTCTCGCTGGCAGGTTTCCAATAGCGAATGGAGCTAATCTGTCCGTCTGTGGTACTGCGGAATTTCATCCCTAATTCGTAGGGAGCTCCATCAGTCTTGGAAATACTAGGAACTTGAGTTGTAAAAACTGTGCTTGTGGATGAAGTTGTCTGTGCTAATTTTATGTTGGTTAAAAATTTCTTTAGACTACCACTCTCAACAGAGTTAGTGTTCTTGTCTTTGACTGTGATTGAATAGGTTGCTATTGGGGATGTATTCGTTTGAGTTAGAGTAGCTGCATTGGTTGTAACCGCACCAATGAAAGCAATACAAAATAGAACAGCAGGAGAAGATACTGCTGTCAGAACGTTATTAAAAAGCTTCATAAGAACCTCATCCGCCGATTATCTATGATGTTGCGAACACACTTCTATATCCAGAAGTTCAGAAGTATTTAGGGGTACACACCGAAAACTTGAATTGCATGAAAAAGTTAACTACTTTTGGTAGCTTTTTAACAGTAGGCCAATTATGGTAAGCCGTAAAACTTACCTACAGAACAAACTTGAACTAAACCTTAAATTGTGGCTAACACTAAGTTAAATCGATGAAAAAACTAGGTTTTGGGAGAGTGGTTTTGAATCTGATCGCACAAATTCAAGAAATGCTATGAACAGTTAACTGCTACCTCCTCAGTAAAACTTGAAAGTTTTTTATTCCGCATGGGTAAATTTACCATAAATTCACATAACGTCAATAGTATTACAGTAAAATTACGTGCATTTAATCGCATGAAAAAACCGTAAAAACTATAACTAGCAAGATTTTTGACAAAAAATAAATTTAAATTTATCGTGCTAAACCACTGATTATTTCGTATGTAACACATACTTCAATAGGAAATATTTTGTTTATTTAAAAAGACAATAGTAGAGTTTTTGTAAGGATTTACATCATTTTAATATTGCCCAAACTGTTGCCATGTAAGCATTGGCATCAAATTTTGAAAATCCAATTATTAATAACTTGCGGAAAATAGCTTGACTTCCTAGCTGATTGCAAATAAGATTTAAATCCAATGATGAAATAAAATTAAAAGCCTTTCTGTGACTCACTTTTAAACATCTGAATCCTCAAGACTTTTTTAAAAATCATAAGTTAAATTTATGAGAGGATGGGTAAAATTATCCAAGTGTCAACTTACAAAATATTTGATTTTGGCTCCAGTAATTTTTATCCTGACGATACTGCTTATCATTCCTGCACGTCTAGCGATCGCCTTTTATCAAGCACCACAACCCCAAGCTATTCTTATGCTTGGTGGCACCACCCTAGGAGAACGAGAAAAATTTACTGCCGAATTTGCTCGTTGGTATCCATCCCTAAAAATTTGGGTTTCTTCTGGTATCCCTTCCAATAAAATACGCAAAATTTTTAAAGATGCAGATATTTTAGATAGCCGTCTTTACTTGGATTATCGTGCTGTTGATACAGTTACTAACTTCACTACCCTCGTTCAAGATTTTAGACAACGCAAAATACAGCACTTATACCTGATTACTTCCGACTTTCACATGGCCAGAGCTGAAGCGATAGCTACTCTTGTCCTAGGTAGCCGAGGTATTGCCTTTACTCCACTTTCTGTGCCATCAGACCAACCCAAAGAAACCACCCTTCATATAATTCGTGATATTGCTCGCTCTCTACTTTGGATTTTTACCAGTCGTACAGGTGCGAGTTTTAATCCGAATGTTGATTGAGTATAAATATGCGTTTAGATAGCTACACTTTAGGTACTTATACTCCAGGCGCACCCTATTGGAAGCAACTTCTTTGGTATTTTGTGGGTTCGCCCTTCGTTGAGAGTTACTGGCTCCCGATATCAAGCTTAAAAGTTTGGATACTCCGTTGCTTTGGAGCGCAAATTGGTCAAGGTGTCCGTATCAAGCCAGGGGTAAGAGTAAAGTTTCCTTGGCGGTTAACTGTAGGCGATTATGTTTGGATTGGTGAAGGTGCCTGGATCGATAACTTGGCTGCTGTCACTATAGAAAATCATGTTTGCCTATCTCAAGGTGTCTATCTCTGCACCGGCAATCATGACTGGAATCATCCTGATTTTCAACTAATTCCTGCCCCAATTCATATTCAGGAGAGTAGTTGGATTGCAGCCAAGTCAGTAATTGGGCCTGGAGTCACTGTTGGTAAGGGTGCAGTACTGACTTTAGGTGGAGTTACTGGGCGATCTTTAGAACCAATGATAATTTATGCAGGTAATCCAGCTCAACCCATAAAAGAACGAAAACTTTGATATAAATTTTGCGATCGCATTGGCTGGCGCAGTCACAACAAGGCGTTTAAGGTACACTTTTGAGTACATTCAATTTTTTATTTGTGCCTTTACTTGAGAAAATAAACATGTATGCGACCAGCCTTGTAATCAAAATATTTTAAAATGGCTGAATTTTTCTCTACTTACGGCTCGCTGATTGTCTCAATGGTATTAGGGGCACTACTGGGACTATCACTTTATTTACCCTTGATGACTGGGCAACTATCATTAGCAAGTCCTGGCTTTTATGCTTTAGGTGGATATATTGCAGCAATTTTATCTACAAAAATTTTTATATCTAGTAGTAGTTTATATCCCATTCCATTATTATTATTGGAGATGTTAATTGCTGGTGTAATTTCAGGTTTACTGGGTGCAGCAGTGGGAATTCCGGCGTTGAGATTACGAGGAATTTATTTAGCGATCGCTACCATCGCTTTTGTAGAAATCCTGCGAGTTGTATCCTTAAATTTAGAAATTACAGGCGGTGCTGTAGGTATTTTTGGCATTCCTCAGCCCTTCGCAACTCAAATTGAATATTTGTGGATTGCTCTACCATTACTATTAATAAGTATGGTAGTGTTTTATCGTTTGGAGCGTATTCGCGTAGGCAGAGCGTTTACAGCTATCCGCGAAGATGAATTAGCAGCAGGAGCAATGGGTATTAACCCCACTTACTATAAAGTTTTAGCCTTTACCCTAGGAGCAATTGTCGCAGGGGTTGTAGGTGCTATTAGTGCCCATTTTCTCAACACTTGGAATGCTCGTCAAGGCACTTTTGATGCTAGTATTATATACTTAACTTTTGTATTAATTGGTGGTTCAAGAACTTTTTTAGGTTCTGTAGTAGGTGGTATGGTATTTACAGCCTTACCTGAAATTTTGCGAGGGCTAGCTGATACAGGTGGTTTACCTAATTGGTTAGCACAATTTTTACGTGATGGAAGATTAATTATTTTTGGCTTACTAATTGTTGTAGGAACAATCTTCTTTCCTCAAGGTTTGGTGACTCCAGATATTTTTAAAATAGTTAAATTTAGAAATAAGTCAAGCAGGTAAATTCCAAATATGTAACTTGTCAATAATGTCGCATAGTAATTCAATAGATAGCAACAATATAGCCTTAGAAGTAAAATCTTTGACTCGCCGCTTCGGGGGTTTGGTAGCGGTGAATAATGTTTCTTTTACAGTCAATAAACATGAGATTTTTGGATTGATTGGCCCTAATGGTGCTGGAAAAACAACACTATTTAATTTGATTACAGCCTTAATACCAGCTTCTAGTGGAGAATTGCGTTACCAAAATACATTAATTTCTCAGTTGCGTCCCCATCAAATTGCTGGATTAGGTATTGCTCGAACATTCCAAAATATCCGTTTGTTTGGGGAATTATCAGCATTAGAAAATGTGATAATTGCTCGGCATTTACATACTAAAAGCAACATATTTACAGGAATTTTGGGATTACCACCTGCTCCTGGGGAGGAATATAAAAGCAGACAGAAAGCTTTGGAATTATTAGATTTGGTGGGTTTAAGCGATCGCGCCAAAGAAAAAGCCAAAAACTTCGCTTATGGTGATCAACGCCGCTTAGAAATTGCCCGCGCCTTAGCCTTAGAACCACAAATCTTACTTCTTGATGAACCCGCTGCTGGGATGAATCCCAGTGAAAAGCAATATCTGAGTAAATTTATCCGCAATCTCCGCGATCGCTTCAACCTGACAATTATCTTAATTGAACATCATGTCCCTTTAGTTATGGGCTTGTGCGATCGCATTGCTGTTTTAGATTTTGGACAATTAATTGCCTTGGGTAAACCATCTGTAGTGAGAAATGATCCGGCTGTGATTGAAGCTTATTTAGGAAATGAGTAAGGTAGCAATATTTCATTACCTAATTCTGATCTTTTAGAATGTAAGACTTACTTTCTTGCTCTATTTGCTCACTAATAATTTCTGTTCCCATACTGGGTTTTTCTAGATTAACTCTAATAAAATTAATTTTATCTTCTGCTGTAAATTTTTTGTTATTATCAGAATCCTTAATAATTTTTAGGAAAATTGCATTTTGACTAGGCACTACAACCCAGTTGATAATTTTAGTATTATTTGGAGTAATTTGTTGGAGATTCTTGCCTGACAAATCGGAAATATATCCAATAATTGCATCTTTGTTATTGACTTTTTGATCTTTATTTGTGTCTTCATCCAGGATTTTATATAACCAAACTCTAATAGGAGCTTTCCCTGTAGTCTTTACTTCTAATAAATCGAAGGAACTAATAATAGCTTTTCTATTTAATAAAAGGTGAGACACGCCATCTTGTTTATGGTAAAAAATAATATTGTGTAGTTGGCTATTATTTCTTTCATAAGAACGCGAAAAATCCCAACTTTTATCTTGCTTTTGATTTTGCACTGCAAGATTAACTGGAATCATCAAATAATCTGATTGTTCTTTAATAACCAAGTCACCATAAATAATACTTGGTTGTGGCTGTGGCTCGCCAGTCGCCTTTGCCTGTTCTACTTTTTTGGTAACGCTTGGCTCACAGGAACAAGAAAAGGTGGCTATACTGACAGCTATAAATATTTTCTTCCACATAAGACAGTTATTCATTAAATTATTCCACTCTAATATGTAACCGTCCTATTGTATTCGCTGCGGAACAATCGTCCAGAATCATATTGAAAATCAAAACTCTTATAAAATTTAAAAACCCGGTCTAGGTTGACCAGGTTTCTAAAAGTTTAGAGATTTCAAATTGTTAAACTTGTTAGTTAATTAAGAGATTCAACAACTAAGGTGGACATAACAACTAGCAAACTCAGCATTTTTTGTTTTTCCGCTTTGGGATTTGGCGTTGCCTTGAAAATCAGGCTTTTTGCCACTTAACTATTGGTATGCCGATATTTGCTTGGGCTGATGACAGGGGACACAAAGTCATTTACCCGTTTAGTTTGTTTACGCTTTGTTTGGTGTCCTGCTATTTAATTTAGCACTCACTTGCAGATGATCAACCCTCAGTTTACTAAAGTTGACGTTTTGTAGAATTTTGCAATATACATGCTGATATTCTATAAAGCATCAACGCTTTGATCCCCAGCTACCTTTTAAAGATATTAAGACTGATATTCAAGAGACAACACTGCTAAATATACGGAATTTTACCAGTTCCACATAACTGGATTGTCATCAAGATGGTCGGTTACAATGCGCCCGATCGCATCTATTTCGGCAATTTCATCGGCAGAAAGTTTCAGATTGCCTGCTAGGGCGTTGTCTATTGCTTGTTGGGGATAACGCGCACCTGCGACCGCATTGGTTTGAGGTTGAGCAATTAACCAAGCTAACACCAACTGAGCCAATGTAGAATTATGTCGCTTAGCGATCGGACGTAATTTTTCTAAAGCTTTTTGGGCGCGTTCAAAATTTTCGCCTTGAAACAGTTTATTCTTAGCACAGTTATCTTCTGGATCAAATTTCTGATCGGCAGCAAATTTTCCTCCCACCAGTCCAGCATTGCTTGTTCCCTTTAGCACCCAATTTCAATTACTGTACCGTATTTGCTGTGCTGTTTCTTAAACCCTTTGCCAGCAAGTCTTTCAAGGCTTAACGGGAAAAGTCAGATCGCCTGCCAGCTAAAAATACATGGCATCCACTTGCAGATGTGGTTTCTGTGCCAGGAACATCTTGGTCAGGTCGAATTATTTGCTTTGTGACTAATCCAGTTGAATGTACATTGCTTGCCCGTTGGGATATTGGCTACAAAAACTCTTGGTTGATTCTGACTGACCTTGAGCCAACGCGCGCATCTGCACTCTGGTAAGGTTTACGTCCTTCTACAGAATGTGTTTATCGGGATGTGAAATCTGATGGTTGGGATTGGCATCATACTCGTTTGCTTGACCCACAACGTGCTGAACGTTTGTGGTTAGCTATCGCTGTTGCCACACTTTGGATGGTGATGCTAGGGCAGGGCTGATTCATTCGATCTCTTAGAGATTTTGTCAAGAGTATGAATCAGAAATTTGCTTGAGTGGGAAAAAGAAAAACTACCACCTCAACCAGCAAATTTAAGTGCGTTCACCATTTTCTTGCCCAATCAGATTTTTTAGTCACCTGCTTTTTTTGCTTGAAACGCTTGTAAATCAGCGCCTTTTAGGGAATGAAACAGCCCTGGATGCTAGGGGGCGAAGCTGAAAATCAATCTTCTCCCCCAAGTCTCGAACAACTTCCTGCTCAACATATTGTATTTTCTCGACCTTTTCACCTTCATCCTAACCGTCAGATTTCTTGTTTTCTGTTAGGCTTATTGACCTTGATTGCTGATTTACTCAACCATTTTCCTCTTCGTCTTCCGAGTTGGAGTGCTTTTCCTCATACTCCTGCTAACGATTTCTATTGCTTCAATTCCTCCTAATTGTAAAAAACCTACACCTGTCAGATCGCGGACACCCCTTGAAGAAGTGGGCTTGCCGCCCCATTGGTGACTATTGACGTGTCAATATGCCCATACACAATATTTCACAAATCATTTCAGATTGCTATACAAACGGAAACAATTAATTATGATTGTTCTGCCTGTAAGCCAAAGTAGGTAAGAACAAGTTCAGTTGCACCATTATTAATCACTTCATGAACTTCTCCTGGTTCTACCGCTACGCAGTTACCTGGAACTAGGGGATATTCTTGACTATCAATACGAATTACTCCCGCACCAGTTTCCACAAAGAATACTTCAAACATATCTTGATGGGCATGTGGTATTGCTGTTTGTCCAGGGGCAAAACGTGCTTGAGAAAAGTTGGTCAGGTGAGGTAAATCGCCACAGCGTAACATCACCTTTTTGGTAATTTCCCTATTGTGAGAACTGACTCTTCTGGTAATTCATTGAGGGAAGTAGTAATCATACCAAATTAAGATTCGATTTATTGTTTGAGAATTACGAATTACGTTAGCGCAGCGTAGCTTGCTTCCCCGCAGGGGTACGCTTAGAGCGACGCAGGAGCGTCATTACGAATTACGAATTACGAATTACTATCATTCTGGTCGCAAATCGTTAGATAATTCCACAATCCCCCTAGAGCCATCAATCCGTACCCGCTGACCATCTTGTAATAGCCATGTTGCACCTCTGACATCCATGACAGCGGGAATGCCGTACTCACGAGCGACGATCGCACCGTGAGAAAGTCGTCCACCAGCCTCAGCGATGATGCCTCCAGCCCTGACTAATAAAGGGGCCCAACCAGAATCTGTATAAGGTACTACTAAGATTGTCTCGCGGCCAATCTCTGGCAAGTCTTGTAAATTTCGCACCACTTTGATCCGTCCTTCAGCTTGTCCGTGGCTAGCGGGAATACCCTGTAAAAATTGGTCAGCATAGAGTTCTGAGGGAGCTAGGGGATGAGGCGGTGTATTGCCATAGACTAAAATGGGAATTTGAGAAATTTGACTATCTTGAATAAATTGCGATCGCCTTGATTGCACTAATTCCCATAAACCGTCTTTTAATTCAGCATCAGACTCTGCAACTAAACGCCGCACTTCATCCAACTCTAGAAAAAAGATATCTCCAGTTTCTTTAAGTAAACTAGACTGCAACCAAATCTTTTCTAAAGCCACAAATCTCCAGCGCAACTCAGCTAATAGCCTAGAATAAACTTCGGTGACTCGTCCTTTGATGTCTACACGTCTTTGCACCATTCCCCGCTGGCGTTTTCCTGATAAAGCCCGATTTATTGGGTCTATACCGCCTGTCTGGGGTTGGTTCCCCTGAATCAACTGTACAAACAATTGCTTGATTGGCTGGGGGTCTTCCTTCCAAGTAGGAACGGCAATATTAGTGCCGACATCACTTAAATAACCGTAATCTTCTAAAAGTTCGTTAAATTCATACAAAATCTTTTCTCCTTCTGGGCTTTGCGCCAATTGCTCAAACACTTGATCTGGTTCACACTCAGGTAATAATTGTTTGGCTTGTGCGGCTACAGCACTCAGCGATCGCAATGCTGCTACTTCTGGAGTAACACTATTATCAATTTTTCCATCTTTGACGCGAAAAATGGCTTGTCTGAGGGCTGCACTCAATGGAGCTAAAATGCTGTAGTAAGTCCCACGATGCAATAATTCCAAAGTGAAATCTACCCTTTCTAATATTTGGGGTGGTTCTAGTTCATCTATCGATTCGTGAGCTAATTGCGACAGACCTGGAATAAATAGATTGCTGTAGTCTTGTTTAAAGTCTTTTTCTAAATTCATTTCTTGCCGCAATAGCCGCAGCAATCCTGGTAAATTCTGCAAAGTAGACTTTAACGGCGGTTTACTTAATTTTGCTCCTCTAGTTAAAAATTCCAAACTTTCCGGCGGTAATCCCATCCGCAGGAAAATTTCACCTAAAAGCGATGCACTAAAATAAGCTCTGGAATAATGTAATGTCGCCGTTTCTGTAAAATCTAACCCAAAAGCGCGATCGCCTAAAACAACACTAAAAATATCTCCCCAAACTCCACAAGTTAAAGGACGATTAATCGACCAAGTCAAGGGGTGAACTACGCCAGGAATCACTTCAGCGGCAATTTTCCGTGTCCAGATGGGTAGCAAGGTAGTAATTGGTCTAGATTGCAATACCCAAAGCGTTTGACCGTCGTAACTCCATTCAATGTCTTGGGGAATACCATGATATCGTCTTTCGAGGCGGCGGGCTAAATGTGCCACTTGTTTGATAATTGCTTGTGGTATTTGCCCTGTACCTTCTAATTGCACAGATGATATTTTCTCGGTTTCGACAACAAAAGCGCGATATTGTTCTGGGGTAACGTGTCCAGAAACAACTTGAGTGGGGCTACCTGGAAGGGCTTCAATGACAATCGCATCGCCCTGCTGAGTAATGGGATCACGAGTAAAAGCTACTCCCGAATAGACACTCTGGACTTGTTGTTGCACGAGTACAGCCATTGCTGTATCTATTAAACTGCGATCGCGACGATATTGTACCGCAGATGGATGATTGTAAGAATCTCGAACTTGGGCGATCGCATCTTGTAATTGCTGTTTACTGGTAACGCTCAAAATTGTTTCATATTGTCCAGCAGCGGAAGCTTGTTCCGAGTCTTCCCCAATAGCAGAAGAACGCACCACCAAAGGAGATAAATCCGAAGGCTGGAGAATGTCAATCAATTCTTGGGGATCATCAACTGGAGAAACTACCCATCCCTTTGGTACTGGGTAGCCCCATCGCTTAATTTGAGCTAGTGTGGCGGCTTTTTGACCGATTAAGGCAGGATCTAACTCTTCATCTAAAGTCAGGATAGAGCGATCGCCGCGTAAATATTCAAATGTTGCTTGTGAGTCTGTGGCTGCGTCTTGGGCTGGTAGATTTAAATCATCACGAATTTGTGTATAAATCCACCCTATTAAGACAGCTAAGGCAATAGCAGCAAGTATTCTGGGAAAATCGTCAGCGTGCAGGATAATCACAAACAAAGGAAATAGAAATAAGACTCCATATTTTACCAGCCGTTTGGATTGCAGGACTGTGAAGCTGATCAGTGCAAAAAAACTGACGAATGCCGCTACCAGTGGATCATGTACCACAAATCCCCAGACGACATTTGTTGTACCTGCTCCTTTGGCAATCCAGTATCTACCAAGCACTAAGGCAATTAAAGCTACTATTTCCCAAGGCGAACCGTTAGGAAAAAAAGCACGGGAGATGAAAACTGCCGCGATTCCTTTTAAAGCCTCTGATAATACTGCCAAAACTCCTACCAGTGTGCCACCGTGGTAAAAAGCGGCGGAGACACTGATATTTCCCGTACCAATTTTTGCCAATTGCTTCCGCTTCAGGGCGTAGGTAATCCAGGCAATTAGCGGTAAGCTGCCCAAGAGAGGGCAGGCAATTAAAATAACTAAAGCACCCCAAAGTTCAATCATTGTAGATTTTAGAACCACTGCATTGCTTTGATTCCCAAAGTTGTAGCAAGTGGCGTGATTTTAGATTCATCTTCCACCTAAAATCTCAAATCTCAAATTCTAAAAGTTTTCTGAAATTTTTTGATGGTTGTGAGGGCGCTTTTATTTACGCTACGCGAGTCAGTTGTCAGTTGTCAGTTGTCAGTTGTCAGTTGTCAGTTGTCAGTTGGTTTTTGATCTGGTTTAATACCTTATCCCCTTTGGGGTGGTCTTAAAAATATTTTTGCTACTGACTACTAACCACTGGCGGTAGAGTTTTTATTTAGTGGCTTGATGGACACTTAGCTTATGCGGAAACCGTTTTTGCCAGTGTCCCTCTAAAGCTACTAATGGTTTTAGTTTAGCGCGTAAGCGGCTTGTAGTGCCCAAATAATCAGTGCAGCAATAGATCCCAACAGCAACACGGTAGAGATAGTGACTACTTTTGGGGAATCTGCACCCTTAAATTTCATAATGCCTCGATTTAAGTCGGACATAGCTTCCTAATCCTCCTCTGTTACAGGGCTAATTTGTCCGTTTTGATTGTAGTCCTTCTATTTGCATATAGAGCGAAATTCCTGATTATATTTTGTTTAAGCTTTGCAAAAATTACATGCTTAAATTTGCTTATTGTTCCAGACATACTATCTATATTTATACAAGTGTGCAACTCACCCTAAGTTATATTCATTTGCTGATGTGGTAGATAAATTACCGTAAATTCACTGAATGTGCGAACATCTATTTGCTAGTTAATTACAGTTTAAGAACTATAGTATAGTTCACAACTTAATTTTTAGTTAAATTTTTCCAAATTATGGGAGTTTTAGCGGGTGAGAGTAGCACTGATTGCAATTTTGGCAGTGGTTATTGGCTTGTTATTGGCAATAGAGGTAGGACTGCGATCGCTATTTGGTTTTGGTAATCCCTTGATTTACATTGGCGATCAACAAATTGGTTATTTATTAGCCCCTAACCAGCGCACCCGTCGTTTTGGTAATCGCATTGAGATTAACGAATATTCTATGCGGAGTGCGGCAATCTCGAAAACGCCTGCACCTTCTACATTGCGAGTGCTGCTTTTAGGAGATTCTATATTGAATGGTGGTTGGTGGACAGATCAAACAAATACAATTTCTAGCCTGATGATGCGTGATTTAGCGTCAGTTAGAGCTGATAATTATCAGGAAGTAGAAGTATTAAATGCTTCAGCTAACTCCTGGGGGCCAAGAAATCAATTAGCTTATTTACAGAAGTTTGGTCATTTTAACGCTCAGGCGGTGGTGTTATTAATTAACACTGATGATTTATTTGCGACTGCTCCCACAGCTTTACCAGTAGGGCGCGATCGCAACTATCCAGATACTAAACCTCCCCTGGCATTAGTGGAAGTTTGGCAGCGTTATGCCAAGCAGCAAAAGTCAATTCCCGAACTACAAGCCGTACAAAAAGAAGCAGGCGATCGCGTGGGGATTAATCTCGAAGCAATTAGTAAAATTCAAGCGCTAACTCGTCAAAACAACAGTAAGTTTCTGCTGGCTATGACTCCCTTACTGCGAGAAATTGGCGAACCAGGCCCCCGCGATTATGAAATTACAGCCCGTCAACGCTTAAAGGATTTTACCAACGCTCAACAAATTACTTATATTGATTTTTTACCTATATTTAATGCAAATACTAATGCACGCAGGTTATATCAAGACCACATACACCTCAATCTACAAGGAAATCAACTTGTAAGTGAAGTTATGAGGCGATCGCTTTTACAAATATTGAGTGAGTCTAATACTAATTCGTAATTCGTAATTCGTAATGACGCTCCTGCGTCGCTCTAAGCGTTCGTGTTAGCGTCTCGTAGAGAAGCTATGCCGCAGGATTTATGCTGCGCTAACGTAATTTGTAATTCGTAATTAAGAAACTCAGATTATATGGGGGTTTGGAGTTGGTCTAGTTGATTCATCTAGACTACCATAATTCCCCACACCGCTGAATTAGGTATAGGGAAGTAGGGTGTGAGATTAACCCGCACTTAAATTTGCAGTGATAATTTGTTGACCTCCAATGTTCTCTTCGTTAGTGGTATCAAAAGGTTCTGGAGTGTTAATATCAACGTTTGCATCATCATGAACAGAGTCATTTAAGTCATTGATATCTTCAGAAGTTGCTTGCTGCGAATTAGGATCAATTACGCTTGGATCAGAAGATTCATGGACTGATAAGTTAATAGGTTTACGTGACTCTTGAGTCATAGTTACCTCTTTATTCGACTAAATATAATTTAATACTTGACAGGTAGCAGTTTCCTCTAACAATTGATATATTCTTTGAAGCTAGGATGGTAGAAAAATTATTGCTGATTTTTTAATTTTCTCGAATCCAGAGTGCTAACCCTCCCCCACGACCACGAGCTGCAATGAAATTTTCATTCACTAGAAAGAAGGCAAAGAAGGGTAATTTAGCTATGGGTTGGTTGTAGAAATCCTCAGATTGAACTTTACCAGAGCGTATTGGTTTTTCATAAACTACCCGACTAAATAGACTTATGAGCATCTGGGTAAAATCAAACGCCAATAAATTTTTCTTGCCTAAATATTGTGCTGGCCCTGTGAGTTGCAACGATACTGAGCTTAATTGAACCTGATTCCCAATTTCACCTCTGCCTAAATCTTGTTCTAAAGCTGCAAAGGAAAGATAAATTGCTATAAATTTAGGTACATATAAACCCTTTCCTAATACAATTCCCCCACGCTCTCTAGCTTTTTTAGTACCAGTGGCAAAGCAAAGCCGCCATTTGCCTATAAGAGACTCAAAGCTATAAGTTAGCCGTTGCTGTTTGGCAGCTTTTTCTGCTTGTAGCAAGGCATTTACTAATATTTCGGGTTTAGGACGTGTGCTTACTTGTCCTTGAAATGCATTTTTAGCTTGGGATAGCACACTTACAAAATCAGGTATAGCTGTAGATGTCAAATCAGCCGTCATGAGGAATTAACTATATTTTCTGCTTTTCTGATAGATTGTAGCGTTCATCGCTCTGGTACTGTGTAGTGATGTTTGAACAGTGCGTAGGCGTAGCCCGTCGTAGACATCGCTTTATCCTAAAGTTAGTAATTTTTTTGGAAAATCTACCACTAGTCGCCGAGTTCTCAACCAAGGCAATCCTAATATAATTTCTCGGAATGTTCGGGAAATAATCTACCTCGACAAGGTTGGCGATGAGAATTCAGTTGAGTCATAACTAGTATTCTCTAAGTAATATCTATCAAATATATCATAATTGTAGTGTTTATTTAATTTATTTAGTGTCAAAAATTAGATAAAATTATGTCTTTTTATTAATAATTTTATTGATTATGTTGAAATAAATTTGAAAAATATATTGATTATATATAATATTTTTTTGCAATAAAATAAAATAGTAAGAAGATTAGGTATTAATTATTTATGTCCCGCCTAGTAATTAACTTTATAGCTAACTAATTAACAATTGTCAGTATTCTAACCTGACTTCAAAAATGTTCAATTTTTAACATCAACAAGTTCTGAAGTTGGAACATGGGGTTATATGCTTCTGATGTAGCAAAGGTATATTTCCATTAAGTTAATGTTCCAAATGCAAAAAAACATAGCACAATAAACTTACAAGCTTTATCTAAAATTTCATTTACTGGCAAATGAACTAATTGTCTTTTGGTGTGGTTTGGGTAGTGTGAATCTACAACTAGACTTGCTTACCTAATAGACATGGCGAGGTGACAATATGGATTCTAACAGACTCCTGAATTTATATGCAGCAGGAGAACGAGAATTTAATGGAATAAATCTGCATCAAATTAATCTTTGTGATGCTGACTTGAGTAATGCAAACTTTGCTGAAGCTGACTTGAGTGGAGCCGACCTCAGTCAAGCTAATTTAAGTGGATGTAACCTCAGTCGAGCCAATTTAACAGACGCAGACCTGAGTGGAGCTAATTTGCGTGGTGCAAATTTGAGTGAGGTAAACTTGATTGGTGCAGATTTGATTAGAGTTAACCTAGAGGAAACTAACCTGAGTCGTGCAGATTTGCGGAGTGCCAATTTAGTTATGGCAAACTTGTTTGGCGCAAACCTCAGTGAAGCAGAACTTAGTGGGGCTGATTTGAGAAATACCAATCTCAGAAAGGCTAACTTTATTGGTAGCAATATCAATGAAGCAGAACTTAGTGGCGCAGATTTCACAGAAGCAATGATCACAGAACAAGAGATCACTGGTGAAATATGGCATGTAGGCTTATCTCATAAATGGATAACTTGGGCTGGTGCTTATTAAATCAGTTATCAGTTATCAGTTATCTTGGTTGTTAACTGTTTACTGTTAAATGCATACACAATACTTAAGGGTACAACAACTGTTGTACCCCTACAAAAAACTAGCTTCTTTGACAGGTAGTTAAAGCTTAGTAGACCAATGGTGCCGCGCCACGCATTTGGCGTAAAGAATTTATACAAGCGGGACAGTCGCAGTTAAATAAAGTGACTGCCATGTCACTTTCTTCAACGTTGAACGCTAGCATAGGAACTTCATCGTTAGAAAATTCTATTTCGGTCTGATAGTTAGGAATTTGAGCCAATACAGAAGCTCTAGCACAAACTAAATTCGTTTTATGGTAGTTTTTAATGCAAGAGAATTTATCTATGGTATTTGCTTCTGGTTCTACGGCTTGTGCTTGATTTCCTATTACTCCCATAGAAAGAATAGAGCTAATTAGCACAGGTGTAGAAAGCAAACTAAGTATAATTTTGTTCATCTTTTTCCTTGTAAAATAATCCCGAATGCTTAGATTATCCGATTAAGTCTTACAGTTCAAGTGAATGCTCATCAGGAATATACTGATATGCATCAAATTTGCATAATTGACTTCCTAAGTGAAAGGGTATTACACAAAAACAAGAACCGCTACATTTTTTTAGGATGGGTCAATGCTGCTAAGAGTTCCAGAACGACTCCATTAGTCCAGCCGAAGCCAACTTCGTTGGAACTGTATCCAAAGCAGATTTCGTCGGAGACTTTAGCAGAACAGCGTTCTACGTCGTATTTCTCGACTAGATTACCGTGACGCTCGAATTCCTTAAAGACCATAGCTAAGAATTTATGGGCAATGCGATCGCCTTCGGTATGATATCCATAGCGGTGCAATCCTTGGACGGCAATTAATGTTAAAGGTGCCCAACCAAAGGGAGCATCCCACTGATTACCAGTAACGCGAGTACTTGTGAAGATTCCTCCTGGTGCTTCAAACAAGGAAAGATTTTCTACAACTCTTTGAGCTTGGCTTTGGGAGGCTAGTCCCATCCACAAAGGATAAAACGTGGTGGCAAATTCATAAGGGCGGCGATCGCCACTTTGCAGGTGATAGTCTAGATAAAGTCCCTTTTCTTCATCCCAGAGGCACTGATCAATGCGATCGCGGCGGATATCTGCACGATCGCGCCATTGTTTTGCTAATTGTGCATTCCCCAAAATCTCGTTAATTTGCATCAAGTCTTGCTCTGTTTGATAAAGCAAACTGTTAAGACATACAGGCGCGTAATGCAGAATATCAATACTGAAAGGCCCAAAGCGATTGGTAATATCAAAACCAGACTCACGCATGGTGCGATCGCCTTTGTAAAAAAGACTAGTCAGTTGGTCTTTGTCGCGTTTGTAGTAAAGATTGACATTATAATCTTCAACCTCAAAGGTTTTATAGTACTCCTTGACGCGATCATAATGGCTGCGTCCCTCCTCATCTCGCTCAGAGAACAAGACTTCTGGGGCAGGGCCTTCCCCAAAAGCATAGTATCGAGACAAACCCGTGGCAGCATTCAAGTGGGGCGGCACTACCCAGTAATAATAAAATTGTTCTAGTAGTGGTACAGCTGAACACAGCCATGCTTCATCCTTGGTATGCTGAAATAGCGCCAGCACCATCATGCTGAGTACAGGCGGCTGCGATCGCGACAACATGTAAGTCCGGTTGGAATTGAGGATCGTGCCGTAATGTTGCACTTGGTATAGTAACTGATCAACTTGGCTTTGAGCTAAATCCCATTCTTCATCTCGCAGTAGCCCCAGCAAAATAAAGTAACTGTCCCAACCATACATTTCATTAAAGCGACCACCAGGCACAACATAAGACCCCGGTAAATACAATAATCCATGCTCATGATCTTGAATAGCCTCGACTTCAGTTGGGAGAGTGCGAATTTCGATTTGTTGCATCTCGTCTGGAGAAAGTGATCGCTCCAAGATAGATTGAACGTTGGGACAGTCTTCTCGTGGTGAAATGTAAACTAGCCAAGGATTTCCCGGTTTATGTTCTAGCTTGGTATCCTTAGCAGATTGCAATAAATGTTCGTGCGATCGCATTAACGTTTTCCACGTTTTTTTGATGTGGGCTTGTACAGCGTTAATCTGCTCGGTACTGAATGGCAATGTTGTTTGAGTAGTCATAATTTGGATTCGGAATTTTTTTAAACGCAAAGGTACGCTAAGGTAATCGCAGAGGTACGCAGAGTTTTTCTGGCGTTCTCTCTGCGCCTCTGCGTGAGATAGATTTATCTTTTCACTCAGCACTATTAACTAACAGAGCAACTGGGAAATGAGCCAAGGCTGCACCGATAGCTAAAGTATCTGTAGTTTGTAAGGGTTGATTAGTTAAGATGTTTTTCCAACTGGGGGAAGTTCCTGGGGGTAATTGCAGGTGGGTATCTTGCCACACAGATTCACCTAGGGGATAGTCTTTGGGCTGGATAAGGCGCGTCAGAAAGCGAGGGACGATCGCGATCGCTGTTTGATTTTCTTGTCGCCGTGCAAAAGCAATAATGTGATTGGCGTGGGTTCCCTCAATTTTTAACGGTAGATAATCTCCATTTTGGAATAATTCCAGATATTCTGTTCTGGCTTTGAGGACTTGAGCCGTTAAAAATAGTTTGATTCTGCCATCAGTTTTATTTGTCAGCAATTCCTCAATTAATGCCAAAATACCGGTTTTAATTTGCTCTCGAATGTCGCTCAAATAGCCACGTCGCTGCTCAAAATCTACAGGACGGCGGTTATCTGGATCAACTAAACTCAATTCCCAAAGTTCTGTTCCTTGATAAAAGTCTGGCACACCGGGCGCTGTCGCTTTTAATAAAGTTTGGGAAAGGGAGTTAAAAATCCCGTAGTCGGCAATTCGCTGCTGAAAGGGTCGAAAAGCTGCTAAAAATTCTTCTGAGCTAGTGGGATCTAAGATTTTCTCAATAAAAGAGATACATGCCTCTTCATATTCATTATCAGGACGCAACCATGCTGTATGCACTTTCGCTTCTCGTATTGCTTTAATCATATAATCTTTGACGCGTTGGACAAAAGATGAATGTTCTTCTTCAGCAAAGGGAAAAGCCCCTACTAAAGTTTGATAGAGAAAATATTCATCATTGCGATCGGGCATGGCGAATTTGTGGCTGACACCGAAGGGATTAGCAGAGCGATCGCGGCGATGCTGTTGATTCAAATGGCTCCAAATATTTACTTGCTGTTCCCATTCTTCGGCCATTTCTGAAAGTACATTCAACCTAGCCCGCATATCTTCGCCACGCTTAGTATCATGGGTGGCTGTAGCATTCATCGTGTGAGGCCAGCTTGCTTGATGCTTTTGATTAAATTCATGGAACTGGTCTACAGAAATTCCAAAATGACTAGGATTACCTCCTACTTCATTTAGCGAAAGTAAACGGTTATAAACATACAGTGTGGTGTCTTCTACACCTTTAGCCATGAGGGGGCCGCTGTATTGCTGCATCCGTTGCACAAAATATACCCACTGTTCGCGTTCTGTTTGAGTTAAAGAGTCATCAAACTCTAGCAGCATCAACTTTTCAATAAAGGTCAATTCATGCTGCAACAAAGGTGTTTGCTCTCTAGCTTGGCGCATTACTTCTTGAATGCAGGCGCGATCGCTTTCTTGAATACCATCCGGGGTGATGTAGGTGCGATAAACAGGAAACAAAATCAAAACTTCTACGATCGCCCGTTTCAGTCCATTCAGAGTAAAATCATTGCCATAGCGATATTTGCTAGAAATATTTTTTAACAAAACGGCTAAATTATCAATGTCGCCTGCGAGATTTCTTTCTAATATCAGGTGCTTTTTATCTTTTACCAGCGATGGATAGTCAACTCTTGCACCAATAAATCCCTGATAAATATTATTAAACCATGATTCAGTTTCCGGTTGACAAAATACACCATTTACATAATTCAAAAAATCATATCCAGATGTGCCTTGAATTGGCCAACTTTCTGGTAAATCTTCATTGAGTTCTAAGATTTTTTCCACGGTGATATAAACATCACCCATCTTTTCTTGTAGTCGTTCTAAATACTGTATGGGGTTATAAAGCCCATCAATATGGTCAATCCGTAAACCCGTAAATTTGCCTGACTCAACTAACTTGTGAATCAGAGAATGAGTGTTATTAAAAACGCGCAAATCTTCAACTTTAACGGAAATCAGTTCGTTAACAGTAAAAAAGCGGCGGTAGTTCATTTCTTCAGCCCCAACCTTCCAGAAAGCGAGACGATAAAATTGGTCTCTTAATAATTCATCTAAAAGGTTAAAGCTATCGGAATTACCCACCTCTCCATTGAAGATTTTCAAATTTTCTTCAATAAATTCATAGATAGCATCATTTGTGGTGTAAAGTTCCCAAATTAATCCTTTGATAAATGCAATTTGGTCTTGTCGCTGTTTGCCCACAACTTCTGAGGGAACGTTTTTTAGAATGTAGAGAATCCCCAATAATTTGATGAAATCAGGGTGATTCCGTCCTAAACTACGGGTGATTTTGCCCAAATTATGAGTGAGAAATTTTGTGTAAGATTCTAAGCGTAGTGGCAGCTTCAAACTGTAATAATTTACAGAGATACCATTCTGTGCATATTGCAGTTGAATATGTCCGTTTTCTAAAGATGCACCATAGAAATCTCCCAACAGAGGAGCCAAAATTCGCTCTTGGCGATCGCCAAACGGAGCATTCCAGCCGAGATCAAAATAGTCGGTATAGCTAGAATCTGGGCCATGTTCTAATACATCCATTAAGTAGTGGTTTTCGCTACTATATGCCATGTGGTTAGGTACAATGTCTTGCAACCAGCCCATACCGAAAGATTGGAGTTCACTAACTAATGCTTCAAAATCTTCGGTACTTCCCAATTGGGGATTGAGTTGAGCCGCATCTACAACATCGTAGCCATGCGTACTCCCAGAGCGAGCCTGAAAAATAGGGGAAGCATACAAATCAGAAATACCCAAGTCTGCTAGATAAGATGCGATCGCTTGGGCATTTTCAAAGCCAAACTCAGGTGTGAATTGAATCCGATAAGTGGCGGTGGGAATTCGCATGTGTTTTTTTATGGAAGTAGAAGTCAGGAATTGAAAGTTTGAAGTTCTAAGCTTGAACTTTGAACCTTTGGGGTCGAAACTTGAAGCTCTGAGGTCGGAACTTGAACCTTTGAGGTCGGAACTTGAACCTCTGAGGTCGGAACTTGAACCTTTGAGGTCGAAACTTGAAGCTCTGAGGTCGGAACTTGAAGCTCTGAGGTCGGAACTTGAAGCTCTGAGGTTGAAACTTGAAGCTCTGAGGTCGGAACTTGAAGCTCTGAGGTCGGAACTTGAAGCTCTGAGGTTGAAACTTGAAGCTCTGAGGTTGAAACTTGAACCTTTGATGGTTAGAGCTTGAGCCTTGAACCCTCCCACAGCGCTGTCTCACCATGCTTGGCTCAATTAAAAATTAAATTGATTTAATTTTTAATTTTTAATTTTTAATTTTTAATTCCCATAAGGAATGCCCAATTTTCATTTCCCTTCATACAGCACTATACTCGTAGGTTGCAGTCTTAATTCTTCCCCCGCAGACAAATACTCTGGTGCTTGAGAGCCTGGCCCGTTCCATGACATATCCGCAGAATCTAATAATTTTTGAGCATCATGCAGAATTGGCAAAGTTGTTATCACTGGTGAAGAATTGAAATTCATCGCAAATACTAATTCAGTTGATTCGCACCAACGACGCACAATTACTAACTGCTTATCTTCATCGCTAGTCGCGTGGATGCTGTTACGGTCTTGATTGAGTAGTACTGGATGGGACTTGCGTAAATTAATTAACTGGCGATGCCAATCTAGTAATACCTTGTGCTGACCTTCGTTGCGTAATTGCCAATTTAATTTACAACGTAAAAAGGTTTCTGCGGATTCGGGATCTGGTGGATCTTCGTCGTAGTGAAATGCGGCAAATTCTTCTTTACGTCCGGCTCTAACGGCTTGAATTAAATCAAAATCGGAATGACTGACAAAGTACATAAAGGGTGCAGTTTCACCGTATTCTTCCCCCATGAACAATAGCGGTAAGTAAGGTGACAACAGCACAGCACCCGCGGCTAACTTCAACCCTTCAAATGATAGACGTTGCCAAAGGCGATCGCCTTTCATTTGATTGCCGATTTGATCGTGATTTTGGATGCATATCACAAACTGTGATAAAGGGCGATCGCGGCAGGTAATACCATGAAAGCGCTTGCGGTGGGGGGCATATTTCCAATCGTAGACAAAGGTATCTTGATATGCTTTGGCTAAATCAGCACATTGCCCATAGTCTTCATAATATCCCTGGCGATCGCCTGTTAACAGGGCGTGCAGTGAATGGTGAAAATCATCACTCCACTGGGCATCAATCCCGTAGCCTCCCAATTCTGGCGGCCGAATAATTTGGGGGTTATTCAAATCACTTTCGGCAATTAGATGACGTTTCCATGTTTGTCCTTGTGAAAAACTATGAACTGCTTCGGCTAGTTCCCACAAAAAATGCTTGGCTCCCAGGTCATAAATTGCTTGAATAGCATCAAGGCGTAATGCATCAATGTGAAATTCTCGCAACCAATACAGCGCATTCTCAATGAAATAGTTTCGCACACCCTGACTCAGGGCATCATCGAAATTCAGCGCATTGCCCCAGGGCGTTTTATAGGTTTTGGTAAAGTAAGGAGCAAACTGACCCGTGTAATTACCTTCTGGCCCAAAGTGGTTGTACACCACATCCAGCACTACAGCAATACCATGTTCATGGCAGGCATTCACTAGTTGCTTGAGGTCGGCCGGGCTGCCGTAAGAATTTTGCACAGCAAAGGGGTAAACACCGTCATAGCCCCAGTTGCGGTAAGCTAGGCTAGCTTCAATATGGGTGTCTCCCGGAAACTGGGAGATGGGCATAATTTCAATAGCATTAATTCCCAATTCCCTCAAATCTGCCAAACGGGGAATAATTGCGGTGAAATTTCCTTCTGGCGTAAATGTCCCAACGTGAAGTTCATAGAAAATCATTGATTCTAGTGAAATACCAGTCCACGCTGTATCTGTCCACTCGAAGTGATGATCGACAACTTGAGAAGGCCCATGCACTCCTTCTGGTTGATATTGTGAAGCAGGATCAGCAAAGGCATTTTCATCATTAACAACATATTTGTAAAGCGTGCCGGGATACACATCACTCACTTTTGCTTGCCAGTATCCCTCTGCTTGAGGTTTGAGGGGAATGACTTGCTGTTCTGGCGTTAAAATTTGCACAGCAACGCTATTTAAGGTTGGAGACCAAACTGTAAACTCGCACTCTCCGTTACCCAAGTAGTGAGCGCCAATTTTCATGCAGTTTCCTCCAATTAGATAATATGTTTTGCGAGATCATGGCATGACCGTAAAGGCGATCGCCTAGTGTTTACAAACACACCAGCTTGCATCATGGTGGTTCTACCAGACTATTCGCTAGCACCAGAAGGCGTATTTTTTTAATCTCATCGAGAGAACTTTCCTCACTGAGACATAGTTATGGCGCGACTCGTTGTTGATAGTACTTCTTCAAGGGTTCTAGACAATTAATTTTAATTAAGTTTAGAGATTTGAAAATTTATTATCTATTTTTACTGTTGTTTATCTTTCATATTTATTAATAAATTAAAACTTCATTTTTTTAAGCAATGCTTTAATACATGTTAAAAATTAAATATTTTTCTTGGCATATTACAGAATTTTTTTCATACATAAAAGAAACAAATATTAAATATAAAACTCAACATAAACTAGCGGCAGAGAATATTTTATAACTTTTTTAAAAAAGGTTTATGTATTTGGCTAATAAGCGTTTATAGCAGTTTGTAATGCTTTTATGATATACAAAAATAAAGACATAAGCCTTCACACATATAATGGTAAAACAAGTGCTATATTAAATTACAAATAGTTATTTTATTTACCAAAAGATACTAGATTTTTCTATGAAATAATTTACAATGTTTTGCAATATTTTCATAAGAGCTAATTTGTAAACTAAAGTAAAATACTTACTCTGTAAGAGTTTCAGTCATCTAGGTTAATACAGCACTTATTCGCTGAAACATAAACCTAGCAATGAATTGAGTCATCTTAAGATTTTCTTTACGAATCAGCTCTAAAGACTTTCTAAGGAATATTTATAATTATGCAACAAAGACAATAAAATAAAAAAATATATTACAGATATCAAAAAAATAACTCTAATAAGGCTGTATCTAACCTTACTAGAATTTTATTTTGATAATGTAGAATTGAAAGCCCAATCACTAAAACTAAAACAGCTTTTTGCTTCTGCTCTGACGTTGCCTCTAGATAGAGGAAAAGTTTGTAATATATACAATTACCATTTTGAAATATTTGAAAATTAGCAGTCTAAAATTACTGAAATAAATAATTGACATCTTCTAGCTTTTGAAGTCCTCTTTCTTTAAGAAAAGTATTATCACTTAATCTTTCAGCATTTTTAAATATCCATTTATCATCTTGAAAAACATATGTAGCTTTAATATAAGTATCGGTAATAACTTCTTCCTTTACCTTCCAATTTAGATAATACTTAACGATTCCTATATATGGAGAAACTATTGAATCACTTTTTTGAATATCGTAAAGATTTTTTCCACTATACTCAGCTTTGACAAAACTTAAGCCTGGATCTTTTGACGGTTGTTTTTTTATATTTTTGTTTAAAGTTTCAATATCTTCCTTGATTTTAAAATTAAAACTATTTTTTATGTCTTCTACTGTATTAACAGGCTTTTGCTCAATCAATGTAGATATATCATTAGTGTTTTTTTGTCCGCATCCTGAAATTAATTGATAACAAAATACAATAACAACAAATTTTAAACTCTTTTTCATAATTTTCTAAAGTATTAAAAATATATAGTATTCAATTTTTAATATAAGCTTTTGATTGACTAACATGAATTGAGAATTATACTTAAAAATATTTATACTTAATTTTTTAAAGCAGTAAATATACGTAATTTTTACTGCTTATTTATATTATTCAGTAGAATTTATAAATTAAAATAGTTTAGTTCTGAAGAAACCTAGTAAATGGGGATGGCAGTCTCATTGCTAGCTGGTAATAGTGTCCCTTTCACACAATACAAATTGTTCAAAATTGTATATGTTATGGCAGACACCTTAGTTAGATGGGTATAACTTTTTAACTATTTCTAAGTGCTAACTCTGTTGTTTGTAGAAATTGTTCTAGTTACCTTTGAGATACCGCTAGGAATATCCCACATATAGCAGGTTTGAAAAACCGCTTATCAACAACGTTCTCCCAGGAGATATTCAAATGAGTCAACAGTTACGTAGAAACATCTTGGCGGTCATCGTAGTTCCGATGTTTGTTTTAGTTTTTTCAAAAGCTCTTAACGATAAAGCGTATATAGAAATGTTTGGTTGTTTCACAAATATTGTTGCCATCATTTACAAAGACTGGGAAAACTCCCCTACGCAGAAAAAGTTACCAAAAGAGTCTGATAAAAAGGTTAAAAACAGTTGAGTGTACTAGGGAGAGCGATATCTATTAAGTTAAATATCGCTTTGTAGACTTAGAACGAACTAAAGACGAGTGAGTACATCACTCGTTTTTTTTATTTCTCACCGAATCTGGTATCCGCTTTACCGCTTCACCAATAATTTCAATCGCCCTTGAAACGGCAAACACTTTCTCTAAATTTTGTGAAAATGCTTCAAATTCAGTGTCTGTTGTAAACTGCTCAATGGCAGCAACAGAATCCAAAATATCCTGTAAATAGTCCTCCACTTGGCGCTTGATCACAGGTAAACCACCTCTGCCAAAATTCGCTCTCCAATGCGAGGCTTCAAACCAGACTTATGAACCAGATCGACTTTGACCCCTAAATTATCACTGAGATAGTTCTCTAAATTGACAAACTTCAACAGGCTTGGTGTTTCAGAAAACTCCACAAGCACATCCACATCACTGGTTTCTGTCTGCTCTTGCCTGATATAAGAGCCAAAAATCCCTAGTTCCCTGACCTGATAACGTTCCTTCAACATGGATTTGTTTAGCACAAACCATTGCTTAATTTCCTCCAGGGTTTTCATACCTCCAATCTCCCTTTAGTATAATCACACTGCATAATCTAGCTTACCCTGTACTGTTCAGAAGCTGGATGGAGTATTAATAGACACTTAAGTCCTTCTATTTTCTACTGGATTTAGTAGACAATCTGGCAGGTACTCAACTTAAATTTAGAACAAAAGGTGCGATCGCCGACCACCAAAACTGCACATCAATTTATCAAGAATGAAAAAGGCTGTTACTTGCCTATGGAATGAGGGAAGTCAATTTATGCGATCGCGGCCGATTGCAACTTAATTCAAGGTAAAATAAACAACAGTTTTTCAAACAAGTTCAATCTGCTGTATAAACCCTTTGCTTTCTGTTGAGAAGTTGGTAAAAATGGCTTTATGCTTTTTGCTTCTACTGTGTGCTTGTTTAATCTCTGGCTATTTATTTTTGAAAAAAAATAATGACGAAATTTCGCATTTAGTGGCTGTATTCGCATCGCTCAGCCTGATTTTGGGCATATTTCTAGCTCCTTGGCAAATCCTATTTTTACTATTAATTCCTATCTTGCTCAGTACAAGTTATGAATACTACACAAATAAGCTAGTCAGCAAAAAAATAGAATATCCACAACAGCCAGTTCAGAAATTTGAACCGAATTCTAACTTGATTTACCGTGGTGTTTCTTATTGTTCTGACTCCAAATCCCACTTATCTGGAGTAACTACAGCACCAGTCACGTATAAATTGAGCTTTAGGGGAAGTAGTTATTTTATTTGTGTTGATCCTAACGCCCAATCATCTGGAGTAACTACAGCACCAGTCACGCATAAATTGAGCTTTAGGGGAAGCACCTATTCTGTAAACAGAACTGTGCAGAGAGAAATTAAAGAGCAAAATAGTTAATCCTCTTAAGATTACTGTCCTTTACAGCCGCTTACCCCTTGATGTTGTATCTCTTTTTTCGTCGTCAGAGCAATCGCGGCGAACAGTTGCGTATTATACCGCAAAACTTAATTAAATTTTGGAACGTCTACACACGCCTCAATGCTTCTCGGTTGAAGGGGAAGGGGGAAAGCGAAAGAAAAAACCTTTAACCCTTCCCCTTTAACCTTTTCCCAAAACCCGATCCGAATTAAAAATACTTAAGCGAGAAGTATTGACACACGCCTAACCAAGCGAAATCGTTTAGGGCGTAGTGTGTCGATAAATAATTGACGAATAAATTTCCTGTAGAGATGGCAATTTATCGCGTCTCTCCAACCGTCAAAATCATTTTGACTACTGAGACAGTCGCCAAATCTTAACAATATTCTCAGCACTACCCCCACTGGCAATAGTCTGTGCATCTGGGCTGATGGCTACAGAATAAATGTAGCCAGAATCCTGTTTCAATGTGCGGATTTCTTGACCAGTTGCCGGATTCCATAGTTTAACTGTGTTGTCATTGCTACCGCTGGCTAGGGTTACACTATTTAAAATCTTGCTATAAGCGACGGAATTAACTTTATCAGAATGCTTTTTCAGAGTGCGAATTGTCTCTCCTGTCTTCAAATCCCAGAGTTTAATTGTCTTGTCTTTGCTACCACTGGCGAGGGTTTTACCATCAGGACTAAAGGCGACAGAAAGCACTAAATCCGAATGTCCTTCTAAAGTGCGGATTTGCTTTCCTGTCTCCAAATTCCATAGTTTGATTGTCTTATCCCAACTACCAGTAACCAGAGTCTTGCCATCTGGACTAAAGGCGATCGCCGCCACTGCTTTAGAATGTTCTTCTAGGGTGCGAATTTGCTTTCCTGTTTCCAGATTCCATAGTTTAATTGTCTTATCTAAACTACCGCTAGCTAGAGTCTTACCATCGGGACTAAAGGCAACGGCTGCAATTCCCTCATTATGTCCTGTCAAAGTCCTAATTTCTTCTGCGGTTGCCAGATTCCATAGTTTGATGGTTTTATCTTTACTCCCACTGGCTAAAATCTTGCCATCTGGACTAGAGGCAACAGCCCAAATCCAGCTAAAGTGACCTCTAAGGGTGTGGATTTCTTGTGCGGTTGCTAAATTCCACAGTTTGATTGTTTTATCATCGCTACCAGTGACAAGAATCTTACCATCTGGACTGAATGTGACAGAATTCACATCGCTGGAATGTCCCTTAAGAGTATTGGACTGATAAAAACTTTCTGAGGACTTAGGAGTAGTGAGTGGTGGAAAAAATTGTAAAGACCAAACTCCTCCTAATCCCAGCAGGGCAATGGCAGTATTTAGCAGTAGCTGTTTTTTAAACTTATCTTTGAGTTTGAATGGAACTAGTTTATGATTTGCTGTCGAGACTGTCAGTAAAGTTGCAGGTAATGGCAATAATGATGGCTGACTTGTCAAGTCTCTCATGACTTCATCGGCCGATTGGTAACGCTTTGAAATATCTGTTTTTAGTAGTTTATCCAGAACTTCACTCAGTTTTACCTTTAGGGCTACCCCATTTTTATGGGAATTATTCCAATATTGCTGCCAAGAATTAACCCAACCATAGCCTTGTTGCATCCACAATTGGGACGGGCGAATCCCAGTTAGCAAATGAAAACAAGTTGCACCCAAACTAAATAAATCACTGGCTGGGTAAGCTTTTCCGTCTTGCATTTGTTCGATTGGGGTATACCCATGTGAGCCAATAGTTGTGCCTAATTTAGTTTGTACTGTGGCTGTCAATTGCTTTGCAGATCCAAAATCAATTAGCACTAATCGCCCATCACTTTGACGGCGGATAATATTTTGTGGCTTAATGTCTCGATGAATCACGCCGCGATCGTGAATAAACTTGAGAACAGGTAGCAAATCTAGCAAAAGATCTAAAATTCGGCTTTCGCTGTACGTTTTTCCTTGTTGTAATTCTTGTAATAAATTCTGCCCATCGATAAACTGTTGCACCAAAAACAGGTAATTATCTTGCTCAAAGTAAGCTAATAGTGCAGGAATTTGGTCATGTTCTCCCAAATATTGCAATCGCTGAGCTTCTTCTTTAAATAACTCAACTGCCTTCTTCAAGGCTGAAGTTTCTTGAACTTTTGGTGCAAATTGCTTGACAACGCACCACTCATTGAGTTTATCTACATCTTCTGATAAGTATGTTCTGCCAAATCCACCTTCGTCAGATAGCACCTTAACAACACGATAATGACCCCTCAACAGTAGGATTAATGGTGTATTGCAACTCTGGCAATTTTGGTTGCTATCCTCATTCTGAGGATTGGGGCAATCGGGATTCAAACAGCAGATCATACTGGGAATCCATTTGCAATTTGGGTATATATGAATTTATGACGTATTAATCTTACTATGAAGTTGCCAAAATTATGATGTTCCAATGAAGAACTAATTTATAGGTAACTCAGCATTTTAAAATTAACAATGAAATTCTCTAGCTGATAACATTTCACCGTTTATAGCTGGAAAAAGATAGTTTTCCTATTTGTCTTTATCATTATAAAACAGATAAAAGTATCTATCTAAAGAAAGAAAACTAGCTACAACTGACAACAAGGAAGAGTGAAATTATGGTAAGAAAAAGTAACAAAAAATATCGATTGAGATTTGATTGGGCTTTAATTTTTTCTGTAAGTGGTAGTCTAGCGATCGCAAATTATGTCCTGCCTACAATTGCCTTAGAAGTTCCACAAAATGCTGGATACATAATTGCCAAAACACCAGATGAAAGACAGCCTGAAGCAGTACAACAAGGAATCGAGCAAATCCCAACTTCTCAACCACCCGTATCTCCGCAACCTAAACAACCTATTGATTCACCAATACCAGTTCGTGAAACGCCTAGCAATTCCAACCCAACGCCCCCACCTTCAGAAGGTAGTTCTACTCCTCAACCAGTAAATTCCAGCCCAACGCCCCAGTCTACAGATGGTAGTTCTACTCCTCAACCAGTAGATTCCAACCCAACGCCCCAGCCTTCAGGTGGTAGTTCTACTCCTCAACCAGCGAATCCTAACCCAGCACCTCAGCCTGCAAGAATTAGATCTAATCCAAGACCAGCGAATCCTAACCCAGCGCCTCAGCCTGCAAGAATTAGATCTAATCCAAGACCAGCGAATCCTAACCCAACACCCCAACCTTCAGGGGGCGGTTCTGTATCTCCACCTCAAGAAAGAGGTCGTCAGCCCATTATTAACCCAAATAGAGGTACTAACCAAACTCCTAAGAATCCACCTGTTTCACCATTGGGAACAACTAATTACAAAAAGATTAACTTTGCAGATGTTGCATTTGGTATTTTGTCAAAGGGCGACTTTCAATCTCAAGGTAGATATTTCCATTTCTACCAATTTGAAGGCAGAGAAAATCAATTAATCCAAATTAGGCTGGTTGGGAGTGCAGACCAACGCCGTTCAAACAATTTAAGTTTAAATCCTGTTATGTTGCTACTAGATCCCGATAATAAAGTTCTCTTAAAAAGAGGTAGTTCGGGAACAACTAAGGATGCATTTGTATTTGTGCGATTACCTGTGAAAGGTACTTATACGATCGCAGTTACTAGCCGTAATTCTGGTGATACAGGCCGCTATAGTTTGGCTCTTAGAAATGATAGAGCCAGTTATAGCTTAGATGAATCTGGCGAACTGACTGCCCAAAGCTCAACTCTTAGACAAAATGGCAGTCCTTACAACGTTTCTCAGTTCCAAGGCAAAAAAGATCAACTTGTGAGCATTCGTGTAGATAGTACCAATGAAGAGTTTTCTCCTTATATAGTCTTATTAAATTCTCAAGGAAAGAGAATCGCTATCAATAATGACAAAGATGGTATGTACAGTGCTTTAATTGACCGAGCCAGATTACCTGAGGATGACACTTACTATATAGTTGTGACTTCAAATAATCCACAAGAACGTGGGACGTATAGATTGACTATTTTTTGAGCTAATAAAAACTCTATCAACAAGAGGATAGAGTTTTGTCAGTGGTCAGTAGTCAGTCGTAAGAATGTTTTTAAAACCATCCACTCTTGGGTTGGGGTATTAAATCAGGTCAAAAGCAACACTTCTATTCGAGACGCTCCGTGAACGACAAGCTACTTCGGCTGCGCTAAGTACAAATCAATGCATCGCTGACAACTGACAACTGACCCACGCAGCGTGAATAAACTTGTCCAAAGATTTTTTGAACTAATTAAGTAAATCAGGCTGATCGCGCACAATTCTGTCATACAGTGGTTGGAAATTGAACCATCCACCAGAGTGTGTTCCGAGTTGGTTTTGTGTCAGGCGAGCTGTTTCGTGGCTAAGAAAATTAGGTCTACCAGCAGCCTCTGCCAAAAGTTGTGCTTGGCAAGATTGCTCTAAACTAATATACCACCAGGCAGTTTCGTCCACGGTATGTCCTACAGTTAAAATGCCGTGATTACGCAAAATGACTGCTTTCTTTTTGCCCAAAGTTTTAGCAAGTTGCTCAGCTTGGGATGTATCTAAAACAACATCTGCGTAATCATTAAACAAGGCATGGTCTTCGTAAAAAGAGCAGGCATCCTGATTCAGGGGGTCAAGGAGGCGACCTAAGTTAGACCAAGCTTTAGCGTAAAGTGAATGGGCATGAGCTGCGGCTATTACATCAGGTCGAGCTTGATAAATTTGGGAATGGATAACAAAGGCAGCTGGATTTACAGGTGTATCACCTTTTACTACATCGCCGTCTCCATTGACCAAAATTAGGTCAGAGACGCGGATATGACCGAAATATGTCCCTAATGGATTCACCCAGAAATGGTCTATAAATTCCGGGTCACGAGTTGTAATATGGCCTGTAGTTCCCTCGCTAAAGCCAAACTTGGCAAATAAGCGAAAGGTGGCGGCTAGGCGTTGTTTGCGATGCAAACGTTCGTCTTCAACTTGCTCAAATATGGGGGGTTGAGGTCTATTAAATTTATACATAATGTTTTTTTTACATGGGTAGGGAGCGTTAGAATATCCACAACAAAATTATTTAATAGCGTGTAATTTTAGGTTGAACTGGTGATACCAAATACAGCCAATATTATTACTTAGGAGATGAGTGGATACCGATGCACTGGGGATATAGTTTTGACAACATGAATAACTTCATCTAAAAGCAAAAGGCGATAACTATCATTTGATTGCAGCGATCGCTTTTCAACCACTTTTAATTGTGCATGGTCTTCTACATTACCGATATTTACACGACGGTAGACTGTTTCTTCTTGGTGGCGTTTGTATAAACCAATCAATCCCCAAGCTAGATGGTCATAGATAGAAGTTGTTAATTTTTGTGGAATTACCAAACTAAAAACTGTCAAACAACGATCTTTTGTGCAATTAAGTAGCCATTGACCTATACCAACACCTATCCTACTTTCCGGATTAAGTAGGGCGAATTTCTCCACTAACCATTGTCTGTGGGTAAGCAGATTTTGAAAATAAAGTTTCAATCGGGCTAAAGTGTGCGTGTGCTTTAGGGAACAGGTAACAAGGAGCATAGAGAATGTGTAATTAATTTTGCGTAGTATTTATTTCCTCTTCCTTGCTGCGGGAAGTGACTAAAACTAATACCACGACGTTATTTGCTGTTGGGTTATCACTTTTGGGATATGATTTTTGAGCTTGTAATCTTTAAATTTAGTATTTGAAGTGTACTTTAAATACAAATTTTGAGGCAACAAAACAATGACTAAACTATTTACTGATATAGATTTATCTCTGCATGATCTGACTCCAGTACAACTAGAAACTTTGCTAGGAGGTTATTGTCAGTTTGAGGAGAGGGTTCCCCATGCAAGCATAATCTCTATTAAGAAAGGCGTGAATAAAGTAGAAACAAAAATTAAAGGTGTAGGCAGTGACAACTACAGCAATAAAGACGTTAATAGCACAGATAATTCTAAAAAACTTTACATCAATGGATTATTAGTTGAGGACAAAGACTAGTACCGCTGGTTTGGAAGTCAACAAAGAGGCGGTTAAGGCAACAGAAAAGACGGATAAATAAGAATTTGAGAGTTATTTTGCGTAAGCCTTGCTATCAAAAAATCTTAACTTAACCGTATTGGGTGCAAGGGAGAAAATCTCAAATTCTCCCCCTTGCTTTTTGTGGTCAATTATGCAAAATTTTGCAATAATCGCTGCCAAGATAGTTCTTTTGTCTTTTCATCCCAATGCCAGCGTAATAAATTGGCGGGTTGACTTGGGGCAATTCCTGGTAAATTAATTGCTTGTCTGGGTGCATTAGTGGCCAAGGCGATCGCGTTTTCTACGTCATAAATACCCCACCTTACCAAATTCTGTACTCCCACCAATAAAGGCAAAGTCGTCCCCGATAGAGTGCCGTCTGGTAGTCGTGCTGTACCGTTTTTAACTTCTATTTGCCGATTGTCCCAAGGATACACCCCATCGGGCAACCCTAAGGGAGAGAGAGCATCACTCACGAGAAACAGCCCTTTGGTAGCCTTGAGCAAAACTTGTAGCATCATTGGTGAAACATGTTCACCATCAGCAATAAAACCACACATTACACTAGGATGGGTAATTGCTGCCCCTAATAATCCTGGTTCACGGTGATGTAACGGAGGCATAGCGTTGAAGGCATGAGTTACCATCGTCGCACCAAGTTCAAAAGCTTGTTTTGCTTGGGTAGCTGTTGCTTGAGAATGTCCTAAACTCACGGTTATACCCAAAGAACGCAAATATGGAATAACTTCACCTGTAGGATCTAGCTCTGGTGCTAAGGTGATCACTTTCACTACATGAGCATAATTACCCAAAACTCTTTTTACTTCGTCAACTGTTAAAGGTAGAAGATACTCCGCTGGGTGTGCGCCGCGCTTTTGGTAATTTAAAAATGGGCCTTCTAGATGTACTCCTAAAATCTCTGCACCGGCTTGTTGATTTGGGATGACATCAGCAATTACAGCCAGCGATCGCTGTATATTTTCTACAGAAGTTGTCACTAGTGTTGGTAAAAATCCATCCACCCCAACATCCCATAAATATTGTGAGATTTTCTCTAATAGGTAAGAATTTGCGGTTGTTAAATTGGGAAATGCTAAACCCAATGCGCCGTTAATTTGCAAATCAACACCACCTAAAGAAATCCAGTCGCCAGCAACATCTAATACTTGTAAATCGGGTGCTGAAAATCGCTGCAATACTGTATCCATTGGCAGGATTTGCTCAATTATGCCTTTCTGATTAACTAAAAGCATTTGCAAATCTTTGTAACCAGGGACTCTAGCATTGATAATATCTATATTTGTAGCAATAACCCTTTGTGTTGCTTGTGTCATCACATTGGCGAGAAGATAAATAAGTATGACCCGATTTTAGATGAACAATCGGTGATTAATCCAAAATCCAAAATCCAAAATTCTATGACTCCTCTTGTCGGTATTATCATGGGTAGCGATTCAGATTTGCCTACCATGAAAGATGCGATCGCAGTTTGTGAAGAGTTTGGGGTAAACAACGAAGTGGCGATCGTTTCTGCCCATCGTACCCCAGAACGTATGGTGCAATATGCCCAACAAGCCCATCAACGCGGTATCAAGGTGATTATCGCTGGTGCAGGTGGTGCTGCTCATCTTCCCGGAATGGTAGCATCTTTAACTCCACTGCCTGTAATTGGTGTGCCTGTACCCACTCGTAATTTGCAAGGCATTGATTCTTTGTATTCGATTGTACAGATGCCAGCAGGTATCCCAGTGGCAACAGTCGCCATAGGTAACGCTAAAAATGCCGGACTTTTAGCAGTGCAGATTCTTGCCACTCACCAACCAGAATTACTCAAAAAAGTGCAGCAATATCGCCAAACTTTATCTGAATCAGTAATAGCAAAGCAAGCAAAATTAGAACAACTAGGCTACGAGCAATATTTACAAAATGAATTTTAAGTTTTAAAGGATACCAAAAATTCAATCATCCGATATTTAGGGAACAGAAAATTTAAGTCTCCCATCAACGCTTACTAATGCTTTTTTCCTATTAAGCCTTCTCTATTCCCTATTACCTACGCTAAAAGGTGAATTGAAAGTTTTTTGATTTTAAGTTATTGAGACCAATATAGAAAATATTAATTAAAATTTATGAAGATTATTTAGCTGTATTCTTGCTATATATAGCGATAAGACAAGCATTGAAACAGAGATTAAAAAGCCAAATAATTGTTCTGATATAGATTCGTAAATCGTTTCTACCATGAGATTAACTTTTTGACGTTTCTGAATAGAAACATGATTGAGGTTTTTTGAAAAAACTAAAATTCTTTTCTCACCCTTGCTTGCCTTATTCCTACGCTGATTGAGCAATCTCAATTTTTTATTACTCACTCTAATTAACTTTATTTATAAAAATTTAATATTCTCTCTATCTCTCTCTCCTGAAGTCGGAGAATGATTATTCCATATAAGTTACAGCTTTTTTTGCTCAACTACTTCGAGACTATTATTAAGAGCTAAGCTCAGAAAAAAGTATCTATTGATACAGAATTAGGTTTTTGGTAAATAGAGAATCAATCAAATTTAATCGTGTATTTACCAAGGTTTGTTGCAGTCACACTGGCAATGGTTACTGTCAGGTAGCTTTTGGGCTTTAGAAATGAGGAACGTTGCGGCAGACAAAGTTTTGCTGTAATTTTACTACTTACTTCCTAATATGTTTTTGATATAGATATTGACAATCTTGAGCATTTATACTTCCAGAGTCTAATTAAAGATTAAGTGAAGGAGGCTTGACTGTTTCGGAAACTACATAATAAGTTCTTAAGAACATCCGCAAAAATATTTACAGAAGCACCACTAATTTCCTAAACTCCTACTTGGGTTATTTAAATTTCTGGTTGGCAAACAAGCGGTCTAAATGAAAAATATCAAAAACCACTAAATTTAACCTTAGTCGTTGGTTTTTTTCTGGTTAACCTGTTTTTTACCATTTTTTGAAGGAAGATGTTCAGATTCATGTACAAACAGAAATCGAAAATAAGAAGTAGGCATCTATTAGCAAAGAATTACGCTAAAAATACACAATTTAACTCAAAATTCCGGATATTTGCTTCAGCAATTAAGCGGCTCTCTCCTAGTTGGCAAGCTTGTTTACCATTAGCTTGTCTGATTGTGCTGGGTTGGGGTTATGTAGCAGTTGCCCAAACTCCAGCCGCAGCGCCAACAACAGCAGAACTCAAAGTTGCTACGGATAATCTTAAAGTCGCTCTTGACACACTATGGGTAGCGATCGCTGCTTTTTTGGTGTTTTTCATGAATGCCGGTTTTTGTATGTTAGAAACAGGCTTCTGTCGCCAGAAAAATGCTGTCAACGTTCTTGCTAAAAACTTGATTGTATTTGCTCTGGCTACCGTGGCTTTTTGGGCGATTGGTTTTGGCTTGATGTTTGGTGATGGCAATGACTTTATTGGATTAAGTGGATTTTTCCTCAAAGGACTAGATAATAGTCCTGCAACTGGAGATGCTTATCAAGGTGTTTTTAGTGCTATTAGTTGGGCTGGTGTACCCCTAGCTGCCAAGTTCTTATTCCAATTAGTGTTTGCCGGAACAGCAGCAACCATCGTTTCTGGAGCAGTAGCCGAACGAATTAAGTTTGCTGACTTCCTCATTTTCAGTCTTTTACTTGTAGGTATTGCTTACCCCATTACCGGGCACTGGATTTGGGGTACTGGCTGGCTAGCCGACATGGGTTTTTGGGATTTTGCTGGTTCGACTGTGGTTCACTCAGTTGGTGGCTGGGCTGCTTTAATGGGAGCAGCGTTTTTGGGGCCCCGCATCGGCAAATATCAAGATAAGCAAGTCGTAGCTCTGCCCGGTCACAATATGAGTATTGCTACCTTGGGCTGTTTGATTCTTTGGTTGGGCTGGTTTGGTTTCAACCCCGGTTCGGTAATGGCTGCTGATCCCGGTGCGATTACCCATATTGCTTTAACAACTAATATGGCTGCTGCTGCGGGTGGAATTGGAGCTACTGCTACAGCTTGGTTCTACTTGGGTAAGCCAGACTTGTCAATGATTATCAATGGTATTCTGGCTGGCTTGGTTGGAATTACAGCATCTTGTGCTTACGTCGGTATTGCTAGTTCTTTAGTAATTGGCTTAATTGCTGGAGTAATAGTAGTTTTCTCTGTCACCTTCTTCGATAAACTCGGCATTGATGACCCAGTAGGAGCTACCTCAGTTCACTTAGTCTGCGGTATCTGGGGAACTCTTGCAGTTGGGTTGTGGTCGGTCGGCCCTGGTGTTTTTTCCTGGTATGGTGAGGCACTTGGCCCAGCAAGAGGTTTATTTGCTGGTGGTGGACTTGGACAGTTCTTTATTCAGCTAATTGGTGTTGTTTCGGTAGGTGGGATGACCGTTCTCCTCAGCACCATCTTTTGGTTAATACTGAAGGCAACTTTAGGTATTAGAGTTTCAAGAGAAGAAGAACTAGAAGGTTTAGATATCGGCGAACACGGCATGGAAGCCTACAGTGGATTCGTCAAAGAAGGTGGTGGTGCAGGAGGATTTCCTGAAGGACATGGTTCTATGGGAATGTCACCAGATAAATTTTGATCTGTTTGATTTTTGATTACTGAATTAATTTCCGCCCTTTTGATTTTTTATCATCAAAGGTGGCGGTTTTTTTATTTAAAAGTGATTATATACTAATGACGTGACAAAGGTAATTTAGTACATTAGATTGGATAAAATAAACTGCCAATAAACGTCGATAGTCGATAATAAAAATTTTATTAATGCAACATTTTAGCATTGTTAAACCACCCTAATGTCAGCTTTTAGTAGTCTATTTTATTAATTATGATGGGTTTGTAAAATATAAACACTTTAGTGCTTGAAAATGTAGGACTAAAGTATTGACTACTTATTTTATTTTCATCATTAATGCGATGAACCACTAGAATTTTGCGTCAACCTGCGATAAACCTTCTCTAGTATCCAATCCTTTACAGCTCCGCCAAATTCTTTGTCATCTATAATTTTGGCAAAGATATCTTGGTTTAAATCCATGCGCTCAATCAGCTTTGTCAAAAAGATATTTTCAAAGCCATATTTAAAGTTTTGAATTGAGTTGCTTTTGGCTTGTTGTGATAATATTTCATCCTGAACCAGTGCTTCCTCAATTTGGCTAAAAAAGTATTTATCTGCTTCCGTAAAATCGGTGCGAAATCTTTGGTTGAGGATGTCGATAATTTCTGAGAGTTTAGCTTGTGTTTCTTTTTCTCTGGGTATGCCTGCTTCAGTTATTGGTTGTAGATGTGATTCTGTACTTTTTTCTAAAATAATTCGACCTTCTCGGATTTTTTCTAATCGATAATATTCTAGTGCAACTTCATCAGTGAGTTTAAAAACTTCGCTTTGGCTACGTTTTGGTAACTTAGTTTGTAAGAGGCGAGTAAAAGCATAGAATTTCTCTAGCGCTTCATCAACAAAGGGCATAATTTGGGACAAGAAAGCATACAGTCTGATAAATGCAGTTAAACTATTCTTAAATTCATCTTGCTGTTCTTCACTCAAACCTTTAAAACGGTCAACGGCAGGATCAACTAAAGAATGAAGTCGGCTGTGATCTCGTTTATTTGCCTTCGCTTGAGATTTAAAAAATACCTGTGCAAAAGCGTCTACCTCACTAGTCCAGATAATTTGGTAGCCATCTAATCTATTTTTTAAGTCATATAATCGGTTAGGATCTGTAGTTGATGCTAGTGTTGTTTGTTCATAATAAGGCTGGAAAGCATCAATAATTTCTTGCTCTTCATTAGCAAAATCTAAAACAAAAGTATCTTCTTTTCCTGAACAAGTGCGATTTAAGCGAGATAAAGTTTGTACGGCTTTGACTCCAGAAAGTTTTTTATCCACGTACATGGTGTGTAACAATGGCTGGTCAAAACCAGTTTGATACTTATCCGCGACAATTAACAGTTGATATTCACCAGTTTCAAACTTTTCGGGTAATTCTCGTTCACCAAAGCCATTGATATCATATTCAGTGTATTTAATAGCTGTTTCTCTATCGGTAAAACTGGTAAAAGCTACCAATGCTTTAATATCAACGTAACCTTGTTTCTTTAAATAGTTGTCAAATTCTTCTTTATAGCGGACTACGTGAGGGCGAGAAGCAGTAACTACCATTGCTTTAGCTTTGCCACCAATTTTGTACATGACACATTGGCGAAAGTGTTCGATAATCACTTCGGTTTTCTGCGCTAAGTTATGTGGATGTAGCGATAAAAACCGGGCTATAGCTCTACTAGCTTTCTTTGTATTAATTTTAGGGTCATCTGCGATCGCTTTAGAAATTTGGAAGTAAGTTTTATAGGTTGTGTAGTTCTGCAACACATCCATAATGAACCCTTCTTCAATTGCTTGGCGCATGGAATACAGATGAAAAGGTTCTGGTTGACCTTGGGCGTTCATGTGGCCGAAGTCTTCCAGGGTTTTTGTTTGGGTGTGGCTGTGAAAGCAAAGAAGCTCAAGTTCGGTTGTTTACCACGAATACGCATCTGTTTGCGGATATTATCTTCAATGTCCTCTTCTTCATCAGCCGTGCTTTCTTCTTGGGCTGAACGGCTGAGGTCATTGATAGAAAGGACTTCTTTCATTTTTTTGGATGCTTCGCCACTTTGAGAACTGTGGGCTTCATCCACTATGAGGGCGTAATTGCGTTTTGGTAGTTGGGCAATGTTGTTTTTTTCTAAGATTTCCCGAATTTTATCTAAGACAAAAGGAAACTTCTGCAAGGTGGTAATGATGATATTAGTTCCAGAAACCAAGGCTTCAGCTAGTTGTGCCGAGTTTTTATCAATTTTCTGCACGACACCTTGCTTATGCTCAAATTGATAAATCGTGTCTTGTAGTTGCTGATCTAATACTCTTCTATCGGTGATGACGATGACTAAATCAAAAACTCGCTGATCTTGGTCGTTATATAAACTAGCAAGTTGATATGCTAACCAAGCAATGGAGTTACTTTTACCACTACCAGCAGAATGCTGAATCAGGTAGTCATGTCCTGTTCCTTTAACTTTGGCATCTGCGGTTAGTTTGCGAACAGCATCTAATTGGTGAAACCGAGGAAAGATGAGGGTTTCTTTTTTGGCAGATTTACCGTCGAGTTTAATGTTTTCTTGCTCAAGATGTAAAAAACGACCCACAATGTCTAGCCAACTGTCTTTTGTCCAGATATCTTCCCAAAGGTAGGCGGTTTTGTAGCCGTTGGGGTTTGGTGGGTTGCCTGCGCCTTTGTTGTAACCTTTGTTGAAGGGTAGAAAACGGGTGTTACTGCTATGAATGCGGGTAGTCATCCAAACTTCATCTGGGTCTACAGCAAAATGTACTAAAGCACGTCGTTTGAATTGAAATAACAAATCTCGGTAATCCCGGTCTTCGATATACTGGCGCTTGGCTTTATCTACATCCTGTCCGGTAAACTGGTTTTTTAATTCTGCTGTGGCGACTGGTAAGCCATTGATACTTAACAATAAATCTATTGAGTTGTCGTGTTGGTCACTGTAGCGCACCTGACGAGTGACGGTGAGGATATTTTGGTTATAAAGTGCTAGAGTATCGGGGTTTAGACCACTGGCAGGTTTGAAAAATGCCAGTTTGAAGCGTACACCGTAGTCAGTGATGCCATAGCGCAGTACGTCTAGCATCCCCCGTAACTCTAATTCTACATAGAGCCTTTGAATGAACTTTGGTTCTACAGCCAAGCCATGAATATCTGAAAGCCTTCGCCATGCTTCTGGTTGAGAAGTTTGAATAAATTGGAAAATGGTGGCTTTATCAAATGCTAACTCGCGGCTAAAGTTGCCAGCATTGCCTAATTGATAGCCGCCATTGTTAATGAGGAAGTCAACTATGGCTGTTTCAAAAGCGCGTTCAGTAGTTTGGCTTGTCATTTTGTAGAAATTCCTCTGTTTTACTTTGTCCAATCCTCCAGCACCAAATTGGGAATTTGAGAGAAATCCTTTTGGTTACGAGTAACCATCACCGCACTTATGGAAATAGCAATTGCAGCTATTCGCAAATCTTTCTGTAGTCTTTTTTTATTTAGTTGCTGGTTTTCTCTAAGTAAACCCTGGTAGCAAGTATAGGCAGCAGTATCAAAATTGAGTATTCTGACTCCTTTGAAATATTCTTGAGTAGTCCACAGTTTAGTATAAAGGTTTACTAAATTACCAGATTCAGCCCGGTCATTAATTTTGACTACCCACCCGTTAAAAATTTCTTGAACTGTGACAATAGTGATGGCTAGATGGGGATAAACTTGAGCAACTTTAGATATAACAGTTTGGTTTCCTTGAAGTAAAAACGAAACATGGTCTGTGTCAAGTATATAAAGACTCATACTTTTTTCTCAAGCTGGCTAGAAACCTCAGCCTGTTAATCTTCATCTATTATGTTACGTTCTGCTCTCAGATTATCCGCAATTTCCGCAAAATCTGCGTCATCTTTAAACACACCCGCAAACTTCATCCAGGGATTTTCTGCTTCGCTTTGAGGTAATTGAATTTCTACTGGAATAATTTCTATTTTCTCAAGACGAGTTGACAAAAGTTTTTTCAATTCTTCTACAGCTTGTTCTTGAGTAGATGCTTCAACCTGAGTATTAGGAAATTCTAAGACAGAAGCTATTACATTTCCTTCACTATTACGTTCTACTAGGATATGTAACTTTAGATTTTCAGATTGAGGTAGCGTTACGGAGGAGAAATTGATAACCATAAATTTAATTATTACCAAGCCTTTTTTAATAATAGCAATCAGAGAGTATAGCAGATTTAAAAGTTCATTTGGCGATTTATGTGGTCATGGTGTTGAACTTTCTTTGATACCAAAATGCGCGATCGCAATTGCTTTGCAGGTTGAAGCAAATAGATGTCAGGAATACCCAAACGAATTTTATGCTTGCCAATTCTCAGAGACTTACCTGCTAATGGATAAACCAAACGTACTTGATTTACTGGTATCCAAATACGAAGCCTAGAATTTTGGGCCAGATTAATTACGCCATCCTTGGAAATATCTGCAAATTCGGATTTAAACGATTGCTTTGGAAGTTTCCCGAAAGTGCGATCGCCAAGTAAAACTAGAAAACCAGATTGAGCAATGGGAAAAATCATCGCAAAGATTTCTGGAAAAAGTAGTAGTAGACAGGGCTAATTTTTTATTTATTTAAAAACCAATAAATTCTGTAAATTTAGCACTAACAAAAGCCCAGTATACAGGCTGTGCTTTTAATTGCAAGAGCGATCGCTGTCCGACAGTAAAGGATACAAGGCTTGCAAAAAGCCGAAAATCAGAAAAAATTTACGTAAGCCTAACTACTATCGTAGATATACTGCTAGTGCTAGTATCAATCTAGAATCTAAAATCTATACTTATTCATTTAAATCAATTATGTGGAGACCATAATAATGATTGGTGCAATGATTGGTGCATGGGTGGGAGAATTAGTAACAGTAGAAGTTTCTAAAGCGTTGCTGAGTGGTGTTACGAGCAGGCTTAACCCTAGTGATTTAGATAAGGCTATTAAAACTGCAACTATAAAAGCTTGTAATCAGGAAAACCGATTATTTTCTTCTTGCCCACCAGACTTTATACCAAAATTTTTATGTAATTTTTTTAAAGAACAAGGATTGTCCGAGCTACAGAAGCCTTTAAAAGATGAAGGAAAGCCTGATTTAGATTATTTAGTTGAAGTGTTCAAAAAAGCAGCTTTAGCTGACTCAAAAATCAAAGAAATTAAAATTGACTATGTTTATTCATGGATGAAGGTTTTTGTTACAACTTATTTTCAAAATACAGATAATTGTATAAGGTTTCAGATTGCTAAAGAAAACTATTGTCAGCAGTTAGTAAATTGGTTTGATGATGTTAAATTTGCTGGGATTGCTGTACCAGGACAAGAAGTAGAAAAATCGGAGAAGCTAGTCAATATTTTTGTGTTACCAGAAGTGCAGGAGGATAACCACAAGGATATAAATAATTTTAACTCCAGCATCGAAACAGAGTTGTTATCATCCAATTTGAGTCAAAGTCAGCAACAATTACTTTGGGAACAAAGACAGCGTGCTTTACGCAACTCCTCTGGGAGAAAATTGTTAGCTTCCCAAATTTTAAGTCAAAGCAACTGCCAAAAGTTTGTGCTTTTAGGTGCGCCCGGTTCTGGAAAAACTACTTTACTGAGTTATTTTGTAGTGATGATAGCTCAGAAGCAAATTGAACAACTGAATATAACAGCAGCAGCAGACTATTTACCTCTTGTAATTCCTATACGAGATTTTGCTAGGCAAGAAAATACTAGCGTTATTGAATATGTTAAGCAATTTGTTGAAAAAAATCTATGTGTTAAAACCTTACCTGTCGGTTTTTTTGAATATTGGTTAGAAGATGGACGCACTTTTATCTTTTTTGATGGTTTGGATGAAATTGCTCAAGAAAATAAACGATATGAGGTAGTGCGGAAAATTGAGAATTTTTTAGGGCATTTTCCGAAAAATTGTGCAGTTATTACCTCTCGTTTTGCTGGCTATAAACCTGATTTTTTTAATACTCAAGAGTTTGCCCATTACGAACTTTTAGCTTTTGATGATGAGAAAATAGAAAAGTTTATTAACTGTTGGTATGACAGCCGTATTCAGGATAAATCAGAAGCAGAACGACGTAAAACAACTTTACGAGAGGCATTAGATAAAAATGATCGTCTCAAATTACTAGCGCGTAACCCTTTGCTGTTGACTATTATTGCTCTGATTCATCGCTATCAAGCAGTTTTACCTAAAGGTCGTCACAAACTTTATGAGAAAGCCGTAGAAACTCTCTTAACTTCTTGGGATGCGAATAAAGAAATTAACGTCAACCATTTCTTACAAGATATTGATATTGAAGATTTGCTATTTTTAATGCAAAAAATAGCCTTTTGGATTCATGGACAAGGTAGTACAGCAGATAAAGAAGGAGGAACACTAATTGCTTGTGAAGATTTGCTTGACCAATTAAAAAGAGAAATCAAATCTTTGAAAGAAATTGAGCTTTATAAAGCAGAAGAAAAAGCGAAACGTTTTTTAAGTTTGATTCAGGAACGTACTGGACTGCTTAATGAACAAGGCCAAGATTGCTATGCTTTTGTGCATAAAACCTTTCAAGAATATCTGTGTGCTAGAGAGATTAATTATCAAGCAGATGATCAAGACGATTTTGATATTATTTTACAGTATATTGATCGGCATCTCCATGACCCTCATTGGCGGGAGGTTTTACTGTTATTGATTACTCAGCAAGCACCAAACAAAGCAGCTACAGCTATTAGAAGAGTCCTTAACAGAAATAGTAAATATGAAAAATGGTTGCATCGTGACTTATTCTTTGCTGGGAATTGTCTTGCTGAAGATATCAAAAATTTAAAAAATGCAAAAAATTCTCCAGCTAAAGAAATTTTACAAGATTTACTAAATCTTGAAGTTAGCGATTCTTTGCAAGTGAGTTCTAGAGTTAAATCACAAGTATTCCAAATTTTGTGTAGCCTGAACGAAACAGCTTTTCAAGCTCAAGCTTTGCAATTGCTAAAAGAGAAAAAGGCACAAATAGAAGAAGTAAGATTTCAAGAATATTGTGCTGCATTAGGAGATAAAGAGGCGGCAGTTGATAGATTACTAGAACTCCTCAAAGACTCAGAATCTAATGTGCGGTCTAGTACCGCAGATGCGTTAGGTCAAATAGGTACAGAAGCAGCAATTCCTGGCTTACTAGAACTCATCAAAGACTCAGAATATGATGTGCGTGTTAGTGCCACGGTCGCTCTGATAACAATAGGTTCAGAAGCAGCAATTCCTGGCTTACTGGCACTCATAAAAGATTTAGATGATGAAGTAAAGTTTTTTCCCCAATATGTGTTAGTTCAAATAGGTACAGAAAAAGCAATTCCTGGC
>NZ_JAECZB010000093.1:101943-102171 GCF_016056295.1 Atlanticothrix silvestris CENA357
TTACTAGAACTCATCAAAGATTCAGAACCTGATGTGCGTTCTAGTGCCGCAAATGTGTTAGTTCAAATAGGTACAGAAAAAGCAATTCCTGGCTTACTAGAACTCATCAAAGATTCAGAACCTGATGTGCGTTCTAGTGCCGCAAATGCGTTAGGTGAAATAGGTACAGAAAAAGCAATTCCTGGCTTACTAGAACTCATTAAAGATTCAGAATCTAATGTGCGTTCT
>NZ_JAECZB010000093.1:102271-121459 GCF_016056295.1 Atlanticothrix silvestris CENA357
CAATTCCTGGCTTACTAGAACTCATTAAAGATTCAGAATCTAATGTGCGTTCTAGAGCCGCAGATGCGCTGAATAAAATCGACAAAAAAACTCATAGTGTAGTCATTAATCTTTCTCAATGGATTAACGAATACCAAGATTCTGAATATATTGGAGATGGGATAGATTTGCTATCAAAATTGATATGTGGTTAGATAAGGTGACATTACCATCTGACAAATCCCTGCTGGCGAGATAAACACAGCATTACTGTAGATGATGCCCAAAAAACATTTCTAGATGTGATATGTATAGACACATCTAGAAATTATCTCATCTACTCTACAAATACTTACTGAAATATTCGTATCTATTTATTCCACAGTCACTGATTTGGCAAGATTACGAGGCTGGTCAACATCCAAACCGCGACGGGCGGCAATATGATAAGCCAATAATTGCAAAGGTATTACTGTCAAAATTGGAGAAAGTAATTCTTCCACATCAGAAATGGGAAGAAGGTCATTAAATATTTCCCCGGCTTCGCCATCGTTAACGGGAGTCACGCCAATTAAGCGAGAATCTCTGGCTTTGGCTTCTTGGGAGTTAGAAATCACCTTTTCATATACACTACCAGGAACTGCGATCGCGTATTTTCTAACCAACATTACCCGCAGCTAATACTTGTTCAACTGTCAGCACAATTTCAGGAAAAGTTGCAGACACAATTTGCTGGTTTTCGCTAAACTCTTTTTCCTCGTACAATCCTTCTGACAACAATAAAATTGTAATTTTTGACTCTATAGGGTCTACAATCCAATACTCAGGAATCTCCAACGCTGCATATTCAGAACGTTTATAGCGATAATCGCGCTTCACTGAATCAGGACTGACAACTTCCACTACTAATATCGGCGCAGACTGACAAACAGCCGACTCATCAAGGACTTCCATCACTTGTTCAGCTGTTACAACATAAACATCAGCTAATCTTGACTTCCGCCATCCTGTTCTTACCCCCGCTTCTCTAAAACATAGCCAAGGTAAACTCAAGCGCTTGATTTCTGTGTCAAATCTCAGTTCAATGAATTTAGAAATCAGCAAATGTCTAAAAGTTGGTGGATTCATAAGTTCTAGTTTCCCGTCCACCAGTTCATAACGGTTATCAGTACCATCGTCATAAGCAAGATATTCTTCAAAAGAGTATAGACGCTCTGTAGTTGTCTGTATCATGGCGTAAACTCTAATAAAAGGTATTTTTGAGGTAGTCTTCAAAAGATCATGAGAAATTGCACATTGGCTGGTAGTAGCGTTTAAACGTGTATACAACTTTTTTATTGCTGTGCAACTTTATTATTTCTCCACAACAGCTACTACCTCTATTAATAGCCTATTCTACCGTTACAGACTTAGCTAAATTTCTGGGCTGGTCAACATCCAAACCGCGACGGGCGGCGATGTGATAAGCCAATAGTTGCAATGGTACGACTGTGAGGATGGGTGATAATAGTTCATCCACTGATGACACAGGGAGCAAATCATTAAATATTTCCGCCGCTTCGCCATCGTTGACGGGAGTCACGCCAATTAACCGAGAATCTCTAGCTTTGGCTTCTTGAGCATTAGAAATAACTTTTTCGTAAACACTACCAGGAATTGCGATCGCAACTACTGGTACTTTCGCATCTAATAAGGCAATAGGGCCATGCTTCATTTCCCCAGCTGGATAACCTTCAGCATGAATATAGCTGATTTCTTTTAATTTCAATGCTCCTTCCAAAGCTATGGGGAAGTTAATTCCCCTTCCTAAAAAGATGAAATCTTTGGTTTCGGCAAAGTCGTGGGCTAAATGTTCAGTTAGACTTTCTTGAGCTTCTAAAGTTGCTTCAATTTCTTTTGGTATTTGCCGTAACCCGTTAATAATTTCTACTAATTTTTCTAAGGGAACTGTCTGACGATGAGCAGCTAAATCTAAGGCTAAAGCATAAAATGCCATCAGTTGAGCAATAAAAGTTTTGGTTGCTGCTACCCCAATTTCAATTCCTGCTAAGGTATTGATGATATGGGGAACCATAAGACCCAGGCTGCTTTCGGGACGATTGGTAATGCCTAATAGTCGTGCTTGATATTGGGGTTCTTGTCCTTGGCGACGTTCTTTCTCCATTGCCAAAGCTGCTAGGGTATCGGCAGTTTCACCTGATTGAGTAACACCAATGATTAATGTATTAGGTGTTAGAGGTGATGGTGCATAACGATATTCCGAAGCATAGTGTACCTGGGTCGAAATTCCTGCTAACTGTTCAAGTAGATATTTTCCTACTAATGCTGCGTGCCAACTAGTACCACAGGCGACGATCTGAATTTGTGCTAAATCTGCGTAAAATTCTCTAGGTAAACCTAAATTAATGGGTGATTCACTAGATTCTTCTATATTAGTAAAGTAAGCTTCTAAACTAGCTCGTACTACTCCCGGTTGCTCGTAAATTTCTTTGAGCATGAAGTGCTTGAATCCCTGCTTTTCTACCATCGTGGGACTCAAGTTGAGCATCCGGGGTTGTTTTTTAAGTCTATCGCCAGCAAAATTGTAAATTTCAACGCCTAAAGGTGTGAGGCGGGCAATTTCGCCATTTTCTAGAGGTAACACTGCACGGGTGTAAGCAACTATTGCTGGTGTGTCAGATGCACAGAAAAACTCTCCTTGACCAAAACCGATTACTAAGGGTGCTTGTTGACGAACTACAATTAATTCGTCAGGATAATCAGCACAAATAACTGCGATCGCAAATGCTCCTTTAAGGTAATTAACAGCTTGGCGAACTGCGTCTAAAAAGGGAGATGATGAAGATGAGGCGGGAAGATTCTTTAAAAATTCCGCTATGAGGTGGGGAATAACCTCTGTATCAGTTTCAGAACGAAACTCATGTCCTTTCTGTTTTAGTTCCTCGCGTAACTCGCGGTAGTTTTCGATAATACCATTTTGTACTACCGCTACCCGCATCGCCGTATCCAAGTGAGGATGGGCATTGTACTCTTCTGGCTTACCATGAGTCGCCCAGCGAGTATGACCAATTCCAATTTGAGCAGGGTTTTCTAGTTGTTCAAGTTTAGAACGCAAGTTATGGAGTTTGCCCTTTGCCCGGACACAATTCACCTCACCTTCCCAAACAGTAGCGATTCCAGCAGAATCATAACCTCTATATTCCAGTTTTTCTAGACCAGCCAGTAAAATTTCTGTTGCCGCTTGAGTGCCTATATACCCAACGATTCCACACATTACTCACACCACTCCAGTTGCAGGATTATTAAATCCAGTATAGTTGCCGGCATAAAGGTGCGGTTTTGACAAAGAAAAAAGGAGCAAGTTGCTCCTCTACTACTAGGTATTGTTATGGTTTCTGAGCTTTTAGACTAAAAAGACAATATTAGTAGGGTGGGTAGTATCCACCCTACAATCCTAAAGGAGCTTGCTATGGAGACACTTAATTGTGAACCAAGTGAGAAATTTTAGAGAAAATTCCTCAGTAAGCTAGACCCATACTGCGAGTTGTTTCAGCTCCTAGGTAAACCCGGATGCTCAAAAAGTCGGTGGGGCAAGCAGTTTCACAACGCTTGCATCCTACGCAGTCTTCTGTGCGGGGTGAGGAGGCAATTTGAGCAGCCTTGCAGCCATCCCAAGGAACCATCTCTAGCACGTCAGTAGGGCAAGCGCGGACGCATTGGGTGCAACCAATGCAGGTATCGTAGATTTTTACGGTATGAGACATTGAAAAAACGGCTCCTTTCGAGTGTTCTTCTCTGCGAAAGAATCATAATCAAGGCATAGTTTACCGCAGTGGCTCATAGCCTGTACTCAAAAGGCTACATAACTTTAAACAATGTAATAGGCACTCTTAATAATTTGTCCTGGCGAAGTGTCCAGATTACCTTATAAATCAACAACATTATAGGAACGTACTTACGTCACAGTTTTTCCGCAGCAAAGTAGGTTTGTAAAGATGTATGAAGCGATCGCCAATTCTCAGAAATAAATGAAGAAGTTATCTATGGTACTTATTGCTTGGGAAGTATACACCGCCAAATATCATAAATTTATGACAAAATTTTAATTATCTAACAGCAGTTCCAAATTTATCACAGTTAAGATAATTGCTACTCAATTAGCAGAGGTATAAATAAATTTAAAATTAATTAATAAAATCTATCTATAGGTTATTTATAACAAAAGCTGCCATAACTAAACTTACAAAGTGTTATCTATATTTTTATCACAATCTCTATGGTAGATGTTTACATTATTGACTTATTTGTGATTGGTCTGCTTTTGCTAGCAGTCACATTAGGGTCAGGCTGGATTTCTCGCTTACCTCTTTCTTTTGCCATTATCTATCTAGTGGTTGGTATTTTTTTAGGGCCCTATGGCTTCGGACTGATTCAATTACGTCAAGATGAAGTATTCAATGCCGAATTACTAGAAAGGCTAACAGAATTTGTAGTGATTATTTCAGTATTTAGCTGCGGCTTAAAAATTACTCGTCCACTCAGGTTGGATGCATGGAATATTACAGCACGACTAATTGTATTTTTAATGCCAATTTCTATTTTTGCTTTAGCTGTTGTGGGTAAATTGTTTTTAGGTATGAGTTGGGGAGAAGCTATTTTATTAGGAGCAGTTTTGGCACCAACAGATCCAGTATTAGCTTCAGAAGTTCAACTGATTGATACAAATGATCAAGATGAGCTACGCTTTGGGCTAACTTCTGAAGGTGGGTTAAATGATGCTTTAGCTTTTCCCTTTGTTTATTTTGGCATTTATGCCTTAAAAGATAATGATTGGGGTAACTGGTTAACATATTGGATTACAGTTGATTTAATTTGGGCGATCGCCGCTGGTATTATTATGGGAATTGTTGTTCCCAAAACAATAGTTTTGATTGATCAAAAAATCCAAAAGCATCGTTCTGCTGATGCATTGATGGAAGATTTTGTTGCCATCAGCATAATTTTAATAACTTACTCATTAACAGAAGTTGTTAATGGCTATGGGTTTTTGGCAGTGTTTGTTGCTGGTTTAGTTGTACAACGTAGTTACAGGAATTCTGAAAAACCACTAGCACAATTAGAATTTATTGAACGGCTTGAAAAACTTTTAGAAGTAGGAACAATTTTATTATTGGGATCAATATTATTATTTGAGCCAATGCTCAAGTTTGCTACGCAATCTTTATTAGTGGCAATTTCGTTGTTTTTAATCATTCGCCCGTTAGGAGTTTGGATTAGTACAATCAGTAAGCGTCCTTTAGACTCCTACCGTCGAAAATTACATCCAATAGCTCGCTTATTATTTGGCTGGTTTGGCATTCGTGGTGTTGGATCTTTATATTATCTTGCCTATGCTTTCGGCCACGGATTAGAAGGCGCAGCCGCTGAAAAAATTGCTTGGATAACTTATACCACGATTATAATTTCTGTAGTTTTACATGGAATTACTGCTACTCCTTTAATGAAATTGTATGAGCGTAAAATTAGTAGTAAAAAAAAAGCTGCTAATTCTGCAATAGCTGATGAATTAGAGTAGATTATAGATGTTGTGAGGTACTTGAGGGTATGATTCTAAAATCCTGATATCAGAAGACTTTTAAACCTGTTTTATATTCACTGTTATAGCTATATATTAATCAATACATGAGGATTAAAAAAAGACAAGGAAGAGTAAGTAAATTATTCCTTCTTCCTTGTAGCCCTATGTTTTTACTATTTTCTAATTACCCGTCACTTTCTCAACTATTTCTCCAGCTTTGTCAAGTAAATTTGGCTGAGAATTTTCTTTTCTTTCAGCTTTTAAATTTCTTTCGTAAGCCTTTTCCATAGTTTCAAGACTTTCACCGTCTTTTAATGCTTGCTCATAAGCCTCTTGTCGCTCTTCTGCTCGCATACCAGCTGCTCGGTTATATTCGTAAGCACGGTCAATCTTTTCTTGAGGTGTTAGTCTTTGATCTTGGGGTATTAATTTTAATTCTTCAAGTGTTGTTGCATAGCTAGGCGGTTGAGTAACAATAAATAAACCCGACAAGCTAACAAAAATCATTAACACTAAAACCAAAATCTTAAGAGGCAATGCTTGCTTTAAACTTGATAAAATTCGTTGCATAAAAATACCATCCTTATCTTTGTATTGCAAATTCTCATCAATGCACGCAATATCTAAGCTTTAAAGGCATCCTAGGGGTTTAGATGTAACTCTTCCTTCTATCAAAGGATACATTTTATACTGCTTTTGATGTGATTTGGACAAATTTTATAGAAATCTCAATTTAGCCCTTTATCACACAAAGGTATGTAGTAAATATTGCCATAATATTTTTTTATATTTAATTTTTATTTAAAGAAAGTAAGCTAAGTTCTATACAAACTGTTTAATAAAGGACTTCAGTGAACAGCTAATGAGCATTCAAATTGTATAGAACTAGGACTGTTCGCGTTCGTGTAGCATCCCATAGAGAAACTTACCGTAGGGTAGCCTTTACTGCAAGTGAAATATTCTAAAAAAATGAATGACGATTAGCTTATTAGAATTGAAACCTATAAAGTCTCCAAATAGCTCAAAAGATCTGCCATTTCTTGGGTACTAGGCTGGAATTTAGGCATAGGTGGCGTTTCGCCGCTAATAACTTGGTGAATCAATCCATACCGGGATTTATGCTTTGAGACAGCTTGCAAACTAGGGCCTACTCGTCCATCTGCTTCCAGTCCATGACAACCAGCACAATTAATTTGAAAGATAGCATGTCCTTGAATTGGGTCTCCTGTGAGAGAAAGCACACTTTTGACGTATGGATCAGAAGCTCGAACTATCTGAAGACCAAAAATGCCCAAAGGGACTGCTAGCAGTATCGCCAAAGCCAACAAAGCGATCCGCTGAATCAAAGTTTCAGGTTTGGTAATCTGGTTATCCAAAAGGTTTGCTGTGGAAGTTGAGGTTTGCTAAGAATTTTTTATTTCCTACACATAGCTTAAAAGTTCTTGATTGTGTCTGCAAGCACAAATTACAGTTTTTTTATAAACAGTTGTTGTTCAAAAACGGCGTTGGGAGGGGGATTCATCCCCAATTTGGTAAAATCAAAAGCGAGATATGAATCTTGAATAATTGCAAACAGGAGATTTAAAATGGTTGAACCCCTGCTATCAGGTATTGTCCTTGGTCTAATTGTAGTTACCCTCGCTGGGCTATTTTACGCTGCCTATAAGCAATATAAGCGCCCCAACGAGTTGGGGGGTTAAGAGTTCTGAGTGCTGTTAGCGTAACGTGGCGTTAGCTTGTGCTGAGTAGAGGAAGATGAGGATTTTTTAAAGAATTTTCTTGACTCATCTTCCTCATCTTGTAATTCTCTCTATTAGTCACATCTTTCTTTACAAGCTTAAAGCCATTGTTTTATCAGCATCTGAGAGACTAAGCTGTTCATTGTGCTTGACAAATGTGCGTTACTCTTCAGAAATCGTGTGACAAACTTTTCGTATTTGGCTAATTGCCTCATCTTTCTTCATCATTGAAATTGATGTTTCAACGTACACTTTCGGCTTCATTCCCTTCATCCACAATTCTGTAGAAAGTCAGTGCTGTGTTACCGTAAACCTTTTGGCGGCAAATTTCCCAAGTTGCAATGATTGGAGGTGTCCAAGCTTGGGGATTATGTTCTGCTGCTAGTTCACCGCTAATATCTAATAAATCATAGTCAGCGATCGCTTCTAAGACTGGCTGATACAATCCACTCGCATAAGGTGGATCAAAGTAAATTTTGTCAAATTGCTTTCCGGCTAAGCTTTTTAACTGCTGGACAACATTTCCTCGCAACACCCGCCATTCTTGCTCAGCATGAGCTACCTGCTGCCAATTTTGTTGAATAGTTGCACAGGCTCGGCTTGATTGTTCAATTCCCACTACTAAGCTGGCTCCTCTACACAAAGCCTCTGCGCCCATTGAACCAGTACCAGCACACAGATCCAGCCAACGACAACCTGCAATACTACCCTGCCAAATATTAAAAACTGCCTCTCTTACCCGCGAACTAGTGGGTCTGGTTTCTTGTCCCGGTAAAGTTTTAATCTGGCGATTGCCGTAGATTCTTAAAGTCATTAGTCAGTGGTTAGTAGAAAAGATTCAAAAGCTGACAACTGACAACTGACAATTGACAACTGACAAAACATGATTAGGCAGCGATTTTTTCCCGTACTTGAGCAACAAAATTAGACAAGATTTGCAATCCTATATTAGAGGATTTTTCTGGGTGAAATTGAACTGCCATCAAATTTTCGTGAGCGATCGCTGCTGTGATAGTCTGAGTACCGTGGGTAACAGTTGCAGCCCGAACTTGCGGATCAATTGGATCAACATAATAAGAGTGAACAAAATAAACCCAAGGTTGAGCTGGTAAATGCTCCCACAAAATACTTTTTGGTTGAGTTACTTCCAGTTGATTCCAACCCATGTGGGGAATTGTAATTCCCGGTTCTGGTCGAAACCGTTGTACTTTTCCTTTAATAATTCCCAGTCCTGGTTGATTACCTTCTGCACTTGATTCAAAAAGAATTTGCAGGCCCAAACAGATTCCTAAAAAGGGCTTACCAGATGCGATTGTGTCTTTAATCGGTTGCTCTAAATCACGCGCTCGCAGATGTTGCACTGCTGGATCAAATGCTCCTACTCCTGGCAAAACGACTGCATCTGCCTGTGCCAATTCTTTAGCAGAATGAGTAATCTTAGTAGTTGCTCCAGCTTTTTCTAAGCCTTTGCAGACTGAGTGTAAATTTCCCATCTCGTAATCTACGACCGCAATAATTGGCATTGACCTGCTCCTTGTAAATTAATTGTGGAGGGTTTTTCTATTCTAAATAATATTTCTTATGGCGAAAAGAATACTATTAACTTCTTTTGACATTTGGCTCAAAGATCAACAGTCAAATTCTTCTAATGACTTATTATTAGAAGTCACTCAACTTAATTCTATCCCCCATGGCTTAACTTTTTTACACCAGTTACCTGTAGATGTGCAGCTTGCTAGTTTGCGAGTGATTCAAAAAATTGATGAATTCCAGCCAGATTACATTATCTGTTGTGGCATGGCTGCAAGCCGGAAAAAATTAAGTGTAGAAGTCAGTGCCAGTTGTAAAGAAAGTATTTTACAAACAACTGTTGATGTAGAAAAATTAATCTGGGGAGTGATCGCAACTGAGATTAGCCATGACTGCGGTAAATTTGTTTGCGAAGGTCTTTATTATTCAGTGTTAGAGTACCTGCAACAAAAACAACTCACAGCACATTGCATTTTTGTTCACGTTCCAGTTTTAACTCCAGAAAATTTGGCAGTAATTATGGCTGATTTTGTATTAATTATTAACAGGCTGGCACTTTCATAAAATTGCCTGCGTCTTTTAGGTGAACCAAATATCTAAGTATATGTTTCCATTGTTACTAAATTTACTGCTCGCGCAATCAACTCCTCCTACACCACCACCTGAAGAAGTGGTGCAACCACAACAAGTTCGCCCTTTACCTGGCCAGTTAAATAACATCCCGACTTTTAATAGCAATAGTCCAGAATTGGTCTTGAAAGAGGGGATTTTACTTTCTACTTTTCCACCAACTGGAAAAAAAGTGCCCACGGCGCATTTGAATTTTCCTTTTCGGGGGCGATTTGATGTTTTTGCCCACCATATTGCCAGGGCAGAACCACCAGAGGATTTACGGTCACTATATTTAGGAATAATTGTGCATAATCCTGGCTCTACACCAGTGAAAATCAATATTTTGCAGGCAGCGAGTTATTTAAGTCAACCAGACGCACCGTTTATTGATTTGCCATCTTTAAGTCGAAATACTTTAGGTACAGTTTACGCTGGCCCAGGCGATCGCGTCATGTCTGATGTCCTCAGAGGACGGCGACAAAACATTTTCCCTGCCCAAATTGAGATTCCACCAGGGCAAAGTCAGATGTTACTCAATCTGCCAATTCCAGTTAAAGGTCTAACACCACCTTTAAATGGTCGATCTACGTTGATGCGACTGCGGAGTAATGGCACAGTCTATGCAGCTAGTATGGCGATGTTTGCCAAGATGAATACTGATGGTGGTGAGCGTGCGCCTTCTGTGAAAGAATGGCAAACTTTACTGGAGAGTGGTGATTTATCTGGGCCACGAGATAAAACTCCTACTCCTTTAGAAGAAACTGGTAAGCCCAGAATTTATGGGCGTGTGGCGGGAGTCGCTAGTGGTACTCAATGGAGAGCTTTAGTAACAGATACTCCTAAAACTAGATATTTAACTATTCCCCAACCTGGTCAAGTGTTTTCTTATGCTATTGATACATTGCATGGTGGTACTTTAGGAACTAATCAGATTCAGAGTGCAAACATGCTAGTACGCTATCCTGATACTGCATATCGCGCTCATGGCAATTATGGTATTCAATACAGTCTTAAATTGCCGTTGTACAACAATACTCAAAATTTGCAATCTGTGAGTGTATCTATGCAAACGCCACTTAAGGAAGATCAGTTAGTGAAACCAGGACTGCGCTTTTTCAGTACACCAGCCCGTCAAACCTTCTTTAGGGGAACTGTACGGGTACGTTATAAAAATGATCAAGGTAAGTCACAAACCAAGTTTATGCATTTAGTACAAAAACGAGGGCAACCTGGAGAACCGTTGATTTTACTCAATATGAAATCAGGCGATCGCAGATTAGTAGAAGTAGACTTTCTTTATCCGCCAGATGCTACACCACCACAAGTATTAACAGTGGCAACTCAACCTCAAACTAAGTAAAAAGTTTGACTACTTACAACCTTTATTAATGGTAGGCATAGTATCTATTAAACACATGGTATTTAAAAATCTTTCAAAATTTTGAACACCAATTGCCGTTGCAATAATAGATACTATAACTACTAGCGTAATAGTCAAAGCCTGTGAATCACGCATAGATTCTTGCTTAAACTCAAGAAATAACCATGAGAGATAGTTTACTATTTGTATCTACTAATTTCATTGAAATCCCTTGGCTAGCTTTTTTTGCACTTTACTCTTGGTCTTAGTTTTATTCACTTCTGTTACTGCTTCTTGAAATAAATTGTGCAGATGGATGGGGACACTAGCAATATCTGGTAACTCTGGTTTGATTGGTTTGTTAAATTCTTCTAAAAGCGGATCTAAATCACTGGCGAGGCTAAACTCCGGACGTTGCAAAACTTTTTGCAACATCTTTTCTAATTGCGTTGGGTACTGGTCGGCTAATCTGTGCCAGATAAAAGCATTAATACTTTTATCTTCAAGATAGTAACGAATTAGCTTTTCAGCACCTTCAACGCTTTGCCAATCATCAGCAGATAAAATGGTTTGCATCTTACTGTATGTTGGCAAAAACATTTGTCCCCAACGAGGGTGAGAAAAAGTTGTTACCTGTTCTGCTTTCTTCAGTTCAGCAGGTAAATCAACCTTTGGCATAACCATTTTGCTATTACCTTTAAACATTTGAGACACTACGTTTGCATCAGCACCAGCTTCTTTTGCGGCTGCTTTCATTTCTTCTTCTTCCACACCAGCTTCTGCTGCCATTTCGGCTAGAGATTTGGAAGTATCAATTCCCGCTTCTGCCAAGCGTTTCTCAGTAATTATTTCTTGGAATTCAGCTATTTTTTTATTCAGTTGGTATCCCGGCAGTGTGATTTCATCACTACCAAAAAAGTCAATAAATTGCTGATGATATTGTACTACTGACTGCCAAGCTTCTTCTAATAATTCTGGGGCATCACTATAAAGATTGTTTTTATAGTTTTCTTTGAAATTTCCAATTGCAACCGCAAGTTTTGGCTTACCTAATTTACCCATAATTGTGTAAGGGCCAGAGAACATCCAGTAGGTATCGGTTACGGGAGAAATTCGAGTTAATAAGATTTCTCCTACTTTTAACCGTGATATTGCCTGTAATGTTTGGATATTATTTGGCTTGACAATGTAGTGTTTATCTGTAAGCCAATTCCTTAAATCAAAGCCATCGGGTAGGATTTCGGTAATAGCAAATAAGCCAATAAAACTATGATGCCAGCTATCGATCAGGCTGCGATCGCTTTGTGTCAAATTTGGATGACTTTCTAAAAACAACTCTAATGGTGATTGTTCGCCAACTTTTCCTTCTGTAATAAAACGGTCAACGATTAAGTCTTGCTGTGTAGTATCTCCACTACCACGGCGCAGCTGTGTTGCTGCATAGGTTTCCAGTGCTTGTGCTAATTCACCTTCTGCATCCAGAACAAAATCAACTAAGGCCTGTTTGAGTTCATGCGATCGTTCTAATATGGCATCCACAAGCAAATCTCTCGGTTCAACAGTTGTAAATTATAGCCTTTGAGAGAATTACCGCATCTAGCAACAGCTAGATTTGTAGGAATACTTAGCGCGTTTAGAGAAAATTTTAAAAAGTTGAGATTAGAGAGTTGACTAACAAGCAGAGGTACAGATACCTTACCGCAAATGCGCTGATACTCTTATGTTACGTCTTCATAAATTCCGCAATAACACGGTTACGCTGATTTGTACTTCTGATCAAAACTGCAATCATCCAGTTTATTAGGGTGCATTTATGACTAGCCCCGCAATGCCGATGATCCGAGTCAATCTGGAAAGAGCAAAACTGTTAGTTAAAGAGTTAGAGCGATCTACATACACTCAACTGAGTGCTTATTGTTTAGAGGTTTTGCATGAAATCGGCTGTAATGATACTGAACTTCCAGCCAATTTACAAACTCGTGAGCAGCAGTTAAATTTCATCGCAGGCTTTGCATCTTATGCTTTTGGGGAGGTGGAAAATGTCTAGAGCATTACTAGAACATATTTTTAATTATTCAGAATGCAATCAAGAGATGGCGTTGCCTACAACAGATGGTAACTTGTTAGTTGTAAGTAATGACCAAGATATAGCTTTACCTGCAACAGATGAGGAATTGGTGCTTTTAACCGAAAAACTTTTAGAGGTTGAAGTCCCTACAAACGTTTTTTTTCAAGCTATTGCTATTGCCGCTTACGATTATGCATCCGCTTTTCGCTACGCTGATAACTTTCTCAATAGCTTTAAGAAAGCTGAAATTTAGCTAAGTATTATCTACATTAATTAGTAATCTCAATCCGTTTTTTCAAGCTGTGGAATGATGAGGTTGATTAGACTATTAATCAAGCGATCGCTTTCCATTAGCATTACATGTTTGTTTGCCGTCAAGCATCTCCATTGGTGCTATCTCTCACATTGAAAGTATGCCCGAAGTATTTAAGTAATCATCGCTACTCAACCCGTTGCGTCATTATATAGCGATCGCGCATAGAATACTGCTCAAAGTGTAGGTTTGGAGGTACTTTGGTTTAATGCGATCGCACTTTTGCTCTTTGCTATAGTGATTGAGGGGGCGACAAAGAAGTTAAAGTGGTTGCTGTATAAGCAGCATAGCCCTCAAACCCTGATGATAAAATGCCTGTTTATTGCGAACGACAGCCATCATATCCAAGACTAATTCCTGACACTCATTCAGGGAAGTTATCCAATTTTGCCCATATAAACCTATCCAAAAAGCACTATGTCTTTTTTTACTTCTTTTCTGTTCACAAGGACGACAAACATAATATTGTTGTCTAGATAATTGAGTTTTTTGACCTTGTAACCAGGCAGAAGTCATTGCTAAAGCAATCAATAAAATTAAGCGAACCATTCTATCAGGATTCGCTTGAGAACCTTCTAAATTATAACCGCCTGTTTTGCAATCACGGAACATAGCCTCAATCCCAAAACGTTGAGCATATATTTTGAGTGCAGTGGATAAATCGGGCAGATTAGTTGATAAATACCAAGGCTCTAGCTCTTGATGACTACGATATTTACGTTTCCAATAAACCGCTAAATTACAACGACCAAAACCTTTCTTCTGTGTAAGATTAACATGAAGATAAAATCTGCGGACTCCTGGATAAATTGGAATTGTATGTAGGGGTTGAAATTTTTGTCTTTTTTCTCGAAAAGTCGTGGATTTTTTTTGTCGAAGTTTAAATAGGCGTGATAAAATTTCTTCAATGATGGGAAACCATAGTAGCACTACACTCAACGCATTCGAGTTGAGAAATCTTTGTAAATGACGACGACGGCTATTTTGTTGTATGGGTAAAGGCAGGGTAGCCGCCAATCTTTCTATTTTTACTTGCTTCTGACTTTGTAGCAACCATACCAGCATTTTTAGAGTAATTAATTGTGTATTACTCAGGTACTTTTCTAGGATTTCTTGATAGAATGAAGGCAACATTTATTTATGTGGTCTTGTTAATTTGACGAGACCATTCTTTTTTACCACCAAACTGTCCCTTCTAAGTAGCTGCCTAATAACTGCACACTACTGTCAATAAGAACCGTTTTTTTTGAGAAGGTATCTTACTTGAATCCCCCTGTCCGTCATACTTTGACTACTCTTGTCGCCCCCTCAGAGTGAGTGCTTTTATCCATCACTATTAATAACTTTAGTCGTCAACTGAGTTAACGATTGAAGGCATGGAGAAAGCAATTCGCAGTATTCAGTTTGCTGCTTTTTAAGAATGCTTTAGTTGTAAAAAAACCGTGGTAGCTGATAGCTAACCACGATTAAAAGTTTATTGAGATTTTTTCTTGTGCCTATGGTTGATTAATCACGGCCATTTATGGCAATTAGCAACCGCAAGATAAAGACGAACAAGTTGATGTAAGTTAGGTACATCGATAAAGCAGCAGGCAGATATTGGTCATCGCTATAAGTGCGGGGCAAGATATAGAAATCTACAACAGAAACCCCAACAAACAGAAATACTCCTAAACCTGAAATGGCAATTTCTAACCAATTTGGCGTGTAAACACCAAACATGGCAAACCCGAATTGGGCGAGGCACACAACTACCAAGGCAATAACACCGAGATTGATGGTTTTTGTCAAAGCCATCCCATCTTGTTCAGAGAGATTTGAACCAATTTGACGGGCAGCAATAAAGGTAACGCCACAACCAAGGGCAGCCAACCCAATACCCTGAATACCAACACCTTGGGATCTCAAAGCGACAAATACTAAGCCACTGAGAGTATATCCAGACAAGAGACTGTAGGTTGCCAATAGGGGTAGTGCAAGTCCCTTGTTACCTTTTTGGGCAACATTTTGGGCAACAAAGAACAAAATTAACTCTACAATCACCGCACCGATGAAGGTGGGAAAGAATATTTCGGGGTTAGTACGGATAACTCCCAAACCGCCGTAAGTCCCTAATGCCGTTAGCACCAATCCACCACCGACGTAGGGGAGGGCGTTGGCAATCACGTTTGGGCCAACGAGGGCGTGAGATTTAGCCTCACGGATAGCTTCACGAAAATTACTGGTGTTGCTCATATTTCAATTTTTTCAGGTAAACGTTCTATTTACTTCCATTCTTACCAATATTTGCGGTTAACAGCCAAAGATTTAATGTAGTTGCCAAATCTGGAGGGCAGCTTTTTGGCTAAAAATCATAGTCGTAACTCGTTGAGATCTGATTGCTTAGTTTTTTCAGTATTAATTCAATACAAATCTGTGTTTTAGTCAATATAACAGATGGCTTTTAGGTAAGTCATGCATTTTTCAGCATAAATAGCTAGATTATGTTGCAAAAGATAAACATTATATTGCAATCAATTATTATCAAGAAAACAAAAATAATCTGTAACAAACAATAAAGCAAAATCATGCGTGTAATTACTGAATGGCAGAGTGGAACCCCCCATAAGTTCAGTGAAACGACGATGGTTTAATCTGGCTCTACTAAGGAAAATAATTACAGATTTGAAGGAAATATACGCAGCTCCATTCTTTCAAGAAAAGGAGTTACAACAAAGGAATTTATATGGCAACAAGTGAGTCCTCTGTGCGAATTGATGGTATAGAGTTATTGCACTTATACCACCAAAATCCCTCTATTAAACTTCGTAATAAACTTGTACAATTACATACTGGATTAGTCCGAAAGATGGCTCATAAATTTAGCCATCAATGTAATGAACCTTATGAAGATTTAGAACAAATTGGTTACTTTGGTTTAATTAGAGCAATTGAGCGCTTCGATCCCAGCCAAGGATATGCTTTTAGTTCCTTCGCTGTGCCATATATTCGAGGTGAGATGCTACATTTTTTGCGCGATCGCAGTACGCTGTTAAAAATTCCTCGTCGTTGGCAAGAATTGTACAACGAGGGACAAAGAATTCGCAAAGAATTATCAGTTTCTTTGGGTCGTCCTCCCAAAGATGCGGAAATTGCCAAAATACTACATGTGTCTTTGCAAGAGTGGCAAGAAACAAAGCTAGCAGCGCAAAATCGTATGCCTTTGAGTTTGGATGCTACCGCAGCTCACTATGTTGATTGCCAAATAACCTTGGGTGAGGCGCTTCCTTGTCCTCGTTCTATTGCTCTCCAGCTACAAGAAGAAGAACGGCAACAACTCCAAGGGGCAATCAGCATGTTAGAAGAAAAGCCCCGCATGGCAGTTGAAATGGTATTTTTAAAGGAACTTTCTCGCAAGGATGCTGCTAAAAATATTGGCACTAGCCCTATGACAGTCACACGGTATCTGCAAAAGGGAATTCAGGATTTGATGGGTTATTTGCAACCACAGGTGATGCCAACAGGATCGTAGTTAGTGGTCAGTGGTCAGTGGTCAGTGGTCAGTGGTCAGTGGTCAGTGGTCAGTGGTCAGTAGCAACTAACAGCTAACAACTGACAAATGACTAATTATCGAGATTTTAAATCAGCGATCGCACCTCTGGTCATGGCAGCAATGGTTTTATCACTAGCTTTTGGCAAATGATAATACTTGCCTCCTGCTGTTTGTGATAATTCCTTCGCAAAACCAGTAGAAACAAATTTACTTTCAGTATCAATTACCAATAGTTGCATCCCTAAAGCTCTGATTCTGGAGGCAATTTCTAGTAGTTCCGCTTTGATATCTGGTTTTTCTCCTGGTTCTAGCTGTTCACCTAAAGAACGTGCCAAGGGAATATTACCCCGTCCATCAGTGATCGCTACAATCACGACTTGCCCAATATCTCCACTCATCTGTGCATTTAGACCGACGCGTACAGCTTGGGTTAAACCATGTGCTAATGGCGAACCTCCACCACAGGGCAATCTTTCCAAGCGGTTACGTGCTAAAGCAATAGAACGCGTGGGAGGCAATAACACCTCTGCCTGTTCTCCTCGAAAAGGAATTAATGCTACTTGGTCGCGGTTTTGATAAGCTTCCGTTAAAAGTTGCATTACCGCACCTTTAGCCGACTGCATCCGGTTGAGGGCCATTGAGCCGGAAGCATCTACTACAAATACTACCAACGCTCCTGCTTTACGTACCAAACGCTTCGAACGAATGTCACCTTGCTCCACAATTACTTTTCTACCTGGGTTTCTCTCTCTTCGTGCTTTTTGATAGGGAGCAGCAGCTCTGAGGGTGGCATCTACTGCAATACGTCGCACTTTTCCTTTGGGCAACATAGGTTTAATGTAGCGTCCCCGGTCTTCAGAAAATATGATACTACGGCTACCAGATTTGCCCTGTCGTTTCGCCATCTGAGCAAAATAAAGCACACTGTCATCAAGAATCACCCCTTCGGAATCAAAAACAAATTCTTCGGGGATACTGGGGGGTTCTTGCTGTTCTGGTTCTTCTTGTTCTTCTTCTTGTTCTTGTTCTTCTTCTTCTGACTGGTCTTGATTTTCTGGTGGCGCAGGGGGAGGTGGTGGTGGTGGTTGTTCAGGGGGCGGTGTCTGTACAATTGTTGCCCGTGGCACAATTACTAATTCCACAGCATGGCGCAAATCTTCAGCGTTCACTGTTGTCCGTCCGTCCAAAGCCGCAGCAGCTTTTGCAACCCGCACAGCAAATAATTCAGCACGATGCCCTTGAACTTTGCCGCGAATTGCTTCATCTACTAAGTAGGCGATTTGTTCACGGGTAATGGTCACTTCCTTTAACCACTCCCGCGCCAGGATAATTTGAGTTTTAAGAGCGTCTAAGTCTTCGCTGTAATGTTGAAGAAAATCTTGGGGAGAACTGGAATAAGCGATCGCTTGCTCAACTGCTGCTACCCTTTGATCTAAGCCAAGTACACCGTCAGCAGAAAGAGCGATCGCAATTCTATCTAATAAATGTTCGCGCAAAGCCCCTTCTTCTGGATTATAGGTGGCGATGAATAAGGATTTACAAGGATGCTGAAAACTAATTCCTTCTCTTTCAATCTGGTTGCGTCCTTCAGATAATACTGTTAATAGTTGATTTGATATTTGATCATCTAATAAATTAATTTCATCTACATACAAAACGCCTCGGTTAGCTGTGGCTAGTAACCCAGGCTGAAAAATAGTATCGCCTTGTTGTACCGATTTTTCTACATCCACAGAACCCAGAAGTCGGTCTTCTGTCACCCCCAGAGGAATTTGGACAAAAGGTGAAGGGATAATATCGGTGGCAACATCTTGAATATTTTTATCTGCATACTCCGCCAACAAATAGTCATCCCATTCTTCTGGGTGAGTGGGGTCGCAATTACTGATGGAACCTGGAACAACTTCGATGGGTGGTAGTAAGGCATGAATAGCACGAGCCATTACTGATTTTGCCGTACCACGACGACCTGCGATCGCCACTCCTCCCAAACCTGGATCGACCGCTGCTAACAGTAAGGCTAATTTAATCGCTTCTTGACCGACTACGGCCGTCAAAGGAAAAGCGGTGATTGTGGGACTAATTGTAGACGCAGGCATTGTTTGCAAAATTAAGTAGTCTCGGCTCTTAGCATAGCAATTTCTGGTACATTTAACTCAATAAGCGTAAACCCCCTTGCCTTGCCTACCTATAAGAGTTACTTAGATTTGTTCGATTTTTGATAATTTGTCTATCTAGTATAGAGAGATAAAAAAGCCTCCTAGCTGTAACTCACCTAGGAGGCTTTTTGATTTGAATAAACAGACCTGGCATCGAGCTATTTTTGCGTAGGGCTACCCCTAAACTATCGTCGCCGCAACAGCGTTTCACCTCTGAGTTCGGGAAGGGTTCAGCGTGGTTCCACCGCGCAATAGACACCAGGAAAACCTGATGGGAATTAAAAATTAAAAATGTAAAATTAAAAATGACTTTTGAAA